>JAAVAO010000042.1 GCA_014803985.1 Treponema sp.
TTATGCCGCTTCGTAATGAAATGAGAAGTGGCATTTGATATGCAAGTTTCCAACGGAAACTTGTCATGATAAAAGTATCGCGCCATTTGTGCGGTGCTTTTATCATAACTTCTTTTTATTTTACAGCAAAAAACGATTTTTGTAAAAGGGGGCTTTGCCCTTAAAACTGACCGAGCGTGTTGTTGTTGCGGCGGGTTTTAGGGGCTGCGCCCCTAGGAGAAAGGGTAGACCGCAACGAAGTGCGGGCGCAGGGGAAGACTTTCCCCTCCTTGACTTTAAAATGCTCCACAAAAAGGTATAAGCAAATTTTTTATTTGAATGCAAAATTCCACTGTTTTGTGTTTGTAAATTTTAGATATTTATTGTAAAATATATACCATCGCCATAAAAGATGGAGTGCAATCTTGTCCTTTTTTCTGAAGGATTTTTGCTTGCGGGCGTGGTTTTAGTTTTTGTCGTTGTGATGTGCATTTGATAATCTTTTGCGCCTTTCGATGGAACATCATTTTTCACAAGATGAGTTTACATATACTATCATGGTAAAATCCGCACAAAATGCTGTGCTGATTTTACCTTTGAGTTTGCGTTGCAGACTTGTTTATCAATTGCAGTTTTCGCTTGAAACTTTGCGCTATGCGCTTGTTACGAAAACATTTCGTTGCGAAACTGCCTTTTTTAGCAATACAAAAGATGAGGAGGTGACCGATGAACTTCATTTTTTTGGGACCGCCGGGAGCGGGAAAAGGCTCTCTTGCGGTTAAGGTTGCGGAGGACTACAAGATTCCGCATATTTCTACAGGCGATATTTTTCGCGACAATATAAAGAGAGGCACGGAGTTGGGCGTAAAAGTTAAGGCTATAATCGACTCTGGGGCTCTCGTGAGTGATGATCTCACTTGTGAACTGGTAAAAAATCGTCTTTCAAAAGATGATTGCAAAAACGGATTTATCCTTGATGGATTTCCGCGCACTATTCCACAGGCTGAAATGTTCACTTCAATTTGTCCTGATGTGACGGTTGTGAATTTTCAAATTGCGGATGATGTTGTTATTAAACGATTAAGCACACGGCGTGTTTGCAAAAAGTGCGGTGCAAACTACAATGTCTTGACTCTTCCGCCTAAAACAGAGGGAGTTTGTGACAAGTGTGGTGGAGAGTTGTATCAGCGCGATGATGACAAGCAAGAATCCATTATGCACAGAATGGAAGTGTACCGTGAGCAAACCGAACCTTTAATTGATTTTTATCGCAAAAAAGGTCAGTTAAAGGATATTGATGGTGCAATTCAAACTGCAGATCTTCTAGAAAAATTCAAGATGGAATTCCCCGCCTAATGTTTGAGGGCATCTTTAAATTGAAGGTTTAAAAACAGCAACTAAAATAGCGTTGCTGTTTTTAATGGCGAGTTTTTTCAAAACTCGCTTATTGTACTGCGATTTTTCGCTTCGCTACAAAATCGCGTTTTCAGCAACTCCCGAATCTGAAGATTCGCTCGTTGCTGAAAATTAAGGAAGGTTTAAAAACAGCAACTGAAATAGCGTTGCTGTTTTTAATGGCGAGTTTTTTTTCAAAAACTCGCTTATTGTACTGCGATTTTTCGCTTCGCTACAAAATCGCGTTTTCAGCAATTCCCGAATTTGACAATTCGCTCATTGCTGAAAATAGCGGAAGATTTCTGAGACAACTTTTAGTAGGAGATGTAACATGTTTGGTTTTAGAGGAGAGGCAATTCGTTTGAAAAATGACGATGAGATTGCTGGGATTAGAAAGTCCTGCCACTTGTTGGCGGATATGTTCAATTTTGTTTTGCCGCAGGTTAAGGCGGGAATGACTACAAAGGCGATTGATACGCTTTGTCACAATTTTATGACACGGCATGGAGGAAAGCCCGCTTGGTTTAGGGAGGATTTTCCAGGGGCTGCGTGCATAAGCATAAACGAAGAGGTTATTCACGGTATTCCTTCTAAAAAGCGAATTATAAAGGACGGAGATGTGGTTTCTATTGATGTTGGGATTGACTTGAACGGGTATATCAGTGATTCAACGCATACAGTTCTTGTGGGAAAGGTGAAGCCTGAATACAAAAAGCTTGATGAGGTGACCCTTGAGTGCCTTGCCGCAGGAATTGAGGCTTGCCGCGTTGGAAATAGAATCAGCGATATTGCGAAAGCCGTTTGTGATATTGCAGAATCCCATGGGTATGGCGTTGTCGATGAATATACGGGGCATGGCGTGGGGCTTGACGTTCATGAAGAACCGTCTATTCCGAACTACTATCCGTTTAAAGGAAAGAATCCGCGAATTCAAGCGGGAATGGTGCTTGCAATTGAGCCAATGATAAATCTCGGTGCGCCAGATGTTTACACTCTTGATGACGGATGGACTGTTGTTACTGAAGATGGAAAAGTTTCCGCTCATGAGGAGCATACTGTTGCCGTGTTTGCTGACCATACAGAAATTTTAACGGATTTGAATTATGCAGGGGCAACCTGCATTTCTAAATAATGCGCATTCGTTTTTTTCAAAATCGCGTACAGTTATTTCTTCTCTTTTTAATGAGCCTTGTCTTGTTTTCCTGCACTAAAAAAGCGATGCCGCCACAAACGAGAATAGTTATGAACACCGTTTGTTCGGTTAATGCGTATTTTGATGGAACTGATGCGCTTTACTCCGAGATTTTTTCACGTCTTTTTGATATTGAAACTGTTTTTAGCGCGACAATAAGCACTTCGGAGCTTTCTGAAATAAACAGATGTGCAGGTGAAAAGGGCGTTTTAGCAAGTGATGAGATGATTTACGTGTTGGATGTTGCCCTTAAAATTGCGCGCCTTACAAATGGTGCGTTTAATCCCGCTTTAAATCCTCTAATTTCTCTCTGGGGGGTAAATACAGACAGTGCCCACGTTCCTTCTTCTGAAGAAATGTATGCTGTTTTTCCCCTTGTGGATTTTTCTGATGTTTTGATTGACGGAAAAACTGTTTTCCTTGCAAAAAAAGGAATGTCCTTGAATCTTGGCGGAATTGTAAAAGGCTATGCCGCTGATTGCGTTGTGGAGATTTTAAAAGCACATGCGGTGAAAAAAGCGGTTGTGGATTTGGGGGGCAATATCTCTGTTTACGGCGAAAAAGCGAATGGTGAAAAATGGACTGTGGGTGTGAAAAATCCTTTTGATAAAAATGCTCCGCCACTGGTACGCTTGAGTGTTTTTGAGACTTCCGTTGTTACAAGCGGTGCATACCAGCGTTTTTTTAAAAAGGATGGCGCTCTTTATCATCATATTATTGACGCAAAAACGGGTTTCCCTGCAAAAACTGGTCTTGCCTCTACAACTGTCATTGCGCCTTTAAGCATAGTTGCGGACGGACTTTCCACCGCCGCATTCGTTTTGGGAGAGGAAAGGACTTTGGCTTTAAAAGATGATTTTGAAAAGTCTTTTGGAATTGCAATTGACTTTGTTTTTATCCGCGATGATATGTCGGTGTCTTTTTCTGATGGCATAGAAGATGCAGTTGCAGTGATGAAAAAAGATAGGTGAAAATGTATGGTGCATTTTGAAGTATATAAAGATTTTCGACATAGTTTTGATTATTCTTGGTGCACTTGCAATTTTTTTCCTTTTGGAGTGTCTTTTCTCATCAATTGGAAAATCCTGTTTGGGTTATGAATCCTCCTGATGGCGAATATGTGTATTCTCTTGAAAAAAATATGAATCTTGAAATTCAGGGATCGCTTGGCATAACGACTATAGCAATTGAAAATCGCGCGGCATTTGTTGTGGAATCCCCCTGCAAAAATAAAAATTGTATTTCCGCTGCAAAAATGCAATCAAGTGGCGACTGGACTGCCTGTCTTCCAAACAAAATAATCTTTCATATAGAGGCGGAACAGACGGATTTGGATGTACTTTCAAAATGAGCGCGAAATGCGCGAGCGCATGGTTTTGCCTTAATCAAATGCAATGACAATTCACTGGGTCAGTTTTGGTAGCGAGACGTACAAAACTGGGTAAGTAGGGCTTTGCCCTGCGACCGTAAGTCGAGAAATTAAAAGAAAAAGAACACTGTACCTTTCGCTCTTGCAACTGGAAGAATGGTTTTCTCTATTTTTTTTGGATTTTAAACGATCGAGTTTGCAAGGCAAACTCGGTAGCAATTCCGCAAGAATTGTGTACTTCGCTACAAAATCGTGTTTTCAGCAGTTCTCGAATTTGACAATTCGCTCATTGCTGAAAATTAAGAAAGTTTCCTTAAAGCGTTCGTCCGTCTGCCACTGTGAGCATTTGGGTTTCCCATTTTAGCAAAAAGCGTTCCATTTCGGGGTTGTCGCCTTTCACATCGCACAATATGCGGAAAACGGGCTCTGTACCACTTCCACGCATCCAAATAAAGGCTACAGGAATGTTTTCTTCATCGTAGAATACTATTTTTAAACCGCCTCTGCCACTTTTTGAAAAATCGGTAACACGCCGTGTTTCCTTTGTGCCATTTGTGATGACGCATTCCCAGTATAGGATTTTGTATTTTTCATAAAGTTCATCTTTTTTTAGCGTCCATTCGTTTTGAAAAACGTTTTGAAATCGAGACTTTAAAAGTGAGTGGTCTTTTGTGGCTATATGCAAAACGGCTCGACTTTCACTCACGCCAGTTGTTGTGTATTTTGGAAGTGTGTCTAGAATATCCGTAAGAGAAAAATCATCGCTGTAAAATGCTCCTGTCAAATCGCACCAGTTTTTATATAATTCCTTTATGGAAAGAAGTTTAATGATTGCAAAGACTGTATTTAATGGATCACGAACAGAAGAGGGGTGGGTAATTGTGCCACCATTTGAACCTTCTCCGAATATGCGAACATCGTATCCAGCGGCACGTTTTTCTTGTGCGCATGACACAACGTTTGCTTCTCCAACCTCCGCTCGAAAAACCTTTGCGCCGAGCGTTGTAGCGATTTCATCTATGCGCATACTCGTCGGGCAGTTTACGGCAACTGCGCTTTTAAAGTTTGCATTTTGTTTGTTAATCCATTTTGCATAGGAAAGTTCCGCTAAAACTGAAAGACTAAAAACCTCTTGTGCCTTTAGAATTGTCGCTCGCCCTGCTTTTTCATCCCAGTATACAATGTTTCCTCGGTCTCCATCACAGTCAGGCATATAGCCAAGGATGGCATCAGTTTTTCCCTCTTTTTGAAGTCGTTCCATTTCTGCGGCAAGAAACACAAGATTTTCTGATTCGGGGATAATTTCATGTGCAATTTCACCCGGCGTATTGTGAATCGCATAAAAAGATATTCCGTTTTCAGTAAAGAATTTTTCATCAACGCTCGCAGCCCGTGCAGAACCGTTCATGTCGCAGACAACTCCTATTTTTCGGGCAGAGTCAGTATTTTTTGTTTCGGATTTTATTATGGAAAAGAGTTCGTTTTGTTTTTCGGAGGATTGAGTTCCACTGATTGTCCAAAGCAGAAATTTTTTGTAGGCGGCAAGGGCTTCAATTTTTGTATAAGGCATTGCCTCATATATTTCTTCTATTTTTTTATTCGGTGCAGACTTTAAAATGGATATTGCTTCTTCAACGGCGTTTTCGCTTTCACATCTTTCTTTAAATTGAGCGGTCAACTTTGCATTTTCCTCTGCATTTAATACGCCGCCTGTGTTTAGACCGAATTTGATTCCGTTATGCCCTATCGGATTGTGACTTGCGGAAATATACATAAATCCATCTGCATTTCTAGAATACGCCATTATTTCGGGAGCGGCGATAATACCTGCACATTTAACAAATATTCCGTTTTGAACAAGCGACTTTACGGCTGCATCTGCAATTTCCTTTCCTGTTGGACGCGAATCCATTCCTAAAATTACAATGGGGGTTTCCTTTGCGCTTGTATTCTTTATATAGTTTGCAAAAACTTCTGCGGCAAAGACAGAAATCGCTTTGTTTTCTTGTCCAATAGACGACGAAGTATCCTGTTCGTTTCCAGATTCTGCAAAAACTTTTCGCCAGCCCGATGCGGAAAGAATCATATTTGTAATCATATATAGTTCCTCTCCCATAAAAAGTCAAGAAGAAAGTTGCAACTTTCTTTCTTGACTTTTTATGCCACTTCGTAATGAAATGAGAAGTGGCATTTGATATGCAAGTTTCCAACGGAAACTTGTCATGATAAAAGTATNGCGNCATTTGTGCGGTGCTTTTATCATAACTCCTTATCTCAGCACTAAAATATGCGATGTGAACAAAATGCGAGCANGGTTGAGCAAACAAAAACTCGTTAGTAGCGCATCGCACTTCAACTTGAGCGCAGTGAAACAGTTTAGAGGTTCGCTTTTGCGTCTAGCAAGTCTTTTTTGCTGATCAATGCCGCTTTTGCCGCGCTATCAGCGATGTCTGTTATACTTAAAATGCCGGCTTCTCGTTTTTCTTCAAAATCTTTGTCTTTTTGCCATGCGCATAAAATCCCTCGACTTGAATTGACTGTTCCGCCNGCTTTTTCAAGAAGCGTTGCCGCGATTTTTGCCGCTCCCCCTTGTGCGCCGTAGCCTGGAATCAAGAAGAATGTTTCGGGATATNTNTCCCGCAATTTTTTTGCATCGCTTTCTTGAGTTGCACCAACCACCGCACCAATTGCTCCACAGGTTTGTTCAGGATACAATTCTGAAAATTCTTTTCCGAGCCGTGCAATTTCATCTCCGACTTTTTCTAGCAAAAGAGAAGAGTCTTTTAATTCTTGATGTTCAATGTCAACCATTCCAGGATTTGAAGTGCAGAGCAAGACAAACATGCCTTTTGAGCCTTTATCCTTTGTGCAGTATTCGGNAAACGGCTTTAAAGTGTCAAAGCCCATATACGGATTGACGGTGATAATGTCAGTTTCAAAATCNCCTGAAAAATGTGCACGCGCATAGGCAGAGGCTGTTGCTGCAATATCCCCTCGTTTTATATCGGAGATTGCAATGAGTCCGGAATCTCGAACGGCCTTTAGCGTTTTTGCATACACTTCCATTCCTTTTAATCCCATTGCTTCATAATAGGCGATTTGGATTTTACAGCAGCACGCGCTTTTTTCACTGGAGANGCGNCGAATGATTTCTTTGTTATAGGCAAAGACTGCTTCTGAAGGAGAGCCAACTGCCTTTATAACTGATTCAGGAATATAAGACGGATCAGTGTCCAGTCCGATGCAAAGCGGTCCATATTCTACTGCTTTTTCTTGTAACTCTTGCATTTTATGTTTTATCATAGNTAAAAGTATATAGAAAAAAGGAAAGTTTTGCTACTGTTCCCGTTTTATTGTTTTTCATANACANGATGAATTTATTATATTACAAAGTCANAATTCGAGTTTTATTTCNTAAAATGTGTGGCTATTTTATCCTTGNCGCAACGCCACATTTACATAAACAGCGGATTTTTTATCATTTTNATTCTGTTTGCATGGCTTACGGAGAAAAACTGCGTTTCTTGATTTTGTTCTAATTGCATTTTCACGAAACAATCGTTTGTGCGATGNGTGAGAGACANCGGCNTGCCTATGACGCTCTTTAGTTTGAGTGAATTTTCTTCAGAGGGTTCAAANATTTCTACAAGACANCCTAACGAAATGGCGTTTTCAAGAAGTCGAATTTTTCCTGCATAATTCATCCCCTCCACTTCAAGAATTTCCATTTTTACTGCGTCTGCATTGATTTGTTCCTCCGAGATGATAATCCCTCTGTCTATGCGGGCAGAAAGACACTCCTTTTGTTGTGCGTTCAAAGAAAGCGATTCTAATTTTTCATAAAATCGTTTTTTTATTTCTGCGGCGGATTTTGTAAGCGTACTGTCTTTGTCTGTAATTTCAGCGTCATTCGTTTTTTCAAAAAAATTCTTGCCGCCGCGAAGGAGGGGAAAATCCATAGACTCATCTTTATTTTTTGGAGTTTTTACCGTGCTTAAAAATTCAAGTCCGCTCATACGGATAAACTTGTCTACATCATTTTCTAAAGGAATATTTAAAAGATATATTCCTTGTGCAAGAGTCATTTGTATGTATGCTGAAATTCTTGAGTTACTTTCAATTATTCTTGCGGTTTTTTCATCTGTNTTGAGTATATAGCCTTTGAAAAGCATTGCTGATGAATAGGAGTTGTACCATTCTTCTATATTCATCTTTAGGTTTTGAGGAATTGCAAACGCTGAATATTTTGATAAATTTTCAAAAATCTCGTTCGGCGTAACATTTGCATCAAAAGCGCGGCTTGCAGATTGTCTTGTNATTTCAAATTCAGAAACCGTATTGCAAGTGACGCTGTTCATAAACAAAGTGAGTGGAAGCATTTCACTTAATGAAAGCCCTGGCATAACGGTTATATTTGTGCCAGCGTTTATATTTACCAAACCTTTTTTGTCTGCTGTTNTCATTTCTTCTGAAGAGGCAGTCTTGTTTTTTTTGTGTGTGACGTTATTTTGACTTTCATCTTGTAAAAGGATGTTTGCCGCCTTGTAGATTTCAAAGCCGTCCTTTCCTTTTCCAATGGGAATAAAAAGTCCCAGTTTAATTGCGCTTTCTATTATTGAATCTATAATGCTGTCTTCCGGGATATTTTTTATTTCATAGCCGTTGTAACTGTTGAGCATTTTTGCAAAATTTCCACGCCCGAAAAAATTGTCGTCATCTTCCTTTGACTTGCTTGAAAAAATAAACGCTGTTCTNCTCAATGATGATTTTGAAAACCCTGCTTGAGGAATTGCGGCTGCAATGTCCAAGAANAGTTGTGCGTTNGCTTTAAGGGAAGCGCGCCCAAGNCGAGCAGACGATGCGATTGCAAGATAGGCATACTGCTTGTATTCTTCAAGATGTGCAAATTTTTCGAGTCGGCTTTCATCAAAGAAAACCCCTTTTTGACCAACACGCACAATTTCAAGATTGACAAAGGCAGTTAAGATAGATTGAGCGCATTCGGTTTTTCCAGAAAATAGTATTTCAAGTCTTTCTTTGTCTTTTTTTCGTATAGATAAATCGTTTTTGCANAAGTCAGGATAGGTGCGGACATAAGAAATAAGGGCTGCGATGTATTGCGGACTTAAAACGAATTCCTCCGCTTCTGTTCCTGTTGAAANTGAATTTTCAGATGTGGGAAAAAGAGTGGAAACGTTTATATATGGCGCAAGAAAATCTTCCAGCAATGGATTTATTGAAAAAAGCNTTTCTTTGTCTACAGAATCTGTATTCTTGTACGTGTAGATTATCATTCGTTCGCAAAGGGCTAAGAGTTCAGAATACAGTTCGGAAAATGAAAATTCTCCTGCAAAAAATGCGGATAGTGTGTTTTGAGTGGGTTTTTCCAAAAAGAGAATAGCAGAAAGAATTTTTATATCGAATTCTGAAAGAAACGAAAGCACTGTTTTTTTATTTTCTTCTTTTCTAAAAATTGCGCTTAAAGATTCTATTAACTTGTCTTTATTGTATGGAGTGTGAATTTCACCGAGNTATGTTCTGATTATATCAAAAAACTGTTCGTCATTCATAGTTGAAAGGCTTTCTCTCCAACGGATAACCCGCTCGACTTTTTTGTCATTTTTCATAATTTCTCCCATAAAAAGTCAAGAAGAAAGTTGCAACTTTCATTCTTGACTTTTTATGCCACTTCGTAATGAAATGAGAAGTGGCATTTGATATGCAAGTTTCCAACGGAAACTTGTCATGATAAAAGTATCGCGCCATTTGTGCGGTGCTTTTATCATAACTCCTTAAATAATGGCGTGGCAGTTTGCGCGAACGGCTTCAGATAAAATCTTCTTCTCGGTCTACGATGACAATTTCACCGCATTCTTCCAAGCGTCTGATAATGTCAAGTATTTCTTTTTGTGCGGCATCAACTTCACGCACGGGGATAGGTCCCATAAACTCAATATCTTCTTTCAGCATCTCTGCTGCACGTTTCGACATATTTTGGTAGATTTTTTCTCGCACCGCTTCGACATTCTTTCCGCGCAACGCCTTTGCAAGAGTCACTCCTTCAACTTCTCGTAGGATTTTTTGAGTTGCCCGATCGTCAATGTGCGCGATGTCTTCAAAGAGGAACGTGTATTTTTCGATGCTCGTTGCAAGAACGGGATTACGGGCGAATAGCGTATCGCTTTCATGGTAGAATGCGGCAAGCACTTTCTGTCCTGCGTCATTTATCACGGAGTCTGCCATCGTTTTTGAGTTGATGCCTGCTTTTTCCAAAACATGTCCAGCCTCAAGAACGATTTCTAGGTCGGTGCGGCGCGTCTTGTCTCCAAATGCCTCAATTCGCCGCTCAACCTCCACGCGCGTTTCTTCCGAGAGTTTTCCGATCGCCCTTTCTGCACGTTCCCTGCCCAAATAGATGGCGAGCCGCGCGAGCGTTTCACAGAATCCGCCTGCGACATACTCTTCAATCATGCCCATGTACTTTTCGTCCGCTTCGGAGAAACGGCGTTCCATCTCCTCATGTGCCCATTCCTCAAGTTTTGCTGTTTCGTTTTCACTGTTCATAGAAATGCCTCCTGTGGTTTCTTATGAAATAATATATAAAAAAATTCTAGAAGTTTTAAAATAAATTCGCTTATTTAAATGATTTGTGCGAAGAATTTTATGCTCTGATGCTCCTTTAGAGACTGCATTGTGAATGCGTTTGGGTATGTTGATTGAATCCGCTTTCATTTGTTTTTCCCGTGAGTTTTATTTGCCACAAAAACTACCTTGCATAGTTTTGTGATGCCTATAGACGGTGAGTGTTTTTAGTTCGCCGTTTTCGTGATATTCGTACTCGCACCAGCGCGTTTCTTCGTAGGAATTGGTGCGATATGTGCGGCGGATTTCGCGCCCCGCTTCATCGTAATCGCGCCATTCTTCTATAAAAAATTGTAAGTCGCTTGTGTTGTCGCTGCGGTAAATGAGTTTTCCATGCTCGTTGTACTTGAAGTGTTCTTCTCCGCCGAAAGTTTTCCAGCATCGGATGCAGCGGTCGTTTTCGTCATATTCGTACTGCCGCCAAACGCGATTTTTTCGTTTCTCAAGAACGAGTCTTCCTTTTGCATCGTATTCGTAGTGGTGCTCAAGTTTTCCGAGCCAGTACCACTCGTAAGTCTTGTTGCCGTTCTCGTCGTACTCGTATCGTTTTTTCAAACCGTCAGAATCGCGCAGGCTCGTGCAATTACCGTTTTTATCATACTCAAGCCATTCTTCGTACACTGTGGAGTTTTGATCAACTTGTTTCCAATGGATAATGTTTCCGCGTTCATCGCAGTCATACCATTCTTTTTTTTGAAGCACTCCGTTCATGGCAACTTCGCCGTGTACGCGGTTTCCGTGTTCATCGTACTCAAGCCAGTGTTCATAACCGTTTGACTTTTTGCAATGAATTTCGTTTCCGTTTGCATCGTATTCGCGGCAGATTTCAAAGCAGTCTGCATCGTAGTTGTGCCATATTTTCTTTCCGTTCGCATCGTACTCGAAAAAAAATTCAAAGTCGTCTGGATGGTGACGTTTTCCCTTGTAGTAGCGGTGACAGATTTCTTTGCCGCTATTGTTGTACTCGATGAACTCATAGAGCTTGACCAATTCTTCTGTGGTCTCGCCGTTTACGGTGAATGTTTTTTTGAAGGTTTCGTTCTGTTGATTTTCCATTATTTTTCCATAAAGTTAATTTCACCTGCGTGAACAGGCAATGCATAAACGAGTTTTGTAAAAAACTTTAAATGTCCTTTTGATTTTGCGGGGCTTTTACCGCTTCATAGATGAGTTCCTTTTTTAGTTTGCCGTTTTCAAAAAATTCATATTCAGTCCAGTGTTCCTTGTCTTTGTAGATTTTCTGTCCCTCTTCATCTTTAGAGAGAAAGCGATCCCTTCTGTAGATTTCGCGTCCAGCCGCGTCATAGGCAGTCCAGTCTTCATCATAGAATTCTTCGTCTCCGCCAGTGCTCGACATTTTGGAGTGTGTAATATTTCCGCGTTCATCAAAGTCGGTCACCCATTCTGAATATTCTCCGTAATGGAACATCCGAAAAAGCGTTTCTTCGCCTTTCTCATTGTATTCGTGCCATTCCTCATGTTTGCCGTTGGAGTATTTAACATAAGTCATGTTGCCTTTTTCATCGCATTTGTACCATTTTTCAAAGCCGTTAGAGTCTTTGCAATGGATTTTATTGCCATTCTCATCATAGTCATATTCGTACCATATTTCAGAGCCGTCACTGTTTTTCTCATAAATTATGTCGCCGTGCTTATAGTCCCTTTGCCAGAATGTACTTCCGTTAAAATGTTTTTCTTGAGAGATGCGTCCTTTTTCGTCTTCTTCATCGTATTTGTACCATGATTCCTCGTCTTCGGTCTTTCTATGAATCTCTCTCCCTTTTTCATCGTACTCCCGACGCTCTTCAAATGTGCCTTCTGAGTTGTAAGAGTGAATCTCATGACCTGCTTCATCGTATTCCCACCAGTATTCAAGTGCGCAAGGCAATTTCGTGTAGATGAGATTATCATTTTCGTCATATTCACTGCGATGTGTTTGTTTTTTATAGATGAGTTTGCCTTTTTCGTTGTACCCTAACAATTCTTCTGCACCAAACGAATTTCTTTCATAGACACAATGTCCTTCCGCATCATACACGTACCATGCTTCCGAACCATCCGAGGATTTTTCGTGTACGCAATGTCCGCCGTGCGGGATTTTCGTTTTTTCTGTTTCATACTCATAGCGTATCTCTTCATCGCGAGTGCGATGGTAGATTGTGTTTCCGCGCTCGTCATATTCCATAACTACGATCAGTTTGACTAGTTGCTCTACGGTCTTTCCGTTCACGGTAAATGTTTTGAAAAAAGAATCTTGCTGTTTTTCTGACATGCTATACTCCTTATGTTTTTGCATTTGGCTTGCATTCCAAGAGTCGGACAAACTTTTGGAATGTATTTTTTATATTACGTTGTACTCGATAATTTTTTTAGGTTTTCCATTTTCGTAATGCTCGTACTCATACCAATGTTCGTGAGCAGGACCGTTGGAATCCCATTCGTGGATTTTGTTGCCTTTTTCATTATATTCACACCACCATTCAATGCCATTGGACTCCTTCACATGGATTTCGTGTCCTTGCTCATCGTACTCTTTCCAAGTCTCACTGGTTTTCTTGCCATCAAAATATTTGTGGTAAATCCCGTTTCCTTTGGCATCGTATTCGTAGAGATGTTCATAACCGTCATTGGATTTGCGGCGCAGTTCGTTTCCGTTCTCGTCGTACTCGTGCCACCATTCTCTGCCGTTCGGACATTTTTGGTGAATGAGATTTCCACGCTCGTCATATTCGTACCAATATTCTTCGCCGTCGGAACATTTCTCGTGGATTTGGTTTCCGTTCTTGTCATATTCGCTACAGTATTCAAGGCCGGTAAAATCCTTGTAGTAAATCTCGTTGCCTTTTTCATCGTATTTCCAGCGTTCCTCCATCGGGTATGCGTTCTGCCAGTAACGGATTTTTCTGCCATCCTTGTCGTATTCCCACCACCATTCAGTGCCATCGGAAGCCTTGCTGTGGATGAGGTTCCCGAGTTCGTCGTATTCTCTGAAAACTTCGTAGAATTCTTTTTCGCCGTGACTGCTGAAATTCGCGATATGCACGAGCCGCCCTGCCTCGTCATATTCTTCGATTTTTCCGAGCCTCACAATTTGCTCTTTTGCCTTGTCGTTCACGATGAATGTCTTGGTGAAAAAATCATTCGGTTCTTCCATACAACCTCCATAGGTAATTTTTTGTTGTTCGCTTTGGTACAAAAAAATGGTGAAGTGACGGTGCGCTTTCCCGTGCGACAGAGTAATATATAAAAAAAATCGCAGAAGATAAAAAAATATTTTTCTGATAACACAAACACACGGCTGAATCAGTTTTCGTCAACCGCCATTTTGCAATGAAATGCTTCTTCGGGAGGTTGAAGGTCGAGATGTTCCACGGAGAGAGGTTCAGGACGACAGACGAATTTGTCAACTGCCTGGGGGGTACATACAGTATTGGAACAACGAGAGGCTGTCCCTCGCTCTGGACGGGATGAGATCGGTGCAATATCGATCCCGCCAGCAGACAGTTTTGTCTTTTTTTGTCCACCTTTTGGGGTGCATATTAACGACGTGGGCGGGCTTTCGTCTCCGTAGGTGCGTTCGCAGCCCGCGGAGACGGCAAATCCCTTTTTTGTTGTGCAATGAGCTGCGCCGAAATGTCTGGCGCGTTGCTCCGTCGTTCCCGCTTACTCTGCGGTGATGTCGCCGTCCGTGCAGTGGATAACGCAGTTTTTGAGGTTGTCGTATTCATCGATTTCGATTTTGTCCCACTGTTCCTTCGTACCACCGTAGGTCACGCTCTCAAGGCTATCGCAGTCTTCGAACGCATATTCGTCAATGCTCGTCACGCTTGCGGGAATCGTCAGGCTCTTGAGGTTCGAGCACTTATAGAACGCCTGAGGGTTAATGCTTTCGACGCTTGCGGAGAACTCCACGCTCTCAAGGCTAATGCACTCCTGGAACGCGTTCATTCCGATTTTCGTAACGCCGTCGGGGATTTTGAGCGTAGTCAGCGTCTTGATGTCCAAATTGCTTTCGCCAATCAATATCACGCGCTCCGTACCCATGATGTCTGTGGAGTTATCCACCGCGCACCACTGCGCAAGCGTACCGTTGTAGAACACAGTCTCAGGAGGAGGATTCAACTCGGCGGCAATGTCTATCACGCTCGTGGGAATCCTCACGCTTTTAAGCTCATCGCAATCATTGAGCGCACACTCCTCGATTTTCGTAACGCCATCGGGGATAATCACATTCTTACTGTTTCCCGTGTACTTGATGAGTGTGTCATCGTCTATCTCCCATTTGCTTGGGTCATAAACGATTTCCTGCGGTGTTTTTTTGTCTTGTTCTTCCATAATTTTTCCTTGCGTTTTTCTTCCACCGAAGATTATGTCGCAGCCCATACGGGCAAGCGTTGTTATTCCGTAGTGATGTCGCCGTCCGTGCAGTGGATAACGCAGTTTTTAAAGTCCTCTTTGCTCCACCTCGTGATTTCGATTTTGTCCCACTGTTCCTTCGTGCCGCCGTAGTTTACGCTCTTAAGGCTCGTGCATTTAGAGAACGCGCTGTCGCCAATGCTTGTCACGCTCGCGGGAATCTCCACCGTCTCAAGGCTCGTGCAGTTGTCGAACTCGTAGCTGCCAATGCTTGTCACACTCGCGGGAATGGTCACGCTCTTAAGGCTCGTGCAGCTACCGAACGCGCGGTTGCCAATGCTTGTCACGCTTTCAGGGATAGTCACGCTCTTAAGGTTCGTGCATTCAAAGAACAAATCTTTGCCAATGCTCGTCACGCTTTCAGGAATGGTCACGCTTTCAAGGCTCGTGCAGTGAGAGAACGCGCTGTCGTCAATGCTCGTCACACTTGCGGGAATCTCCACCGTCTCAAGGCTCTTGCAGTTACGGAACGCGCTGTCGCCAATGCTCGTCACACTTGCGGGAATCTCCACCGTCTTAAGGCTCGTGCAGTTATAGAACGTGCCTTTGCTAATGCTCGTCACGCTCGCGAGAATGGTCACACTCTCAAGGCTCGTGCATCTATTGAACGCGTTTTCGCCAATGCTCGTCACGCTTGCGGGGATGGTCACGCTCTTAAGGCTCGTGCAGCTTAGGAACACGCTGTTGTCAATGCTCGTCACGCTCTCTGGAATGGTCACGCTCTTAAGGTTCTTGCACAGAGAGAACGCGTGGTTGCCAATGCTTGTCACGCTCTCGGGGATGGTTACGCTCTCAAGGCTCGTGCAGCTAGAGAACATGTTTTCGTCAATGCTCGTCACGCTCGCAGGAATCTCCATCGTCTCAAGCTTCTCGTGCAGATTGAATGTGTATTTTCCGATTTTCGTAACGCTATCGGGGATTTTGAACGTGGTCAACGTCTTGGTGTCCATATTGTTTTCGCCAATCAATATCACGTGCCTCGTACTCATGATGTCTGAGGACTTATCCACCGCACACCACTGCGCAAGCGTGCCGTTGTAGAATACATTCGCAATGTTATAGCAGCCAAAGAACGCGGATTCGCTAATGCTTGTTACGCTCGCGGGAATCTCTACCGTCTCAAGTTTCTTTAGATGCACGAATGTGCCTGCTACGATTTTCGTAATACCATCGGGGATTTTGAGCGCGGTCAGCGTCTTGGTGTCCATATTGTTTTCGCCAATCAATATCACGCTCGCACGTTCCATGAAGCTACAATTTCCTTTATCCACCGCGCACCACTGCGCAAGCGTGCCGTTGTAGAACACACTCGCAAGGTTCTTGCAGTCATCGAGCGCGCGGTCGCCAATGTTCGTCACGCTCTCTGGGATGGTCACGCTCTTAAGGCGACCGTTATTATAAAACGCTTCATTTGCAATTTTTTTCACGCCATCGGGGATTATCACATCGCCCTGTTTCCCATTGTAGTGGTTGACTGTCTCGCCGTCTATCTCCCATTTTTTTGGATCATAAACGATTTCCTGCGGTGTTTTTTTGTCTTGTTCTTCCATAATTTTTCCTTGCGTTTTTCTTCCGCCGAAGATTAAGTCGCAGCCCATACGGGCAAGCGTTGTTATTCCGTGGTGATGTCGCCGTCCATGCAATGAATGACTAAACCGCCTTCATCTTCTCCGCGCCACCCGCTCTTTTCTATTTCTTCCCACTGTTCCATCATGCCACTGTAGCTCACACTCTCAAGACTCTCGCACAAAAAGAACGCGCTTTCTCCAATCCTCGTAACGTCCTCGGGGATTTCCACGCACGTAAGGCTCGTGCAGCCTTGGAACGCGCAATTGTCGATTTCCGTTACGTCTTCGGGAATCTCCACGCGCGTAAGGTTCGTGCAGCCATAGAACGCCCCAGGCCCGATGATCTTGACACGAGCCCACTCGCTCATCGTCACGCGCTCAAGGCTCTTGCACCCGCCGAACGCCCCCTCTCCGATCCTCCTCACGCCGTCGGGAATTTCAAGCATCGTCACTTTCTTCAAGTCCATGTTGTCTTCGCCGGCGAGCACTACGCTTTCCGCCTCTTCCATGAACTCAATATATCCGTCCACCGCGCACCACTGTGCGAGCGTGCCGTCGTATGTCACGGTCTTGCACCCTTGAAGCGCGTCACACCAGATGGCCTCAATGCTCGCGGGAAGCGTCACGCTCTCAATTTTGCATTCCCAAAATGTTTCGGCAGAGATTTGCGTCACGCCCTCGGGAATTGTCACGCTCTTAAGGTTTATACATCCCTCGAACGCATAGTCCTCGATGTGCGTTACGCCTTCGGGAATCTCTATGTCCGTAATGGAGGCTTTGTCCACACCGTCCTTGAATCCTGTTACAACTCCGTCTTCAATGACAAGATGTTCATGTTCCATAGTTTTTTACTCCTGTTTTATTTGTTCGTCGTATGGCTTTTGTTATGTGAGTTTTGATTGCAGAGAGGCTGTCAAGGGTTTTGGATTGCACTTTGTTGATTGCAGAGAGACTGTCGGAGGTTTTTGATGGTGCTTTGTGGTGTAGCACGTGCATCGCTATGCGCAAAAATGGTATATTAGTGTATAGAGGGGGAGGAGATGAGGGAAGAATAGGGGGGGGGTAGTGTTGATAAAAGTTTTCACGCCCATACCTTTCCCGCGCAGTCCAAAAGAGCGCGCCACAGTGCGAAAGACTTTTTTTCTGAAATAACGTTCGTGTACGTGTACATCATTGTCCTATAGTGACCGCAAGGCGCAAGCCCTACGATGTATAATTAGTATAGCATGTTATTATTTTTCTGTCGTGAGTAATTTACGCACGGTTTTTTGAAAATTTTGTATAGTGGTATGCGGGTGTTGAGACTATATATTCAGAATGTTTTCCATTTTTCAGGAATCGTCTATTTTTTTTCATCTTTTCAACGGATTGGGTATGATGGCGTTCGCAAATCGGTTCATGTTTTTCTCAAGCAGACAGGCTTTTTTCTTTGCAAGTACAAAAAATCGTTAGTAAAAATTAAAATCGTCCACAGAGAAAACCACACGATTCGTGGCACACACTCTCCCAAAAAAGAAGTCGCTTAAAAAAACGGCCATATCCCTGCAAGAAAGCAGGGGGGGCGTAGGTACAATATACTCTATTGTCATTGATCCATCACGTATTTTAAGCCGATTTTTTTTGTCACCGCCAACATACAGCCTCGTTCTTTTACCTTGCCGTTTACGATGAATGTCTTGGTGAAGAAATTATCCTGTTTTTTCATACAACCTCCATTCGTAATTTTTTGTTGTTCGCTCTGGCACAAAAAAATACTGAAGTTGCGGTGCACTTTCCTGTGCGACAAAATAATAAAAAATAGTTTTATGACAACGCAAACACACAGCTGAATCAGTTTTCGCCGACTGCCATGTACCTGATGCGTTGTTTTATCGTTCCGTCTTCCCAAAGTTTGTACTTGTACCAAAAATCTTTTTCTTCCAAACCTTCGCGGCATTTGCGGTGAAGGAGGAATCCGTCTTCATCGTATTCTTCAGAGCATTCTATACCACCGATTATGGATTTGCGGCGGCGGCTTGTGATTTTGTTCCCGTCATATTCGTACCATTCCTTCCAGTCGCCGACTTCCTTGTAGACGAGGTTTTCGTTTTCATCGTATTCATACACATTTTCATCTATAATTTCACCGCTTTCATCTTTTATGAGAATCAGATTTCCTTTTTCATCATATTCGTACCATTTCTCGCCATCAGATCCTGTGCGGTGCACGCGCCTTCCGTTTTCATCGAATTCGTTTTTTGTCTCAATGCCGTCGTAATTTTTGGAATGAATTTCGTTGCCGTTCGCGTCGAACTCGTACCAAACTTCATGCCAGTAATTATCTTTCTTGTGAATGCAATTTCCTTTTTCATCGTACTCATACCATTCTTCACGCATATCTTCGTCTTCGTCATTCTCGTTGTCTTTGTATACAATGTGGACTGGCTTTCCATTCTCGTTGTATTCGTACTGTGTTTCAAAAGACGCTCCAATCAAATTCTCGTTGCCTGGAGCATAGCGATGATAAATCAGATTTCCGTTTTCGTCATACTCATCTTCGATTCCGATAAATACAACTCTCTTTTCCATTGTTCTTCCGTTGACGTTGAATGCCTTTTGGACAACGGGATTGTCCTGCTGTTTCATTTTTTTCCTCCAAAAATTTTTGTTTGTATGATGCGCAGTTCGTGTCATCATTATCGACAAGTATGTATTCTACGCACCGCTTTATTTTTCCGTTCCGCCAAAAGTCGTATACCCACCATCTTTCGCCGAATTCAAAATCCTTTTGGTGAATATGGTTTCCGCTTTCATCATATTCATCCCATACCTCATTGCCATGCGTATCAACGTAGTGCGTCCTGTTTCCGCACTCGTCATACTCCCAAAGTTTTTCTTTCCCGTTGGGGGTGCGGCATTTGATGTTTAGGAGAATTCCATTTGCTCTGTATTCGTACCATTCTTCGTTTCCCTTTTCATCCTTCCAGTGGATTTGGTTTCCGTTTGCATCGTACTTCCGCCAGCGTTCGCTGCCATAGCTGCTCTTGTAGTGGGTTTCCTTTCCGTTTTTGTCGTACTCCCACCATTCCTCAATCAATAAATCCTTGCATAATAAATCTCTCATCGCAGGACTCATAGTAACCCAGTTGGGCTTGTACTTTTTTTTTACCGTGCGCTGATAGATGCATTTTCCTTGCGCATTGTATTTGTACCAGTATTCCTTGCCGTTGGATATCTTGGTGTGGATATTGTTTCCGTCTGCATCGTATTCATACCAGGTTTCAAATTCCAAAGAGGAATATATGAGCCTGTCTTGTTCGTCATACTTCCACCATCCTTCGTTTCCCGCTTCGTCCTTATAAAGGAGTTTGTTTCCGTTCCCGTCGTAGTCGAGCCATTCCTCCTTGCCGTCCGAGCATTTGTTGTGTGTAATGTTTCCGCGCGAGTCATATTCCTTCCAGCATTCAAATCCGTGCGAATTTCTAAAGTGGACGCAGTTTCCGTTCGCATCGTAGTCGCTCCACACTTCATAGTCGCGAGAATATTTGTAGTAAATTTTGTTCCCGCTTTCGTCATATTCTTCCACACCGCCGATCGTCACGAGCCGTTCTGTTGCCACGCCGTTCACAGTGAATGTCATTGCGATGGCTTCATCCCTTTTTTCCATGTGTTCTCCATTTCCGTTTTTTTGACACATCCATTGCGTCACAGAATAATATATAAAAAAATTCGCGAAGATTAAAAAATCATGCGTATGGAGGCATGGGCAAGCGTTTAAAGTTTGCGGTAAAACTCGCTTATGTATTGTCATTTCTCATCAGTGTAGCACATTCGTGTTGTCCTTGTCTTGCAAAAATTGAACTAACTCCTCTTCGCTGGGGGCGTGGTCGGGATTGTAGGCTAGGCAGTGCGTAATTGGAAAATCCGTGCCGAAGCGGATTCGTTCGGCGAAGCCCGCCATACGAATTTTATTCTCCCATAAAAAGTCAAGAAGAAAGTTGCAACTTTCATTCTTGACTTTTTATGCCACTTCGTAATGAAATGAGAAGTGGCATTTGATATGCAAGTTTCCAACGGAAACTTGTCATGATAAAAGTATCGCGCCATTTGTGCGGTGCTTTTATCATAACTCCTCTTTTTTTAACACACCGTTTTACTATAACGCAGAAAAACAGACAAATCAAGATTTCAATAAATATCTATACATAAAAAAATCTACTTTTTTTTAAAAATCTATTGACAATTCGGGGTAATAACTTCATTGTAAAGCAAAAAGAGATTTTTTTTCGCCTTGTGCAAACTGTATTTTTTTATAAAAGAGGCAGCGTTAAGTGAACGGAAGCCAAGTTAAAATTACGCATATCTCAAAGAAATTCGGAGATTTTATTGCTCTTGATGACATTAACTTCACCATTAAGCAGGGGGAGTTTTTCTCCTTGCTTGGACCATCGGGCTGCGGCAAAACCACCTTGCTCCGTATTATTGCTGGTTTTGAATTTCCTGACGAAGGTGCAATTCTTTTCGATGACAAAGATATTCTCAAATATCCGCCGAACAAGCGTTGTGCAAACACTGTTTTCCAAACGTATGCGCTCTTCCCGCACATGACAGTTTATGACAACATTGCGTTTCCTTTAAAATTAAAAAAGCTAGACAAAAAAATAATAGATGAAAAAGTGCGAAAGTACGTTCATCTCGTCCAGCTAGACCAGCACATACATAAAAAGCCATCGCAACTTTCAGGCGGACAAAAACAACGCGTTGCAATTGCCCGTGCGCTCATAAACGAACCGAAAGTTCTTTTATTAGACGAACCACTTTCCGCCCTTGATGCAAAACTCCGCTCCAGCCTGTTGATTGACCTTGACAACTTGCACGACAAAATAGGGATTACGTTTATTTATGTAACGCACGATCAAAGCGAGGCTCTTGCCGTTTCAGATAGAATAGCCGTTATGAATTCGGGGCATGTTCTGCAAGTCGGAACGCCATTTGAAATTTATGAAAGTCCTGCAACGCAATTCGTAGCGCAATTTATCGGAGAAACAAACCTTTTCGAGGCAACGGTAGTCGATTGCGTTCCATACACAACGCCATCAGGAAGTTCTGAATATCTTGAAACGCTTTCAGTTCCCTGCCTCGGACAGCAAGCCCCTCTTGCCTCTGACACAGAAGCCACGGCAAGCCTTGACCGCTACATGCAGGTAACAGACTACGAACAAACAAAGGCGGGACAAAAAGTCGCCGTCACAATACGCCCTGAAAAAGTGAGAATAACGCTCACTCCTCCCGAAACAGGAGGAAGAACAGACATAAACGTGTACTCAGGCATTGTAGAAGAGCCGATTTATTCTGGATTTCAATCAAAATTCTATGTGAAACTTGAAACAGGAGAGGTCATAAAAGTCTACAAGCAGCACACTGACTATATGGATCAGGGACCTATCATTCACTGGAAAGACAAGGTGTATGTATCGTGGTCTGCAGAAGATGCTTATGTAGTTGAGGACATAGAAAAATGAGCGGAAAACAGGGAAAGATAAATCAAGGGGTGCTTTATGCATGGCCTATGGGAATTTGGCTAGTTGTGTTTTTTATCGCTCCCCTTGCAATCATATTGATATACAGTTTTTTAACAAAGGGGCTATATGGCTCTGTAATCGCGGAATTTTCTCTCAAAGCCTTCAAGGAAATGGCAAATCCAAAATATGCGGTAATTGTTCTCCGAACAATAAAAATTTCCATAATTGCAACAACCATAACCATTCTCGTTGCCCTCCCCTGCGGATATGCAATCGCACGAAGTCGTCATCAAACCTTGCTTTTGCTTTTGGTTATCATTCCGTTCTGGACAAACTCACTCATCAGAATATTTGCATGGATAAGCATTTTAAACAACAACGGCATAATAAACCAATTGCTGATGAAACTGCACATAACAAAAAATTATATTTCTCTCTTAAACAATCAGGGCGCAGTGATTTTAATTTCTGTCTATATGTACATCCCATATGCAATTCTGCCGATTTTCACTGCGATAGACAGATTCGACTTTTCACTCATTGAAGCGGCACGGGATTTAGGGGCAAACAAATCGCAATCAATGATAAAAATTCTTCTTCCGGGTATAAAAAGCGGCATAATTTCCGCACTCATTTTCACGTTCATTCCCATTTTTGGCTCGTACACAGTTCCCGACCTTGTGGGGGATATGAACTCATATATGCTCGGAAAACTGATCGTTGACCAAGTGCAACGCTCAAGAAATCTTCCGCTCGGCTCTGCGTTCAGTTTGGTAATAACCGTCACAAGCGTAATCGGCATTTTGTGGATGGAGCTTTCAAGGAAAAGCGAAACAAAACAGCGAAGTATTTTACAATCAGAAGAAAAACACAACGCAGAGCAAATAACCTCAGATAAAACGGACGGAGGGATAAAATGAAAATTCAATTTTTTTTAGCCCTGCAAAATATGTTTACAAAGCGTTCCTCTGCAAAACAGGGAGAAGCGGAATCGGCTAGACACGCACGAAGAGGTTGGAAAAAACGCTCGCCTCGATTTTCTCTTTCAAAAATAGTTTTGTGCATCACCCTTTTATTTCTCTTCGCACCACTGATTTATATAGTGATCTTTTCGTTCAATGGCTCAAAGGGAGCGGAATTCTCAAACTTTTCATTTATTTGGTATAAAAAACTTATCTTTGATTCTGAACGGCTGTGGATGTCGCTTTTAAACAGCGTTATTATCGCTGTAACTTCGGGAATTGTTTCAACCGTATTGGGAACAGCAGCCTCCATCGGCATAAACTGGTACAAATTCCGCGGACGAAATTTCATACAAACGCTCACCTATCTTCCAATGGTGCTGCCAGAAGTTATTGTTGGTATTTCCACGCTGATTTTTTTCGGCGGGATACACATTCCCCTTGGTCTTTTTACCATTTTTGCAGCACACACAACGTTCTGCCTTCCTTTTGTATTCCTTATGGTAAATGCACGCCTTGATGAGTTCGACTATTCCATTGTTGAGGCGGCACATGATTTGGGAGCCACAGAATTACAGGCAATGACAAAAGTTGTTATTCCTGCAATTATGCCGGGAATTGTAAGCGGATTTATGATGGCAATTACAATGTCTCTTGAAGACTTTGTAATCACCTATTTTGTCGGAGGACCTGGCTCAACCACATTGCCTGTCTATGTCTACTCGTCGATAAAATATGGCGTTTCACCTGTAATCAACACGCTTTCATGCGTAATGATTTCTGTAACCTGTCTTTTGGCTTTTGCGCTCAGGAAAGGCTTAAAAGGCATTGCAGCATCTCACTAAAAAATGAGGAAATAAAAAATGAAAAAAATCAATCTTTTTGTTGCGATGACCATCGCTCTGTTCACACTTGCATCTTGTGCAAAAAAAACAAACACGCTCTATTTTTTTAACTGGACGTACTACACGCCAGATTCTGTTCTCACAAAATTTGAAAATGAATATGACTGCAAAATTATTGTCGATTCATTTGATTCAAATGAAGTTATGTATGCAAAATTGCGGAATGGAGCGGCAAACTATGACATAACAGTTCCATCTCAAGACTACGCATCAATTATGATGAAACTCGGAATGTTGCGTGAAATTGATCAAGAACAGTTTGAAAATAAAAAATACATCAACCCTGCCGTGCTTGAAATGGCATCTTATGATCCCGAAATGAATTATTGTGTGCCGTATTATCTAGGTGCGGCGGGAGTTGCGGTAAACAAAACGCGTATTTCCGACTACGAAAAAAGCTGGAGCATTTTTTCACGAACGGATTTAAAAGGACACATAACTATGTTAGATGATATGCGAGAAGTTATCGGAGACGCACTCGCCTTTCAAGGTCATTCTGTAAACACAATCGATGACGCAGAATTAAGTGCCGCCGCAGAATTGATAAACAATTCGTGGAAGCCAAATTTGATTAAATTTGATGCGGAAGGATTTGGAAAGTCATTTGCAAACGGTGATTTCTGGGCTTGTCAGGGATATGCAGAAGTTATTTTCAAAGAGGTTGCAGAAGATAAACAGAACGAAATAATCGACTTCTTCATTCCAAAGGAAGGAGGCCCCTGCTACCTTGACAGCCTTGTGATCCTCAAAGGCGCAAAACACTATGATCTTGCAATGAAATTTATCAATTTTTTCCACCGACCTGAAATCTATGCCGAATTCCTTGATGCCTTCCGATTTCCAGGATTTGTGAACACAGAAGCAAACCAATATCGCACAACAATTCCTATGTATAGTGCAGAAGAAATGCTCGGCTGTGAGTTGAAAAATGACTTGGGCGAAAACATAGAAAAATACATTGAAATATGGGAAAGCATAAGGCACTAAAACGCTTGTAAAACTTCTTGTAATTCAATATAATTGCGAAAATGAGGTAAAACGTATGGCAGTTGACGAAAAAATAAATACAATGAGACACTCATGCGCCCATATTATGGCAGAGGCGGTTTTACATCTCTATCCAAAGGCGAAAATCGCAATTGGTCCTGCAATCGAAAATGGATTTTACTATGACTTTGACTTTGGAGATGAAAAAATCTCTGATTCAGATTTAGTCGCAATTGAAAAAGAAATGCGTAAAATTCTTTCAACCCCACACGAATTCAAACGACGAGAAGTTTCCAAAGAAGAGGCCCTAGAGATTTTTAAAGATCAGCCGTATAAAATTGAATTGATAAACGACCTGCCGGAAAATGAAACGATTTCCACGTATGAGCAAGACGGATTTCTTGATCTTTGTCGAGGCCCTCATGTTTCCACCTCAAAAGAAATAAATGCACAAAGTTTTAAACTCACAAAACTCGCTGGCGCATATTGGCGAGGAGACTCAAATCGCCAGATGCTCACGAGAATTTATGCACTTGCCTTTCAAAATCCAAACGACCTCAAAGACTATCTCAAAATGCTTGAAGAAGCGGAAAAGCGCGACCACAGAAAATTAGGAACAGAGTTAGATTTATTCCACTTAGACGCAGAAGATCCCGGACAGATTTTTTGGCATCCAAATGGCTGGGCAATGTACATAAAACTACAGGACTATATCCGCAACAAAATCAAAAATGATGGATATGTCGAAGTAAATACGCCGGCAATTATGCCACGCACACTGTGGGAAAGAAGCGGACACTGGGGGCATTATCAAAAGAATATGTTTATCACCGAAAGTGAAAAGCGACTTTTTGCAATAAAACCGATGAATTGCCCTGGCGCGCTTGAAATATTCAACTCGCGACAACGCTCATACAAGGATTTGCCTTTGCGAATGGCAGAGTTTGGACACTGTGTAAGAAATGAACCGAGCGGAACCCTTCATGGAATTATGAGAGTGCGCGGATTTGTGCAAGACGATGCACATATTATATGCACGGAAGAGCAAATTGAAAGTGAAGTTGCACAATTCTGCCGTCTTCTCGTCGATGTCTACAAGGACTTTGGCTTTGATAAAAACCTCATTGTAAAACTTTCAACAATGCCAGAAGATCATGTTGGAGATGAAGCAACGTGGGCAGAAGCAGAAAAGGCACTTGGAAACGCCTGCCACTCTGCTGGAATGGATTATGAAATACAAGAAGGTGAAGGTGCATTCTACGGACCAAAACTTGAATTCACCCTTGTTGATGCGCTTGAACGAGAGTGGCAATGTGGCACAATCCAACTAGACTATCAACTCCCGAGCGAAGAAAGACTCAATGCACAATACATTGGCTCTGACAATCAAAAACACCACCCTGTTATGTTACACAGAGCCGTCTTGGGAAGTCTTGAACGCTTTATGGGCATTCTCATTGAACATTTTGCAGGAAATATGCCTGTTTGGCTTCATTTTGAACAAGCAGCGGTAGTTCCCGTCGCACAAGATTTCAACGACTATGCAGAAGAAATTGCGTCAAATCTTCGAGCTCAAGGATTTGCTGCCAACGCCTACACAAATAGCGATAATATGAAATCCAAAATCAAAATGCTCACAAGTGAACACAAAGTGCCCTATATTTTAGTTGTCGGACAGCGGGAACAAGACGAAAAATCCGTTTGCGTGCGCTTCCGCCCTTCTTCAGGGAAAGCACAAACAACAATGACAGTATCTGACTTCACAAAATACATAACCGAAAAGTGCCGTTCAAAGGATTTGGAAATATGACGCTTGAGTTTGACGATTGGACTGCCTACGATAACTGGCTTGTTGAAAACTATGTACAATTTGACATACTCAAAGCAAACAAAGATGATCAAGATGGTAAAATAAAAATTGAGTATGAAAATAAGCACTAAAATAGCGTTACCTATTGTATTACGAGTTTTGAAAAGATAGAAAAAACACACTTTTCCCGTTACAGAGAAAAAGTTTCTTTATCTTTTCAAAACTCAGCAGACAACCCCCTCCCTTGCGACCGAAAGTCGAGGGATAGAAAAGAAAACCCCATGTATCTTTTCGCCACATTACAACCCACTCGGTCAGTTTTGGTAGCAACGCGAACAAATTATAAATGTCCTACACGCGCTTGTGGAGAGGTGAGGTCATCAACATCCTCTTTTTCACGAGAAGTTGACTCATCATCAGAACACGGTTCAGCCGCATTATCAACCATGCTCACATCCCACGGACAACAATCCATAAGAGAGCCGCCATTTGTCGTAATTTGGCGCACACCAATTCCTTTAGATTCCAAATCGGCCTTTGTTCTTCCAATCGTTGAAAGCGGAATAGTATACCAATAACTCATATCAAGATTTTTGCCAGAATTATGTTTGCTCGTTACTTTTGAATAGGTAGTTGACTTTAACAAATCCTCTCCTGTTTGTTTTGAAGTTCCCCTGTTATCAGTTGGAGTTGCTTCGTAATAGATATTCATTTCGCTTACAACGCATCCTCTGTTATAGCGAATCACAATTCCCGAAGTTCCCGGAGTTCCACTTCCAGTAGCCGTAACAGCAGAGTTCACGCTCATACAATGCTCTTCATCATAACTAAACCCATTTGATGAAGCCGCCTTGAAAAATCCAGGAGTTCCAACACCCACAAATTCTCCTTTATGCTGCGCAAACCCATATTTTGAAGAATGATACAAAAGATAATCAAAACCATTCGCGTCAGAAAAATTGACCCCACCCCAAATACATTCATCTGTTCCACTTATCTTCGGACTTTTTGTAATTCCATCAGTGCTAATAATAAATCCAATAGGAAGGTCTCGATTGTCCCACCATGCATTATCACTTCCCGCATAATCATGCGACATAAAAATATTGTCATCCGCTATGTTTGTTAATTCAACAAGCAAATAAAGATTTGTATCATCATAAGCGGCATAGAGCGCGTAAACATCATAAGGCACTTCTTGAATTCCTTTCCATGTTCTAGGGTCATCATAAGCGGCGCACTGTGCAATCTGTTCAGCACTTGTCCAATCACTCCAATTCTTAATCGTTTTATTTGTTCCGACCATACCGTCTTTATTTGTCCAGTAATATTGACTTTGAGGAGTTGTTGATTTTTTATAACTCACATTTACTGTATAATCGCTGCTTTTTGTTCCATTTGTGACAGTAATTTTTACAACCGTTGTACCTCCATCTTTCAATGAAACAGAAGAAGGAGTGCATACCACTTTTGCATTAGAATCAGTTGGAGTTACACTAACAGTTGCCTTCAATTCATCACTTGAGCCTATAGCAGAAACCGTATATGTATTTCCACTCACAGAAGCAGTAGTATTTCCGATTTTTACAGTAGCAATTGAAGTGTCATTCGCCACCTTTCGCCTCACTGAAAGTGTATATTTTTTTTCGTTTCCATTTTGAGCGGTTACAGTAATTGTAAACGTCGCGCTTTTCCCTTCTTCTATCGTTGTATTTTCTGGAGAAACACTCACCTTTGCCAAAGGATCTGTGGGGGTTGCCGTCACATCAACACGAGAAATATTTTGATCAACCGTATAGTTTGTCGTAGACGCTCCAATTGAAACACCATTCACTTTTATATCAGAAAGACTCGTATCGCCAGAAAGTTGATTAGCCGTTGGGTCTTCATCATAAAATTTTTCACCGTCATACCAGAATGTGGCAGTTTTACCTGAAGATTTTTCAGAATCTTTATTTAATATAAATGTGATTTCTCCTCCGCTTGGATTTGCATTAGTAAAATTCTTCATATACCAGCCTGTCGGATTAGCCATATAGATTTCTGATGCCGCCTCCATATCAGGCTGAGTCTCCCAAGTTTCATTAAGCTTTATAGAAAGTTCAACCTTTTGACTTGTAGTTTCCCATGCCCAAATCTTTGGTGCAGAAGAAGCCTTTACAAACACAAACAACTTTCCTTTCAACGGATTTCCTATTGAATCAATCGTTGTTGTTTCTCCAGAACGCACTGTAACTGATTTTTTAGTGTTTTTTCCATCGCCGTCGGTTATTGTGTAGTTCCAAACGCCCGGCGCAACGCCTGTAATTTCGTATGTGCCGCTATCGTCAGAAGGTATCTTTTTGCTTTCAGAACACGGATCATTTATGCAAACAACATAATCCTTTGCATTGCTTGCACCGAAAGAAACCGCTCCATAGTTTAATACATAATTATTTCCTGTTTTCAAAGTTTCAAAATCAGAAACAATCAAATCCACATTCACAAGGTAGGCTGCTCTTCCCTCCGGAATCGCGCTAGAAATCCATGAATTTTGCGCGTCTGTAAAGTCAGCAATATTTTTTCCAGCATTTAATAATTTTTTATATACATTTGCTTTTGCACTCGTAATCCAGTTAATTGTGGACAATACATTTTCACCAGATTTTATATCCAAAACTTCTGAAATTTCAAAACCACTCACATTTGATACTATTGAAATTATTCTGTTTTTTCCTACAGGAATGTTATTGATGGAAAATTCACCCTTCCCACTGGCAACCGAAGCAGTTCCCGTTATTTTATTCATACCAGAACTTTCCACTGTGTAAGAAACACTTTTTATCTCAGACATATCAAGCTTTCGCCCTGCATTTTCAGAGGACATCGTGATTGTAATAAAACCTGTTGCACCCCCCCCCTTATTTTCTTGAACTCCTGTATTTTTCTCATCAAGATCAGAAGAACATCCCGTCACCAAAAGAAAAACAACAGCAACCATAATCCCTGTAAAAGTCTTTCTCATACATCCTCCCATAACAATCACTATTCATCATTGAAATTTCACCCATCGGCAAACAAACACTATATGTATTTTGGCTATATAGTACTATGCATAATTATAACACGGATATTTTAAATGTGCATTTTTTATTTTTTTTTATTTTTTTTATTTTTATTATTTTTGAAATTACAAAAACACGTATTACAACACTTCGTGACTGTTTACACGGCGACCGAAAAACATTTCTAAAAAAAGACAGGAACAAACAAAATGAGGGGAAAGAGGAGAAGTGGAAGGAGATTAATTATTATCATCGCTTGCATCTATTGGAACACACCCTAAATGCAAAACCTTGCTATAAAAAGTCGTGAGATATTCATCCTGTCCCACCGCAACAGCATACATATCCACATACCATACATTCTTATCGGCATCACTAAATGTGCCGTACACAACATCTCCCACTGAAGTTGCTTCATCTTCAGTAGGCACTGCATTTTTTACAACCGTACCCGCCCCTGCAATAGTCAAGGCACTAGAAACAGAACTATTATCTGCAATTTGATCTTCCTTTCTGGCAAAATCAAAAGTTTGCCTGTTCCCTGTTCGCAACGGAACTCCTATATAGTTCCATTCGCTCGTGCTACTAGAACTATTTCTATATTTTATCTCTGCTATAAAATCTTTTCCAGTATTCTCGTAATAGTTTGTCAGACGGATATACACTCGCTGATTGGTACTTGTCGCACCTATCAACGGACTTTTTGTTCCATTGTTTGTACCAAGCTCTTTATATCCATACGTTTCTATCATTTGTTTTGCAGCCGCAGTTTCATTTGTTGAAGAGGCAAGAGAATCAATCGAACTGTTTCGACTAGCCATTGTAGAATAGTTATTGTATATCTTGTAGTAAACCGCAGTTCCAGTATACCCTGCCGATGATTGCTCTTCATTTGTCTCAAAGTCAAAATAGCACCTATCATAACCAGTGGTTTGAGTCGGTGTATTATAAGAATTGGAAGGAGGACTTAAATAATTAACAACTTCCAGTCCACAGCCCACAAATAGCAGACTGAAGACCGAAAGAACAAAACAAAACAGTTTCAACTAGTTGTTTTCTAGAGCAATAAGGCGTGATTTTGCAAGATTTCCCCACGAAGAGTCCGGACTTTTATCATTCAACGCTTTGTAAGCTTCTATTGCTCCCTCCACATTGCCCATAGACTCTCGAACTCTTCCAAGACTAAAATATGCATGCGCCGCGCTCAAAAAATCAGGAGATTCAGAGGCAGCCTTATAGCATTTTTCAGCATTTTCAAAGTCCTCAACATTTTCAAAGGAAACTCCAGCATTAAAATAGGCGATAGGCGCAGTATACGCCTTTTTGTCTTTTTCAGCCGCAGTAAAATAGTATTTTGCAGAAGCCTGATAGTCTTTTTTAGAATAAGAAATTTCACCAGCAAGAAGATTCGCCCTCACACCAACAACCCTGCTCTTTGCAACATACGGCTGCAAATTAGCAATGGCAACGGCTCTGCGCGCCTCAAGATCTTCCTCTGAAAGATCAGATGAATTCATCGTAAGAGAATACTCAATGGCATCAAGCGCGGCAAGTCCCTTTTCATTAGACTTTGAAATTGCACTTACGCACACAACATAAGAAACAATCGCCACAACAAGCACAACAAGAATTGTAATAAGAATTTTCTCTCGCGACTCCACATAAGACGAAACTTTTTCACCAACAGTAGTTCTTTCAATCTTTGCCATTTTTATACCTCAAAATCATTTATTTTCACGGATATTAAGTTCAAGAATCAACCTTGAAACATAGGTTCTTTGAATCTGTAAGATTTTACTAGCCTTAGTTTGATTCCAATTGCATCCCTCAAGAATTTTTATAATATAGGCGCGTTTGAATGTATCAAGGGCACTTTTTAAAGACCTATCGCCACTTTCATTTAATGCAATACCCTCTGCAATCTCATTTGAATCATCAGATTTATCACTGGGAACAGAAAGGCGCAAGTCCGCGCTCAAAATCTCTCCTGACACGCCAACCATGCAAGCACGCGCAACAACCAACTCAAGCTCCCGCACATTTCCAGGCCATCTATATGCGAGCATATCGGAAACCGCTTTATTTGAAAACCCTTTGCAACGTTTTCCATATTCACCAAAGCAGTGCTTTGAAAAACTCAACGCAATAGGAAGCACATCATCCTTTCTCTCTCTTAACGGCGGAACACGAACAGAAAGTGCATTGAGTCGAAAATAGAGTTCCTCGGAAAATTCATTTCGTGCAACCATTTCATTTAAATTACACGAAGTAGTCGCAATCACCCTTACACAATTCTTTTGCAAAAGGGCAAGAAATTCATTCTGCGCCGAAAGAGAAAGATGCTCTACATTCCGAAACAGAGCAACGCCCCCAAACGCCTCATCAGCAACGGCAGAAATAGAAGAAGTGCTTCCAAAGCATGCACAATTTACTGAAAGAAAAGGCATCGAGGAACGCCCGCTATGAACGCCATATAAAAAGATCTGTTTGGCAAAAAGTGATTTGCCAGAGCCATGCTCGCCCATAATCAAAACAGGAGAATTGACGAGGGCAATATTTTTTGCAATTTCCAGTAAATCCTTTAAAGCGGGGCTTTCAGCAATAAAGTCATTGCCAAAAGCCCCTGTTTTTTCAGAGGAATCAGAATTATCCATAAAAAACTGATTCATCCTTTACCTTCAAATGCAACTAGTTTTTTTGGTTCTTCAAAAAGTCACCAAGCGTATATGCTCCATCATCTTCATTGCTTGACGTAGACATATACTGTGCAATTTCATCTCGCTGCTGTTTTCTCGTGAATTCTCGAACGGAGAACGATGCCTTTTCCTTGCCGACATTCACATCAACAACATAGACATTGATTTTATCTCCAACCTTATACTTTTTCACAGCCTCTTCAAACGGTGTTTTAGGGTCTTCGCTCAAATTAGACTTGTTCACAAGACCTTCAATTCCATTGTCAACCCGTACAAACACACCAAAATCCGTTATTGAAGTGATTTCGCCTTCAAGCGTAGAGCCTGGCTTGTGATCCGCAGCAAATTGCTTCCACGGACTTTCCGTCAACTGCTTTACGCCGATTTTGATATTTCGCTTTTCAACATCGCATTCAATGACAACGCCCTCAATTTCTTGATTAACAGAAAGTTCAGAACCTGCATGTTTAACTTTTTTAGTCCAAAAAAGATCATCAACATGAAGGAACGCCTCAATGCCATCTTCAAGAGCAACAAATGCGCCTGTATTGATAACTTTTACAACTTTGCCAGTGACTTTTGTTCCAACAGGATATTTTTCACCAATCGAATCCCACGGATTTACAGAAACTTGCTTCAATCCAAGTGAAACGCGACCACCTTGAATGTCATATCCCAAAATCATGCACTCAACTTCATCGCCAACATTCACCATATCAGCAGGTTTGTTCACTTTCTTTGTCCAAGAGAATTCGCTTATATGCACAAGCCCCTCAATCCCCTCTTCCAATTCAACAAACGCACCAAATTCAGTAAGTTTTGTGACCTTGCCCTTTACAATGTCATTCACGTGGAATTTTTCCTCAAAGTGCATCCACGGATCTTCTGTAAAATGCTTGAGGGAAAGATTTATCCTCTTTGCAGCAGAATCCATGCGGATAACTTTAAGCTCAATTTCTTGACCACGTTTTACAAAATCCTTTGGACGGGCAACATGACCCCAACTCATATCATTGATATGAAGAAGTCCGTCAAATCCACCCAAATCAATGAACGCACCGAAACTCGTAAAGCTCTTTACGACTCCCTTTACAGTGTCATCAATTTTTACATTTTCAAAGAACGCATCGCGTTTTGCAGCGATTTGTTCCTCAAGATATTTTCTGCGATTTACAACAACATTAACCTTATTTTCAGAATAAAGTCTTTCAACATAGAAACTAGACTTCACCCCTATAAGCGACTCTGGTTTTTCAACTCTTTGACTATCAGACTGGCTTATCGGCAAGAATGCATGAACATCTCCGCCAAGGCTCACATCGTAACCGCCTTTCACGATCTTAGTAATAGTGCCGGATACAGGCTTCTTTTCTTTGTATGCCTGCTGAACATCCTTCCACATCCTTTTTGCATCTGCCCTCGTCTTTGAAATCTCAGGCCCGTTTCGACCGAATTTCTTATCCAAGAACACTTGCACCTTGTCTCCAACTTTAGGCAAGGAATCCGAAAACTCCATAATCGGGAGTCTACCCTCTGACTTGCAGCCAACATCAAGGAAAACATACTCTTCTGTCACTTGCACTACAGTGCCTTCCACAAGCTGTCCTTCCTTTGGTTCAGCGCGATTGTTCAGAGACTCTTCTAATTGTGTCTGAAAGTTAGCTTTATCCGCGCTCTCTTCCTTTTCCACTTCCATTTCTTCCATTACAAACCCTTTTTTGAGAATATAGTGATATATTATCTCACAAACCTCATCTATAGTCAAGTTACTCGTATCTATATAATGTGCATCTGGAGCAATTTTTAAAGCGCCTTCCGCCTTGGTTTTGTCAATTTCATCGCGTTTTTTTATGGCTTCCTTTATTTCCTCAAGAGAAAGATTGCTAACTCCCTGCTTAAAACGACGCTCCGCCTGCACGTCAAGGCTTGCATCAAGATACAATTTGCAGTCCGCATTGGGAAAAACAACAGTCGTCATATCCCTCCCCTCGCAAACGATGTCAAGACTTCTTGTGAGTTCCTGCATGCGCTCGTTCACTAAATGACGAATTGGCACAATCGCAGAAATTTGCGCAACATTTTTTGAAACTTCGTCATTGTGGAGAGAATCCTCAACATCAACGCCGTTCAATTCAAGACGAGAATTATTGTAATCCAGCCTTTGCTTTTTGCAAAACTCAACAATTGCGCTTTCATCTGTTAAATCAACGCCATTATTCAAAAGTGACAATGTGAGAGCGCGATAAAAACTGCCACTATTTAAATAGATGACACCTAATTTTTTTGCAATAATCGATGCTATCGTGCTTTTTCCGGTTCCCGCCGGTCCGTCCATTGCTATAATCATATTACAACCTCAAAAAAAAGGCAAAAAGCCCCTAATATACTGTTTTTCCTGTATTTTTGCAGAGAGCTAAAAGCCCCGAAACTTCCCGCATTGTCAAATCCCGAAATTTGCCGCTTTGCAAATTTTCCATTTTCACATTACCAATTCTCACACGAGTAAGACGGCGTATTCTCACATTTTGAGATGCAAAAACAGTGCGAATCTCGCGGTTCTTTCCCTCTAAAAGAATTACTTTCATTTTGCGAGGATTTATTTCAACCGCCGACTTGCACTTGTAAAAAACACCGTCAACCCGCACACCATGCATAAAATCATCACATAGATAGCGAGGAAGCGGAGATGTCGCCTCAACTATATATTCCTTTTCAAGTTCGGCAGAAGGATGCGAAAGCGTTGCGGCAAAATCGCCATCATTTGTAAAAATAATAAGCCCCTGACTGTACATATCGAGCCGCCCGATATTATACAAACGCTCTGAATACCGCTCCTTTAGCAAGTCGGCGGCAACTTCACGTCCCTTTTCATCGGAAAGAGAACACACATATCCTTCGGGCTTGTTTAAAAGTACATAGCGTTTTTTTTGTTCAAGCGTAATTTTTTCACCGTCAAGGCAAATATCATCATTTACAGAAACTTTCTCCCCCATTTCTGTAACGACCCGACCGTTTACAGTCACCCTGCCAGAAGCAATTATTTTTTCAGAAGCACGACGACTTGCAAGACCTGAATGAGCAAGAAAAACCTGCAGGCGCATTTTTGAATCGGTATTTGTATCAAACGTTTTGTCGTTATCGGGAAAGTTCAAATCTCTGCTCCTCATCCTCGTCTAGTCGAGGCAATTCTGAAATGCTATTTAAATGAAAAAACTTAAGGAATTCTTTTGTAGTGCCGAACAAGACAGGTTTGCCCGGCACATTTTTTCGTCCAGTTTCCTTTATTAAATTTCGCTCAATTAAAAGGCGAATCATATTATCTGCGCTCACACCGCGAATCGCTTCAATTTCAGCGCGTGTAATCGGCTGTGAATAGGCAATTATTGAAAGCGTTTCCATTGCAGATCGAGAAAGGCGACCCGAATTTTTTTCTCCATACCGCTCTCGAAGGACATCCCAAAACTCCTGCTTTGGAACAAGCGCCCATCCACCAGTAATCAGAGAAAGCTCCACCCCCGAATTCGCAAGGGAATATTTTTCCTTTAAATGTTCTATGCAAGAGCGAACGACATCTTCCGAAAGGGACGAAATATTCGCAATCACTTTTTCCGTAATTGGCTCGCTTTCCAAAAACAAAACCGTTTCCACCAGTGCTGTTTCTTTTTCAAGTTCCATTTTTCAAGTGTAATGGAAAGAGCGGAAAATTTCAACTATAAGGTCAAAATTCACGTTTTACATTTACTATCTTGAGCGGCTTGTTGCGTCATTCGCTTAAGCTCACATCTCAGGCTTTGCCGTGCAACCTTTTCGGGATTTCGGCATTCGCTTCCAGCCGCTCCCCTCGCTCGTAAACTCGTTCAGTCCAGTGGCAGCCTGCACCTCCCCTCCAATCCTTGCCGCAATAAAATTTGACATTTTGCCTACTAAAACGCCCGCATTGCCCGAACAGAACAAGCGTAGTTTTTTATAGTGCTACTACGGCTAGAGTCAGTTGATCGGAGATTAACACAATACGCCAGATTAGCAACCTCGCTCCATGAGGACCAGATGCTCTCTGAAGAAATAATACTGACACCTTTATATATCTTGTCCGCCTCGTTATTGTTCGGCAAGAACCACTCGCCAGCGTTCGTTGTGCTCGTGCTGTAATTCGCACATAACTTCGCCGCACAGTCTGCTGCCGTTGCACTTGCATGGTTCGGATGGTCAAGGATTGCCTGCGTGTTCGCATATCCCGCTCCGATGACGGATGAAGTTGTCACGTTACACCAGCCGCTGGATGTGCACGGACACCATACAGAGAGTCCAATCGTCTCTTTCGAGCATTCAAGGTAGTGGCAGGTCTTGTCGTTTACAGTGAAGCCATTCGAATCGTAATAGCACACCGCCCCGCCGCCCGGTCCCGTGTCGCGGAGCGCGTATTTTCTAATCAGCACGCCGTCCGCACCGTCAAGCGCGACCCTCCATTCCGTGCCGTCGGCTTGCGGCTTTACGGCGAATTTGCTGCAAATGCTGCCGTCTAGCGTCACACCATCACCCGCTGTCAAAACCTGCCTGTTCGCCGTGTAAGCGGAAGGCGTTATCGTGGCGACAGGGGTTGCGGCGGTGAGATCGCCTGTAATGCTGATTTTGGAAGTAGTGCCATTAAAAAAAATATCATTGCCATTTTCGACTTTTGCTGTGCCACTCATATTTAACTTGGAAGCAATGTCGAAGAACACGCCGTTGCCTCCATCTGTAGCATTGTTTCCACTGATCGTGCCGCCGTTCATTGTGATCGTGATAGAGGTACGAACAAAAATTCCGCCACCACAAGTCGCATTGCATCCGCTGATAGTGCCGCCGTTCATTGTAAAATTGTTAGTTCCACCGTAAACTCCACCACCATAAGTCGCCGTATTTCCGCTTATCGTGCCGCCTTCCATCGTGAATGTATTTTCACTGCCTGTAACATAAACACCACCGCCGTACTTTGCCGTGCAGTCGCTGATTGTTCCGCCTTTCATCATGAACGCACCCCCACCAGAAACATAAACTCCGCCGCCATAGGAGCCCTCGGCTTTATTATTGCTGATTTCGCCGCCGCTCATTGTAAACGAACTTCCACTGTCAACGACGTAAACGCCGCCACCGTAATTGTTCGCATTGTTGCCACTGATTGTGCCACCGTTCATTGTGAACTCGCCTCTATAAACATAAACGCCGCCGCCAACTTGTGCATTGTTTTCGCTGATTGTGCCACCATCCATTGTAAACGTGCAAGATGAAGAGACGAAAACACCTCCTCCATAAGCCCCATTGCCTCCGCTGATAGTGCCGCTTTCCATCTCAAATGTGCTGCTACTAATATAAACATTACCGCCGTATCTATACGCTGTATCTGCTAATATGTTTTCGCTGATTATTGCGGCACCTCTCATTGTAAATTTGCTAGAAGAAACATAAATACCGCCACCGGAATTCTTATCATCAGCAGAAGCACCCCCAACTTTGTTTCTGCTGATTGTGCCGCCATCCATTATGACCGTATCACCATTACGAACATAAATTCCGCCGCCGCGATAACTCTTTGTAATGTTTTCTTCAACTTTGCAATTTTTCATATTAAGCGTGCCGCCAGAAACATAAATTCCTCCGCCAAACTCCCCCTCGCTTGAATTTCCACCCGTGATAGTGAGGTTTTCAAGCGTGAGGTTGAGCGTGCCGCTTGCAGGCCTTGCGTATATGACGCGCTTTCCGATGCCCTCAACGGTGGCAGTGCCGTCGCTGTCAAGCCTTGCGCCCGCGTCGAGCGTTGCAGTGCCAGAAAGCGGCTTTATCGTGAGCGTGAGATTTTCGTCGAGTGCGGAGAAGTCCGCCATGCCGTTAGTGCCGATGTATGTGGTGTCCGTAGCGGTGAGTGTTCCGTCAACGTAAATCGTGTATGCGCTTGAGCCATCGTTTATGGCGATGATTTTGTCAATTGCCTTTTGAATTGTTGCGAGCGGCGAGAGAAAGCTTCCCAAATTGTCATCGTTCGCCGTGGCACTGTCTTTGTAGTCCGAGCCATCGTACCAGCCGCCCGTGCCGCGAACGTACACCGTGGAAGAAATCATGCTTTGCGAAATTTCTTTTGCCGCGCCCTTTGCCAATCCGTCCCACGTGTCGGTACACAGTCCATTGAAAACGTTTATGTATTCAGAAAATACGCAGATGATTTCCTCGCTCTCACGAACTTTTTTCTTTACGGTAAAAGTCACTTGATACGCGTCGGCGGGAATTCCACTTGCGCTGACTATGTATGTATCAGAAGTGTCTTCGTCTTTTTCACAATGAAAGTTCGTGTTATTGATTTTAAGCGTACAATCATCAGGCACTTTTATTTTCAAGCTGACTGTGCCTTGTTCGCTGGACGAAAGCTCGATGGGCTCGCTCACATTGATTGCGTCGCCTTCTATTGCGCAGCCACCAATTTTTCCAGAAAGCAACGCGCCATTTCTGGAAAAATTGGTGGTGCTGTCTTCCGCCACAATATCCGATTTTATGAACGCGAATACTTCCAGAGTGAAAGTGCCTCTCGTATCTTCTGGTCTTTGGAATGAAAAGACCAATTTTACATTGCCATCTTCGCCATTAGTTTGTGTTCCCGGCTCGAAATTTTCGTTTTCAGGGGATTCATCATGATAAAGTAGCGCGGCATACACAAGTTCGGGGATTGTCGGCATCGCATGGCGCGACGCTCCGTTTGAAACGCAGGCAGCAACAGTCAGCGAGCCGCCTTTATCTTCTGTTTCAAAATACTCATACCCCCCCCCCACTTGTAATTTCCTGCGTCTTTTCGGAGAGCGTGTCCGTGCACGAACAAAGGAGCGCAATCGCCGTCAGCGCAAGGGGAATAATCCTATATCTTAATGAAATCGCCTTTCTCTTTTGCATTGTGCTTCCTCCATAAAACGGTATCGATAACGTGGTGCAAATATCGCACGGTATTTTGTATCTCTCATTATTTTACAATAAAAATCTGTTTTGGCAAAGAGGTATTTTATACAGGTTCAGTACAAAACAACAATGCGGCATCTCGAAAGGCATTGCAACCTGAGGCGGAAGATACAGTGGTTTTTCAATTTTAATCTTTTACCTTCCGCCTTTCGTTTTATCCGCTACGCTGCCAAAACTGGCTAGAGAATTTATATCGGCACTCAACAGGGGTTTTAGGGGCTGTGCCCCTAGGGGAAGGGGTAGCGGACAAGGCACAAAGCGTAGCGGCGTGACTTGGAAGCGAGGGGAAGACTTTCCCCTCCTTGATTTCCTTTTTGGTAGACAAAATAAATTGAAAGTAAAAAAACAAAACGGACGGCGAATGCAAATCCAATTATAACTGAAAGAGGAATTTAAGCATTCGCCCCAAGTCTTTTGCAAATTTTTATGTCGCCAAAAAGACGGTTTTGGTAAATTGTTATCATTTTAAATTTTACCGCCTCTAAAATTGCCATAAAAGCGCAGATTATATCCATTTCATTCCCGACGCGCGTAATCAAATCAGTGAACATACATTCGTGCTTCTTTTCAAAAAGTTCGTTCATAAGGGTAATTTTTTCATTGACAGAAATTTCCTCGTACATATTCAAAATTTTCTCATTTGAATATTGGCTCACCATATTTTTGAAAAGTTTTTGCATTTGCTGCAACAAGTCCCACGTGTCAATTTGCTCCCATGCCCCTTCGTTTTCCTCGAACGGCAGAACACGTTGTATTTTGTTGCGCTCAAAATTCCATTCGGCAGTGTTTTCCTTTTCTTCCATCAATTCTGAAAGTCGCTTGAATTTTTGATATTCAATCAATTTGTCCACAAGATCTTGTCGCGGATCTTCAATGTCTTCATCATCATATTTTATTTCAATGGGAAGAAGCATACGACTTTTCATATTCAACAGCATTGCCGCCCATTTATAAAAGTCGCTTAAATCCCGTAAGTCCGTTTGAACAGCATAGTCTAGATATTCAAGATACTGCTCTGTAATTTCTGCAATTGGAATGTCATAAATGTTGATTTCGCTTTTGTGAATTAAAAACCACAACAAATCAAGAGGACCTTCAAATTCGCCCGCTGCAAATCGTCTCTTTGTTTCATCCGCATTAACCATTTCCATAATAGACCCCGCCTTTTTTTGCTAAAGGATTACAGTAGTCTTTCAGGCACGGCAAAAAACAACATCCATCTAGAACTTCAGCGATTGTGACTGAAAGCACTCTTTTTCAAGACGGCTAAAGCGTTGCTGAACTTCACAGGAACACTTGCGCACACCTTGATCGGGAAGTTTTCCCACTAACTTCCTCATTTCTTCCTTTTTATTAAAATCGGCAGATTTCTCCAAAATCTCAAGCAAAGGAACAAGAACAAATTGTCTTTCTCTCATTCGCGGGTGAGGGAGGATAAGGCGATCTGTATTCATTTTTACAACGCCAAATTCCTCTATGTCTATGTCAAGCGGGCGCGGACCAAACCGCTGCTCTTCATTTCTATTCCGTCCAAACTCCGCCTCTATTGCATTGACCGTTTCAAGCAATTCAAGCGGAGATACATTTTCTGAAACAAAACCACATACAATGAGATTAAAAAAATTCTCTTGCGCCTCATAATACATCGGCCGCGTTTCATACACAGACGAGAAAATCGCCCCTTCTAAAATCCTTTCAAGGCGCGCTGATGCAGCGGCAAGGATTTCTAAAGGAGACATACTTTTATAGTTTGTATTTGAGCCCAGCCCCAAAACAACATTTGTCATCAAAACAACGCTTCTTTTGCAGAGGAATCGGAAGCACCTTTAGAAGTGGCATTTTCGGCTGAAGAATCCGACTTAACGCTTGCGGACTTTGCAGAAGGTTTTGTAGAATCAATGGTCTCTGCTTTCTCATCCTTTTTGGGTTTCGGTTTTTCTTCGCGTTTAATTGGGTTGCCCTCTTTATCACGCAATATCTGTCCAGGGAAAATCATATCGCGAAGTTGTTTTTCAAGATTTGCAGCATATTCGGGGTCTCTTTCTATAAATGCAACTGCGTTTTCGTGTCCCTGCCCCACTTTTACTTCACCTTGTGTAAACCACGCGCCTTTTTTATCGATAATCCCATGCTTTACCGCAGAATCCAAAAGACTTGCGTATTTGTTAATTCCTTTTCCAAAGTAAATGTCAAGTTCCGTCTTGCGAAATGGAGGGGCAACTTTGTTTTTTACGATTTTTACACGCACTCGGTTTCCAACTGCATCTTCATCGCCCTTTCCCTCAATTGATTCAGTGCGTCGAATTTCAATGCGAACAGAAGTGTAAAATTTCAACGCTTGTCCGCCAGTCGTTGTCTCAGGGTTTCCAAACATAACTCCTATTTTCATACGAATTTGGTTGATAAAAATAATCACGCAGTTGCTTTTTCCAACTATCGCAGTGAGTTTTCTCAACGCCTGGCTCATAAGACGCGCCTGAATACCCATTTGTGCGTCTCCCATATCGCCTTCAATTTCCTTTTGGGGAGTCAATGCCGCCACCGAATCCACAACAATTATGTCAACTGCACCACTTCTCACAAGGCTTTCTGTAATTTCAAGAGCCTGTTCACCGCTATCAGGCTGACTCACCCACAAGTCATCTATATTCACGCCGAGATTTTTTGCATAAACAGGATCAAGCGCATGCTCCGCATCCACGAACGCGGCAATTCCTCCCAGTTTTTGAGCCTCTGCCACTGCATGCAGTGCAAGCGTAGTCTTTCCAGAACTTTCAGGTCCGTACATTTCAATAATTCTACCGCGCGGGTAGCCACCAATTCCTAACGCTTCATCAAGCATAATGGAGCCTGACGGAATAACATTTGCTCCTGCAATATCGCCTTGAGTTCCCAGTTTCATCAAAGAACCCTGTCCGTATTGCTTTTCAATTTGAAGCCGCGCCGCCTCAAGAGCCTTTAATTTTTCTGCCATATCAACAGAAGAAGCCATACTACCTCCCGTAAAATCAAAGGGAATTAACGTTCACCTTTGACTTTTAACGTGCGCAATAACGCACAAATCCATTACATCATTTTTTCATTTTCTATATAGTATATAGTATTTTTCAAGCAAAAAACTGAAGTTTTTCACCTCTTTTTTTAATTTTTCTCAAAAAAATAATTCTTCATTGTTGCAAAGTCCTTTCTACGTGCACTGCGCAATAGAAATTAAAAAACAAATCTTTTGAAATCCACGGACCAAACATCAATCCTTGACACTTTGATATATATGCCTTCCCGCAAGATACAGTTTTCCGCCATCGGAGGAGATTTTCCCTAAAACACGAACCGGCTTATCGGGAGAAATCACGGGCGAAACTGAAAACCTAACCGGCACAATTCCTTCTATCACTGGAGTGTCCAATGACTCATAGCCAACTAACAAGTTAAAAGAATAACTGGTATCTGTTTTCGTCACGTTTGAAATTCGTCCCGACCACACAACCCAACAATCAAGATACAATGCGCTTTCTTTTTCAACAGACTTAAAACTCGGACTATCGCGGATAGTGTCAAAAGTTGGCTCTGAAAAATAGTCCATTAAAAGGCGAGCCTTTCTTTTCACTGCAACAGAAGCGTTTGAGTTCAAAATACGATTTATTTCCACTTGCGCCAAGTTATCTCTATATTGCTGAAAATATTTTTGAGCCTTTTCATAGGCTTCAGAAACTTCAGGCGTCGTAAGAATATACGAAAATGCACCGGATGACAAATCTCCCTCCAATGCATTCTTTTGTTCATCGACAGTAAGAACCAATGCACTTAAATCGGCACGAGATGAACGAGGCTGTTTTTTATAGGAAACAACGCCAAGCGCAATAAAACAGCCCAAAACACACGCAACAACAGGAGCAATGCATCCCATAATTTTATAGGGGTTTGCTCCAAGCGGAGGATAAAACTGCTCTATTTTTCCTGTATCAATCCAGCGACAAATTATGCTAAAATCACCATGATTAATGCGTATAAATTCCAACGCATCGCGCGCAGTTTTATTTTCAGGCGAACCATCCAAAACTTCAATATAGTAGTTAATTGCAAAATCTGTTTTTCCCCGCCTCAAAAAAATCGCCGCCTGCCCTAAAAGAAGCTGTGTGCTAGAAAGTTTTGGAAGCGTTGTTTTTCGCGCCCTATTGTAATATTCCGAAGCCGCCCCTATATCCCCTGCATAAAGACACGCCGTTCCTAATGTGAGATAATAGTCAAAATCATCCACATAGGTTTTTATACGACTTTCCAAAAGGTTAATCGCCTTGTCAAATCGTCTATAGCGCATAAAATTTTTGGCTTCTGTTATTGCATCACGGGCCATTTTCTACATTTGCCTCAGCTTTTCAAGGATTAAATCTAACTCCGCATTCAACATCATCAGTTCGGAGCGATCCACCATTTGAGAATTATTTTCAAGAGCATTTATTCTATCAATAAGACTTTGTATGTATTCACGGCTTAACTTTTCAGGATCAATATAGATTTGCGATGAACTGCCCCCGGCTTTTACTTTCTGTTCAGGCACATACGAAGCCTCTTTTTCGTCAGAATGCAAGGATGCCTGCCATTCAATAAATTTTTCACCCTGTGGAATTTCGCCCGCTGTAGCAACCGCTATATAATACACAAACGACACCTCCTCTTCAGGAGAAAGCATCACATCCGCCCAGTTTATGCAAACACTGGAATTGTTATATGAAACAACAGAATCAAAATTTTTTGCTCCATACACATTGGGAATCCAAGTCGGCATAGAAAGCAAATCTTTGTTTGCAAGAGAAACGACATTTGGAACCGTAATATCTGCCCCGTACAGTAAAATTTGCATGGAAGCCGTATCATTGCCAGAGATAATCCACTTTGCAGAATCGAATTTTTGAAACTGCATTTCCTTATTTATTTCTTTGCTATCAGCAGTGGAAAAGTGAGGGCCTTTTTGCTCCCCGAGGCACGTGTCAAAAACGGTTTTTAAAGAGAATGTATCCGCCTTTTTTCCCACATTCAAAACACTTGCGGTAATTTTCAACATATCTTTTTGTTCTCCAGGATATGATGAAATACATTCATAGGTCAATAAAACACACGCAACTTTTGGAATTGAATACATCATCTGAGCGCAGTTTTCAATTTTTCTTGCTCCAACAAGCACCCCTATATTGTTCGTGAGTTTGAAGTCTTTTTTGCCGACTCGCAGTGCATAAAAAGAGGAAGTAAATTCATCGTTTCCTGAAAGAAGCGGAATTGACTTTTCATTGTCAAGAGCATACAGTTGAAAACTTCCAAGCGCTCCTTTCATCAAGATTTTCACCTTTCCATCTGAAACTTCAATCGTTTTTGAACTGAAAGCCGTTTCCTTATCACCAGAACTCACATTGTTTTTTTTCTCTGCTTCTTCCGCCTTTTTTTTTGCTTTGTTTGCAGCCCGCTCCGCTTTTTTCAATTTCGCTTTTGAATCAGAAACGTTATTTTGACCATCAGATACAATAAAAACGTCCGATGCATTTGTTGGAACGGCATACATACAAGGACAGAGCAATAACACAAGAGAAAAAACAACTGTCAAAAGAACACATTTTTTTACAACCTTCATAAACTGCCATCCCGTCCTATTTTAACCCAGAAGCCTTTTTCTCATACAACTCTTGAGTTTGAATAGCCTTTTCCTTTAATTCAAGAAGCATTCGGTCATACCTCGATTTTTCAGTATCCCCTGTATTTTGCGTTGCTAAATCCAAGCGTGATTGCAAATCGCTTTTCTCCTCTTCCAAATGAGAGATCTTCTTTTGCAGGTTGGCATTTACATGTTGCGCTTCTCGAAGACGTTTTTGCATTTCAGCAAGATTTTCAGCCTCACTCAACCTTACCTGTCTTTCATACTCTTCGCGGGCGGCAAGATACTCCTCCCCCGTTTCCTTGAGAAGATACAGAAGTTTTTCCTCACGAGCATATTGCGCAATAGTTTCAAGCCGATATTGAGCGGCAGAAGCCTTTGCATCCGTTAAAAATTCGCTTACAATTCTTGAATACAACAGTTTTGCATCGGCATAGTTATACCCCGCAAAAAATGACTCCGCCACCCAAAACAATGCAGATGCATACATTTCATGCTCAGGATATTGATGGCAAAAATCACTTAAAACCAAGACAGAACGATCATACTCTCCTATGCAAAAAAGTGCCCTTCCCTGATGATACAGTATGTATGAAATGTACTGGCTATCTGAAAACTCACGCATAAAAGTTTCGCAATCTTGAAAAGCAGCCTTATACTCGCCTGCGTACATTTCCGCTGTAATCAGCATGTAAAGTGTATCGGCGTTAAAATTTTCAGGATATGAAACGGCACGGCGAAGCATAAACACTGCCGACATCCACTCACCACCCTTGAATGCATTAGTTCCCTGCACAAAAGCCGCAGATGCAATACTTTGATCTGCAACCTGCGAGAAAACAGGAACGCTCAAAAAGAAAGCGATGAAAAATGCCACACTTTTAAAATTTCTTCGCATTACATTACCTCTATTAAAAAATCTGCATGGGCAAACTATTTAAAAATGACACGGATGCCATTTTAAATGTCTCCTTTAAAAAATGCAGAGCCAGAAACCGCTATGTCCGCCCCGGAAGCAATAACATCTGGAAGCGTAGATGAATTCACCCCTCCATCAACTGACACTTTAAAATCAAGTGACAGCTCTTTTCGCAACGCTACAAGACGCTCAACTTTTTTCAAACAAGATGGAATAATTTTTTGCCCGCCAAAACCTGGATTTACCGTCATCACCAAAACCAAATCCACATACTCCAAAAGTTCCTGTATTGCAGACACAGGAGTTGCCGGAACAATTGAGACTCCCGCCTTTTTTCCAAGACCGTGAATTTGCTGAATCAATCTGTGAGAATGCACGCATGCTTCATGATGAAAGGTAATCCAGTCCGCGCCACTTTCCGCAAAACTTTCCACTTGCGCCTCAGGCCTTTCAATCATAAGATGCACATCAAAAGGCAATGCCGTATGCGAGCGCAATGACTTCACCACAGGCTGTCCAAATGTGATTTGAGGAACAAAAAGCCCATCCATAACATCAATATGAACCATTGCAGCATCTGCACTTTCAATCTTATTTATAGCCCCCTTTAAGTCGGCAAAATCTGCACTAAGCAAAGACGGCGCAAGCATAATACTTTTCATTATATACTTATAATAACAAAAGAAAGAAGGATTGTAAACTGATTTTTACGGACGAAGATTTTATGATTTAGATCAAAATTTTTGCAGGCAAAGCTATTTTTCTTTTTATAATAAAATCCATATCTCTATCTTACTGGACAAATCCAATTTTCAGCGGCTAGTTGCAACGTGCCAATGAACAGAAACAAATAGACAGAATAATGCAACTAGTTATGGAGTTTATATCAGTGAGCAACTTTTTTCCCTGAGATGATTGATTCGGTCGCCCGCAGAATCAGCAGAACTTGTAATGACGAGAGAACACAACAGAGGCTTTCTGAAGTGCGTTCTCTCTAGTTTAATAGTAAAAGAAGTGATTAAATGCACTCCTTTTTTACGAGATCCGTCATCAGTTCGACAAGTATTTCCGACTGTTTTTTTGAAAGACGATGAAAGAGAGATAAAATTTCTTTGTCATCCATTACTGTGTTGTTGAATTCATTATCAAAAAATTGGATTGGCGTTATTTTGAAAAATTCACATATTTTAAAAAATGATTCCATTGGCAATGAACGCTGTCCCGTTTCAATTTTATTTATATAGGCTTCATTCTGACCTAAACTCAAACTCATTTCTCTTGCTGAAATTCCACGCTCATTTCTAAGAAAACGGATTCTATCCATCAAAAATTTTTCTGTCATTCCTAAAATATAAGGCTATATTCTACTTGATTTATTTCCTACAAGACTATATCATATCAACAACACAGCCTCACAGGATTTAGTTTTTTACATCTTTATACCTAAAAGGCAATTTTTTTCATTGATTGGAGGAATTTTTATGAAAAAGGTACAATTTTTTAGCGTTGCTATCATATTGGCAATTATCGCTATCTGCGGATGTTCTAATGATTCGGAGGAAGAAAACTCCGCAGCGAATGTCTCTCCCGTTGAACTTTCAGAAGAAACCGCAAAGGAAATTTTGGGAAGTAATTACTGGAACATGGAAAGCATCGAAATACCAGCGAATGTAATATCAATTTCAGAAAATGTTTTTTCACGCTCAGAATACAAATTAGTAAAAGGTGCTTGGTGGACTTGGATTACAACGAGTTCAAATATAAAAAAGATAACATTTCAAAAGGGAAGTCGCTTACGCAATATAGATAAGAAGGCATTTTATAAGTGCAAACTGGAATCCATTGAACTTCCTGAAGGCTTAGAAAAAATTGATAACTACGCTTTCTATAACTGCCCATTCAAGGAACTAAAAATACCAAAAAGCGTGACTTCTATTGGAGAGAGTGCATTCAGATATTGTTCAAGCCTTTCGAAAATAGTGATCCCAAACAGCGTGACTTCTATTAGAGAGAGTGCATTCAGATATTGTTCAAGCCTTTCGAAAATAGTGATCCCAAACAGCGTGACTTCCATTGGACATTATGCATTCAGAAATTGTTCAAATCTTTCTGAAGTAGTTATTCCAAACAGCGTGACTTCTATTGGATATGAGGCATTCTCAGATTGTTCAAATCTTTTAGAAATAGTGATTCCAAATAGCGTGACCGTTATTGGAATACGTGCATTTTATGGATGTTCGAATCTCAAAAGCGCAGTATTTGAAAATCAAAATTGGTGTGGTATTAACGATTACGGACAACATTTTGAAATTAATCCTAATATTTTTGAAAGCAAAGAAAAAACCGCAGACTGGTTAAAAATTGATGGTCATGGACTAGAGCGTTTATAATTTAAAACCAGTCTTAATTTTTTAATGCAAAAGAATTTTCTGATTCTACAGTTAAAGTGAGTGACTATAATTTTTGCACTCACTTTAAATCAGTATATACGCAAGTTACTTTATTTCAAAAGGAATCTATAGTGAAATATGGAGCAAAAGAAGAGTACGCTCAACTTAGAATTGAAATGAATTTAAGGATTGAAATAACTTTTCATTAAGTCAAGGGGGCGTTGCGGGGGTGTCCCCCGCTAGAAGGGGTAGCGTAAGACTGCGCAGCAGGCTGGAGCGAGGGGAAGGCTTTCCCCCCTCTTGTTTTACATTCTGCTCTAAAAACTGACCTGGACTTTCGTCACTGCACAATCAAGCCCCCCACCCTTCACTCCCTCAAAAAATCGTAAAACTAAAACACCCGAAACAAAAATGTGCGCAAGCGTTTTATACACCTTGTTGCATTTTTAATTCTAGAGTATGATATACAAAATGCCGTACAACAAATAGACTATGGCATTTTGGGAATATGCGTATGGGGAAAAGCACAATTACGGGTGGTGTAGTCATTTCACTCAAGCCGCAGGGGGAAAACAACTCTCTCGTCTGCTGTTTTGCGGAAAATCTCGGAATAATTTATGCGTCAATGTATGGCGGCGCAAAAAGTCGTCTTCGCTCGCTTGTTTCTCCATGGAACAGCGGAACACTGTATCTTTCAGAAAGCTCCCGTGCAAAAATGCTAAAAATAAGCGACTTTGATGTAAAAAAATACCATCTTTCATTCCGTGAAAATCTTTTGAAAGGGTTTGCCGCCTCCCTCGCCGCAGAACTCATCATAAAAACAAAATGTGCGGGAAACCACGAAAACGCATGGCTATTTTTCAACGGATTTCTTGACGGATTGGAGTTGTGCGCCGACGAAGAGCAAATCTCAAGCGGCTTGATACGATTTTTATGGCGTTTTTTAGATCTTTTGGGGGTTCGCCCTGACGCTTTAAAATGCTCGCATTGCGGAAAAGATTTTTTGACTAATATATCGTATAATAATGAGTCATATCTTTCTTGTGGTGCGCTATACAACGCAAGCGAAAACATTTTTTTATGTTCTGAATGCGCCTCAAAAGAATCGGGATTTTTTTTGAATCATGAGGCAATCAGATACTTGGCGGCAGTTTCTCTACTGCTTCCGCAGGAATCGCGTCTTATTCCATTGAGCGAAGAAACCCGCGGAAAACTAAAGCAGTTTTTATTTTTTTTGATTGAAAACGCATCTGGTTCGCATTTAAAAACGCTTGAAACAGGAATGGGGATTTTATGAGAGCAGTTGAAATAATTATGAAAAAACGCGGAACATTTATCCGCGATGAAAACGGAAAGCACATCTTAACGGGAAACACAACGTTAAGCAACGAAGAGATAAAATGTATTGTTGAAGGATATGTAAACGGCGAAATTCCTGACTATCAAATGTCCGCCCTGCTGATGGCAATATACTTCAACGGAATGACATTCGAGGAAACCGCCGCACTTACAGAATGTATGCTGCATTCGGGAGATGTGATTTCATTAAAAAGCGACTATCTAAAAGGTCCATTTGTTGACAAGCACTCAACGGGTGGCGTTGGAGACAAAATCTCTCTTCCGCTCGCACCGATTGTCGCCTCTTGTGGCGTAAAAGTGCCAATGATGAGCGGGCGCGCGCTTGGACACACTGGTGGAACTCTAGACAAACTGGACTCCATAAAAGGATACCGCACAACAGTATCTGCAGACGAATTTTGCGCGATAATCTCAAAAAATGGTTATGCAATGACAGGTCAAACAGAAAAAATTGCACCGGCAGACAGATTGTTATACGCCTTGCGAGATGTTACAGGAACGGTGGAATCAGTGCCGCTCATAACCGCCAGCATCCTTTCAAAAAAAATTGCAGAAGGAAGCGACTCCCTTGTGTTTGATGTAAAATGTGGAAGCGGTGCATTTATGAAAAGCCTTTCAGACGCAAAAACGCTCGCCTCCTCCCTTGTAAAAACCGCAAATGCAATGGGAAAAAAGGCATCCGCGCTCATAACCGCCATGGACACCCCTCTAGGACTAAAAATCGGAAATTTTCTTGAAATTGAAGAAACCCTTGACTGTCTGAGAGGAGAAGGACCTACAGACGTTATGGAAGAAACCTACGCACTGGGAGCGGAAATGCTTATTTTGGGCGAAAAGGCATCTTCAAAGGAAGAGGCTCTCGAAAAATGCAAAGCGGCAGTCGAATCCGGGCAGGCGTTAAAAAAATTCCTTGAAAACGTTGAAGCACAAGGGGGCTCTTCAAGAAAATTACTGGAAGAAGAAGGAAAACGCCGCTCTCCTTTTTCGGAAAAGCTCTATGCAGAGGACGATGGATATATTTTTATCGAAGCATATAACACAGGTCTTGCAGGAGTAACGCTGGGAGTCGGGCGAAACAAAACCACAGACACTGTATGCGCAGAATCAGGAATCATCCTGCATAAAAAAAGTGGAGATTATGTAAAAAAAGGTGACGCACTTATGGAACTCTTCGGAAAAAATGAAGAATGCCTGCCAGAAGCAAAGAAGCAACTTCTCCGTGCAATAACATATTCAAAAAGTCCCATTGAAAAAACGCCGCTCATAATCCATGAAATGAAAAACGAAACAAGACAAGGAAAATAAAATTGAAAAAGCATATCAAAAAAAACGCTGAAAATAAAACAGTACAAGCAATTTCAAAAAAATACGGAATCAGTCTGCTCGAATCCGCAATTTTCGCACGACGTAAAATCACAGCAGGAAACGATATACTGTACTACTTGGAAAACGACACGAGGTTTTTGCATCAGCCATTCTGTTTTAATGCTATGGAAGACGCAGTTGAACGCATACATCAAGCCATTGAAGAAAATGAAAAAATATTGATTTTTGGCGACAAGGATGTGGATGGAATCTCTGCAACCGCCATTTTATACACCTATCTAAAAAAGCGCGGAGCAGACGTTCAATGGAGGCTGCCAGTCGGAGAAGATGCCTACGGGCTTTCCATTGACGCAGTAAATGATCTTGCACAGTATGCAGGGGAAAGTGGCGCACTAATAATTACAGTGGACTGTGGAATTTCAAATTATGTTGAAATTCAGAGGGCAAATGAACTTGGAATTGACACAATAATAACGGATCACCACAACCCGCCTGAAACTGTTCCCGATGCAATTATAATCTTAAACCCCAAAATGGATAATTCGGGCTACCCGTACAAAGATATATCGGGAGCGGCACTCGCCTATAAATTAGTTTCAGCACTGCGCTTTAGTTCATTTCAACTATATAACCAGGACTTTTGTCTCATGACAGTCACAAAGCAGGACGAAGCATATATTATCGATTGTTTAAAAATACGAAATCTTGTAAAAAAATCACAAATAAGCGTAGTGATAGACGAAAAAATCCGTTCAATTTATGACACCCCGCTACTCAACTTCCTTTCAGGGCAACAAATTCTCGTTTGGGACGAAAAATCAGTCAAATCCATGCTCAAAGAACTATTTGGCTCGAGCATTGACTTTCAAATGATGGATATGCGACCAAAAATCGCACATATAATTCCCGCAGTAAACAACAAAGCCCTTTCAGACATAAAAAACCTTTCAAAAATCGCACGATATTCTGAAAAACCAGTCAAAGAAATCGATGGGTTTTACAATCTTTTTGTGACTTTTGCAGAAAAATCGGCGACCAGTGCAAATCCACAATACAAGAATGAGCAAAATGATGACTTGCAACTAGTGGCGATTGCCGCCCTTGCAGACATTATGCCCCTAAAAGATGAAAATCGAATTTTTGTAAAAGAGGGATTGAATCTTATAAACAACGGAAAAATCAGAAAGGGGCTTGCAGAATTGATCGCACGCAGCGATCTTCAAGGACGAAGAATTTCATCGACGGATCTTTCATGGAAAATCATCCCTTCTTTAAACGCTGCGGGCAGACTGGGAAAATCAAATCTTTCACTAGAACTTTTGATTTCAGAAAACCCAATTGAAAGGAACCAAAAAGCAGACATAATAAAAGACTTGAACGCACAGCGAAAAATATATCTTTCGGACGCAGAATTTTTCACGGCAAAACAAGCAGAAGATTCATTCAAAAAATACAATGAAAAATTGTGCATTGTGTACGACGAGCGGATTTTCAAAGGAATAACAGGTCTTTTGGCAAACTATCTTGTTTCAAAATACGAAGTGCCTGCAATCGCAATCAGTTTTTCTGAAGACAAAACCATTGCATCAGGTTCAATGCGCACCTGCCGCTCCCTCATTGCAACAGACTTTCTTGACAAATTCGGAGAAGGATTCTTCATAAACCACGGCGGACACAATGCAGCAGCAGGCTTTTCGTTCACTGCAGAAAAACTGGATGCATTTCTTGAAAAAGCGCAGACAATTATAAGCGGCGAAACGCTGGAAGAAAAAGACGGAGCGATTATCGAAATTGATGCAGAGCTTCCAAGCGAATATATAACGCCTGAAATTCTAAAGACCATCGACAAATTCGAGCCGTTTGGCGAGGAAAACCCTGAAATTATATTTTTCTCAAAAAATCTCTCGATCAATAACGCAATTATCACAGGAAAAACAGAGCGGCAACACTTAAAGCTCATCCTTAACTGCGGAAAGTATAAATTTCCTGCAATGTATTGGGGGGAGGCAGAACGGCTCGGCCGCGATTTTTCCAGCACAGACAAACTGGACATTCTATATAAAATCGAAAGAAACTATTACAACGGCAACTGCACCCCTCAAATGATAATTATAGATGCAGAACCAGCCAAAAATTGAAAACCGCAGTAAAATAGTATTGAGTCAAAATCTGGAAGAAAGAAAAAAGATGGGAGGGGGGTATCTCTCTTCAGAATGTTACATAACTATAAGCCCCTTGCTTTGAACATGTTTTACGACATACGACAAAATGTCGAATTTTTTGGAGGGAGTATGATGTTTTACTGTAGTGATTTGCGGATGTTGTCGAGTACAAAAGATCATAAATGAAGAATCTTATAAAGGCAATGAAATTTTGAGTGCATTGAAGAATTCTCGTATGTTTATTCCAAAACAACGTAATACATATCCAGTTTTTGCCAATATATCTTGGCAGTTGTCATAATTTGTCAGAATATGTGCCTCTATATAATAACATAACGCAATTATAACAAAGATGATACATTTTCTGAAAATCGTTCGCGCAGGAAATTTGCAGGAAAAAGCAAAGGCGAAACTTGCAATTAGACAGATTGATGAAAAAATCCAGAAATTTTCTGCCAGCAGAGTACACGTCAGAATTGTTAATACAACCATCAAAATAGATACAATTTTCTGCGAACTTTGATTTTTCACAAAGGACAAGACGATAATTTTCAATATAATGTACAACGCAAGAAACAGTGCGACAAAAATATTTCTTGCAATTCTCAATTTTGGAGAAATAGTTTGAATTATTTTTATTTTTATCAAACAACTGCCGAGTTCATCCGTCATCTTAACGATACGAGGCATATCACTTTGATAATTTTTATTTGAAATGTGCAACACATTGCCGAGCAGTTCAGGTTTTAGAGCAATGACAACGGCAGAAAAAAACAAAAGCCCCGCCAAAATATCTGCTACATGGATAAAAAAATACCTCGTTTTGTCACGAGATTTCCGCCCGTTATTCTTATGTTGAAATTCTGCATTGTCTGATTTTGCCTTTGTTTCATTGGAAGACTCCGTTTCCGTATGTTGTGGATCTCCAGTCTCTGCAGTGGTGTCGGAGAAATCAGTTTCACGGTTTTCTGATTGCGTAAAATCTGTTTTTTCGGTTGAATCATTTGAATTTGGATTTGCATTGAAATTCGTTTCTTTTTTCGGACGTTTGAAATTGCTTTTGAATGAACGAAATATGTCCATCGTTTTTTTTCTTATATCCGCAAAGGAGCTTTTAATATACAGTTTCGTTTTCGTGGCAGCTTTTGCAATTTTATTCCCAACCGTTTTCACTGCATTCTGCACACACCTTCCAATCCGTTTAAAACAGTCCTTCATTTTATAAAAAAAAGAAGTCATATAATCCTCATAAAAAGTCAAAAACGATTTTCAAAATCCGAAAAAAGTTCTTTAATTATATCATAAAAAATTGATTCTATGAAATAAATTTTCATCACAAATGCGACCAATTGCCTTGCTACACAATCTTTAACGTTAAATATCCTTAAAAAATGCTTCATGCCACGAAAAATCATAAGAATCCGTGTCATATCACCGATTTTATTTTTTCGAACGCATTTTTATTATGCTTCGCTCCGTTTGCATGATAAGAAGAAATTATTTTAATCATTGCTTGTGCGACTTGAGCATCCCTTGTACGCACCCCGCAAAAGAATGTCGCAAAATCAGTTTGAATTCTCAAGCACTGTTTTTTCGGTAAGCGAGACTGAGTTTGTGGATCATTTCAATGACGGGCGCACGAACTTCGGGTGGCAGAGATTCCAGTTCGGCAGTGATACTTTTATACTTTTCAGCAATGATCGTTTTGTCGGCATTTTCAGGCGCGACTGTTCCATACAACAGATATTCAATAGAAACATGCAGCGTCTTTGCGATGCTCAGCGCGGTGTCTGCGCCTGGCATGCTGTCGCGCTCCAAACCAAGCCCAATTCCCGAATAGGAAATGTTGGCTTTATATGCAAGTTCTTTGCGAGAAATTCCCTGATATTCCATTTCTTTTTCTACATTTGCCCAAAAGCCCATACAACAATGATACTACTATAGTTGCATTTCCTTTATATTTTCGCTACTATTGTATTTATATGCTACTACAGTAGTAAAAAACAACAATGGTAACGGAGAAAATTATGGAAACTCAAAACCAAAAGCCACTTATCGGGCGCGAAACGTCGCGCAGGATTACGTCGCTGCGCTTTCTGCTGGCGGTGTTCGTCGTATTTATTCACAACAACTTCACGGCGAAAAGCGTCGCCGAAATATTTCAGGATACTGGCGTGCAGACGGCGTTCTGTCAAAATGCGTTTGGAAAATGGACGCAGCTGTTCATTTCGGACGGAATCGCGCGGTGCACCGTGCCGCTGTTCTTTCTGTTCGCGGCATATCTTGCGGCACGAAAAGACGATTCGTATCCTGTCATGCTGCGCAAAAAGGCGAAGTCGCTCGTGTTGCCGTTCGTGCTGTGGACAGGATTGTACGTGTTTTTTTACGGCGGAATCAAACTGCTCGTCCTGCGGATTGCGCCGCAGTTCATTTTGAATCCAAACAAAACGGTGCTTTCATGGACGACGGCGGACTGGCTGCATAAAATCCTCGGCTACAATGCCGAAAAGATAGATCCAGGGCTGCAAAATTTTCCGTCCAGCCTGCCGGAATTGACCGTGCAGTTTTGGTTCGTGCGCGACCTTTTGATTCTGTTCGCCCTTTCCCCGATTCTTCGGTGGTTCATCAGGAAGTTTCCGGCAGGTTTCCCTGCGCTTGTCTGCGTGCCGTTTTTTGCCGACGTTCCCGGCGTTTTGTTCGTGCGGACGGACGCACTGCTGTTCTTTTGCCTCGGCACATACTGGGGAATATATGACATTCCGCTGTTTGAGCAAATAGACCGAATCAGCTGGGCGGAAGTTGCCGTGCTGTTCGCACTCACGTTTGTGTTTGGTAATATGTTTGACGGAGAGAAAAATGTGATGAGACAGTTCATGGTGATTTTTTCGTGCGTCCTTATGCTGAAATGCTCCGCGCTCATCGAGCGGAACGAACGGGCGTTCGCAACGGCGGAATACCTTGCGCCCATGTCGTTCTGGCTGTTTGCCGTCCACAATCCTTTGTTGAACGGATTTTTGGTAAAACTGTGGTTGCACTTTTTCCCGATGACGACACCAGCGCGATGTCTTGCTGAATATTTTTGCGTGAATATTTTGACTGTCGTGCTTGGCACGGCAAGCGGGCTTTTGTTGCGGAAAATTTGTCCGCCGCTTTTTTCAGTCCTCAACGGCGGCAGGAAAGAGAGCAATGGTGCTTCACAAATGTAATTTATTCGCCCCATATCACAATGACAACCCACTAGGTCCGTTTTACAAACACGTTTATTCAGTGCCATTTTCGCTTGAAACTTCGCGCTACACACTTGTTGCAAAAGCACTTCGCTACAAAATGACGTTTTCAAAATCCTCGAAAACTGATATTTTCTGCGATGTTGAAAATCAACGGAAAATAAATACTGAAAAACTGATTCATCTTCCGTCACCAAACAAATCCGCGTGAGACCCCGTTCGCGTCAGTTCCAACACAAGCATGTCATCTTTTTTCTGATAAATCAGAAGCTAGTCGCCCTCAATATGCAATTCGCGGTGATTTTTCCAGTTGCCTTTCAACTCGTGGTCGCACAACGATTCTGGCAGTTCAAGATCTTTCGAGAGCATTCTGATAATATCGTCAAGTTTATTGATTTTCTGTCCACGACGAACGGCTCGCTTGTATTCTTTTTTGAATCGTGCTGTCCAAACAGTCTTGTATTTATCTGCAATGTCGTTCATCTTTTCAACTTCGCAAGGGCGTCTTCAACGCTGTCATACACCTTCACCTTGTGCAAGTTTTTGAGTATTTTGTCGCCTTCCTTCATCGCGCGGATCGTGGTGCGGTTCGGCTTGTCAAGCCCGATTCTGAACGGAATTTCGCCCTCTCGCAAGACGGTTTTCGTGAACATTGTAAAAAGCCCAGAAATAGAAATCCCAATCTGGTCGCAGAAATCCGACTGGCTTTACGATTCGCCATGCTTCGGGAAAAACAATCGTAAAAGATTTTACAATAAAACTTGTTTTTCCGCTCCTGACATGCTATACTCATCGCATGAAGTGCTTGAAAACAATTCTGCGCTGGCTGCCCGCGCTCTTCATTTTTGGATGCAGTTGGTATCTTTCTTCACAAGAGACCATCGAACATATACCGACCTTTTGGAACGCGGATAAACTGGTGCATTGCATTTGCTTTGCAGGACTGGCGTTTTGGGTCGCATTCGCCGTGGGAACAAAACCATCCTCGCAGTGGAAAATCGTTTTGCCCGTGATAATCGTTTCCGTGTGGGGTATTACCGATGAAATCCACCAAAGTTTCACGCCCGGAAGAGAGTCGTCCCTATTTGATTGGTGTGCAGACACCTTGGGCGCAGTCATTGGCAGCCTCGCATTCTTTTACCTCTGCAAAGGAATTGCCTGGTACAAAAACAAAAAGAATATGCATATATGAAAACACTTTTTTAATTGTTTTGTAATTTTTCGCTATCGTTTTTTTCAGGGCGCATTTTTTGCATACGCAAAAACCATGCTTGCTCGGAGGGTCACCGTCTTGCGCGCCTCCGTTGCCTTGCGGCAGCCGTTTAGCAGGCACAATTCACCAGCCATTTTCGCTAGCATACAAAACTGGGTAAGCAGGGCACCCCCTGCGCCCGAAAGTCGAGGAATAAAAACGAGAAAACCAATACATCTTTCGCCACTCCGCATACATCGCTTTGCTCCGTTTGCACGAAAAGAAATTATGTAAATCATTACTTGCGCGATTTGTGCATCCCTTGCGCAGACAACTTAAGCATGTGGCAGGAACTGTTTCAGATAACTTGTAGGTAGAATGACACACCAGTTGCATTCGACCAGTGTGCCGCAGAATTAGTGTGTTAAATTTTTATATATAATAATGAATCCTCATCATCCTCGCCATATAAATACAGTTCATCCCCATCCTTGTCAATACGTAATGTATAGTTAATGTTATTTGGAATGTAATCTCCTGATACAGACAGTGAAGATGGTTGTATAATCGTCACTATTCCCATTGTTGTTGGAGAGCCACTATACTTTCCTTTTTCTGCTACAATAGAACCTGATTTTAATTCGTATGTGTTATCATTATAAAATATAAAAGAAAATGTATAGGATTCTACATCTTTATACTCTGCCACAACGCTGCGACTTTCTTCTCCATCACTGCACGCCGCCAAGCAAACCAACCCAAATACCAACGCGGTCAAAACCACGCCAATTTTTAAAACTTTTTTCATAAGTTTCTCCTTGATTTTTTGTTCGCCACTGTTTTTACCACAATGACAATTATAGTTTTCAATTTTACCCAAATGACATAAAATTGTCAATAACCATTGGTTATGTAAAATAAAAATCACCAATATACTATTTAGGTAAAAATGAACAATTTACAAAAATGTCTTTCTGCCAACATGAAAAAATATCGCAAACTGCGCGACTTTTCTCAAGAAAAACTTGCGGAACAAGCAGGTGCTTCAGCAAATTATATTGCGCTCATAGAAAGCGGGAAAAATTTTCCATCACTACCAATGATTTGCCAAATTGCTGCCGCGCTTGAAATTGACGAACTTGAACTTTTCAATGCAGATGGAATCAAATACGAAAACTTTCAAAAACTCCACAAAGAACTCACCTGCGATATTTTGCACACAATAGACAAATATTTTGAAAACTTGCGCTAGCGTTTTTTGCGTAAACAATTTATTTTGCAAACCCTTCGTTTCTTTTGCATATTATTGCACACGCCCCCCCATACAAAAAAAACGGAAGCAGAATAAAAACAACTTGCCAAAAATAAAAGATGCACCTCTTGCTTATTAACTATAAAAAATTTTTATTTTGAGATCATGACAGACCGGAGAATACGCACAAGACACTTCAGAAAACAAAGAGCCTGTTATGGATTTTTTATTAATTTTGGATTTGCAGAAAGAATGTCTATATCAGACTTTGAAAAGTCTGCATCGTGTGTCAACAAAACTAAATTATAAGTTTTGCAAATATCATAAATTATCTTGTCGTTAAAATCCAATGTATCAACAACAAGCATATTTTTAATGTCTTCCGATGTTCTCTGCGTATCAATTACTTTAAAAGAGGTTAAGATTCTATTTCTTATTATATCAAAAACATCTTTTTGGGCTTGCATTCCATCACAAGTATTGCGGAAAACTTTAAAATTACTGTTCTTTTTTGCCCGCAAATGCCATTCATACCTCAAAATTCGGTTTATAACTTCTGACAAAACACCTGTATCTACCGCCAGTTGATTTTTATGTAAGAGCAGGCTTTTTAAAATTGAAGAATAACTCTTTTCATTTTCAGGAGAAAAAACGGGCCAAAACAAATAAATAACTACATTTGCATCAAAAAATATTGTTCTACCAGAAAGAGCAGAAATGTCAGCCTGTTTAAATCGATTTGCCATGTCATCCCTCTCCAAGGATTTCTTTGACAGACTGCTCTATACGTTTTGGATTTTTATAATATAATTTTGCAGTATCAACAACACGTTTTAGCAAAACGGTGTCTGTAGATGTCAAATCTTCAACCTTTAGAAATTTTTTAACGTCATTTTCTGAGAAATCTTTATATAACGCTCCAATCGCTGTATTAAGAAAAGCAGATGTCAGCATAGTTATATTTAGAAAAGACAAAACAACTGGTTTATTCTGTCGTATAAACTCGCAAATCACATCATAAACTTTTTTCCCGTCATCTGTTTCTACACAAATATCTGTTCCAACAATTTGATACACACTTTTCTTTATTGCTTCTGCCATACATATCCTCTCAAAATATATCATCCGCACTATATTCTTCAGATGAAAGTCGATATAAATTGCTATCATCCGTCCTAAACTTCATATTTACAATAGTTCCTGGAAAAGGAGCTTTCAAAAAACTCATAGTTTCTGTCTTGCTTTGTTCATAATAGCCGTCATCGCTTATAATTTGGAATGCACCATTATTTAGTTTAATGAATTCTGTCAGCAATGCCAATCCAAGCCCTCCAGAAACATCTATTTTAGTTGTATTTCCATCTATCAACGCCCATTTTATTGCTTGCAGTGATGTCAGAGTGCTGTTAAATCGAGTATTTAAAAGTTTTTTAAAGCCAAGCCCCATATCAACAATGGTAAATTCGATTATATGTTTATTTGGAAAAAATTGTCCACATGTATAAATATAGTCTGTGTTACTATGAATTTGAGCATTTACAAATATTTCATAAATTGATTCAGCAATCTTTTTCTTAAGTTCATCTGTCATAGACGGCAGCGCAGAACGAGAAAGCAATTCTTTCATAACATAAGAATTAAAATACCTACTCTCCGCTGGTTTTAATTTCAAATATTTTATAGTTGTATTATTTATATCTTGATATGCGTTATAGCCGTAATTCGCAAGAAAATTATTCCTCTGTAAAACTGAAAGAATATCACGATTTTTTGATGTCACAGAAATTTCGTTTGTAGAAGATAGGCTGTCAAGAATTCCCCCTAAAACTGCACACATATTTGCCCCGAACCAATTTTCAAGACGTATGTGTATGTTTTCAAAATTGGAATTTTGCAAATCATTATATAACTGTACAAATCTATTATAGCAAGATATACTTGTATCTATATTTGACAGGATAAATTCTTTCATACTTCTTTATCGGAAAAACGACACCTTTTGTTTACTCACAAAGAAACAAAATTCCAACCATACTTTTCATTGCAATTTACCCAAATGCATACAACAAAAACAATCCATAGCCCTACTCGTTATTGCCCTAATCCATGAAATGTCAGCAGAAACATGCTAACCCATTTTGCGTAAAACCGAGCAGTGCGAGGTAGCAAAACTGGGTTAGCAGGGCAACCCCTGCGCCCGAAAGTCGAGGAATAAAAACTGAAAAATCGATGCAGCTTTCGCCGTGTATTTGCCGCCATTTTACAATTGACGACAAGAAAATCTTTTGATAAAATTCAATGTATGTGTAATTCAATTTGGCTTAAAAGTATTTATAGCGATGGGTCTCGTTATTTTGTTTCAAATCCACTGCCCAAAACTGGCGATAAGATTGTGATTGCCGTTCAGATGATTGAAAATCCTGAAGTGCAAAAAGTTTCATTTCTCGCAAAATTTAACGGAGTGTCTCACCCGAAAGAAATGAAGAAAGTGGATGTAAAAAATGGTCTTGCCCGCTATGAAATTGAAGTGCTTGTTTTTGAATCAGAACTTGACTATCACTTTGTTATTGCAACAAACTCTTGTGTTTACTACTATGATGAAGGGGGCGTAAAAACCTATCTTCCCGATGAATCACGCGCTTTTCGTCTCCTTGTAAATTACACACAACCCGAATGGGTAAAGAACGCTGTATTTTATCAGATTTTCCCAGATAGATTTTTCAACGGAAATCCAAACAATGATGTAAAGGATGGAGAATATATATTTGACGGATTTGAAAGCCAGCATATCGCCGACTGGAATTCCGCCCCAAAAGAATACAGCGAAGCACATTGCCTTGACTTCTACGGCGGAGATCTTGAGGGAATAAAACAAAAAATCCCCTACTTCAAAAAACTTGGCATTACCGCGCTCTATCTAAACCCGATTTTCTATGCAGCCACGGTGCACAAATATGATTGCCTTGACTATTTCCATGTTGACCCGCATTTTGGCGGAGATGAAGCACTCTCGGACTTGACAAAAGAACTTCATAAGAACGGCATAAAGATAATTCTCGACGTTTCAATAAACCATACAGGAATTGCAAACCGCTGGTTCAACCGCGATGGAACATTTTTTCCAAAAACAGAGGGGGCGTACAATAATCCCCAAAGCACTGAACGAGAATTTTATTTTTTTGACAAAAACGGATCATACAAGTCTTGGTTTGACGTGAAAACGCTCCCAACTTTAAATTACACTTCCGAAAAACTGTGTAACCGTCTGTTCAATGATGATGACTCGCTTGTGAAAAAATGGCTGAAAGCCCCCTATTCCACCGACGGCTGGAGATTCGATGTGGCAGACACCATGGCGAGAAACAACGAAATTCAATTGCACCATACAATTTGGCCTAAAATCCGCAAAGCAATAAAGGAAACAAACAAAGACGCATATATTCTCGCAGAAGACTGGAGCGACTGCACCGAATTCTTAAACGGCAACGAATGGGATGCCACTATGAATTATTTTTCATCGTGCCGTCCAATAAGACAGTTTTACGGAGAAACCGATTTTCATCTCGCGCCAGCAATGGGAGAAGCCGCGAAAAACTACAAAATGACGGCAAAGGATTTATCCGCACGAATCACTGCTTTTTTAACGCGCCTGCCGTTTCAAGTGCGCCAAGTCCAGTTCAATTTAATTGACAGTCACGATGTTCCGCGCTTCCATAACAATCCCGCCATATCAAAAGAAGCAGTGCAAGGCGCACTCATACTGCTCTTCACCCTTCCTGGCTGCACAAATATGTATTATGGAGATGAAGTGGAAATTGATGGTCGCATAGAAACGATAGAGGGATGCCGCTATCCTATGCCCTGGAACAAGGACAGAGAAAAAACAGATGCCTACAAACTGTACTCAATGCTGATAAAAATAAAGACGACAGAAGAAGCATTTAAAGACGGCGGATTTATAGTCTTAAGCGACAGCGACTATGTTTTTGCATTTGCACGATTCACCCCCACTGAAGTTTTTATTTCTATCGCTTCAAACGACACTGAAAAAAGAACGTTAGAAATGCCCATTGCAATTTTCGGAGAATCTTTTAAAACCGCCCAACTTTCAAAAACAGATGCATTGGGTCAAAAAATAATCGTCGAAAACAAAAATGGCATTTTAAAGGTATCCGTTCCACAAGGGGCATCGTTCTTGATAAGAATTTCACAGGGATTGTAGGGCTAGAAAGGGCAAAAGAAGGGAAATGCGTTAGGGTATGGAGCGGTGCGAGGAGCAAAGCGACGACGCAGGACCGCCGAATGGCGGGACCGAGCGGATAGCGGGCCGCGGAACACCCGACCGACCGCAAAGCGGACGGGAACGCCCTACTATGATATACGGTTTTCAAAAACGTTACCAATTAAAAAAACAAAAAACACGCTTTTCTATCTCGGTTGTTGATTTTTACGATCAATATCCAATGGCATCAAGACGCGCTTCTTCCTCAACCAAACTTTGCTCTGTTGGAAGCCAATTGTATTTTTCTCGCAAGGACTGGATTGCAGTGATTTCATCTCCCGGAGTTTTTTCAAGCGCCTCCTTATAATCAAGGCTAAAGGGCAACGGGCTTATTGTTTCAATCGACAACAAAGTCTCCTTTAATTCCACAATCTGCCACTTATTGCCTGAATAACTCAAGCAAACTGCCGTTTTAAACCGTTCAATAACAAGATTCATATCAACTGTATGCACTAAAAAATACAGCACGGTATGCTCTGTCTTGGAAAAATCGTTCAATCGTTCGCCATTTTCAACGCGCACGGGGGGCTTGTGCTTTTTTGCAGTTGGAACAGCCTCATTTAAAGTGGACGGGTCGCCGTCAATCGTAAAATTAGTAAGACCATACACAGTGTGAGAGTAAGACTTTGTTGAATCAGGTTCAAAGAACATCCAATTTTCAGGTGTGGACATGCCAGAATCAAAATTATACGCCCCTCTCAACTGGGTAGTAACAAAAATCTGCGGCACTTTTGAAATATACCCTTGCGCTTGTGGACAGGGCTTTGCCGCGGCAAGCATCAAATCCGTGTCCATTTTGTGAATGCCCTGATAAAACACTTTTACCGTTTCAACGGAATTCAACCCCACAACGGTCGGTCTTCTTCCAGTTTCAAGGACAACTAAAAATGCAACAAAAAACAGTATGACAAACGTTGCAATCCCCAAAAAGACAGAACCGTGCCACTTATTAAATGCCAGTTTTCTTTGGACTTTCTTTTCCTGCCGTTTTTTAAATGCCTCTCCCGCCTTTTTAAATTCGTCATTTGGAATCTTATTCCTTCGATTTTCGGGAAAAAACAACTCATTTTTTAAAGCCTCAATCGGAAAATCACGCCCTGTGTCCTTTGCACAAAGCCCTGTGTCAACATAGACTGCGAGCATAGAGTCAACTCCGTTCACGCACAGTTCAAGCGGCATAAAATTCTTGTAGGCAATTGCAATGCTTTTATCCTCGTCAGAAGGCGGAAACGGAAGCTCTTTTGTGAGGGCAAAATACGCATAAACCGCACGAGAAAAGCACATTGCACCACTTCCCGTCAACGCAGAATCTATCCACGGCTCTAATATGAGACTTACATCTTCCTTTCCAAGATTTGCACATGACAAATTAAACGGTTTTTGAGGGACAAAAAGAAGTTTTTCCCCGCCATAGACAACAGCACTCGGTCCTGAACAAGGCAAATTGACATTCTGTTGAAGCGCACACGTATATGCCTGGCAAACGGCAAAAAGTGCATTGCACATATCTTCATTTGAAAAATGATTGTCCGGCATAGAGGCAATTGGACATCCAAAAAATCCCTCGCCCGTAAAAAAAACTTCGTCACCGATTGTTTTTGTCCCTGAAAACGACCACAATGAAAATTTTGAAAAGTCGCCGTTTTCATCCTTTTCAACAATAAAACCAGTTTCAGAGAGAAGATTTGAAAATTTTGTTTTTCCGAATAACTCCTCTGTCAAAGAGGAGTTAAGCATAACTATTCCGCCGTCTGCGCCTTCATCAACGCTAAGAATTGTTTTCATAAAACTATTATAGCACGGCTTTTAAAAACTTTTGAAGTCTTTCAGTCTTTGGAGCGGAGAAAATTTGTTCAGGAGAGCCCTCTTCCATAATAATTCCGTCTTCCATAAAAACAACTCTGTCAGCAACCTCACGTGCAAATCCCATCTCGTGCGTCACCACAACCATAGTCATTCCATCCTGAGCGAGTTTTTTCATAACGGAAAGAACTTCTCCCACTAACTCTGGATCAAGAGCGCTTGTCGGTTCGTCAAAAAGCATAATTGTAGGATTCATAGCCAAAGCACGAGCAATCGCGACTCGCTGCTGTTGACCGCCAGAAAGTTTGAGCGGATATTCATTCACTTTATCACCAAGACCAACAGCGGTAAGAAGCTCTATTCCGCGAGCGGCAGCCTCTTCCTTTGATTTTTTTCGCACATTCATTGGTGCAATCATAGTGTTTTCAAGCGCAGTTTTATGCGGAAAAAGATTAAAACGCTGAAAAACCATTCCAACGTCAAGCAAAATCTCGCGCCGCTCTTTTGAAGAAATATGAAGTTTTCTCTCTCCATTTTCTTTGTGAGCCAAAAGTTTTTCCTCAATATAGATTTTTCCGTGGTCAATATGCTCAAGATGATTTAAAGTTCTCAAAAAGGTGGACTTACCCGCTCCGCTCGGTCCGATTATACAAACAACTTCCTTTTCCTCAACAGAAAGGGAGACTCCTTTTAAAACATTCAGTTTTCCGAATGAATTTTTGACATCTTCAGTTCTAATCATACTCATAAAACACCTCGCCTACTCATTCATAAACGGAATGCTTCTTTTCCATAAGATGGAACACAAGAGTAAAAATAGCAGTGATAATCAAATAGAGAATCATAGCGGGAATATAGACAAGAGAACTCGCTGTTGACGACTGAATGCTTCGTGTAACTTTCGTTATATCGGCAAGCGCAATCAATGAAACCAAGGAGGCATCCTTTAATATCATAATAAATTCGTTTCCAACTGGAGGAATCAAGCGACGAATTGACTGGGGAATAATTATCAAGCGCATTGTTTGAAAATAACTCATTCCCAACGCCTTGCTCGCCTCAAACTGCCCCTTGTCAATGGATTGCAGCGCCGCACGGATTATTTCCGTTAAATATGCCGCAGTGTTAAGCGAAAAAGCAATCCACGCCGCAAAAAATCTGTTGTTTATTGTGAGGGAGCGGCTTATCATTGGAAGACCAAAATACACAAAATATAATTGCATTAAAAGCGGCGTACCCCGAAAGAAAAACACATAGGAGCGGCAAAGAAACGCAAGAAATTTGGACTTCGATAATTCACCAAATGCAAGAAACAAACTGATCACCAACCCCGCCGAAACGGAGCATAGCGTCAATAAAATCGTGATTTTTGCTCCGCCCAAAAGTTGTGGAATCCAACTCAAAATTTTTTGCATTTTTCCCGCCTATGCATTTTATTAGGATAGTATTTTTTCAACAACACACAATTCAAAGCAATCCACAGTGCATAGTAGATTGCTTCGTTTGTATGAAAACACAGTGTGCGTTATTTTATTCGTTTATTGAATCGGATAAATCCATTCCAAAAACCTTCATATACAATTCAGAAAGGCTTCCATCGTTTTTCATATCCGTGAGAACAGCATTAAGTTTTTCAAGCAAGACTGTATTTCCTTTCTTCACACAAATTCCAAAATATTCATCTGGCTCTCCCGCCCAAACCTGTTTGAATTCAGAATTTTCAGCAGTAAGATAACTCACCGCAACAAGGCTGTCGGAAATAACAACATCAATTCGACCGAATTTCAAGTCGTCATAGGCATTCAAAACTTTATCATATTCACAGGCAACATATTCAAATCCAAGTTCAGCCGCATGTTTTTTAATGTAAAAGTCGCTGGTAGTTTCCGCCTGATAGCCAACTTGAAGCCCCGCAACATCTTCTAACGACGAAATGTCAAGCGTCGAATCTTTTCTAACAATCAAAGCCTGTCCATTTCCAATATAACTTTGAGTAAAATCGTAGTTTTCAAGTCTTTCAGGCGTAATTGTAGCAGCGGACATAACTGCATCATAGCGGTCAATTTTCAATCCGTCAAAAATTCCGTCCCACGCTGTATCAATGATAGTACATTCAAGCCCAAGTCTTTTTGCAACTTCACGAGCCAAATCCATATCAAGACCGATAGGAGTCGTTCCATCCTCATCATAATACTCAAAGGGAGGATAGCCAATTTCAGATCCAACACTGAATTTTCCTTTTTCAACCGTAAACTCACCTTTCTCTAGTTTTTTTGAGCAAGAAGACAACAAAACCGCAACAATTGCAAGCGAAGCAAGAAGAATTTTTTTCATTATATGACCTCTATATATAGATTTTTGTTAACTATAAAATTTTTAAGGCTCTGTGTCAATATTAGGAGAGGACATTGAAAGCACACACAAAAGGCAACCACCACTTTCAAAATCATTACCCTGTTGAAATGAGCTTTTTCTATTACTGGGGCAGTTCGTTGCTTTGCAACAACTCTCCAGCCAGTTTTGATAGCGGTAGCATACAAAACGAGGCAAGCAGGGCTTTGCCGTGAGACTGGAAGTAGAGGCGTAATTAAGATCAAAAGAAATACCTCTTCCGCCGTTTATCCTCGCAATGACAACCCCCCTAGCCAGTTTTGCGTAAAGCCGAGCAGTGCGAGGTAGCAAAACTGGAGGCGGAAGTCGAGAGATAAAAATTGAAAAAGAAATGAATCTTCCGCCCCTATTCCTCCCGTTCCTTAAGCACGGCGAGAAATGCAGATTGGGGGAGTTCCACCTCTCCAAACATTTTCATCCGTTTTTTGCCTTCCTTTTGTTTTTCCAAAAGTTTTCTCTTTCGGGTGATGTCGCCACCATAACACTTCGCCAAAACATCCTTTCTAAACGCACTCACCGTTTCACGCGCAATAATCTGCCCTCCGATCGCGCCTTGAATTGCAACCTTGAACTGCTGATGGCTTATTTCATCCTTTAATCGTTCACATACTTTTCGCGCACGGTCAACCGCATTTTCCTTGAACGCCAAAAAGCTCAATGCATCAACTGGTTTTGAATTCAGCAAAATATCAACTTTTACTAACTGCGTGGGTCTATATCCAATCACCTCGTAATCCAAAGACGCATAACCACGACTGTAACTTTTCAACTTGTCATAAAAATCAAAAAGCACTTCAGAAAGCGGCATCTCATAAATGAGTTCAACTCGTTTTTCATCAAGATACGTCATATTCGTTTGCTCGCCCCGCTTCGTCTTGCAAAGCTCCATCAAAGAACCAAGATATGTTGCAGGGGTAATAATGCTCGCCTTGATATACGGCTCTTCAGCGGACTGCAGCCGCCCCTGTGGATATTCAGAAGGATTGTCCACAAAAATATCGCTTCCATCAGTCAAGCGAACCTTATAGCGAACAGACGGGGCGGTGAAAATAATCGCCTGGTCATAATCGCGTTCAAGACGCTCCTGCACAATTTCCAAATGCAAAAGCCCCAAAAATCCACATCTAAAGCCATTTCCAAGCGCAATGGAATTGTCCTTTTCATACACAAGGCTCGCATCGTTCAATTTCAGTTTTTCAAGGCTTGCCTTTAATTCGTCATACTCATTTGAATCCATAGGATATATAGATGAATAGACAACTGGCTTCACATCCTTAAAGCCTGCAAGCGGAGAATCCGCCGCTTTCTCCGCTAACGTTACCGTATCGCCAACACGAACATCACTAACCGTCTTTATTCCTGCAATTATATAGCCAACATCACCAGCACAAAGAAAATCCACCGGTTCATAGTCAATCTTAAAAATGCCAACCTGTTCCGCCTTGTATGAAGAACCGTTGCTCATCATCAAAATTGTATCGCCTGCCTTTATTTTTCCATTTTTCACTCGAACATGAACAATAACTCCGCGGTAAGGGTCGTAATGGCAGTCAAATATCAACGCTTGAAGCGGTGCATTCTCATCTCCCTGCGGGGCTGGAAAATAATTTACAATCGCCTCAAAGAGTGCGTCAATGCCCTCCCCCGTTTTTGCAGAAACAAGCTGCGTCTGGCTGTCGTCAAGCCCCAACTCCTTGTCAATTTGAGTGCGCACAGACGGAATATCAGCGGACGGAAGATCAATTTTATTTATGACAGGCACAATCGTTAAATCTTGCTCCAAAGCCATATACATATTGCTGACCGTTTGGCTTTCAACCCCCTGGCTTGCGTCTATCAAAAGCAACGCCCCTTCGCAAGAGGCAATCGCCCGGCTAACCTCGTAAGAAAAGTCAACATGTCCTGGCGTGTCAACAAAATTCAATTCATAATCATTCCCATCGCTCGCATGATACGGAATTGTTACCGCCTGACTTTTTATAGTGATACCCCGCTCCCGCTCAATATCCATATTGTCAAGAATTTGATTCTTCATTTTTCGTTCATCAATAATCTTTGACTTTTGAATCAATCTATCGGATAAAGTTGACTTTCCGTGATCTATGTGTGCAACAATACAAAAATTGCGTTTAAATTTCATTTCCATAATTTATCCCCCATAAGAAAACGTGTCGAAATAAAGAACAGACGCATTTTTTCAGCTGTCTTCATCGTACAATATCTATGAATCAAAAATAATAGGGACTGTCTAACTGCGAGCCAATGCCCATCGTTATATCAAGATACCCTTTTTTTCTTCTCCGTGTGCTCAAACCCACTGAAATTATGCTTTTTTCATCATTAAACTTAACCTCAAGTATATTCACTGGATCTGTCACTGAAAAACCAGACTCATCCGCAATCGAGCCTTTGATAATTTCAGTTATCACATATTTTCTAGAAAACGTTGTTGAAGCATTCGCAAGAGCCATTCCAAACAGCGGAATAAAGGAATTATTCAACAGATCGTGTGTATACATTTCATATCCGGGATACTCAGGTCTTTCGTCAAGATAGACAAGGCATTTTTTGTCCTCTCCGTCACGCACATAGTTCAGCGTCAAAAGATTTTCGGGAATAAAACCACGCATAATATTCTGCATATCCTCAAGATTTCTCACCTTTCTTCCGTTCGCAAAGGTAATCACATCTCCTTTTTCAAGTCCTGAACGACTGGCAACTCCACCAGGCATAACATATTGAATTTCAAGCCCTGTTTCTGCAAGCCCCTCACGCATTGTGTGACCATACGCCCCAATCCATGTATGAAGCCTTTTTCCCCCGCTATACAAATACGGCAAGTCCTGTCGCAAATATTCAACGGGAATTGCAAAATTAAGCCCCTGATACTGCAAAATTCCAGCAAACACAATCGCCTGCACCCTCAACTGACTATCGATGCAAGGTCCGCCTGAATTTCCCGAATTAACCGCAGCATCTATTTGAAGAACGCTCCCCGTTGTAAACAGCTTTCTGTCAACATTTGAAACAATTCCTGTAGTCACCGTGCCATGAAAGCCCAACGGAGTTCCAATGCAACTGACTTTCTCTCCAATTTGCAATTCAGAACTAGACCCCAAAGCCAAAATGAACGGAGGATCAACTTCCGTCTTTAAAAGCGCGAGATCAATCACCGCATCATAGCCAACAACTTTCGCAGGAATTCTCGTTTCAGAATCCCGGTTTAACTTTATAAAAAGACGCGTATACCCCTCTCTTTTTGGATCAACCAAATCATTTATCACATGATGGTTTGTCACAATATATCCGCGCTTGTCTATAAAAAAGCCGGAGCCTATCACCCTATCTGCATACCCTGCTCCATGCTCTATTTTAATCCCCTTGTCAACCCAAATCGTAACAGTTGCATCCACGCATTCCGCCATAGTCTTTGGAAGAAGCCGCCTATTCTCCTCGTCCAAATAAAGTCCCGGAACATTGGCATAAAAGCCAGTGCGTATTTTGTTTTCAATATCAGGAAATTTCTCATCGGGGCTAAACGTCTTTAGAGAATAGAAATACTTTAGGCTTGAAGCATAATCGTTTTTTTCAAGCGATTCATGTAAAAGCGAAGCAAGATTCTCCTTGTATTCTGAAACAATTTCCTTGTCGTCAAGAATATTCGCCCTCCACAGAGCCTGCACAGGAAACTCCTCCTTCAACTGTGCAATTCGTTTTATTTCGTTATTTTTCACATCATCTTCTGTATAATCGGGAGTCGTAAAAATCTCTTTTGGTTGCTTCAATGACGAACAGGAAACAATCGCAGACAAAAAAATAACGCTCCATAACAAAATGAAGAGCATACCTTTTTTCTTACAATGAGCGGTCACTTCACCCATCACGTTACTTTTTCTCACTCTCACTTCACTCATCCCCAACGGTGTCATCACTATTGTCAATAGGAATAATCCAAGAAAAAATATTCTCTCCAATTTTTATCACAGTCATCTGTTTTCCTTCAGTCTCTAATATCACAGAAATTCCCTGCTGCATATTTTTATCAAAGTGAGAAAGCACATAAGATTCATCATCAAAAGACCCTCTCGTTCCTATCCAATAAAATGACGCGCTCTCCCCTTTTGTTACAGAAAATTCTTGATTTTCAGTTTCAACTTTTATCGGCACACTATTATACTGTGTAATCGTTACAAGAGTCTGATCCAAATTGAAATAAAACTGCGTTTCTTCTACGATAGAATCATTGCTGTCAATCCGTGGATACTTTTTATAGCGCAAATTCCACTTTCCATCATTATTAAAATCCCATGACGTAATTTTTCCGCCGTCAGGCAGATATTCCTCTATAAAATCAGGAACTGTATCTCCGTTTCTATCAACCTGAATTTCCCGCACATATACGCCGCTGCCAAAAGCGGGCAGTCCAAAGATATTTGTCATAACTTGATTTTGTTCGCTTGAATTTATATTCATCGCATTTTTTTTGTCATATCCCATAAATTCCGTTGTTTCATAGATGCCGTCCCCTGTATTGTCAACAAATCTCGCACGCGGAAATCCATTTTCAAATTCCGTATACGCATATCGTCGTCCGTCAGCAAAATATTCCGCAAAAACGGGAAGTCCGTCAAGAACAGAAAACTGTATGCTCGCTCCATACTTTTCATCAGAAGGCATCTCATAGCCAGAGCAAAACTGCAAGAGCATAGCCCCGTCAAATTCCTCCCGCTGAAAAATCGGAGACACAATAAAAAAATCATAGTCAAAAAGAGATGTTATTATATCCACTGTTTCAATTCGACACGGAGACCAATAGAACGAACGATCGGGAAACATAAACTTCACCCTGCGACTTTCGTCATCTGCAAAAACATACTCCGCAAGAACAATTTCAGGATAATTCCCGTAAGTTAAAAGCACATTTCCCGCCGTAATCTTTATTTCCGTTGGATTTCCGAAATCGCACTTTCCAGTCCACTCAAAAATTCCATCATTCGTTTCATCCCAAGAAAACAAGGCAGGTCTGCCCCGCTCATACTGTATATGAAGCTCATTTTCGCCATCGCTGTTTGTGTCAATCAAAAGCTCCCCTGAAAAAGACGACAAGTGCTCCTTTACCGATGCAATAGAAACGCTGTCAGTTATAAAAGGCAACATTTGCACAAGGTCAGCCAAAGAAACAGATTTTTCGAAGAATGCACAAAAATAATCCCATGCCTCCTGCTCGTTCATCAGCCCCACAGCAAGAGCGATATGCGCATACAGAGGATGCACCATACCACGCGATGCAAACGCCTGAAGCATGCGAACCTGTGTTTCTCCATCCGCAAAAAGACAGGCATACATTTCTAACTCCACATCGGAAGAACTATATTCAGGCATTCTCGAAACAAAGGAATCTGAGAGCTGCAAGGCAAGCGGTGAAAGCGTTTCCCGATTCACAACAGGCTTTTTCAAGTCGGCATAATCCCCCAAAAGATAGGAAGAAGAAAATGCAGATGCCCGCAATAGATCGTATTCTCTTTTAAAAAACAAACGAGGAAAACGGGTGTCATCAAAATAAATTTTTCTCGCATCATCAATTCTTTTGCGCGCTAATTCAATATTTTTTTCATCGCCAAGTCCATAATAGGATTTTGCGCGTGTAAATTCAGCATCAGCGGAATAAATCTTAGGCTCTGCATCAAGAACGGCAATTGCCTCTTCGCATTTTCCCGTATCACACAAAATGGAGGCATATAGGATTCTCGCAGGATTTTGGTTGTAGTCAACCCATCCGCCGCTGTTCAATGCCCGAACGACAAACGGAAGAATTTCCGCATTCGCCGCCCCCAAAGCACTTTTTGAAGCGGCATTTATATACCACAAATCGCTAATGGTGTCATCATAAGCCAAACCCAATGCACTTTGGGAAATCGCCTCATTATAATTCTTTGAAAAAAAATAGCCTTCTGCAACCTTTAAATATTTAACGGCGGTTTTTCTGTCGTTATGCTCCTCTGCGGAAGAATCGGAAGGAAGAGCAAAGAGTCCTGCCGAAAAAAATGTCAAAAATAGACAACAAACAAAAAATCCCTTCATCTTGACCTCAAAAAAATATAATTAGTTCTTGCAAACCCAATCTTTATATCCCATAACGCTCGTTGCCACAACAACGATTTCCTGATCTTTTGAAGAAAGCTCCTGAATAACAGGAACAGCATCCCTCAAACTGTTTTGAATATGCAATGAAGAAAGAAAATCCGCAACGCTTTTTCTTCCTCCATCAGCAGTTTTCACATAGTCATCCGCTTGTCTATTCCGTATGCAAAACGGAACAGGAATATGATGAAAAATTCGCTCCTTTATGAAAACATCAGCAGAATTTCCATTCGTTTGCACAAAAACATCTCCAAACGGAAAAGTGTATGTTCCATCCTCTTCAATTATAGCAAAAAAACAAGAATCAGTCGCTATATTTTGCCGTAATTTCACAAAAAGATTGTTTTCATCAAGCGAAATTTGAATTCCCGCCGCCTCAACAAGAAAATTTCTCTCGTTAGAACGTATCGCATCCAACACCGAACGTATATGTATATACGGAAATCTCGTTTCCCCTGCAACTTCTGAAATGGCCTTAAAAATCACCCGCGACAAAACCGCTCGTGAAAGGGTGGAAATGGAATCCCGCGAAAAGCAAACGCCCCCATCAGGCATTTTTTCACCCTCACAGCAGACGGCGCGCAGCTCTTCAAGCGCATCATCATCATCACCACACTTCAATGCCGCCGCAAGCACTCCCTGCCGCCAGCCCAGAAATTTTTCATCAAGAAGAGGAATTAAAGAATGGCGTATCCGATTTCTAAAATAGCTTTCATCAAAGTTCGTTTTGTCCGTTCTCCAGGAGATTTTTCGTTCAATCAAATACCTTTCAATTTTGCGGCGGCTCACCGAAAGCATTGGACGCAAAAAGATTCCGCGCCTACCTCGTATGCCGCGCAAGCTTGAAACATCTCCCCCCTGTAAAAAGCGCATCAAAATCGTTTCCACATTGTCATCACGATTATGCGCAAGACACAGAAATGCAACTCCCGAACGACGTGCAAAATCTTCAAAGGCGTTATAGCGCAAAAAACGCGCGGCATCCTCAATGCCCTTTTTCCGTTTTTCAGCAGTTTTATACACCTCGCCATCTCCAAGCGCATATAAAAAGCACTCAACATCGCACCCCGCTTCACAAAGCCCCTTGCAAACATTCTCAACAGCACGCGCGTCCCCTTCGCTTTCATCTGCCGTCCTGATTTTATGATTTACGGTAATCACCTTTAGCGGCACACGCTCTCTTTTGCAAATGCGAGAAAGCGCAAAAAGCAAGCAAATAGAATCTGCACCGCCAGAAACCGCCGCCCCCATGGGAAAACCGCCACTGCGCAAAGCCTCAAAGTCCACTCCACATTTCAAGAGATTTTCAAAAATTTCGTCTTCAACAGATTTTTGCATAATAAACAAAAAAAAGAAGCCCCTAGAATCTAAGGACTTCTTTAAAAATCATACTTATTTGGAAAAACTATCGCGCTGGAGCGATGTTCACCAATTCAGCCTCTGGATCGGTCAAAATCGTAACATCTTTTCCAAGCGACAAATCCTTCACCTTAAACGAATCTCCAATGTTCATAGGAGAAACATCAATCACAACCCTTTCAGGAAGTGCTGAAATCGGAGCAACAATAGTTATTTCTGGAAGATGCTTCAACAAAAATCCACCCTTTAGAACACCAGCAGCTTTTCCAGAAAATTGCACCTTCATTCTGTATTTCAACTTTTGATCTGCCGCAGGAACAAAGAAATCCGCGTGAAGAACGCTGTCATTACGAATGTTATATTCTGTATCCTTGATTAAAGCGGTCATTGACTTTCCTTCAACAATCAATTCAATAGGAGTGGTTTTTGTGATGTTGCGCCACACCTTATTAAATTCGACCGTATTAACCTCAAGCATTGTAGACGTTCCTTTGTCATCATACATAACGGCTGGGATACTACCTACCTTTCTAAGTCGTTTTGCAGCCGCCTTGCCAGTTGTCGTGCGAATCTTTGCATTTATTGTCTGCATACTCATTTTTAAAGCTCCTTATATCCTTAAAAAATAAAAATTGGGCTGACAGGATTCGAACCCGTGAATAGCGGCACCAAAAGCCGATGGCTTACCACTTGCCTACAGCCCAATAAGAAATAAATATCAGCGGTCAAAACTGACCGCTTGACATATAATTTTAGAGAAAATTAAAATTCTTTGCAAGAGGTTTGCAAAAGAATTACAAAAAAAATAATCTACTCGTCCGCAGAAGCAGATGTTTCAACATGCCCCGCTTTATACTCTTCGATTATCTTAGTCTGCAACTCATTGCGAAACTCTGGGCTGATTGGATGAGCAACATCTTTATACTCTCCATTAGCAGTCTTTCTGCTCGGCATTGCAATAAACAAGCCGTTCTGCCCCTCGATAATTTTGACATTGTGAACAACAAAACAACTGTCGAATGTCACTGTAACATAAGCGCGAAGTTTTCCTTCGTCCTCAACCTTGCGAATACGCAATTCTGTAATCTGCATAATGGCAACCTCCGTTTTAGCGCCCAAGTATTTTTTTAAGGAATCAATGCGCTTTTACGCAATCAAAACCTTCAGATTCAATTAAAGAAAGAGCATTTTTTGCATCGGGCTCAGAGCCATACACTCCGAAAACGGTTGAGCCAGAGCCTGACATATCAGAGAACAACGCCCCACTCTTTTTTACTGCATCCAACGCACATTTGATTTTTTCATAGCGCGCACACAAAGGAGCGGTAAAAGAGTTTACAAATTTCCATTCCACAGGAGGCAGTCTATACATCTTCTCCAAACTATTAAAAACAGGATAGGAAAGCGCACTGTCATCTGCAAGCATTTCATCAACAAGTGCATAAGCTTCGCGCGTAGAACTATACACATTCGGAAAAACAAGAACAATATGCAAGTCCGAACGATATGGTATTTTTCGCACTATTTCACCGCGCCCCGAAACAACGGCAGCAAATTCCTTATTTCCAAAACTGTGACAAAAGAAAAACACATCGCTTCCAACGCTTGAAGCAATTTTATTCAATTCATCTGCACTCAATGAAACGCCATGTATTTTTTCCAACGCCCTGACTAAAGACGCAGCATCAGAAGAACCGCCTCCCAGTCCACCTCCACTAGGAATGTTTTTTTCAAGACGCACCTCTATCGACTTTGACTCAATTCCAGTCACACGACAAAAAGCCTTGTATGCCATCGAAAGTGTATTTTCCGCAGGAAGGGAAATATCATCGGAATGAACGCTACAATTTCCAACCCCTTCTCGCACAGAAACAAAAAGTCTATCGCACAAGTCCACCAAATAAAATATACTTTCGATATTATGAAACCCGTCTTTTCGCGGGGGAAAAACCTTTAGCCCAAGATTTATCTTCGCCCGCGCGCATTCACAGATTTCATTCAACATATCTCAATTATACACCGATTTTATTTGTTCTGTCAAAAAAAATTTTTAAGCCACCAACGAAAAAAGTTCCCCTGGTTCAGGTCTAACCCCTGCCAATCCATAAGAGGTTTCTTTTGCATTTTCAATTGCATTGTGAATTTGAGATTGATAGTTTTCTATCAACAAATTGATTTCATCGGCAGACGTTCCGTGCTTTGGAACAATTTTCTCGCCCTTTATATTTGAAAGTCGATCTATTAATGCATTGAGGATTTGAAGTTTGGTAATTGAAACTCCGCCCTGCTCTTTGGACGCCACCACTCCTGAAACATGATCAAAATGCGAATATATAAGGGCAGTCCGTGAAACTGGTATATACACCTTGCCAGGACTACCATCACTTATGATATTGCTATAAGCAGCAGATGAAATTGAAATTGCCATATCCTGCCTCCTTTTTTATATGCTTATTAAAAAAGCCGGGAGCGAAGTCCGTCATGCAGTCGTGCAATAGACTTCACACTTTATTGTCATAAACCTCTTCTTTTATCGGAAAAAATGCAATTTCAGTTTAGAAATATTATTATAGAAAAAAACAAAACACATTAGTGAAATGGCGAAAGGTGCATCGGTTTTCTAATTTTTATTCCTCAACTTTCGCCTCCAGTTTTGTGCGCTTCCACTACCAAAACTGGCTAGCGGGTTGTGATCGCCCAACATAGCAACGAGCCGGCCAAAAGTATATAAAAGTGCAAAACTCAAATGACTTATTGAAATAAAAAGTGGCGAAAGGTGCATCGGTTTTCTAATTTTTATCCCTCAACTTTCGCCTCCAGTTTTGTGCGCTTCCACTACCAAAACTGGCTAGCAGGTTGTGATCGCGCAACATAGCAACGAGACAGCCAAAATTATATAAAAGTGTAAAACTTGAATTTTGACTTATTGAAATAAAAAGTGGCGAAAGGTGCATCGATTTTCCAGTTTTTATCCCTTAACTTTCGCCTCCAGTTTTGTGCGCTTCCGCTACCAAAACTGGCTAGCGGGTTGTGATCGCGCAACATAGCAACGAGACGGCCAAAAGTATATAAAAGTGCAAAACTCAAATGACTTATTGAAATAAAAGGCGAAGTGGTGTATCATATATAATAAGATTTTAAATTATTATAAAGAAGAAATATGAATAGATCAGAATTTTTAGAAAAGTTGTCATCCGCTATAAAAACAAAAGGTGACTGGTTCAATTCCAAAGAACTCCCCCAATTGCTTGAAAATTTTAGAATAATGCATATTTGCATAAAAAATGTTTTCGATTTGCTTGTAAAGAGAGGTCTTATTGTTCCTGATCCGTATAAAAATGACAAAAAGATCTCGTCCATTCAAGCGCCCTCCGATGAACCATATATTGAAACAGACTCCGCATCAGTTATAGGTTCGCGCCTTTCCGACTATGAGAGCATGGTTGAGTTTATCTGTTCATATTTTAAGTTTTCCGTTGAAAACCTTGATCTCAAAAAGATAAAAAATCTCACGGAGCTGGTGAATTCATTTCAGTGGGGAAACCTTTCGCCCAATTCAACACGACCAAATACACGCGGGCTTGCAATTTTAATAATCAGCCTCAGAAAAGGACTTCCCGCGATTTCAGTAAGTATGTTGAATGACTCTCTTTCAAAAAGTAGCAAAGCGTATATGGAAATTGTAAGAGCCTTGAAGGGAATTTCAGACTACAAAAGAGAGGAATATAAATTCAAAATCCGAAATGAAATAATGGGGCTTTCAAATTTTCCAATAAACAACATCGACTCCCCCTCACAAGAAGTTGCTGAAATCAAAAAACTTTTTCCGTCTGTAATGGGCAAATCCCCCTGTTATACAGAACTTTTAAACGAAATTGCTGCGGAAGACTTTGAAGCAAATGCAGATGTACTTCAAAACAATGTCCTTGCAAAACTAGAAATCCGAGAAGAAAAAAAGAAGGTTGAAAAAGAAGTCATTGACACAAAACTCGTTCTCCTTGATGTTGTAAGAACAATGCTATCCATTGCGCCAACATACTCCGTCATTGTGGAAAAAATTTCAAACAACAGCAATATTCTTGAAATGTCAAAAAACACTGTAATGGAAAAACTAAAAAAGAATTTGCGAAAGGCATTCAAGATAAAAGAGCCACCTGTCATCTATAAATTTATCATAATTGACAAAAAGAACGACAGCAAGACGATGCGAGAAGTTGAAATCAATGCATTCATATCAAACATTGAAAAAAAGGCGAATTTTTATTTGGCTTTGGCAAACAAAAATTCTACAGAGTACAAAAAAATCGCGGCGGCGGACGAAGATACACTGCTGCAATTTATAAACAGGCAAATGAGCGAAAGCAAAGAACTTGCAACGCTTATAACAGCGGCGGACGAATACTTTAAGACGAACGCTTTGCCCGCAGACCGTTCAAAAATAAAAGGGCTAAAAATGGATATAATGTCTGCAAACAACATAATTGTAAAAGCGAATAAAAAGCGCGCGGAATATCTATCATATATTGAAGAACAAGCCCAAATGAAAAAACTTGGAATAAAAGATGAATAAATTGTTCGTAAAAAAAACGGTATCCTGTAGTATCATCATGGCAATGATGCTTTTCTTTAGTCCGCTTGTATTTTCACAAAGCGAAGATGACTTTTTAGATCCGCAACTTGAAGAAGATTTTTTTGAAACTGAAAACACGTATATAAACGATGCCATTCAAAAGAATTTCACCATAATTTTAACGGAACACAACTATGACTTGAATCCTCACACAGCAGAATACAATGCAGAGGCACAAATACTGACGGGATTATATGAAGGTCTTTTTTCCTACGATCCTGCCACTTTGAATCCTGTGCCTGCAATTGCAAAATCATATCTTATTTCACGCGACAAAAAACGATGGACTTTTACCTTGCGTGACGATGCATATTTTTCAGACGGAACTAAAATTACAGCGGAAAGCGTAAGAGAATCGTGGCTTTCAATGCTGAAAAATCCACGTGCCCCCTATTCATCTCTTTTTGAAATTGTTGCAGGTGCAAAAGAATTTAAAAACGGAACGGCAAATGAAAACGAAGTTGGAATTTATGCAATTGAGGAGTATTCTCTTTCCGTTCATTTGACAAATCCGGCAGCCCACCTTATAAGACTTCTTTGTATGCCCACCTTTTCCGTAATAAGCAAGAATGCACATGTCTATTCAGGTCCATTTGTACTCTCTGACTTTTCAACGAAACACATTGTGCTTGAAAAAAACCCCTATTACTACGACAAGGAAAATACACATCTTGAAAAAATAACGTTTTTATTGAGCAATGATGATGTTGAAAATTCCCACTTGTTTAACACTGGAAAAGCAGACTGGATCAGTTCATCCGTAGACTTGAAAAAAATAATTTTAAAAAGCGCAAGTCATATATCAGCGGAATTCGCCACCGAATATTTGTTCTTTAAAATGCGTAACTCCATTTGGCAAAACACCAAATTTCGGCAGGCATTGCTAGAGGCTGTTCCGTGGCAAGAGTTGCGTGCGAACACATTTGTTCCTGCAACAACGTTGGTATACCCCTTGAACGGCTACCCGAAAGTGCAAGGCTATGTGTACACAGATAAAATAGAAGCGCAATCGCTTATGAAAGCCACGAGAAAAGAAGCAAACATACCCGAAGATGAAATCCTTGAATTAAAAATAGCCATATCAGAAAGCGAACGAATGAAGAAGCACGTTGAAATTTTAAAGGAAGCGTGGAGTCCTCTTGGCGTTGAATTGAAAACAGTTGAAATTGCCTCTATCAATTACTTAAAAGAAATTGCTCAAACAGATGCTGACATTTTTTCATACACGTGGATCGGAGACTTTTCCGACCCCCTTGCATTTTTGGAACTTTTTAAAGGAAATTCAACGCTCAATGTTTCCAACTGGAATAACAATGACTTCAACAGAATGTTGTTGGAAGCGGAAAGTTTGAATGATTTACAACATTTGGAGCGTCTCAGTCAAGCCGAGCAACTTTTGCTCGATGAAGCAATTATAATCCCGATTCAACATCCAGTAAGTCTAAACATCATAGACCTTGATGCAGTTGGCGGTTGGACAACAAATGCCTTTGACATCCACCCATTAAAATATATTTATAAAAAACAAACACAATGCGAAGTGCCTCATCTAGCAAAAAAATAACAAAGCGGTGATACACAATACACCGACACGCAGTTTTTTGGCACAGGAAATCGCCCCCTACTACCAACTACAGTCGATGAAAAAACGAGTGGTCAGCCCGTCAGCCCCATAAAATATACAACGCAATGGCAGCAACGGCAGTTGTTACAAAAGTAAATGGTGCGCCTATTCTTAACCAATCTGGAAATTTCATAGGATACCCTTCTTTTTTTAGAATTCCCATAGCAACAACATTCGCACTTGCACCAAAAGGAGTGAGATTTCCACCCAAACACGAACCAATTAAAAGCGCAAACATATACAACTCTTTTGGCACATTGATAGTTTCGGCAAGAGAAGCCGCAACAGGAAGCATAACAATTATATACGGCACATTGTCCACAAAACCTGAAATTAAAATAGAAACAAAAAGAATCAAAACAAAACCAAGCAATTTATTCTCGCCAGTAATTTTTGCAAGAAAAAGCGAAAAGTCTTTAAGCAAGCCTGTTTCGCTTATCGCCCCGACAACCACAAAAATCCCACACAAAAAGAAAATCGTCTCCCAGTCAAGCTCCCTTATAAGCGTGAAAGTCTCAGACTTTGACTTTTTTTGAAAGATAACATACCAAAGGAGGGCAGCAATTCCCAGAGAAAAGACAAAAAGTCCTGAAAGATATTTAAAATCTATTGGAATAAATGAAATGCCAGTAAGTCCAAAAATCATCGTTAAAAGTAAAATGGCGGGGAAAATAGAAATAACGTGTGTTTGTTCCACAGTCGCCTTGCCCTTTGCATTTAAAAAATAAAAATAAAAGTAAATGCACCCCGCTATCAAGCCAATTTGAATAAAAAAGAATATTGACAGTTTTCCCTGCCGAAAGAAAAAGTCGTTGAAATTGTAACCTGCAAAACTTGCAAAAATCATAGAAGGCGGATCGCCGACCAAAGTTGCAGTTCCCTCTAAATTCGACATCACCGCAAGCCCACAAAGGAAATAAGTTGGGGTCATAGAAAGTTTTTTTGACAACGCAAGCGCAATCGGAGCCATCACAAGAACCGTCGCAACATTCTCAACAAAAATAGAAATTATACCTGTCATTGCCAGTATCAAAATAATTGCAATGCTCGTGCTAGGCGACTTTTCAATAATAAAATCAGCAATCCGAACAGGCACTTTTGAATAAATAAAAAGAGTGGCAATAATCATACTGCCTATGTATATCATAAGCACATTCCAATTTATGAGGGTAAAAAGCGAATGTGTAATTGAAAAAGTTCTATTGGCAGAAAGCGAAGTTCCGTCTGAAAAAATAGCCGATGGATACACAGCCCCAAGAATTACTAAAAAAAGTGCTGCTATCGTTGAAAATACAACTTTTTTTTCCTGCTTTACAATCACAAGAAGATACATCACAATTGCAGTTGTCAAGACAATCCATTTCATTACTATACTATAATGCAATAAAATCATAAATGCAATCAAAATCAATAGGAAGGTTTTAAAACAGGCAACTAAAATTGCGTTGCCTGTTTTAATGTGAGTTTTCTTCGCAAACTCACTTATCCACTGCCATTTCATTGCGAAATGGCGTTTTCAACATCTCCCGAATCTGAAGATTCGCTCGCTGTTGAAAATCAAGGAAGGTTTTAAAACAGGCAACTAAAATTGCGTTGCTGCTTTAATAGCGAATTTTCTTTGAAAAATAGAAAGAACATTCTTCCAGTTGCAGTGAAAAAGGCAAAAACATGCGCCTGCGCATTTCGCACTGATTGTGGCAAAGATTTTTCTCGCTGCTCTCGCAGCGACCACAATCAGAGCGATTTTGCCTTTTTCACTGCACCTTTGCGACTGTTTTTATATTTTTTCAAAACTCTCGTTTTTCATTTTTCTATAACTGCATATACCTATTTAAAAGTTAGAGGGGCAGGATTCCACCGAAATGTATATTATTCACTTCGCAGAAATTTTTATAAAACTGACTGTCATCAACATTGCTAAAGCCTGTAACAAAAAGTCTCGAAATCTCACTGTCATTTTTAGATGAAATTTCTGGATGCGCTAATAAAAATTGCCTTTCAACTTCAAGTGCATGGTGAGAAACTCCATCACGAGAGTCCACCACAGACAGTGCATCCCCCGCATATTTTTTGATGTATTCGCTTATATTTAAAAAGTGAGTGCACGCAAGCACAACCACATCGCACCCATTCTCTTTAAAAAAATCAACTGCACCTTTTATAGCATCAATGCGCTCTTCTTCTGTGCTTGTAAAAAATGTATGTTCAATAAAAGAAATCAACTCTGGATCTGCCCGTGAAATCAATGTACAGTCCGAGGCAAAATGCTTCTTTAGTTCAAGCGAATACGAATTATGTATTGTTGCTGTAGTCGCCAAAAGCCCAATTCTTCTCGTTTTTGAAACAAGGCTCGCAGGCTTTATGGCAGGAACAGTTCCAACAAACGGAACAGACGGAAAACGGGAGCGCAAAAACTCAAGAGCATTGACCGAAATAGTGTTGCAGGCAAGGACAATCACATTTGGATTCCACTTTTCAATGATTTTTTCAACAAGCGATGTTGCCGCCTCAATTATTTTATTGGTTGGCTTTTCGCCATACGGAAAATTTTTTGTATCGGCAACATAAACGCAAGAAGCGGAGGGACTTTTTTCTTTTAATGCTTTTAGATACGGAAGCCCTCCAACACCAGAATCCACAAATGCAAAATCCACCATAGTCTAAATATAATGAAAAAAGTGTATGAAATCAATTACTGAATCAGGGGGTAAGCACGAAAAAACATTCTTCCAGTTGCAGTGGCGGAAGATTCAATGTTCTTTCAGTTTTACACTTCGACTTCCGGTCGCAGGGCAAAGCCCTGCTTAGCCAGTTTTGTCTGCGAGTTTGCAACTCAAACTCGGTAGCAATTTCTACGGAATTGCGTACTGTGATACCTCAACTTGCAATGCAACAAATTACACCAAACTTAAATAAATTTGATCGGCAAGACCGAAGCCTGCATTTTTTGTCATTGCAGTGGCGTATTCATCAAAAATCATATCTTCATACATTTGACCGGCAAAACCATCTCCGCCAAGTCCACTTTTTGAAACAGTCTTTCGCATTGAAGAAAGCATTTGCTTTACAAAAAAACTTTCCAACTCCATAGATTTTTCATAAAGACGGCTTGTCTTGTCAATTGTTTTTGTTGTTCCATGCACACCCGCTTGATTTCTTGCAGCTCCTTGTGGCAAGGCATTTTTATCGGCAGAAGATGTAAATGCGCCGTGAAAGTCAGTTTTCATATCGCCGTTCAATCTTCCTTCCTGCAAGATTTGAGAAGAGGAAATAGCGGATGTTTTTTCGGCACTGTCACTGTTTTTTTCGCTTTCGGCACGAATGCTCTCTAGCAAGTCCGCAAACTTTGAGTTTTCTCCACCAATACTGGCAGTCTGCATAGCCGCACTTCCATCATTTCGCAAAAAACTATTAACTCCGCCTACATTCATAAAACCCACCTTTTTCCCTATTTTTTTCTACATCTTCAAAGTTATCGCTTTAAGTTCACCGCAGTGCTCAGCATATTGTCACTCGTCTGAATTGCCTTAGAATTGAACTCATACGCTCTTTGCGCCACAATCATCTGCACCATTTCATTCACCACAGAAACATTTGAAAGCTCTAGAAATTTATGGTGAGTTCGTCCAAATCCGTCAAGTCCTGGACGACCTGCATACGCATCGCCTGATGCATTTGTTGCAACAAAAAGATTGTCCCCGTCCGCTTGCAAACCAACTGCATTCGGAAATCTAAAAAGTTCAATCTGCCCCACCTCAACCGGCTCGTTTCCGCCATTGATTTTTACGCTCACCCTGCCAGTTTGTGTCACATTCAGCGTGGAAACATCGTATCCCTCCGGGAGAATGATTTCCGGTTGCAAGCGAAGTCCGTTTGCATTCACAAGCTGACCATTTGAATCAACCTTGAATGATCCGTCGCGCGTGTAGGCGTAACTTCCGTCATATTTTTGAACGCGAAAAAATCCCTCGCCAACAATTGCAACGTCTGTATCAACGCCAGTGTTTTGCAAAGAACCTTGCGTCATAATGCGCTGTGTTGCAGCAACTTTTACGCCGGCTCCTTGCTGAATTCCCACTGGAGTAACGGTGTCTTCCGTTGCCGGAGTGCCCGCAAGCTTTACATTTTGATATACTAAATCCTCAAACTCAACCCGTTGTTGTTTGTATCCCGTTGTGTTTACATTTGAAAGATTATTTGAAATTGCATCAATATTTGATTGCTGCCCGTTCATTCCTGTTGCCGCTGTCCATAAACTTCTAACCATACTTTTTACCTTCTATCTTAAAAATTGGAAGTTCGCTCGCTCTTTTGCGCGCTACTTGTATATCGCAGTGCGAGACCACAAAGTTCCCATCATACTATCTTCGCTTGTAACAGTTTTTTGGTTAGCCTCATACGCCCTGTTCACTTCAATCATCTGCACCATTTCATTCACCACATTCACATTTGATGTTTCCATATATCCTTGAAGAAAACGAGGTCTTTCAGTTCCCTCTGCAATATGGGCATCACCAGAAATATCATTTGCGCTATACAGATTTCCGCCCATTTTTTTCAAATAACGCTCGTTGTCAAATCTCACGACTTTAAATCTATCAATAAGTTCATTGTCTTCTTTGGAATAAATAATACCGTCTTCATTCACCGTAAAACTATCATCGTTGACTAAAATGCGCCCGCTTTCACCAAGAACAGGATACCCGTCCTTTGACTCCAAAATTCCTTCCTTTCCAACGATAAAATTTCCATCACGCGTATATCGCTCTCCGTAGGGAGTTTCAAGCACAAAAAAACCTTCTCCTGCAAACGCTATGTCCGTATTTGCACTCGTCTGTCTAAACGAACCTTGTGTAAAATCGGTGTAGTTTTCATTTGTTTCCACGCCAAGCCCCAACTTTCCGATAATAGGAGCCGCATCCGCACTTCCAAACGGCGTTTTATACACTCCATCAAGATTTGTTCGTCTTAAGACGAGCTCTGGAAATGATTTTGATACAGTAATATCACGCTTATAGCCCGCCGTGTCCACATTTGCAAGGTTGTTTGAAATCGCATCCAGTCGATTTTGCTGTGCATTCATTCCGCTTGCACCAGTGTACCACCCTCTAATCATATCTTCCCCCTAAAAACAAGTCTGCAACACAAACGTGAGTTTCTTACGCCTGCACTGTGCAAGCACAAGAATTGTTCCCCTCATATTTTTTTACCTTCATTTATTTATCGGAAAAACAAGGCTTGAGTTAAAGATTATTTTTAAGTATCATTATAAAAACAAGAGAAAGTTAGTATTTTCTTCTTGACGTTTTATGGGAGAATGTTATGCCACGAGAAAAAATTATTGTTCTTGACTTTGGAAGCCAATATGCTCATCTCATTGCAAAAAGATTTCGTATGCTTGGCTTTTATTCGGAAATTGCGCTGCCATCAAGCCCTCTTCAAACGTTTGCAGACGCAAAGGGCATAGTTTTTTCAGGAGGTCCTGCCTCTATCTACGACAAAAACACTCCTGATTTTAATAGCGAAATTCTTTCCCTTGACATACCGATTTTAGGTCTTTGCTATGGACATTATGTAGTGCAAATGGGCTATGGAGGAAAAGTCGGAAAAGCGGAGACAGGAGAATTTGGGTTTTCTGAACTGACTTTACACCCTCAAACTCACTGCCCGCTTTTTGACGGAATCTCTGAAAAACAGCAAGTTTGGATGAGCCACCAAGACGAGGTTTTGCAATGCGGAGAAGGATTTGAAACAGTGGGGTCTACAAAAGACTGTAAATATGCTGCAATGCAAAATCTCCCCAAAAAAAGATTTTCGCTTCAATTTCACTGCGAAGTAAAGGACACCCCATGCGGAAATAAAATTTTTGAAAATTTTGCACAATTTTGCGGAATGAAAAAAAACTGGGATCAAGACACGGTATTAAACACCATTTTGCAGAACATTGAAAAAGAGGCGAACGGCAAAAATGTTCTTTTGTTTTTAAGCGGTGGCGTTGACTCCACAATTACATTCGCACTATTGAACAAAGCATTGGGAAAAGAACGCGTTTTAGGGCTTCATATTGACAATGGCTTTATGAGAAAAAACGAAAGCCAAAATGTTGCAAATGCATACAGAGAATTTGGCTTTAACAACTTCATTGTGGAAGACGCATCGGAAAGTTTCTTAAATGCCGTAAAAAAACTCATCGACCCGCAAAAAAAACGTATGGCAATCGGAGAGAATTTTATCGCCGTAAGAAATAGCATTGTTGAAAAGCAACACCTTGACGAAAGTAACTGGCTTTTAGCGCAAGGAACACTCTATCCTGACATCATTGAATCAGGGGGAACAAAAAATTCAAACACGATCAAAACGCACCACAATCGTGTGAAAGGAATTCAAAGTCTCATTGAAAAAGGACTTGTTATCGAGCCGATTCGAGATTTATACAAGGATGAAGTTCGTGCAATTGGAAAAAAACTCGGGCTTGATGACAGTCTGGTTATGCGCCATCCGTTTCCCGGTCCTGGTCTTTCAATAAATGTTTTATGCTCAAACGGCGCTATGAGTGATGACGATGCAAAAGAATTTGAGAAAGCGAAAGACGAATTCAACAATATAAAAATCACTGAATTCTGCGAACACTGTTCTGCAAATATGGAAAAATTCGTTTTACCAGTAAAATCCGTTGGAGTTCAAGGCGACTTTAGAACATATAGATTCCCAGCGGTTTTGAGCTTTGAAAGACTTGGCAATGGATTTTTCCACATTCCAAAAAAGTGGGAAAAAATTGAGAGGGCTTCAAGCGCAATCACAAACAGCGCACAGTATTTAAACAGAACGTTAATCCGGCTGTGGCAAAATCCTTCAATAAAGAACAGTGATTTAATGCTGCAAGAAGGATATTGCGAAAAAGATCGCCTTGATCAATTGCGGGAAGTTGACGACATAGTTTTAAACGCCCTTCACAAATACAATTGGTATGAAAAGATTTTCCAGCATTTGACAATTGATTTGCCGTATTCAAGCGGAAAAGGAAGAGCAAGTTTTGTTTTGCGTCCAGTTTGTTCTGAAGACGTGATGACCGCTCGCTTTGCCCATCTTCCTCTAGGCCTCTTGAACGAAATCACAGAAAAAATATCCACATTGCATTTTGTTGACGCTCTATACTACGACTGCACAAACAAACCCCCTGCAACCTTTGGCTGGGAATAAGGGGCGAGGTAGTTTACTTACTCAAAGTGTATTGTTTTTACCGCGCTCTCACCTTTTGTGCGCACGTTTGCTACTCAAACGTGCGAGAAGGAGCACGAAGGTCAATTTTTGCTCACGGCGTATTGTTTTTACCACGCCTTGCTTTTTGCTATGCCTTCACCAACCCTCGTTTTTTTAATTCCGCTACAATTTGCTCGACAATTTCTTCAGGAGTGTATGTGGAAGTGTCGATTACCAAATCAGCGAATGCGTAGTCCGAATTGTCGATATTGTATAGTTCCTTGTAGCGGCGCGAATCCTCCAAATCTCGCATCGCAGTGAATTCCTTGATTTTCTGCAAGTCTCCGCCTTCTCTTTTGAAAATTCGCTCCGCCCTCATATCATCGCTTGCATAAAGGAACACCTTTAAATCCGCTTCAGCGAGCATCCAAATCGCAAGACGACTTCCCAAAACGCACGATTCTTTTCTTGCCAGCTCCACCTGATGTGTATCAACATATTTGTCATAACTAAAATCCGTGCGCGCACTTTCTATCACTTCGGAAAGCGTCATCCCCCGCTCTGCGGCAAGTTGTCTAAACGTATAGTTTATTAATGTAACGTCAAGTTTTTTTGAAAGCAACGTTGAAACCGTTGTATTTCCACAGCCCGATTTTCCAGAGATTGCAACTCGTATCATAATACCTCCATACCTTCAATCTATGCACCTATAAAATTACAAAATAGTACATTGTACCTGTCAACACGGAAAAAATTATTCCACATTCTTTGATTGCTCTCGAATATTTTCAACAGCTTCTTTAGCAGAAATCACCATCGCCCCCACTTCGGAAAACTGATTTTTACTTCCGATTGTATTTATTTCTCGATTCATCTCCTGGCAGATAAAGTCAAGTTTTTTTCCTGGAATCGGATTGTTTTTCATCTCGCTCGACATCGCATCTATATGACTTTGAAGCCGTACAATCTCTTCGTTTATCGTATACTTTATCAAAAGGGCGGCAACTTCCGTCATAATGCGATTTTCGTCAACCGCATCTCCAACAATTTCCTTGAATTTTGCAGTAATTTGCTCACGGAATGCACTTTCCATTTTTGGCTGCCAATCCTTAAAAAAAGTCGCGCACTTTTGAAGTCCTGCCACTTTTTCCGACAAATCTTTGTAAAGACTTTCCCCCTCCCTCTTCCTGTCAGCGCAGAATTTTTCAAGGACAGTTGAAAAGAGTTCGTCTATCATCCCTCGATATTTTTCCACATCGTAAGATTTTCCAGCATTTAAGACACCGTTTTGCGAAATGACAAGCGAAAGCGGTATCTCTTCTTTCATCCCTATTTCCTCAGAAATTTTTTTAATTGCATTGTAATAAGAAGCGGCAAGAGACACATCCGCATATATTTCAGCACCTGAAGAAAGCTCTCGTATGCGAATATTCACACACACCTTCCCACGATTCACTTTTTCAGTAATTTTTTGCCGATAGTAACTTTCAAGACTTGCCAAATAAGACGGCAAAAACACTTCCAAATCCAAAAATCGAGAATTAACAGACTTTATTTCAACAGAAACAATCGCCTCATCAAAAGTCTTCTCCTCATACGCATATCCCGTCATTGATGTCATATATATCCCCCATAAAAAGTCAAGAAGAAAGTTGCAACTTTCTTCTTGACTTTTTATGCCACTTCGTAATGAAATGAGAAGTGGCATTTGATATGCAAGTTTCCAACGGAAACTTGTCATGATAAAA
>JAAVAO010000005.1 GCA_014803985.1 Treponema sp.
AACCCCGAAAAGGTCGCAGGGCAAGCCCTGCTTACCGAGTTTTGCGTTGCAAAACTCGCCAGTGAATTGTTTTCACGAATTTTTACTTGCTTGCAAGCAGGCAAAGCCTAAAACATGAGCCAAGCGAACGCAAGCAACAAGCCGCCCAAATTCTCACGCTCAACCGCACTGTTTTTCCGCTAAAATTAGTTTAGCACAAGAAGCAATGGAAAGGGATTCTGTTGCTTCCCGGTTTTTAAGGTTCTTTAAAGTGAGAGTGCCATTTTCCACGTCCTTATCATCGCACAATATCCCCCAGGGAACGCTTTTTGCAGTCGTAAGAGCATACTGCTGCGCCATTTTTTTTGCAGACGGAAACACTTCAACATTCACACCCATTGAACGCAGGGCAAACGCAACCTTTTGATAATAAAGCATATTAGATTCATTTTGACAATAAATTTCAGCGTCAAGATAACTTCCCTTCGCATGCAACGATCCACGCTGCTCCAATGCGGCAACAAGACGATCAAGACCAATGCTCATTCCAACACCAGGAACTTTTTCCTTCATATAAAGACCCGCAAGGTTATCATAGCGACCGCCTGAACAAACAGAGCCAATAGAAGGAACGTCGTTCAAAAATGTTTCATAGACAATTCCAGTGTAATAATCAAGACCTCGCGTGATGCTCGGATCAAGCACATAGTTTTTTTCAATACCAACCGCCTTCAGCATTTCGTAAATTTCCCTCAAACGATCAGAGTCGCTATCTCTTCCCCCTGCAAAAGACTCTATTTTTTCAAGAACCTCTAGAAAGTCGCCCTTTTGAGTGACATAGTCCAGGATTTTCGCTGCATTTTCTTCAGTTGTATATTGGCAAAGCTCAGCCTTTACATTTTCAGTTCCGATTTTTGCAATTTTATCAACGACACGTAAAATATCCTCTGATTTTTCCAAAAGATTCAAAAGAGTCAAAAATCGATTGAATATCCCTCGATGATTCACATGGATTGTAATGTCGTCAACATCTATTGCGGAAAACGCAGCCTTCATCACGCATAAAATCTCAAAGTCACTTGAAGCGGCATCCGAACCAACAATATCAACATCACACTGAACAAACTCTCGATAGCGTCCTGCTTGAGGTTTTTCACCGCGCCACACCTTTGCAATATGATAGCGTTTGAACGGAAAATACAGTTCTCCCTTATGCTCTGCGGTAAAACGCGCAAAAGGCACTGTCAAATCAAAACGCATAGCAACATCACGCCCTCCGTTATCAGTAAAGCGGAAAACTTGCTTTTCAGTTTCACCGTTGCTTTTTCGCAAAAGAATTTCCGTATATTCAAGGACGGGCGTATCAATCGGAACAAAACCGAACGAACGGTACACATTTGTAATTTTTTCAATCAGCTCATTTCGTGCAATCTCGTTTTGAGGTAAAAAATCGCGAAATCCTTTTAAAACTCTCGGTTGAATCATCTCACTCATAAGGGTATAATATACTAAAAATTAAATTTAATCTAGAGAACCTCTACTGAAGTTACAGGACTTCAGCACGAGAAATGAAAGCGCAGGAAATTGCTAAAATAACGCTTTCTCACTGGGGGCACTTATGATACTCGCATTTGACATAGGAAACACAAATATAAAAATTTCACTTTTTGAAAATGGAAACAGCATTCTTCAATGGAGAATCAGCACGGACGCAAAGCGCACAGGGGATGAGTACTTTTCAATTTTAAGACCACTTTTTCGAGATGCAAATGTAAATCCGGCAAAAATCACCGATGCCATTTTAAGTTCTGTTGTACCACAGTTAATCGGACCGTTTGTCTTGGTGACCCAGCATTTTACAGGGAAAAAGCCACTGGTGATTGCCCCTGAAATTTATGAAAAACTGCCTCTCACAATACCTGAAAGCGCGATTTATGAAATCGGAACGGATTTGCTTTGTGATGCCCTTGCCGCATGGGAAACATATCATCAAGCATCAATTGTAGTTGACTTTGGAACAGCCCTTTCATTCACCGCCATTGACCAAAACGCACATATTGCAGGAGTTGCCATTGCGCCAGGACTTGGAACTGCGTTAAAGGCCCTTTTTAATAATACGGCGCAACTTCCATCCGTACCCCTAGAAGTGCCGCCCTCAACACTCGGAAAAAACACCACGTGGTCCATTCAAGCAGGAATAGTTTTAGGCTACAAAGGGCTTGTTGAATCTATGATTGAACAGATGAAGAGCGATTTACATACAGAATACAAAAGCGATATTTCAAAAATCAAAGTGATTGCAACAGGCGGCCTAAACAGCATGCTAAAACCTATTACAAATCACTTTGACGAAGTTGATAAAGACCTAACGATCAAAGGAATGATAAAAGCCCTTGAATATGCAAGAAAGTAAAAACACTCTACATGCCTGTTATTTCTTGCATTTTTCCCAATAGTCAAGATATTTATCATAACTACCAACAAGAAATTCATCACTCTTTGCATAATGCAATTGTTTTAACGCCTCTATGCGTTCGGCAGAAGATGGGAATCCTTTTGTTGCAAGCTTATCACAGTAAAACAAATCAAAAAAATCTTTTTCAATCAACTGCATAACTTCCACAATACAATCCCGTTTTTCATAATCGCTGCGCAAATCAAGCCGTATTAAGCCAGTATTATTAAAATAATCTTCAGCCTCCCTATGAAAGGCTTCTATCGTGCCGACAACTGCATTTTTCTTTTTATCCACCACACTCCATCGAACAAAATAGCCGTTTGCATAAGAATCCTCCCAAAAATCTATAGCCTGTTGAACGCGCTCTTTTGTGGCATAGTAAAAGTCATCACCATGACAATTATCGGAATTGAAAAATGGCACGGCGTTTTTATCGCTGTATATCGCCAATAAATCGTTTAAATCGTTTTTGTCCAACTTGCGAATCAAATAATTTTCGCCCTCAAAAGACGGACACTCTTCATACACATTTTTCATACTGTACCCCCTGAGAAAGAAACAACTCCCACAAACACTATTATAGCATATAGAAAAAAAAATACAAGTTCTTTATTCGTTTTCACAACAAATAAAGATAAATTACGGAGAGGAAACTACAGGGCAGAAAGTACATTAGGGCGCATTTTTTCGCAACTCTTCGGCTTGTGTAAAAACCAACTATTGCAAAGTAGCAAAACTGGCTAAACAGGGTAAAGCCCTGCTCTCTCTCATATTCTTCCTCCAACATTGAGAGTGCCCCTCGGCGACATTACAATCCAGCAGTCAGTTTTGTACACGAGCTTATATTGCAAACAAGGAAACTTTACAAAAGTCCTTTCATTTGTTGCTCTGAAATGCCAGTGTACTTTGTAATCAGGTCAGAGGAAAGCCCGTCCCTCAGCATATTTCGCGCAGTTTCAATCTTTCCCTCTGTTATTCCTTTAGTTCTCCCTTCTGCCATTCCCTTTGCTCTCCCTCGTTTCTCGCCAATTGCAATTCCTTCATCACGCCCATCGTCATGCCGCTCTTTTAACATCATCTCCAGTGTCATATATGGCTGCCTCCATTTTTGATTTCCATGTCGCAACTCATTCAGTATAACATTCAACCTGTCTGTAAGTTTTGAGGCGGATCTCCCGCTGGAGAAGAACTCCAAAAGCCTTCTCCTCTCCTCATCGGGAACCATCTCGTACCTCTTGAAATTATAGAACACTTTCAGCGTTTTGTCATTCAGTTTTATCTCCGGATTCTCCCTGCAAGTGTTCTCAAACGTGTAGACTGGCAGATTTCTTCCGAACAGGTCGAACGGGCATAGAAACAGCGTGTAGTTTTCTTTGAGTTTAGAGTAGCCCATCCCCCTGTTTAGAAAGTCAACATCCGCCACGGACTGGTAATACCGTGCGCGCATAGGCAGATCACCCCTGTTGGTCATCTGTAATTCCACATCGAAGACCTGCGTTGAATTTGACACATACACGTCAAAGCGCACTCCCTTCGCCAGCGCGTCAACCTCCACGGTCCTCTCGTCCTGCACACACTCAATGCGGCTGATTTTTATGCCGAGTAACGTTTCAATCACGCCCCTGCACGCATCGAGGTCGCTCGTCATCACCTTGTTGAACATGAATGGGTGCGTAATTGGAACTTTCTCCCACGGAATGATTTTTTCTTCTGTCATTTTTTCCTCCTGCTTATATATAGTGCGGGAGGAGTGGAAATCGGCACTGTTTTTTGAAAAAATTTAATTTTTTTTGAGAGCAAGAAGAAATTGCTGTAAATGTTTGCATTATACTATGATGGGAGAACGGTCGCAGGGCAACCCCTGCTTACCGAGTTTTACGTAAAACTGAGCATTGTGAGGTAGCAAAACCAGAAGCAGAAGTCAAGATATAAACATTAGATTATCATATTCCAAATATTTACGAAAATTATTTTGCAGGATAAAAAACAAACTATAGTATTCCCGAGCGGTAATAAAAATGACTAAAAACATTGATATTCCCGAACGGTAATGCTATACTGTTGCTATGGAGATCCTATTACATTCATCGAAAGATATTTCCACGGTTGTGAAAGAACGGCGAAAGGCACTTGGCTACACTCAGGCGGAAGTCGCCTCTTTTTGCAATGTGGGGCTTCGATTTCTTTCTGAACTTGAAAACGGCAAGGAGACATTGCAATTGGGAAAAGTCTTGAAAGTTGTAAATATTTTGGGGATTGATTTAATTGCAAAACAGAGAGGGGTACAATGACTTTAGTCAATAAAAATTTGTTTTTAGAGACCGTTGGCATTTTGGAAATATATGTTATAATATAGTCATGGATACAGCCAAACTTGCCTTAGCAACAAGAATCCTCAAAAATGCAGGCTGCTCCGAAGTGTATCTTTTCGGTTCGCAGGCAACTGGCAGGGCAAATGAAAATTCAGATGTGGATTTAGGCATTCGGAGTTTTGGAAACGCTTCTTTTTTCGGGCTTCATTATGACCTGGAGCGGGCACTAGAAATGAAGGTCGATATGGTTGACTTTGATTTTCAAAAGGATTTTTTTTTGCTTCTACAAAATACTGGGAAGCTGAAGAAAATTGGATGAGGTTATAAAGGCGAAGATCAAGTTTGAAATATCAAAGATTAACAGTCTTGTCGCAAAATCATCCGTTCTGCTAGCAAAATGCAAAACAGAAGACCAGATTTCGTGGAACTGAATGCTATCGGCTCAATACTTCATTCATACTATTGTGGAATTGAAAGCATCTTCAATCTGATTTACAAGTCCACTTATGGAAAGACTCTTTCGGGGAATGCATGGCATAGCGAATTATTTACTGATATGTTTGCAAAAACCGAAAAGCATGAGCCCGTTCTTCCGCAGGAACTTTTTCAACCTCTTAAGGAATATTTGGGCTTTCGTCATGTTTTTCGATATTCATACGGATATGAGTTGGATTGGCAACGTTTAAAACCGCTTTCTTCTGTCCCTAGAACTCGCAAGTGCCATTTGGGAAGGATTTTTAGCAAGGTGGGATTCAATACACAAATAGTGAAAGCGGTAAAAATACCACTTTCACTATTTGTTTTCAAGAATTTTTTTTCTATTATTTCAATTTTCCTATCTTCCTACCTCTTCCCATCACTTGAGTACAAATAGTCGAAATAATCCATGCTGGTGCTGTAGGTCGCATTATTATTTTTGAGGGTCTTTTTGTAACTTTCCATACTTTTCCAAAAGGCATAGAACTCTGCGTCCTTGTTATACGCCTCTGCATAAATTCGAGCCGCTTCAGCATCGGCAACGCCCCGTATCTCCTCCGCTCGCTTATACGCTTCGGAAGAAATCGTCTGTTTTTTATTTTCAAGCTTTCCAAGCCACTCCGCCTTTTTTCCCTCTCCGTTTGAACGATACGCCTGCGCCACTTGATTGCGCTCCTTTATCATTCTCGAGTAAACAGACTCCGTCAATTCATCAGAATATTTTATTTGACGCGGAAGAATATCCAGCAAGTCGATTCCATACTGGTGCACCAACCGGTTTGCATTTTCCGTCATTTGCCGGGACAGCTCCCTTCTCCCCTTTGAAACCGCCTCGCTTTCCGTTGCACCGTTCACCAGCTCTGCAATATCCTTTGTGTCTTCGTCTTCGGGGGCAGCCTCTTCAAAATCCATTTCGTTTATTATGTTTGAACTGCGCACAATCTCACTCAAACGATTTTGAGTTATAACAGTCCTCGTTGAAGAGTCCACTATGTCAGAAAGGCGATTATATGCATTGTTCAATGTGGTAAAATTCTGATAAAACTTTACTGGATCCACAATTTTCCACCGTGAAGTTGTATCAACAATAATAAACTGATTTTCCTTCGTCGGAATGCGCTGGGGGTCTCCGTCAAGAGAAAGTACCAACTTCGGATACACAGTCACTTGATCAATGACAGGAATTTTCAAATACAGCCCCGCATCCATGCGAGTTGCGACAATGCTTCCAAATCTTGTAATAACAGCCTGATTCCCCTCTACCAAAATATAAAATGGCGAAGCCACCACAAGAACAAACAAAATAATCGCCATCACAACAATAAACGCTATCATTTTTTTCATTGATTTTGAAATCGCAGCCATTGTTACCTCTCATTTCCTGTCAAATTCTTTATAGGCAGAACATTTTTCAAGTCGCTATCAATTAAATCGGACTTTTCCGATCCGTTGAAAATTTCTTCCATCGTTTCAAGATAAATGCGCTCCCGTGTAACGCGTGGAGATCTTCTATATTCTTCATACACTGCATTAAAACGAGCCACGTCTCCTCGCGCCATATTGACACGTTCCGCCGCATACCCTTCCGCCACTTGAATTTGACGGTCGGCCTCTCCCTGCGCCTTTGGAATTTCAGAGTTATAGGCTTCCTTTCCCTCGTTTATAAAGCGATTCATATCTTGAGTCGCCTTGTTCACATCTTCAAAAGCAGCCTGAACGCCTTTTGGCGGAACTATATTTTGCAACTTCACTGCAATTACACTAATTCCCAACCCGAGCGTGTCAAAATTGGAATTCATCATATCAAGAGCCTTTTCTTCAATTTCCGAGCGGTCAGATCCCATGACACTTAAAATCGCACGGTCGCCAACAAGCTCATTTATAACAGAACGTGAAATGTCGCGAATTGTCTGCCGCCTCTCATACACTCCAAAAAGCCATTGTCGAGGATCAATTATTCTATACTGAATAATCCATTCAACGTCAACAATATTCAAGTCTCCCGTAAGCATTGAAGATTCATCTGTAACATTATTTCGATACTCATTGTTGCGCCCCGCCTTTAAAGTTGAAAATCCAAACTGCTCCGTCTGCACAACACGAACAGGAACATTATAATTCTTGTCAATTCCAAACGGCATTTTATATTGCAACCCAGGATCTGCAGTCTTTAAATATCGTCCAAAACGCGTAACCACCGCCTGTTCAGTTTCGTCAACAATATAAAAACTTGACACACACACTGCCAACACCGCAACAATCACAAAAAAACATATCCATGCGGACGGTTTAGATGCCATTCTTTTCCATCGCTGCCTTGCAGACTTCACTTTGTTTTCATCACTCATATAAAAAATCCTCCAATTTCACGCCATCACCGCTTTTCACATCACGAAAAAGTGTCTTTCCAGTAATCACAGGCAAGAACTCCGCATTAACTCCCACAGAAAGCTCTTTTTCCGTGCGCAAAAGCGCTATATCAGTCGTTGTAATTTTTTCACCCTTCTTAATAGTTCTCATATAATGCAGACTGCGGTTCGTCCGAGAATAATTTTCTTTTTCAGAGGCGGCAAGTCTTTTCACGCCATCTCCAAGACAAGCACGTATCTTTTCGGGCGAAAATGCTTCAGAAAGCTGTTCAATTATTTTTTCGCCGCCAAGCGTTTCTCCGTAGTGACGCAAAACCGCTTCCGCCTGATGCACTTCATGCACCATTTCGGAAAATGCGGCGGGTTCAAGAGCAACAGGATCATCAAGACCGTTCGTTTTTCGACTTAATGTAATATGCTTTTCAATCACAGACGCGCCGCACATCACACTTAAAACAGGAATCAAACTTGCGTCAAGACTATGATCGCTCACTCCCGTTTCAATTCCGAAAATATGTTTCAAGTTTGTAATAAGACGCACATTATATTCGCTTTCGGGCGCGGGATAACTGGTAACACAATGGAGAAGAGTTACATTTTCGCGTCCTATAATTTCAATTGCCACTTCAATATCAGACAAACGAGAAACGCCGCTTGAAATTATGACAGGAATTGCATTTTTTCCATCGGACTTTTGAGCGTTTCTATAATCACACAGTGCATTCAAAAGTGGATAATGATTCAATTCTGGCGAAGCAATTTTTATGTAGTCGGGATGGATTGAAAGCAATTCCCCAAGACTTTTTAATCCAAAGGGAGAGCAAACAAATGCACCGCCCTTTTTATGTGTATAGTCACAAAGTTCACGAAAAAATTCAGATCCACATTCAAGGCTTTTAAATCGATCGTACAGACGAACAGTTCCAGTCGGAAGGGAAACGCATCCTGTATCGGGATGCAAAATCTCATCGGCATACACCCATTGAAATTTCACGGCATCCGCACCAGACGAAAGAGAGGCATCTATCAAATCTTTCGCCTTTTCAAGAGACCCTTCATGACTTGTCCCGATTTCCGCAATTATCAAAGACATACTATTTTAAAAGTGTAGCGGCGTTTTCCGCCTTCAACTTATTGGCGTAAACGTCAACAGCAGTTTCAGGCAGCCAGCCTCCATCAAATCCATACCAGTTTCCATCGGGAGAAAGAAATTTTCCAGTCACTTGTAGCACCGTTCCCCTTCGGCAATATCCTACTGTCTCTGCATCCCAATCGCATTCCTTTTTTAAAGAAGCGTAGGAATCAACAACAACAGCCCAAGAAACATCATAAGCAAACGCAAGAGGCTCTGATTCGTCAAAACGAATAGTGTTGTTTTTATTGCACGAAACAAAAAAATGTAAGAAAAACAAAAGTCCTGCGAAACAGAAAGAAATCCACTTGCATTTCATAACGCACTCAAAAACTCCAAAACAGAAGGATAGATTTTCAAGTCGGAATCAACAAATTCATAGTCAGGAACAGAAGAAGCGTTGATCCATTTATATTCAGTATGCTCAGATAGCGTGAAAGACTTTTCCATTCCATTATGCTCAAAAACAACAAGATACGCGTCAAGAGTAAAAACCTCGCCCCTATGCTCAAACTGAATTGAAGAGATTTTTTCCTTTGCCTCAGCAACAACACCAAACTCTTCCATCATCTCGCGGGCAATAGAGTCTTTTTCATCCTCTCCCGGCTCAACTTTTCCGCCAGGAAATTCCCAACGTCCTCCCATATCGCCAACAGGATTTCTATGCGCTATAAGAATTTTTCCATCATCATAAACAATGCATGCAATAGATTTTTTCATTTTTCACTTCCCCCACAACAGCAAAGACTTACAAAAATAAAACAAAAGGAAAAACAAAATGAAGAACAGAAACAAATATACAGCCAGCTCCTATATATAGTTTGCCTTCCACAAAAACAACCTGCACCAATCCAGGAAGAACAAGTTCCTCTGAAGAGCGCGTTGAAAAGTACTGAATTAAAACGCTTGCACCTCCCAAAAGTCCCGCCAAAAACGGAAGAAAGTCTCCGAAAAATGGAATGCCGTCCATCGGAGAAAGCATTTTTATAAGAGCGACAAACAGGGCAAGCAGTCCAACAATCAATTGAAAAAGACGATCCTTTGTGTCTATAATTTTTGAAACCACAGAATTCTCATTAAAAGCCAACATAATTCCAACCAGCAAATTCAACATAACCGAAAGAAAATAAAACTGCACCAATTTTGCATCCCCCCATCATTTTAACGACGTTCTATTTTTGCAGAAAACGATTTTTTTTCCGCACCCGCCGTCACATCGCAAACAACTTTAATTATATCATAGTCTGTAAACTTTGTCCTTATAAACAGTTCGTCTCCAGAAAAAATCTCCTCAATTTCAATTCTATTGGAAATTTCACCGCTCACCTCATACGCCGTAAAAACCGCAGTAATCGGAACTTGCAAAGGCTCACTCCTCTTCAACGCCTCGTCATTCACTGCATCAAATTTTAGGCTTGCAAAAATGCTCTCTTCAAACGAAAAGGCGGAAAGAAAAGCGGATGTTCCAGCGATTTTAGAGGCGCTTTGTCTTGAAAAAAAACTGAATATCCATATAAACGCCGCAAAAATCACAATAGAAGAAAGCATAAAACGATTTCCGCGCGTAGAAACCAAAGACTTAAACAACCCTTTTACAGGACGCGGCCCCTTCCCATTATAATAATCCTGCACAATTTGAGGGGCTTTTGCAATTCTTTCTGCGCGGTTGTAATAATAATGAAACGGCTCTTCACCTTCCTTGTATTCAGGATGCCCCTCGTCAATCTTTGAAAAATCCATACAATCACCACCACACACACTTACGCATACAATAAAAGCAAACGCTATACACCCCTTCCATTTTTAAAAGTGCAACACCGAATCTAGCAGCGTATCAGTTCGCCACCACACAACCTCTGCAGTATCTTTTTGCGCAATAAGCGCCGAAATAATTCCATCATGTGAAAGAGAAAGAGAATAATACAGCATTTCCTTGTGTGACAAGTCAAGATTGCGCTTTAAAACGGCTTGAGTTCCATCCTGCATAATTTCAATGCTAAAACCATTGTTTGCAGTCGCAATGATAAAAAAGAAGTAGCCGTTTCTTGTTACCCCCAAAAAGTCATACGGCAAACGATAAGTGATTTTGCTAAAATCCTCCGTAACAGACTCCTCATAAGGCAAAATATTCACGCCCTCTCCATAAACTCCGTTTTCAATTTCAAGCGGATAAATGCAAGACTGTATATAGTCAATTCCAGACTCAACGCGAGAATCCTTGTCAATATACGGAAGATAGTAGTCAACCTTCACATACAGTTTCTCCGCATAACAATCAGGAACAGCATTTTCCACCGTCACATACAAATCAGATGAAGAAAGAGCAGAATTTACATTTATCCGGTCAAGTGAAATTCTCGGAATCTTTTGCATAAGAATAGGAATTCGGTAGCGCAATTGCCCATCTTTTGAAAACCAATACACATACAGCCCTTCAAGAGTGACGCACACCACAACAAGATCATCATTTTCTGTCGTATAAACATCTTTAATATATGGAAACGGAGTTCCGCCAAAGCCCTGCTGCCCTATATATCCAATTGAAGAGCCGTCGCTTGAAAAGGAAAGCACCACATAACTATAAACGAGATTTTCACCCTCCGCCTGCTCAGTTCTCTCTTTTGGCACAGTCGCCACAACATACATATATTTACGAGAGTCAACCGTCATTTTCCCCGTATACGTAAAAGGATACTCAACTGCTTTCCACAACCCATTGTTTGACTGTTTCAGAAGACCAGGATTTTTATCAGCATATTCATCGGCATTATAATAAATGGCAAGCAAATCGCCATAAGAGTTTAAAGACATAATTTTCTGCGACTCACCGTTCACGATGTAAAAAAAACCATCGCGCATAGAAATATACGTTGAGTTAGCCAAAACAGAATTCTCGCCAAACAGACTTATTTGCTCCTCAAAATTTCCGTAGGAAAGTGAAAAAAGACTCTCCTCCGAAAACGAGCGCACTTGATTAGAACGACTGCATGATGAAACACACACGGCAAATAAGAGAATGCTCAAAAAAATCGACACGGAAAAGGCAAACGGCTTTTTTTTCATTTCAAATTTTAAGCATCCCTACCACAGCACTTCTTATACTTTTTACCACTTCCGCACGGACATGGATCGTTTCGCCCAACTTTAGGCGTTGTTCTCCTAACAGTAACGGTTTGCCCGCTCGTGTGTTTTTGCATAGCCCCGTTTGCCGCCTGTTGCCGAGCCGCATACGCATTGAAATGACCGCCCGCCGCTCCCTGCGATGCTCTTGTTATGCTTTCAGCATCTTGATGCTGTGCATTCATACCAGATTGTTTTTTGGCGGCAGATGCCTGTCGAGCGGCTATAGCCTGAGGACTCAACTGGATGCGCACTTTAAACACGCGGCTCATAACCGACTGCCTAATATCATCAAGCATCTCATCAAACAAATTAAATCCGTCAATCTTGTATTCAGTCAGTGGATTTTTAGAACCATAAGAGCGCAGACTAACCGCCTCGCGAAGCCCCTCAAGAGCCTCCAACTGATCAAGCCATTTTTTATCTATAACCTGAACATACTGATAGCGGATAAACATATTGAAATTCTCTTTGCCCGCAAGAGTTTCCTTTTCCGTTATATCATTTTGAAGGGCGGCCTCAAGTGCTTCTGCGGTAAATCGCTCCACAGGAAGTTGAAGGGCGAATGTATTCTTTATTTCGTTTGCCAACGCTCTTTGCGCACCCTCTTGATTTTTTCGGCTCATTCTATTGTAATCGCTAAAAATAACGTCAACAGCGTCTCTTGCATTTTCCATAACACGATCTGCAAGATTATCATCGGCTAAAATCGCATCCCTCTGCTCATAGATCACAGAACGCTGTTCATTCAAAACATCATCATAATCAAGCAAATGCTTTCTAATTTCAAAGTTTCTGTCCTCAACCTTACTTTGTGCCTTTGCAATGCCCTTGTTAAGCCACGGATGATCAATCGGTTCACCCGGCTGCATGCCAATTCGAGTCATCATAGCCTTCATTCTCTCGCCGCCAAACAAGCGCATCAAGTCATCGTCCATAGAAATAAAGAATTTGCTACGCCCAGGATCTCCCTGTCGTCCAGAACGTCCTCGAAGCTGATTGTCAATTCGGCGACTTTCGTGCCTTTCAGAACCAATCACATACAAACCGCCGGCATTTTTCACTTCTTCATTGTCCTTCAGCCACTTTTCCTTTTCTATTTTATACGCCGCCTCGTACTGTTCGGGCGTTGCATCAGTGCCGGCTTTTTTTTGCGCGCGGAATTCAGGATTTCCCCCAAGTTTAATATCAGTACCGCGACCAGCCATATTCGTGGCGATTGTAACCGCTCCCTTTGCCCCCGCCTCTGCAATAATCAACGCCTCGCGCGCATGGTTTTTCGCATTTAAAACTTCGTGACGAATTCCCTTTTTAGTCAAAAGGCGGCTCAAAAGCTCAGACTTTTCAACCGAAACCGTACCGACAAGAACAGGCTGTCCCTTGTCATGAGCAACCTTAATTTCATTACAAATCGCCTCCCACTTGTCGCTTTCGTTTAAATAGACCTCATCGTTTTCGTCAATACGAGCAACAGGTTTGTTTGTCGGAATGGCAACCACATCAAGATTATAAATTTTATTAAACTCAACCGCTTCAGTTGCAGCCGTACCAGTCATTCCCGAAAGTTTTTTATACATTCTGAAGAAATTCTGAAAAGTAATCGTAGCAAGTGTTCTGTTCCTTTGCGCAATTCTCAAATGCTCTTTCGCTTCAATCGCCTGATGAAGACCATCTCCGTATCGTCGCCCCTCAAGAACACGACCAGTAAATTCATCGACAATTTTAACCTGCCCTTCATTCACCAAATAATCAACATCAATTTTATACAGAACATGAGCCCTCACTGCCTGAGTAAAATAATGCACGAATTCAAAATTCTCCTCGTCAACAACAGCAGTTCCCGCGGCAATCAAGTTATGCTTATGCAAAATCTCGTCTATATGATTTATACCCGCATCGGTAAACGAAATGCGCTTTGACTTTTCGTCAACCTTATAGTCGCCCTTGATATTCTTTCGCGCATCGGCATCCATTTCAACTTCATCAGGATAATCACCAGTCTTCGGATCTTTTTCAACCTCCGTCAACTCTGAAACATACTTGTCCACCTCGTGATATTTGTATGTGTCATCCTCGCCCTGCCCCGAAATAATAAGCGGAGTTCTCGCCTCGTCAATTAAAATAGAATCGATTTCATCAACAACGCAAAAATGAAAGCCGCGTTGAACCTTTCGCGCCAAGTCAATCTGCATATTATCACGAAGATAGTCAAATCCAAACTCATTGTTCGTGCCATAAGTAATATCGCAGTTATAAGAAGCCTTTCGAGTGTCATTGTCCATATTGGAAAGAATAGACCCCACCGTCTGCCCCATATACGCATACACAGGACGCATCCAGTCGGCATCGCGCTTTGCAAGATAATCATTCACCGTCACAACATGCACGCCCTTCCCTGCAAGAGAATTCAAGTACACAGCAGGAACGCACATAAGCGTTTTACCCTCTCCCGTTTTCATTTCAGTTATTCTTCCCGAATGCAAGACAATCGCACCCATAATCTGAACGTCATAAGCACGCTCACCCAACACACGGAACGCCGCCTCACGAGCAAGCGCAAACGCCTCCGGCAAAATATCGTCAAGGGTTTCACCATTTGAAAGTCGCTTTTTAAACAGTTCGGTTTGTCGTGGAAATTCCTCCGCAGACAAAGAATGCGCCCATTCCTCTTTTTCATTCACAAGCGCGAGAATAGGCTTCAGTTTTTTTACATCACGGTCATTCTGCGAGCCAAAAATCGCAGTCAAAATTTTATCGATAATCATAATACAAATATATCTTTTTTTTTGAGTATAGTCAATTTTAGGCAGAAAAGTTCAAGATAAAACTTCATTGGAAGGAAGTTTCAGCGGAAAAGTCTTTTCATTTTGGGCGAGCGGCATTCACCTAAACGGGTGTTACGGGGTTCCGCTACGCTCATTCCTACGGAACAGCGGCTGCCTCATTGTAAAACACGCTTATCCATTTTGCAAAAAAGCGCAACTTGACTACGATTACCAACAACCGTCAAAAAAGCAAGCAGCCAGCCGCCGCCCCTCCATACCCGCGCCGGCAGAATCGTTCAGAAAGCATTTCACCACCCTCTCAAAAAGGCATATACCATTCAATCGTTGCAGAGCAAATAGAACGTTACAAATCCTCCGTCGTACTGATTTGCAAAAGGCAAAACAAAAAAGGCTTTGCTCCGCAAAAGAAACGCAAGAACAAAGCCTTTTTGAATTTTAAGAAGGAAAAAACTGTTTTATACCCATAGATAAAAAGAGAGTCATAAAAAAATTTATGACTCTCTTTCTTTTTTAATTACTCTTTTTATTTATGCTGACATATAAATCTAGAATCCCAAGTATGGACTTTCCTTGCACACTTTTCCTGGAGCAGGTGTTGCAAGATTCTGAAGGACATATACACCTAGCCCCGCTCCTGCATCCCCTCTAACAGAGAATGAAATCTTTCCACCAGAACAAGTAGCAGAGTTTCCTGTAACAGCATCTATATAAGTTCCATCAAGCGCACCAGTCCAAGAATGAGTGCCAGTACCCACACCAACCAAAACATAGGAATCAACAGATTCACCAGTTATCTTATTTTTTCCTGTGTAACGTCGTTTGTAACCTGCCCAACCACCTGTATGTCCATCTGTTGAATACTGCCCCATCTGCAAGGCTGGGATTGCAATTCTCATTCGGTTAAGATCTCTAAGGTGCTTACTCAAAGGACTTGAAAGCGTTGTGCTTACAGTACCACTTGCATTGTATTCTCCAAAGTCGCTTGCAGTAACAGTTCCCGCAAGATGATCTCCATAATAGGCACGTCCTGTTTTATTCAATGAATTTGTTTCTCCGTCAACAGCCCCGCAGTAATCATTAGGAAGTCCTTTCGCAAATAGAATTTCAGAACCATAGTATACAATGGGGATTCCTCGGAAAGTGAAAAGCATTGACCAGCATTTCGCCCATTCCTCTTCTCCAACATTCCAACGAGTTTCACCTTTATTAGGTCCATAGTCATGGCTATCACCATACCATGTAAGATATGTTGCATCATTATAAGCACCGCTTGTTTCAAGAGCCTTACTATATCCACCCTCCGTTCCATTGCAGAAATTATTATGGCTTACAATATCAATTGTCGAAACATGATAATCACTATTTGGAACTGCCTTATGGCTGTAATCAGGCGTACGATAGTTATTTCCATCAAGCAACGCATTCTTTGAATAACTTGTGGTATCAGGACCAGTAACAGTTTCATCGTATGTATAGTTGCTTTGCCTAATATCAACAGGTTTGTCATTAAAGTTGCTTACAAAGTTTGCCACTTCACCAAACACAAAGAAATCTCCACCACCTCGCGCATTTTTCGCAGTATCAGTTGCAGCCTCTGCAAAAAAGCGAGGCCAAAAGGCATCGTTCACCGTTTTTTTATCAATATGCATAAGCGTATCAACACGGAACATATCAACACCCATATCAATATAGCGATTATATGCACCAATAACATAATCTTGAACTTCTTTGCTTTCTGTATTCAAGTCAGGACAGTCTTCATGGATTGAACGAAGATTCGCATCTGGATATTTGTCAAACATTCCAGAATCATTAAATCCATTTGACCAACCATGCAGGTGAAGTTTTGGAGAAGCAACATATTGAGCATACGTATAGTTTGCAGTTTTACTTCCGTTTACAGCATTAAAATCACCTGTATCAAGAGTCAACTGATAACTTTCTGTAGTTGGCCATTGATATGTATAAAATCCAGCTGCATTCTTTGATGTAAGATATGGATACTTTGCCAAGTCAACAGCCGTAAACGGTCGGCAACTTCCTGTAAAGTCAAAATAGGGAGGAATATCTTTGCCCGAAACATCTACGCCATCAACCTTCCAACCTGCTGGATATTTGCCTGGAGATTTCAAACCATCATAATACCAGCCGTTTGGCATTTTTGAAGACTGAGTCCAATCCTTGCCTGTCTTATCCGTCACGCTATAAGCCGCTTCATAAGCTGCCTCATCATAAGTGAAATTTTCCCAACCAACGGGAACTGGATATTGAGCAGGATCACGCATATATTTTATTTCAGCAAAATCTTGCAATCCAAATCTACCAGAGTGCTGCAATACAACATCAAGACAAATCTTCATTCCGCGAGCATGCGCTTCGTCTATAACTCGTTGGAAATCATATCCATCAGAAACAAGACGGGCATCCTCCTTGTACATATTCCAAGCATGGTAACCATGATAACAAAGCGGACCTCGATTCTGAACAATAGGCGTAATCCAAATACAAGTAAATCCGAGAGCCTTTATATAGTCCATTTTTTCAACAAGTCCCTTGAAATCTCCGCGCCAACACGGATCATCGTCAACTTTATGATACCACTCGTCATGAACTGTATTATTCTTATCCCCATCAAACCATCGTGCTGTCAAAAGGAAATAGATGGTCTCTTGTCGAGGATCCCAGCGTGTTGCCTGAACATTTTCACCAACATAATAATAGTAAGTTCCCGTAGTTTCATTTCCAGCAGCATCAACAGCAAGTATGCGAATAGTAATTTTTTGGTCTTTAGCAACAGGTATTACAGTTCCTGATGTATATTTCGCACTGCTAGTCGTGGGTGTTGAGCCATCCTTTGTATAGTAGGCTGTAACCCCAGCAACCCCTTTGTTATCTGTAAATGTAAATGAAACATTTATCGCCTCGGTATATTTTCCAGGATTTTTATTTGGCACAATAACAGGAGGCTCTAAATCTGCGTTAGGATTAATAATATAAGAAATTTCAAGGATTTCTCCCCATTTATTATCAGCCGCATCACAATATGCCCTTGCTTTTAGAGTACACGTTTGTGTAATTTTTATCGGGTCTTTATAAACAGTGCTTGCCGCAGTTGGAATAGAGCCATCAACAGTATAATAAATAACATCTTGAATTCCGTTTGTTGACGAAAGTTTTACAACTTGAGATTCAAGATAAGTTCCAGACTGAATATCCGCCTTTACAGAAGGTGTCACCGGTTTATCAGGATTGCTTTCTTGCAATTCCCCATTCACATACCAATATTCACCAGATTTATTTATAAATAAATCGTCAGAAATTTTTCCGCTCCAATCATTGTTTCCAAAATTAGAATTTCCAAAAATCACATTCAATTCAGAGACGTCTTTAAAAACATAACCATACCAACCGCCTGTCTCCTCCTGCATTTTAGCACATTTTCCAGCTACACCTGTAGGCCAATACCAAACATACATTGCTTTTGCATGCACCACAATATCTGTCCAAACCTTATCGTTCATATCAATGTCTACGGTGCCGCCTGAAGTGAACGTGTTCAAGGTCTTTCTTTTTATTTCGCTGCCACTTGCATCCAAAAGAACAACGTCCCATGTTCCTGGAGCGATGTTCGTAACATTCGTAACTCCGTTTACCCCAGTCGTAACACTGCTAATTGGGTCGCAAACTTGCACTGTAAACTTGCCTTCTGCCTGCGTAAAATTCACTTTTGCCGTTGCAGGAGTCATAACATAATCTGCGGCGGACTTTAAAGAATTTTGTTTGTAATCCGAAGCAATTTTTGCAGCGTTAATCAACAAAGCATGTTTTGATGGATCTATGCAATTTGAAATTTTTGAAGAATCAACCGCCTGTAAATCAACACCCAATAGGTTCAATTCATTAAATACATTTCCTAAAGCAGTCGTTGTCCAATTCACGCTCACTGTCGCCGTTTCACCCGCCTTGATGTCAACTACCGCCCGCAATGTAACTCCATATATTGTGGATGCAGACGCATCCTTTGCATAGACAGTAACAATACGATTTTTACCAACGGGAATATTGGAAATTGTAATATTTCCTGTTCCTCCTGAAACAGTCTCCTCGCTTTTCAAAGGAGATTTTATATTCGTTCCCGTAACGCACACTTCCGCATATTTTATTTTGTCGATTTCAAGAGCCCTCTCACCTTCCGATGCAATCTCCAATGCCCCATATTGAAGCTGCGGCTCTCTTTCATCCAAAGAATCTGAACAGCTAGAAAAATACAAGGGAATAAAACACATCAAGCCAAATAAAAAAACAACTGACAATCTGGCTATTGAATTTACCCCCTCCTTCATATAATTTTTCATACATTCCTCCCAAAAATCGTTTTATTTGACGAAGAAAAACATAAGACCTATCTTCAATACATTGTAAAACCCAAACTGTGCATTGTCAAATTTTTTTGTTCATCCAAAAAGTATGCTGAATCTTGTGTAACGATAAAAAATGAGGAGTGATAAAATGTCAAAAGACACCACATCTATTGTTATTTCTTGCTATTTCAAATCACAAGAGATTTTTCAATTCAGACAGGTCTTTAAAAATCCTATAACACATCGACTTTAACGCTTCGTCCGGTTGGAATTTATCGGGAATCATAATGGGCTTGAGACCGGCGGAAAATGCGCTTTTTATTCCGTTAGGGCTGTCTTCAACGGCAAAACACTCTTCAGGAGACAAATCGAGAGAAGAACAGGCGGTCAAATAGATTTCGGGGTTTGGCTTTGAATGTGCCACGTCATCACCAAATGTCTTTGTCGTAAAAAAATGATCAACGCCCACTTCCTTCAATTGAACAACGGCCTTTGCTCGCCGCGTGGAAGTTGCAAGCGCAAGAGGATATTTTTTTGAAAGCATTTCTAGCGTTTCATAAGCAAACGGCATAAGAGCAATTCCATCGGTATGCCAAATTTCATCAAAAAGAATGTTTGTACGGTCAATAAACTTTTCAGACGGAAAGTCCGCCCCATACATTTCGCGTAAAAGTTGACAGGTGTCCGCTCGATTCGCCCCCATACAACGAAATTTTGCAGATTCAACGTCACAAACGCCAAACTCTGCCGCCGCAATATCCCACGTCTTAAAGCTAATCGTTTCCGTATCAAGAATAACTCCGTCCATATCAAACACAAACGCTTTCATACCACCAATATAAAAGCATTTTTAAGAAATTGTCAACTTCTTCATTAAATGACCAAACAGAAGCATTCTATCATTTTGGAAGAGCAGCATCATTCAAAAGCACACACCCATCTTCCAGCATTGCGCATTCCTCTTTTGTAAACTGACACCGAGGGGAAAATGGGCAGCCTTTGGGGGGATTTGCCGGATCACACACCTTTCCAGGAATTGAAGCCATTCGTGAAGTTGTGTAGTGGGCTCCAAACTGTGGAAGCGCACCGACCAACGCTCTTGTGTACGGATGGCGCGGATTTTCCATAATATCGTGGGAATTGCCAACCTCCATAATTTTTCCGCCATACATTACCGCAATTCTATCGCTTATCTCGCCAACTAAATGTATATTGTGGCTTATAAAAATTATGGAAAGCCCCCGCTCCTTCTGAAGACGCAAAAGCAACGAAATAATTTGCGCTTGAATTGTAACATCAAGAGCGGTTGTGGGTTCATCTGCAATCAAAAGTTCGGCATTTTGAGCAAAAGCAAGGGCAATGCCAATCCGCTGAAGTTGTCCGCCTGAAAATTGATGTGGATACATTGAAAGCCGCTTTTCGCTTTCGGGCAACCCCACTTCTGAAAGCAAGGACGCAGCCCTTTTATCCGATTCATCGCGCGAAATAGTCTTTTCCGTCACTCGAAACGTTTCAAAAAACACGCTCCCTATATTTTGCAGCGGGTCAAATGAACGTCCCGGCTCTTGAAAAATCAACGCGATTTTTTGCCCCCGATATTTTCGCAGTTCATTTTGTTCCAACTTCATAAGATTTGCGCCATTATAATAAATATCACCCGAAGCCGTTGCATTTGACGAAAGAAGACCTGTTATCGCCATTGTGGAAACAGATTTTCCGCTCCCAGACTCACCGACAATTCCAAGAATTTCGCCCTTCTTCACGTCAAAACTAACGCCCCTTACCCCATAAACCATAATTTGTTTCGCCCCGCGATAAATTGTAAACGTAACGTTCAGATTTCTCACAGAAAGCAAGGCATCGTCATCAAACTGTTCCGCATTTTGCTTGCCATTTTTATCGTGCAAGTTGCTCTCGTTTCGTTGTTTCTTTGTACCTCTCCTCTTAAAAACCGTGTGATAGGGATCATAAAAATCCCGCAGAGCATCTCCCAAAAAGTTAAATGCCAACGTCACCAAAAGCAACATAAAGACAGGATATAACAGCCAGGGAAAATTCTTGAGATTTGAAAGCGTGGAAATATCCCTGTTGATCAAAGCCCCCCAACTCACCGCAGGATCGCTTATGCCAAGTCCAAGATAACTCAAAGTCGTTTCGCTCATAATAAATCCTGGAACGCTCAATGCCGTGCTCACAATCAAAAGACTTGCCATTTGCGGAATTATATGCTTAAAAATCACAACAACAGATGGAACACCCTCAATGTCAGCGTCAATAACAAATTCCTCGCGCTTTATGGTGTGGGTCATTCCACGTATCGTCCGTGCGCTTGAAGGCCAGCCTACGAGGGAAAGAATCAAAGTGATCACCATATAGGATGTTCCGCTGTCCATTCGGGAGTTTAAAAGGGAACGCAGAAAAAGGATAAAATACAGGCTCGGAATAAGCATAAAGAATTCTGCAAAACGCATAATCGTCCAGTCTGTTGCACCGCCAAAATATCCGCTCACCCCGCCAAGTAAAACTGCAAGAAACAGGGAAACCGCCGTCGCCACAAATCCAATTGTAAGGGAAATGCGACTGCCGTAAACAATTCGGGAAAAAAGATCCCTCCCCAAATTGTCCGCCCCCAAAAGATACACGGGATAATCCGCATCGCTTCCAAAAAGATGTATGTTGCATTTAAAAATTCCCAAAACCGTATATTCATCGCCGCGCACAAAAAATGAAAGAGAATGAATGCACTCTTCGTCCTTCACTTTTGCATATCGCCATGTTGATCTGTTTATCACGCGAAATTCACGCACTTTTAATCCGCCTTTCATCAGCTGAACATTTGACGGATGAAATGTATTTTTTTCAAATGTGTGCGTTGCAGAATACGGAGCAAAAAACGGCGCAAAAATCATCACAAAATAGAGAACACAAAGAATGATAACGCTCGTCAAGGCAAGAGGCTTGTGCTTTACATAATCAAAAAATTTCTTCAAAATTTTCCTCCTGCAACTTCTAGTTATACCTAATTCGTGGATCGACAAGAGCCAAAAGAATGTCGCTCATCACCATTCCTGCAAGAACCAATGCACTGATAAACATACTGTTTGCAAGCACAAGATTTATATCCTCTTGCAGAACAGCGTCATACATCAAGCGACCGATTCCAGGATAGGCAAATATAATTTCCAAAACAAGAGAACCCGAAAAAAGGCTCGCCAGCAAGTTTGCGCTCCCTGTAATATACGGATTCAGCGTATTGCGAAAGGCGTGGTTTAAAAACACTCGTTTTTCACAAACGCCTCTCGCCCTTAAAGCAAGAATATAGGGCATTTCAAGCTGATCAAGCATTGTTGCGCGAATCATACGCAAGGTGCCGCCCGCACCGCCCAAAAAAGAGGCAAGCAGTGGAAGAAAAATATGATGCATATAACTGAACGTAAATTTTGCAGGAGAAACTGAAAATGGAAAATCAGGATAGGCGGTCACTGGAAAAAGCCCCGTTACGCTTGCAAAAAGTTGCAGCAAAATCAAAAGCAAAATGCCAGGAAAGGCATGGAAAAACAATGCAAAAAAGGTTACCGCCGTGTCGATTTTTGTTCCTGCCTTGCTTGAAAAATAAACGCCGAGCGCAAACGATGCTATCGTAATAAACACAAGGGAAATCACATTCAAAAGCACAGAATTCCAAATTCGAGAGCGAATTAAAAAACTAACCGGCGCGCGGGAAATAATGCTCACCCCCAAATCTTGATGAACAATAACCCTGTTGAGCCACTTAAAATACTGTATATAAAACGGCTTGTCGAGCCCGAATTCCGCCCGAAGAGATGCCAATTGATTTTCATCAACCACCGTTTCTTTTCCTGAAATTGCACCGCCTCTGCGTCCACCTTCTGCACTCTGCATAATCTGCTGATTCATCATTTGAGTGGCAATGTCTCCCGGAGCTAACGCCATAAGTCCAAAAAGGGCAAACCCCAATAGAAAGAGCAATAAAAGCATTGTAAAAATCCGAGAAATCACAAACGAAAGAAGCGGTGCTTTTCGTCGAAACTTCGTCCACGGCATTTTTACAACTTCAAAAAATCTATGAATTCCCAACTGTGTAAAACCTCTCTAAAAAAATATGCATATTCTCTGTTTAGCCCCCACCAAACAAATGAAAACGGCAGTAAATAAGCGAGTTTTTGAAAATATGAAAAACATTCGCAAAGGCGTAGTGAAGAATGTTCTTTCTATCTTTTCAAAACTCGCATTAAAACAGGCAACGCCATTTCAGTTGCCTGTTTTAATCCTTCTAATATGTCAAAATGCAAGTTTTTTAGTTTTATAATATGGGCGGCTTGTTGCCTACGTTCGCTTCGCTCACGTCGCAGGTTCGCCAGTCCCTACAATCCTTACTGCAATAAAACTTGTCCTTTGACTTACTATTTCACAAAAACCCAGTCAGTCTTTATTCCATTTAAATTATCATAATACACATTGCTCAAATCCCACTTATTCCTAATCGCCCAAACGCTTCTACTACGCACAAGATACAACAACGGACACTCCTCCAATATAATTGCCTGATATTCATCCCATATTTTTTTCGCTTCGTTTTTATCAATTGTATAGCATCCCTCGTTATAAAGATAGTCTATCCGCGCCTCCCACTCTGTTGCAGGACTTTCTTGCAATGGATGCCACAAATGCAAATTGCCATAACTAGGCCACACATTGCTTCCCTGCGAGGGAAAAAGAATAGCTCCAAAACCTATGATAACGCTCTGCCAATCATACGAAGAAGTTAACATTTCAATCAACTTTTGAAAGTCAATTTGTCGAATATATATTTTTATGCCCACTTTTGCGCATTCATCCGCGATAATAAGCGCAATGTCATTCGTAATTGTATTTGAAGAGGCGATTGTAAGGTCAAATTCAACTTTTATGCCTTCAGAATCACGCATTACACCACTGGAATCGCGAGAAAACCCCGCCTCTTCAAGCAAGCGCAACGCCCGTTCCACATCAAATCGATATTGCAGCGTAATTTCCTCATTATAAAATGGATTTGCTTCAGGGAACATATAATATGTTGGCTCTGCAAGACCACGATACGTCTGCTCGATAATCCGCTCTCTATTTAAAAGACAACTCATCGCCTGCCGAAACTTTTTATTTGTGAACCACCGGTAATAGTCGCTTGTAGAATTCTTCGGATTTTGATTAAAACTCCAAAATTGCGCCCCCATGCTTCCCTCTGCATTGAACGCAGTGTAATTGTCCTTTTGATTTTCAACAACATCACTCACATTTTCAGGAGTTGCCAAATAACTTTCCGTCTTTTCCTGCTTAAACAAAAGGTAATCTGTATTCATATCGCCCACAATCTGAAAAACCATCTGCTCCATATAGGGAATTGAATTTCCATTCTCGTCTTTTTCCCAATAATAGGGATTTCTCTTGAACACCAGTCGCTGTGAAGGCGCGTATTCCGTCAAATACCATTTTCCACATGACGGAAGTGTTTTCACATCTACATCAGCGGAAAAAAGAGCCTTCACTGCTTCTGCGCCTCCCCGTTCCTTTGCCTCCCGATAAATAAAAGAAGGACAAAGCGACATATTAGTTGCAAGAAGAGGATCTGCCACAATGCGCGGAAAAACAAAGTCAAATCTCCTGTCATCAATTTTTACACACTCAATTCGTCGTTCGCTCCCATCAGGCATAGAAACTAACTGCTGGGCATACCCACTTGACTGAAACTGCTCGTCACCGGCAATTTCGTTATACCAAAAAACAAAGTCATCGCTCGTAACAGGAATTTTTTCATCTCGATCTGGATACGTCCAAAAAAGATTTTCTCGCAACATATAATGAACAATGAGAGTGTCCGTTTTATTGTTCGTTTCAATGTCGAAAAACGCAATATGCGGTTTCCACGTGCGCTCAAATGCATCGTAATCCACAAGGTAATCCAAAGTCATAGAAATAATAGAGTTTGAAGAAGAATCGCGTTCGCCAATGAGTTGATTAAACGTCTTCGGATCAGAAAGAATAGAATCATACCATATTCCGCCAACTTTACCTGCATTCATTTTTTCACCACGCCACGGCTTTGAAACCGTTTTATCCAAAACAAGGCGATCCTGCCCCGAAGTAATTTTATCAATTTCCTCAAGTGTCATTTCAGGACTTTTAGAGCAAGAAAAACAAACGATGGAAAAAGCAACACACAAACAAAAACCTTTAAATCGCATACCATTATTATAGCACAAAAGGCAGAAGTCGAGGAATAAAAAAACAAATAGAAAAGCACTAGCCAGCTCTCGTAAAGTACGCAATTCCTACGGGATTGCTACCGAGTTTGCGTTGCAAAGTCGCATACAAAACTGGGCAAGCAGGGCGTGACAGCATTTTTATATGAACCCCCTTACGGTAGCGAAGCAATGCAGAAGGTAGCCCCAGCCACTTTTGGTAACGTAGTGTACAAAACTAGGTGAGCAGGGCTTTGTCCTACAACAATAATCACTTCGGCTGTTCGCTGGCAGACAGTCTCGCAATGATATACATAATTTCTTCTATAATTCTTGCATTTTTTTTAAATAAAAAGTACCATTTTCACATTGAAATTATTAGAGAGGAAATTATGAAAACAAAACAAACGGTGCTTTTATTAACAGGCATCTTGGTTTGCACATCGCTTTTTGCAAACACAGTTTCATTTCAAAACGCAGGCTGTTCTGGCATTGTCAGTTATAACGAAAGCGCAGGTCCAGGAGAAGCAGTTTTTGCACGAATGAGTGTGCGCGGAATAAAAAATCAAAAAAGAAAATCGCAAGCAGAAGTGCAAGGAGTATTGCAACTCATAAAGGACGGAAAAAAAATTGACTCCGCGCGGTTTTATCAAATAAATCAAAAGGCACGGAAAACAGCGAACATAGAATTGCTTGCGTCAATTCCCCTTTCGCTGTGGACAGACACCAATGCGGACTACTCCCTAAAAGTGATTTTTTCAACGCCTACAGAAATCGAAAAAGAATTTTCACTTCCCTTTGAAGTTGAGGCGCGTCATTTTGAACGCGAAGTGCTTGACCTAAACGAGGCAAATTCCAATATAAAGCAAAATATGAGCGCAGAACGAATGGCTCAAATTGAAAAATTGAACACCATTTTAGGAACTGCGCAGCCAAACAATGTATACACACTAAAACCATTCATCAAACCTGTAAAATCAGAACGAATGACAGCGCATTTTGGCGACAAGCGCGTATACAAGTATACGGACGGCACAAGTGAAAACTCACAGCATTACGGACATGATTACGGAGTTCCAGAAGGAACAGACGTCTTTGCCTGTGCAGAAGGAAGGGTTGTACTGGCGGAAGAGCGCATTTCCACTGGCTGGAGCATTGTCATTGAACATCTTCCAGGGCTTTACAGTCTATACTACCATTTGAGTCGCCTTGACGTTAAAGAAAACGACTATGTAAAACAGGGAGAGAAAATCGGTCTTTCAGGTTCTACAGGGCTTGCAACAGGCCCCCACTTGCATTGGGAAGTTCGTTTAAATATGGCTGCCGTCACCCCCGATTTCTTCACAAAAGACTTTACATTTGAAGAATAATAGCGGAAAGGGCGAAAGATACATTGGTTTTTCATTTCTATTCCTTGACTTTCGCCTTCAGTTTTGCTACCTCGCAATGCTCGGCTTCACGCAAAACTGACTAGAGGGTTGTAAATTTGCGGAAGGTTCATTGGTTTTTCAGTTTTTATTCCTTCTTAAAAATTAAGTTTGCAGAAAATATCAATTTTCTACAAACGTAATTTGGCCTGCGAGAGCAGGCAGTGAAATAGGCGAGTTTTTGAAAAAAACTCGCGGTAAGAAACAGCAACGCTATTTCAGTTACTGTTTCTTACCGCTTGACTTCTGGGCGCAGGGCAAGCCCTGCTTACCGAGTTTACTTTGCAAACTCGCAGTTAGTATCTGTAACGATTAGCCTTTTGAAAAACTAGATAGTTGGTTGATATCTTGGAGAAAGGGAAAGCGGAGCCCCATCCTCTTTCCCTTTCAATCCTTTTTTCTTTCCTGCTCCAGTTTTGTTATTGTAAGGATTGAAAGCATCGCGACTATTGCAGAGGGGCAAAGTAACCTGTTTCATCGCGACCACTGCGATTTAAAAGATATGTTTCCACCTCCACAGGAAGATACTTTTCACCGAAATTCGCCCCCAGTGCAGAAGTGTATGTGAAAGAATAGTATCCATTCGGCAGAGAGACAATGTCGTTTATAATTTCTGAAAGTCCTTCCTCCCTCCAAATATGATAGTCTTTGCCACACGTATTTTTCACAATATATTCAATCTCTTCATCTATTTTTCCCATAGCAAATCCCTCCACATAGTAGCAGGGAATTGAATTATTCTTCAAATAAGCGGCGGTTTCCGAAAGCAAATAATTAGAGAAAGCATCTTGAGTAATTTTTCCAGAACCAATAACAATAATCGCGCGTTTTTTTTCAGCGTTAATCAAACTGTTTGCACAAAGCCTTAAGGCAAGATCAAACGGAACAACGTCAGAAATCGGAGTTTTTAACGCGCTTTCACTAAAATTAACCGCCCCTTCAGGAACTCCGCTATATTCAAGGGCAGGGATGCTTCCCGCAGAAACTATTTTTAACACGCCTTTTCCATTCATCGCCCGCGCAATCTCTCGCACACAATTTTCAACGCCACCTGAAACATTAAAATTTCTTGACGACGCGCTTCTGTCTATTAAAATCGTTATATCTGCAAAATCAAGATCCGCCCCCGCCCCATTAAAACGAAGGTTTGAAACAGGTCTTTTTTCCTCTGTAATATAAAAATTATTTTCCCTAAGACCAACCAAAGGCCCGCTATATCGATTTTCAACCTTTATTTCCAGCGTCACTTCAGGAAAGTTTTCCGAATACACCTTTTCAATTTGAACAAAAAGTCCGCCAACCACTTCCTGCATTTTTGCCATAACACACACTTCATTTGACTTCATATCAGTGACAATAACATTTTCATTCACATCAGGAACGGCAGAGGTTAATCTTGACGGTGCATTTCCGCTTGTCATATTTTCAAAAATCGCCCCGGAACGCACATCAATTGAAAATATTTTATTTGTATCACAAACAACAATATAATCGTTCCACACCTTTAACGCTTCAGGTTTAGAAAAAGCCCCTTTTTCAACTACATTGCGCCTAAAATTTCCTGAAATATCAAATTCATAGATGCAACCGTCAATATCATCTGCAATGTAGACAGCGTTTCCAATGACAGCGATTCCTGTAGGACCTTTCAACCCCTCAAAAGAACCATTTGCCTCGCCAAAAGAAAACAAGGGCTCTCCATCTTTGTCAAACACATCAACACGTCGATTTCCATAATCAGAAACAAAAACATTTTCCCGCACATCTTGAGCAATATACTGAGGCCCCACCATTTGCCCTGCGCCTCGCCCTTTAGAGCCAAAATACTTCTTGAATTTTCCCCGTGAATCAAGAAGAGCAAGCCTATCCCCTGCAAATTCTGAAACAAGCAGATCGCCCGATGCAAGTCGTATTATATCAAGCGGACGGTCGAATCCATTTATCGGGCCGGGTATTCGGTCAATTACAAATCCATTTACATTGAAAAGAAGCAGTTCGTTTGTGCCATAGGACAACACCCAAAACGTTCCATCGGGATTAGCCAATGCCGAAACTGGCTGTGAAAAAAGCAACGTGCCGTTGTAAAAACCTGAAAAACTGCCCGCCTCTGTGTATTTATCCTGCTTTGCATCGCCGGGAACAAAAACTCTTCTTTCACTCACAATTTCTATTTTATTTTGCAAAAGAAGACCGCCATATCCATTTTCCGCAGCCCTTGTCCATTGCTGCAACGCCGTTCCACCCATGCCAGAAAAATAATACGCCTTTCCCATCCAATCCAAAATCAAATTATCGCTTGGAAGATAGCCAATCGCCTTTTCAAACTGCATCAAGGATTCATTGAACGCCCCCCGATAATACGCTTGCACTCCACGGCGAAATTCCTGCGCTGCAAGAGCCTCCTCAGCAGTTCTATATTCACCAGACGCATAAAGCCCTGCATTATCCTGAGCAAAAGCACCACCAAAAACAAGAGAAAATAAAACTGCCGCCACAAAAAGCCTTTTCATTTATGCGTTCTCTCCAACAAGGGACAACGCCCTTAAATGCCTTGCAATTTCAATTCGAGAACCATCAATTGCGCTTGCCTTTTCAAGATATTTTCTCGCCTCGTCAAAAAGACCGAGCTTGTAGTAAACCCAGCCGAGAGAGTCAAGGCAAGCGGCAGAATTCGGAGAAAAGTCCACCGCCCTTTTGCAAAAGGAAAGAGCGCGCGTCAAATCCTTTTCCTCACAGGCAAGCACATACCCAATTCCATTCAACGCGGTAATGTTATCGGGATTTTCCGAAAGGGATTTTTCATAGTAGCCGAGACACTTCTCAACATCGCTCTCTTCCCATGAGATAAAAGCCAATGCAGCATACACCAACTCGCTTTTATAATGCGCTTCAAGGAGCGTCTCCAATTCAAACGAGGCGAGCCTTTTTCTGCCCGAAATAGAATAAATCACCGCCAGTATAAACCGGCACTGCAAAACACGTTCCTTGTCATCGGAAGATGTAACCACCTGCTCCAAATACACAAGCGCATCCTCATAACGAGAAAGTTTTGCATAAGAAAGCCCCAAATAGTATGCAATCTCAATATTTTCTTCTTCAGAGTCAGAAGAAAGCGATAAAAAGAACGCAAGTGCATCCGAATATTTTTTTTGATTAAAAAGCTCTTGTCCATAAGACAACGAATTTTCTTTCATATTTCCCACCATGACTACATTTTACAATGAAAAATGAAAGTCGTCTAGAACTTCATAGCAATTTGGCTCAACTTGAACGCATGAAACCGATATAAACCCCTCCTCGCACAATGCAAAATCGCTTTCGCACGCATTCTGTGTTTCGGGATTATTGCCAATAAATTCCGCGGATAGCATTCCATCGTCTCCTTCAAAAATGCGCACTCCATCGTTGCAATAACACCGACGCGCAAGACACTTTGCAACACGCGCTCCCCTCCACTTCTCCACGGCAAACGCATTGACATTTACAAATGCGCGGTTTTCCATTTTTTTTGCAAGAGCAACTAATGCATCTATGTTTTTCGCCGCAAAATCAGCCATTCGTCTGTAATATGATGCCTTGTCACAACACACTTCGTCACTCTGCACCTCACTAAAGTCAATGCTCAATGCAACAGACGGAACATTATACAGCGCGCCTTGTCTTGCCACTGCACACGTTCCGGAATACAATATATCCGTTCCAAGATTCGCCCCGTCATTTATTCCTGCAAAGACTGCATCGATTTTTTCAGGGATAAGCCCACTTCTAAACGCCGCAATTACGCAATCGGCAGGAGTTCCACTATATGACCACTCTTTTTCTCCAACGCATTCAATGGAAAAGGAATTGCACATGGTGATCGCATTTGAAATTGCCGAACGATTTCTAGACGGCGCAAACACAAAAACAGTGTGACCTGCCTGCCGTATCGCACAAGTCAAAAATTGTATTCCCTTCGCAGTTATTCCATCATCATTTGAAATCAGTATATTCATCTAAAACTCCTGCCACTTCGCAATGAAATGAGAAGTGGCATTTGATATGCAAGTTTCCAACGGAAACTTGTCATGATAAAAGTACTGCGCCATTTGTGCAGTGCTTTTATCATAACTCCTGTTCGCTCACAATCCTCGCCCCATCGACACTATGAACTTCATAGTATGTCGGATGAAAATCAAAGACATGTTCATATTCAACAAGCTTTTCTTTGAATTTTTGAATGTCCTGTCCGCGCAAAATTGTGTACACACACCTTCCAAACCCCTTGCCTGTAATTCGCCCGCAAGAAACAGGCTCTCTTTTATACTCAAGGTTCGGCTCAATTTCAGCAACTCTTTTTAAAATCCAATCTATTTCCGGGCATGAAAGGTTATACAAATCCCTCAAACTTTCATAACTATGATTTACCGCCCGCATAAACCGACTAAAGTCATTTTTCTTCAGGGCTGTAATCGCTTCCAAAACATCTTTGTGTTCCCGTATAATGCAAAGCAACTTTCGTTTTGTATCCTTGCTAACGACAGAAAGCATCTCGTCTATGTCTGTAACATCATTCACATACTGCCAACCGCCAAAAACCCTCGATGTTGTTTCCTTCAAATCCCCTAGATATAAAGCGTTTTCAGGCTCAAAAAGAGTTTCCTCCTTCCACAGATGAACACGAGGCACTTTTAAGTCCACAAGAAAAATTGTATTGTCACTAAAAGGAATTTTTATATTTTCATACGAATTCTTGTCATGGTCTGTAACAAGCATACAGCCTTTTTGAGAATACAATGCCGCAAAATTATCGGCGTTGTAGTTTTCCTGCCCCAGAAAAATCCTATTTCCGCGCTCAATTATCTGAAGAAGTTTTGAATCCTCGCAATGTATATCAAAAAGAGAACGAAACGCAATCAGCAAAGCAATTTTTATGGCGGTTTTAATTCCAAAGCCAGCGGACGGAAGCGTCTCCGAAAAAACAGTTATATCGCAGCCAGAAATAGAGTATCCGCCTGAAGTGTATCCATATATAACTGATTTTATGGCGTTCGCCCACTTATTATCCTCTTTTTTAAATTTTATAGACGACAGTGAAGTTTTTTTCCTGTCAGCAAACTGCTTAAAATAAAAATGGAACGTTTGGTCTTTGCGCTTTGAAACTGCCACATACACAGGAAAGTTCACCGCCATAGAAAGAGTTTTGTCCTTAAAAAACCACGAATGTTCACCTATAAGATGAAACCGTCCGGGAGCAGTCGCAATAATATCGGGTTTCACACCGTATTCAGTCAGATGAGCATTGTAAACAGTATCCATAATTTTTTCCCAGCGCAAAAAGATTGAAATTCAAGCCATCTAAGTTATTGCGTTTTTAAATTATTCTTACTACTATATTATGTAGGTCAAATATTGAGTTTGATTGCAGCAAGAACTGTAGAGGCTGGCTATGCCCGTTCCGAAGGAATGGAGTGGTAGTGCAAACCCGTAAAGGTCGCACGGCAAAGCCCGCAACGAGAGCGAAGCGAACATAAGCAACAAGCCGCCTTCATAATATAAAAGTGTAAAACTCGCATTTTGACTATATAATATAATAAACGTATGAATCGATTTTTACAAGTTTTTTACATACTTTTTTCCGCACTTATGCTGGCACTTGCCTTGCCAAACGAAATTTTTCACTTTGGACAGCCACTCATAGGAATACTCTCTCTTGTTCCGCTTTATATAGCCTTCACGCGCTTTTCTTCGTATAGCGAGGCGGCACTTTTAACTGGGCTTCACACTTTCACGGTGCATATATGCTCAAGTTACTGGCTTGGCTTCTTCAAGGATTTTGCAGCGTTAACGCTCGGAGCATCGGCAGTCGGAACAGGTGTAATCGGCGCAATTATTGGCCTTACCCTTTACTCGCCTTTTGCAAGAATCAAGAGTAATAAAATTTTGAGAATACATTCATCTCCGTTTTATGCACAGTTCATTCCGTTCAGGGCGTTGTGGTTTTGCATAGTGTATGTGGTTTATGAATGGATTAAGTCGTGCGGCTGGTTTGGCTATCCATGGGGAACTATTTCAACAACTGTATACCGTTGGAAAATTCTCATTCAAATCGCAGACATAACGGGAACGTATGGCGTAACATTCTTAACCTGTCTTTTTGTGTCCGTCCTTTCAGAAGGATATTTGCTGTATCTTGAAACTGGAAAATTCTCAAAATCATTTGCATTGTTTTCATACATCAAGATATTCTTATTCTTTATCGCGCTTTTTATTTTGACATTCATATATGGCTGCATAAAATATTTTAAACCTGAAAAACCAATAAAATATCTCAACACGATTTTAATTCAACAGAACGCAGACCCATGGAAAGAGGAAAGCGACGACNAAACAATTCTCACTTCACAAAGACTCACCAAAGAGCAACTTGAAAAACTTGCGGCAACAGGCGAAAGAGCCGACATAGTCGTGTGGAGCGANGGCTGCTTAAAACACGCACTTCCATACTCCCTTTCACATTACAACCGCTATCCAGCGGACGAACCTCTCATCCCCTTTATTAGAAAGACAGGAGTTCCGTTCCTTTTAGGAGGGTCATACAGAATGAGTCAAAAACCTCGCCGCTCAATCAATGCGGCCCTCCTGTTTGATAACAATGGAAATTTCCGCGGTGCGTATGGAAAAAATCANCTTGTTCCTCTTGCAGAAGTTTTACCATTCTCAGATGTTCCAGCAGTTGCACAGTTCTTTAAAAAAGTGATAGGAATTTCAGCGGGCTGGACTCCGGGTGACCAATATGTTTACTTCGACATAAAAGGAACGGCAGTTGACAATGCAAAAAAGTCCGCTGTAAAAGTGATTTCATTGGCTGACCCCTACAGTGAGCCATACACAAAGCACATTGAAGAGGAAAACAAACGTCCGTATGTGAGAATAAGCGCACCAATATGCTTTGACGATGCCTTCCCCGATGTGTGCAGACCGTTAGTTGCAAACGGCTCTGAACTGTTTATGAACATCACGGATGACTCATGGTCACTCAAGGCATCGGCAGAATACCAGCACTTTGTAGTCGCCGCTTACAGAACAATAGAGTTGCGAACAACGATGGCACGCTCCACCAATTCTGGGTATTCTGTAGTCATAACTCCAAAAGGAGACGTAATCGCCGACATGCCACTGTTTGAAGAGACGGCAACAACTGTAAAAATTCCTGTTTATAAAAGACGAACAACTACTTATTTGCTACTGGGAAATTGGCTGCCACACTTATGTGCACTCGTAGCAATTGCATTTGAAATCCTTATGTTCATAAANCGAAACGAAACTATAGAAACTTTGTCAGAACGCAAAAAATTCCGCAAAAAGAAAAAATCAAAAAANCGATAAACAGCNTAGTTTCNATACATTCGCCCCTATACATACAGCACAATTTTTATAATTTTTTATTTTATTCGCATGTTGACTTCAGAAATTCACTCAAAAATTACTATATCTATTATAGAAAACTGGNGGAAGATGCATCNATTTTCTCATTTTTATTTTTCAACTTCCNGTCACAGGGNNTTGGTGTTGCAAAACTGGCTAGTGGGNTGCCATANACTTCCGNNATCGGTTTTGNNCNCNNNTTTGCATTGNAAACTCGTAAGCAGGTGAAGTCTGCGACGTGAGCGAAGCGAACGTAAGCAACAAGCCGCCCACAGTATNTAAAAGTNTAAAACTCGACATTCGANCTACAAGTAATGGAGAAAAAANTTATGGANAATGAAAAAATTGATGCCGATGAGGAGTTTATTTTTTGTGACGATGAAGTAACACAACTGGCGAATGCACATTTTGGGATAACATACTTGTTTCCGTGGCAACGGCTTGTAATCGCAAACATCATTGATGCATACAAACACCTAAAAAATCAAGACTCTACNAATCCCCTTGTACATCCTCATNCCATTTTAGACGCATATACAGACGGCGCAGATTCTTTTTACAAAGGCAGACAAATAGTGCTTTTGCCAACAGGAGCGGGAAAATCATTGTGCTTTCAAATACCCGCCTTGCTTTTGGACGGACCGACGCTTGTAATNTATCCATTNCTCGCCTTAATGAGCGACCAAGAGCGAAGAATGAAAAGCAGCGNATTAAACTGTGTTGTGTTTCGGGGAGGAATGAACGAAGAACAAAAAAAAGAAAATTATGAACGCATAAAAAACGGAGCAAAAATAATCATTGCAAATCCAGAAATTCTTTTGTCCGAAAGTATTTTACAAAGTCTTTCCACATTCAATATATCCCACATAGCAATTGACGAAGCGCACTGCGTTTCCGAATGGGGGAATTCCTTTAGACCNTCCTACCTCGAACTGGGTAAAATCATAAAAAGGCTCAATGCCCCTCTTGTCACGGCATTCACCGCAACTGCATCTCAAGAGNTTTTAGAGCAGATTTCTGCCATTCTTTTTGACGGGATGGCTCACATCGTAAGAAGCGAAAGTGATCGTCCAAACATTCATTACTACGTAAAAAAAACATCATCCAAACAATCAGCCGCNTTGTTTCTTGCAAAAACAGAAGCCCGCCCTCTGATTATTTTTTGCGGAACAAGAAATCGCGCCGAAGANATGTCACGAAACATCAACTTTGTTTATGGAGAGGAGACCGCACGNTTTTACCATGCAGGGCTTGANAGAAACGAAAANTCTGAAATTGAAAAATGGTTTTTCGATAGGACGGATGCCATTCTCTGTGCAACATGCGCTTATGGAATGGGAGTTGACAAAAAAAATATCCGAACGGTAATTCATCTTGACGCGCCNGAAACAGCAGAAGCATACATTCAAGAGGCAGGACGCGGAGGACGCGATGGCGAAATAGCAAACGCACTNTTACTGTGGAACAGTGAAGATGAAAAAAAATTCAGNGCGTTTGAAAAAACAAGTCGAAANGCCGTTATGCACAAATTTGCAAACACCACAACATGCAGGAGGCAAATACTTCTTGACGCGCTCGGCGGAGAAAAAGTTGTTTGCGATGGCTGCGATTTGTGCGACAATCAAAGGCGAAAAAACAGCGGGAATATGATTTTTAAACGCATTCCAGGAGACGAANTTCCATCCCTGTCAGATTATNTTTTGCNNCTTGTGAAGCNCAAAAATAGATATTACACACGACAAANCCTTGAAGAAAAAGCACTTTCTGAAATAAATGAGTATTCTCGCAAATTCATTGGAGTCAATATATGGTGGTATGAAGAATTTGAAGAATGCATAAACCAACTTTTATATGAAAACAAAATAAAANTAGAAAAACACCTATGGAAAGACCGCATTGCACTAAAACGAAACTAACCTCATTATGTCAGTTGTTGTGAGTTTTNATNATGCAAACAGAAAGTAAANCNCTATTACTCGTCCTGTTCCTCTTCAGCATTTGCATTTTCAGCGGTTTTGCGAGCGGCGGGGGCAGGAGTTGCGCGAGAGGGCTTTTTTTTGGGCTTTGGNGGCTTCTTCACNTAATTTGCAACAAAGGAACAGAATCTCATATATAAAAAAACCACAATAACAGTGCCTATAACTATTTCACTTGAGAACACACTTTTTAAAACCTGAAACAATTCCTTGAAGTCCATATTAGCATTATCGGATTGGAAATGAAAAATCTGAAAGTNTGTAAAGAATTTTTTTAAACACACGCGTACTTTCTGAAATGGTCAAGGAAGACTGGCAATCGTTTTCACCGTGAAAAAGTCTCCATGAAAGCGGAAGTTGTGCCTCAAATTCCACTGAAGATGCATTTTGNGGAAGCCTTCTATTCATAACAAAATCTTCCAAGTCAGGATTTTCAACAAGTGCATTTTCATACAAAAGAGCCTCTTCTCGAGGAAGCATCGTTATTTCTGCGGCAGGAATTCCACGCGCAATAAACCCCGCATTATCGCTATAGGGAAGCGGCAGAATTTTTNGATTTTCAGAAGAAGCAATTAAAATCGAAAGNGCGATATTTTGAAGAGATGAAAATTTCCTGCAAAACGAACGAGGCAATGAAAAATGCGTTTTTTCTGAAAAACAACGCTTTGCAAGAACAGGAACAGTTCCTCTTCCCATTGCGTCAAAAACAAAAACCAAGTCATTTGTAATCTTGAGTTTTTTAAAAAGAGATGCAAGACTATAAGAACCTTGAGCAGTGACTGAAAATTCATTCAAGTTATCGCCAATCGCTTCTTCGCCGTCAGTGAAAATCAGCCTCACATTGTGATTTTTTTTCAGTCGTGCCANCTCCACCGCCCAATGCATTAAAACAAACACNGCAAAACTGTTGTCGTTTGCCCCCTGCACATTTTTTGCGCGGTCATAATGAGCAAGCACTGTTTTTATTTTGCTTTTTGAATCGTAACATTCCCTCTCAAATGAAACATATATATGATTTTTAGCGCACACTGGCATAATATATGCTTTTAGGGAGTGTGCATAAAAAAAATCAAGGATAAAACGCGCTCTATCACAATCTGTTCTTAAAAACCGAGAGAACAATTCTTCATCAAAAGCGTTTTCGTNAAAGANTTCCATAATTTTAGAACCAACAACATAACGCANAAAATAAAAAACACGCTCCTCATAACGAAAAGCGTGTTAAAAAATCACATTTTATAAATGAAATTACCAGTTATCAGACATATCATCTTCATCTCTGTGTTCCAAATCGTAAAGATCTGTAACACAACGAAGATCGTCAATATACATATAGTATGAACCACGCGCAAGAACAGGATTGCAATCAATCCTAAAGCCAGTTATGCGAACACCAGGTCTTTCGCCATAGTATGCGCTATGCTGAACAATACCACGTTCTCCATCAGGACTTGCAGGAACCACGGCAGTAAGTTTTTTCCAACCAGTAAATCCAAGAGATCCCATATAGAGTTCATAACTGCGTCCAAAATAATCTTCGATCAAGACATACATATCGTGATCCATATTTCGTCCGCAAACCCACAATGAAATTGTCTTTGTCACTCCCTCAACAGGAATTGGCCTTTGTGATAAAATATAGAATGAATTCACGCCACGTTTAAAGAACTCGACTTTCACGCCAAGAACCTGTGTGTCGGTATCCTCGTTGCCTTCATCTTCCTCCAAAGGCTCTTTCATAGAAGGGTTTCCTTCAAAAAGACGGCTCGAAATAACTCCAAAATCAGATGACATACGAACAGTCCAAGAACCTTCCCGCTCAAATTTATCAAGGGAAACCTCACGCAACGCCTGAAGTCCCGAATCATTACCGACCGTTTCAGCATTTTGATTGTCTGCAACGCTGTTATTCTGCGCGAACGCTCCAAAAGCAATGATTAAAGCAAGTGCTGAAATAAGTGCCTTTTTCATTAGTTAACCTCCTCTGAAGAATCCGCAGAAGATGTCTCTGCATCGTTTGCATCCGAACCAGCACCACCCCCGGTTTCTGCATCGCTAAAATCCATATCCAAGAATTCATAGCCATCAAATATAATTGGAATAGGATTTGTCATATATTTAATGTTGTCAAAATATATAACAAAGTCATCAACATATTCAGAACCATCCGTACGAACCCTAAATCCAAGGAACGTGAGATTTTTTGGTCCAGAACGAAGTTTTGACTTTTGTTGCATCCAGCCAGGAATCTTTATAATGATGTTCTTCCAACCGTTGAAAGTAAGGCTTCCTGCGGGCAAAACATGAACAACACCATTTGCATCTCGAACCATAACCTCTAGGAAATACAAATAATTTGCTCCCCAGACCCAAAAATCAAGAGTTGAAACATGGCCTTTCAGAGGAATTTCATAAGGACCATCATCATTTGAGGGAAAAATCTCAAACCAGTTGTCACCCTTTCGGTCAAATGCAACTTTAACGCCAAAAACTTTCGGATCATTTTCACCTTCATGAAACGATCGCAAAGCGTCTGCGATACCATCGAAATATTTAAATTTCGGGTAATCTTCTGAAATAAATCGACTGGCGTTCACAGTCCATTTCCAATCCTCAGGCTCAGTGTCGAAATCATCAATCTTTGCTGATGTCATGCTCATCGAATTAACCTGGCTGAAAGCAGGAATACAAAATCCAAAAAGCAAAGCAAAGACTACAAGGACATTAAAGACCTTTTTCATGTAAATCTCCTTCGGTAGATATACCATTCCAAAAACGGAATTCTATTTTAATTATCGGAACAAACTTCAGATAACACTATTACTCTCATTATATTTAGAGAAATAATCTTTGTCAAACTGTTTTATCGCTATCTGTCAATTTTTTTATGCTTTTCTCAACGCATTTTTAGTAAAANCNCCATCTTCATATCCATGAATATAAAGANACGAAGAATAAATTCCCACTCCCCTTCCACATATACCACACACTCCCTCCTCCATCAACCATTCTTTTCACACAGTACCCCCGCTCATCCTCAAGGGTTNTCGCGCCCTTGCAACGGCTCACAATGGCAGCACTATACAGCATCTCATAATTTTTATCTTGNTCTGNTTTGTCCAAAACAGTTNTTTGCACTCTTTTTTTNATTCATATACATACTTTTTTATCAATAAGTATTTTTTTTTTTATAAAAATTCGATATACTTTTCTACTATGAAAGCGATAGAATTAGAAAAGGCATATAATCCAAAAGACTTTGAAACACGGATTTATTCTGAATGGGAAAAAAACAATTATTTCAAGCCAGCAAGCGATGAAGNTTCTCCAATACATAACAATTTTTGTTCCTGTAAAAACTGCGGAACATACTCTGTAGTAATTCCGCCGCCGAACGTTACAGGCGTTCTTCACATGGGGCACGGCCTCAACAATACTTTGCAGGACATCGTCGTGCGCTATCACAGGATGAAGGGCGACAACACGCTTTGGGTCACGGGAACGGATCACGCCGGAATCGCCACGCAGAACGTTGTGGAACGCGCGCTCAAAAAAGAAGGAAAATCCCGGAACGATTTGGGACGCGAAGAATTTTTGAAAAGAACGTGGGCGGTAAAAGACGATCATCACGCGACGATTTGCAAGCAGCAAAAAAAACTCGGGAATTCCACCGACTGGGAGCGCGAGCGTTTTACGATGGACGAAGGCTTGAGCCGCGCGGTGCGCGATGTCTTCGTAACTCTTTATGAACGCGGACTTATTTACAAAGGAAATTATTTGGTCAACTGGTGTCCTCGCTGCGGAACGGCTTTGGCGGACGACGAAGTGGATCACACGGACACCGCCGGCGCGATGTATCACATTTGGTATGAATTTGCGGACGGCCCTGCGCCCGACGGTTCAACGAAAATCGAAATCGCGACGACGCGCCCCGAGACGCTTTTGGGCGATACGGCTGTGGCGGTGAATCCCGAAGACGAACGCTACAAAAATATCGTCGGAAAAAAATTGCGCCTTCCGCTCACGGAAAGGATAATTCCGCTCATCGCCGACACGTATGTTGACAAGGAATTCGGAACTGGAATGGTGAAAATCACGCCGGCTCACGATCCGAACGACTGGCAGGTGGGAAAGCGGCACGATTTGGAAATCATCAATATTTTGAATCCCGACGGCACGCTCAACGAAAATGTTCCCGAAAAATATCGCGGACTTTCGTGCCAAAAAGCGCGCGCGCTTATCATCGAAGATTTGCAGGCGCAGGGACTTTTCAAGGCGGAAGAAAAAATCACGCACTCGGTGGGACATTGCTATCGCTGCGCGACGGTCGTCGAGCCTTACTTGAGCGAACAATGGTTCGTAAAAATGAAGCCGCTCGCGGAAAAGGCGATGAAGGCGTGGCGCGATGGCGAAATCGTGTTCTATCCGAAAAAATGGGAAAACACATACATNCACTGGATGGAAAACATCCGCGACTGGTGCATCAGCCGCCAGCTTTGGTGGGGACACAGAATNCCNGCATGGACTTGCGCGGACTGCGGCGAACTCACCGTAAGCCGGGAAGACGTGGCGGNTTGTCCGAAATGCGGCTCGAAAAATTTGAAGCAGGACGATGATGTNTTGGACACGTGGTTTTCGTCATGGCTTTGGCCGTTCTCAACGCTCGGCTGGCCGGAAGATACTCCCGACTTGAAAAGATTCTACCCCACTTCCGCGCTTGTCACCGCCTACGACATCATCTTCTTTTGGGTGAGCCGAATGGTAATGGCGGGCTTGGAATTCACGGGCAAAGCGCCGTTCCACGACATCTACATTCACGGACTTGTGCGCGACAAGCAAGGGCGCAAAATGAGCAAGTCGCTCGGCAACGGAATGGATCCGCTTGAAATAATCGACATTTACGGCGCGGACGCTTTGAAATTCACGCTCGGCTTTATGTGCGCCCAAGGTCAGGACATTTTAATCGACAAAGATTCGTTCAAATTGGGAAGCCGATTCTGCAACAAAGTGTGGAACGCAAGCCGCTATATCCTTATGAATCTTGAAGGGCGCAATTTAATTCCTGTAAAAGATGCCGACTTAACGGAACTTGACAAATGGATTTACACACGGCTCAATATCGCAGCACAAAATGCGCGTGCGGCATTGGAAGGCTATCGCTACAACGATGCAGCGTCCGCACTTATGGAATACTTTTGGAACGAATATTGCGACTGGTATGTGGAAGCAACAAAACTTTCATTTAAAAACGGTGATGAAAACGAGAAAGATCGCGCCGCGTCAGTCATTTTGAATCTTCTTGAGGAAAACCTACGACTTCTTCACCCATTCTTGCCATTCGTAACCGAAGAAATTTATTCAAAACTTCCCCTCGATACAATTGTTGAAAACCGAAAAAAAGGTGAAAAAAACAAAATTCTTTCCACCTCCACCTACGAGGGGATGTTAATCAACGCCCCCTACCCCGAATTTATCGCAGAAAGGGAAAACGCTGCAATTTCTGCACGATTTGACGTGCTAAAGGATTTGATTGGAAAAATTCGCGCGCTCCGAGTTGAATGCGGAATCGATCCGGCAAATAAAATCAACATTGCAATTCTTGTTGAAAAAAAGAGCAACGCCGAAGTCTGCCGAGAAAAAACAGAGGAAATAAAACTCTTGTGTGGAATTTCAAAAATAGAATTTGTAGAGGCAAAGCCACAAAGTTCAATCGGTGCAGTTGGCAGTGGATTTGAAGCATTCATTTTACTCGACAAAAGCATAAATAAAGAGCAACTTCTTGTCCGATTTGAAAAATCCCTCGAAGAGCATAAAAAGTATGCAGAACGAAGTCAATCAAAACTCAACGGAAACTTTGCAACACATGCCGCTCCCGAAGCAGTAGCGGCAGAGCGTGAAAAACTTTCCGAAGAATTAAATATAGTAGAAAAAATGCAGGAGTACATAAGGGAACTTGGAAAATAAAAAACACTTTCGCAAATAACAAAGGAGGTCGAACATGGCAAAACAACTGTACGATATGAAAACGGAAAAACCAATGAAAATGGACACAACCCAGATGGAGCAATTACAAAACATTTTTCTAGCCCCATACATGCAAATCGCCACAGAACTAATCGGAAAGGCGCGCCATGCAGGTGGAAATATGTTCCGTCATCAAATTGACACAATGGGCATCCTCATAGACTACGACTATATCGACCCCATCCTCTTGAAAGCGTCCATCGTACACGACTGCATAGAGGACATCCCCCATTTTGACCACGACCGCATACGCAAAGTTGATGAAGACGGAGAAAAAGTCTACAACCTTGTGCTTGAAGTCACAAAGCGAGAGGGCGAAACAAAAAGCCAGTTCCTCCAAAGAATTATCAGCACAGGAAGCCAACAAGCAAAAGTCTTAAAGTGCGCCGACAGAATCTCAAATATGATTTCACTAGGCTTTGTAACAGACCCCAAATTCATAGAGCGGTACTGCGATGAAACAGAATACTACATCCTGCCCATAGCAATTGAAGTTGACTATAATATGTATCAAGAGTTAATAAATCTCATCATAACACGCCGAAAATACCTTGAAGACTCTGGCTACATCGAGCAACAGCAAAAACAAGAGAAAGTGATACAACTAAAGCCAATACAATAAGCAAGAAAGCCCGCTTTGATAGACAATATATGGGCGAAGCGCATTCTCCCACACGGCTTTCCATGGTTCCGGCATTCGCCTACAGTCTCCTAGCGGAGACCGCTCACGCGCCATTCCAATCCTTGCGCAGCCGCTTTATCAAGTCGCAAGGTGGCTGAGCAACCCTGCGTGTGACTTTTTGTTTGCTCTTCCTCGCTCGTATTTTTGTTCGCTTTCCTCTCAAAAAACACAAAAACTCGGTCTGTGTTCTCCGTAAGTTGCAGAGAGCGGCGGAAAATTCTGTGGCTTACGCACGAGACTAGAAACTTCGCTGCCAGTACAAACACTTAAGTTTATGTGTAAAAACCAACAATTTTCTTTTCATGCGAAAGCCGTGACCATCTCTCCAATTTTGATAGTGTAGCGTACAAAACAGCAGAGATAAAAATCCAGCGGACATTATAACTCCCCTGTTGCTTTTTTATTAGCCAGTTCTGCACGCAACAATTCAATCTCACGCATTTGAGCTAAAAGTTGCACGTCTTTCTCTGCTAGCGCTGCGTCCTTCTCCTCAATAACTGCATGGCTCTCTGCAAGTGCTGCATGATTTTTCTCCAACTCCGCTCGTTTTTCCGCCAGTTCCCGTGTGAGCTCCTCCATATAGCTCTTGTTAGTGAGTTGGTCGCGCTCCCATATATCTATGCTCGTCTGCCTCGCCCAGTTTATGTCGTCTTGACTTATTTTTGTTAGTATCCCGCTCCCATATATCTATGCTCGTCTGCCTCGCCCAGTTTATGTCGTCTTGACTTATTTT
>JAAVAO010000006.1 GCA_014803985.1 Treponema sp.
ATAAAAAGAAGTTATGATAAAAGCACCGCACAAATGGCGCGATACTTTTATCATGACAAGTTTCCGTTGGAAACTTGCATATCAAATGCCACTTCTCATTTCATTACGAAGCGGCATAAAAATGCGCCGAATTTTATTCAAGGCTCTGCGAAGCGCACGGCACGGAGGAAATATGACGAAAGCCAAAAAATCAATTTCATTCAAACAAAAAGCAATTTTCATTCCACTAATGCTTGCCGCCGCAATCCTTTTCTCATGCACGGACTCGCTCCCTGAAAAACCACAAGAAATCACGGGGGGGGGGGTACGAACAATTTGAAAATTCTGGAGGCGGCACTCTAACCGTAACCGCCCGCGTCTCGAACGGCTCTTCGCGCCATGCAATGCCGTCAATGGGCTTTGCAGGTTTTGACTATGCCGCGCTGCTTTATAGTGGCGAATCTCCTGCAAATCCACCGTCCACAAATTTCGTCCAAGGAACTGCGACAGAAAATGCTGGTGAAACAAAACTGAATTTTTCATTTCAACGACCCGAAGAAACAAGCGGCCTCACGCTTGAAATATTTGCGTTCAAGGCAGGCACAAGCGCGGCGAATTTTTCCAAAGAAAACGCGCCGCTTTCAGGAAGCAAAACGGGGCTTTCGATAGTTGGCGACACAATCGAAATAAACGGCACAATTGCGCTTTCGGTGAACAGTTCGTCCAAAGTGAAAGGCACTGTAAGCTTGAAAATAAAACTGCCCGAAGGTTGTTCGCTTGAAATCGACGACACAACTTCGGACGGCGAATCGCGTTTTAATGTGGCAGGCACTTCGCCCGATTTCACCGTCACGCAAGCGGGAGATGGAATTTCCGCCGGCGCATATCAAGTGACTTTCACTGTGAAGAAGGAAAGTGAAATCGTCCACATTTTTTCCGAATACATAAACGTATTTCCCGGAATGTGCACCGACACTTGGAACGGACTGGGAAAGGACGATGCGAAAGAAATNNCGCAAAGCATGATTTCCTCAACGGTGTACGTGCGCGGTGAGGGCGGCTGGTACGACACGACTTCGCCTTACAATGACGGCNAAACAGCCGAAGCGGACGACACCAATTCGGGAAGNTTCCTTTCGCCGCTTGCTTCGATTCAAAAAGCCATAGATAAAATCATCGCCATAAATGACGGCGCGAGCGAATACACGATCTACGTTGACGGAACATTGACCGCTACATCTTCGACCGCGCTTGCGNATTTTAATGGCGTTTCTCAAGCACTTTCTGTAAGGATTGTCAGTCTTTCCGCGTCTAACAAATCAGTCCTCAACGGAAACGGCACGGCTANATGTGTTACTNTGGGANNTGCTGGAAAAAGAGATTTGAACCTCACGCTTGAGAACCTCGTCATCACGAACGGAATCGCTANTGGCAATGGCGGTGGAATTTTTTTTAACGCCAAAACGCTTGAAATGACAGGCTGTGAAGTTATCGGGTGCAAAGCAACGAGCAATGGCGGCGGAGTGTNTNTTTATAGCGGCGCGTTCACGATGANNGGNGGATCAATCACCAGCAACACTGCGACAAGCAACGGCGGCGGAGTGTGTGTTTATAGCGGCACGTTCACGATGAAAGGCGGCACTATCGGTGGAGACAATGCGGAAGACGGTAATACTGCGTTCTACGGCGGCGGCGTATATGTGGACAGCGGCGCGTTCACGATGAGCGGTGGATCAATCACCAGCAACACTGCGACAAGCAACGGCGGCGGAGTGTATATTTATAGCGGTACATTCAAAATGAATGGCAGTACAATCAGCGGCTGCACGGCGACATTCTGCGGCGGCGGCGTGTACATTGCCTCAGGCGGAACATTCGAAATGTCNGGAACGGCGAAAATTTCTGGCTGCAAGGNGACATCAACAAGCTCCAGTTCAGGAGGCGGNGGAATCTACAACGCTGGCACGCTCANCATTTCAGGCGGCACGATTTCCGATTGTNTCGCAGCGATAAACGGCGGCGGAATCTATAATAACNTCAGCGACNCTTCTATCNNTTCNANAATCACAAACTGCGAAATCAGCGGCTGCAAGNCGNCTNGCACAGCNACTNNCTACGGTTTCGGCGGNGGNATTTATAACGCTTCTNGNNCGCTCGAACTTACAGACGTAACCATTNCCGGCGAAAACGATAGCGACAATCCTGATGCANGGNNTGGTGGNGGAATTTACAACAAAGGCTCGCTTACCATCACANNGGGGAAAATCTCAAACTGTACTTCTATTNTTGGCGGCGGCGTTTACAATNNTCTCGGCACGCTCAAAATNACNGGCGGCACAATCAGCAACTGCATATCGGAANGCANCGGCGGGGGAATTGTCGTGAGCGGAAATNGTACCAATACCACCNGTTCCNCTGAAATCATAAACTGCACCATAGAATCCTGCGTCTCGAACNGTACTTNCNCCGGAACCAGTGGCGGAGGCGGAATTTACTGCCACCNGCAAAANCTTACGATTACCGGCGGAAAAATCNCNGGCTGTAAGTCGGAANNACAGGGCGGCGGCGGCGGCATGTNCATCATGGCATATAACTTTCCTCTTANGATTGAAGANGTTACGATTACCGATTGCAATGCAAAANACGGAGGAGGTTGCTATGTCNCTGCACTTGTTGANGAAANTGTCAACCAAGAAATTATCAAGAACTGCATCATAAANTCATGCACGGCAACAGAGAAAGGTGGCGGTATCNGTATTGGCGGCGGAANCNCTGGTGNAANGTATTATGCTGTNACCGTAAGCGGCTCGGAGATTTCCGAATGCGAGTCCCCGTCGGGAAGCGGTGTTTTTCTTCCTTTAGGCANCTCGCTTTGGTTGAAGGACAGCACACTCAAAAACGATGTCAGCACANNTACGGGCACTGCCTCAATCTATCTTGCNGGAAGCACGACGNTTACCNANGGCNTCATCGANTTTTCCGCTTNTACGGCGACCACCAAACCAAAANTGTACGTGCAGGACGCGCTTTCGCAAGACTCTGTCGCCACAATAAAACTCGGCTCGACGTATCAAATCGGCGACACAATCTTGCAGGCGGCAGAAGGCTACACGCTCGCCGAGGAAGACTGCAAACGCTTTGCCATTGACGGCGGCGCTTACGGAATAGCACTAATGGACGGAGAAGGCAAGTTGGTAGCAGGTGGGATTTACCTTGATTCCTCAAGCGGCAGTGACGCAAATTCAGGATTGACTGCCAGCAATGCGGTGAAAACGCTCTCAAAGGCAATCGAACTGTTTGATTCTCAATACGCACAAAAAATCATGGTCTGCGCCGCGTACACGCTTCCAAGCAGTGAAAGCGACTTACTCGATCGAATAGGGGGGGGGTAGGCGGAATCTGCCGCTCGTGCGTTACGATGGCTCAAGCGATGTTTCAAGNAGCTTCACCGNNANCTTGCTTACNATTTCTCAAGGAGACGTNACNATNACGAACGTCACGCTCGATGGAAGAAAAGAAAAAGTCACCGCAAGCGGAGCGCTTTTGGATATCGACGGCTCGACCACGATTGTAACGCTCGGTGACGGTGCGACCGTATGCAATAACAAAAAAATTCTACAGGGGAGCGGAAGCGGTGTTCATATAGGAGACGGCACATTTAAAATGATAGGCGGGACGGTCACTGGAAACGAGGGACTTCGAGGTTACGGACTAGGCGTTTATATAAACGACAATGCTACATTCGAGATGAGCGGTGGTAAAATAAGTGGAAACAGCGAGAACTATTCCAATGGAGGCGGTGTCTATGACAGAGGCACGTTCATAATGAGCGGAGGTGAAATCAGCGGCAACAAAGTTGGAAGTGGCGGTGGCGTGTACGTTAATGGAAGCAACAGCTATTTCACCATGAGCGGCGGCAAAATCACTGGCAACACCGCGACTACAAGTGGCGGCGGTGTGTATCTCGTTAATAGCAGCACGTTCACCATGGAAGCCGGCACGATTTCCAGCAACACCGCGACTACAAGTGGCGGCGGTGTGTATGTCGTTAATAGCAGCACGTTCACCATGAAAGTCGGCACAGTCAGCGGCAATTCGCCCGATAACGTTCACCAATAACTTGACGCACCAGTGGCACGGTGCAAGAGGATTAGAGGGCTAGAGTTTGTTCCTAGCGAAACAAACTCTCCGAATATCGTAACGATTTTTTGCTTGCAAAAAAATGAAAAAAGGTGTATCTTACATAAAGAGCGTCCGTTAGTATACGGGCTGTCTCCACTTCTTTAGTTAAAAAGCCGCCAAAGTAAGGGCATCACGGGCGGCTTTTTTTTCTACTCTTTTCTTTCTTTTAGAAAGGTGAGAAGCGATATAATAGTTTCAATTATAGTGGCGATACAAATTACCACGCTGATAATTGTTTCCATCATATCGAGCCTCCCTTCATCATTTATTCAGGCAAAGCCTGTAGAGTTCGGGAGACAGCCGCCAACCAACGGACGCACTATTATTGTATAGTACATCCGATATAACGTCAAGTAATTTGTATTGTGTTCTTTTGTATGCGCAGAAAGTAGAAGTGAAGTGCAAATTTTTGCTTGCAAAAAATTGAAAAAAGGTGTATCTTACATAAAGAGCGTCCGTTAGTATACGGGCTGTCTCCACGTTTTTGACTTAAAAAGCCGCCAACGTGTAGTCAGTACGGGCGGCTTTTTTTCTACTCTTTTCTTTCTTTTAGGAAATCAAGTGCCGCAAGTCTTCCGTTTTAAACGGGGCGTTGCGGGGTGTCCCCGCTAGAAGGGGTAGGCCGCAACGAAGTGCGGGCGCAGGGGGAGACTTCCCCCACCAATTTACATTGCTTTCATAATACTGCTATTGTTCATACAGGGGTCAGCATCGCACAATCACTTCAAATATACCATCAAAAGCATTATGTCGCTCGTGCGAATTCCGCTAATTCTTGCGGCTTGTCCCAAAGTGATGGGGCGCACCTTTTCCAACTTTGTACGACTTTCCGCAGAAAGAGAGGGAATTGCACCGTAATCAAATGCAAGCGGAATTTTCACATTTTCCATTCTATGCATTTTTTCAACGCGTTTATCCTGTTTCTCAATGTAATATTTATATTTTAGATCGATTTTTGCCGCCTCCCATATTTTTTCAGGATAACCGGGATTTTCCGCATTTGGGTTCTTTAAAAGAAAGGCGACAATTTCATCAAGCAGAGCGTATTTTTCTTCAACACGCGCCAACTGTTCTTTTGTTTTCAAGCCCACCTCAAACGCATACCGAGAAAGTCGGCGGTCGGCGGTGTCGTGGCGAAGTTTCAAGCGATATTCAGCGCGGGCGGTGAACATTCTATAAGGCTCTTTAGTTCCAAGTGTTACAAGATCATCTATTAAAACGCCAATATACGCCTCGTCACGCCCTAAAATAAGCGGCTTGTAATCAGGAATTGTATCAAAGGCTGAAAAACCGCCTTGTGTTTGTGCAATTTTTTCAATTTCATTCAAACGAATGCAGTTTTTTTCGCTCTCAAAATAAAAGAACGCCCGCTCTTCGTTTGTCATTTCCGCTTTTGGAGAAAAACACCCTTTTTCACCACTTGAAACAAGTCCGTTCACATCGCTTGGAAGACGGCAAAGCGGTCCGCATAATGCAATGTGAGATTTTGCATACAGCCCTGCATTTATTCCAGCGACAAGCCCTTGCCCCGCAGCCTCTTCATATCCTGAAGTGCCGTTTATTTGACCGGCATTAAAAAGCCCCGCAACCCGTTTTGTTTCAAGAGATGGGAAAAGTTGCGTTGGTTCAACATAATCATATTCAACTGCATAGCCAGGACGAGACTGCACCGCATTTTCAAATCCTCTCATAGTCCGCATAAAAGCATCTTGCACGCTTTCGGGAAGAGATGATGAAAGCCCGTTTAAATAAATTTCATCGGTTTCAAGACCTTCTGGTTCGACAAAAATCTGATGTCTTTCCCTTTCGGCAAAACGCATAACCTTGTCTTCAATCGACGGGCAATATCTCGGACCTGTTCCACTGATTTTTCCTGAAAAAAGCGGAGAACGATTTATATTCTCACGGATAATTCTGTGCGTTTCGCTATTTGTATACACAATATGACAAGGCACTAGAGGTCGTTCAATTTTTTCTGTTTCAAAACTAAAGGGTGAAGCCTCTTCATCTCCATCGTTCAATTCAAGGAGTGAAAAATCCACTGTGCGGCGTAAAATTCGCGGAGGAGTTCCTGTTTTTAATCTTCCCGTTGTAAAACCTAACTTTTGCAAACTTGCTGTAAGTCCAAACGCTGCCGCCTCCCCAAGCCGTCCACAGGGAGCATCGTACTCGCCAATAAAAATCCGCCCCCCTAAAAACGTTCCTGTAGTAAGAACAACTGCTCGAACTGAAATAATGCGTCCGCGCTCCGTTGCAATTCCCGTGATTTTTCTGCGCATTTTTTCATTGGAAGCCCCTCTCTGCTCTCCAGGAATAGTGCCGCTTTCTGCGCGGCTATCGGAATCTGGCGGAAGGGGGGTGGTAGAAGGAGTGGTAAAAATGTCAACAACAGTGTCCATGAGGGTGTAGAGATTTTCCGTGGTTTCAAGGGTTTTTCGTGCAAGCCCTGAATACGTTATCTTATCGGCTTGACTTCGTGGTGCTTGAACGGCAGGACCGCGGCTTTTATTCAACATACGAAATTGAATCATCGACTTGTCTATAAGGCGAGCCATTTCTCCGCCTAAAGCGTCTATTTCGCGCACTATATTTCCCTTTGCAATTCCGCCTATTGAGGGGTTACAACTCATTCGCCCGATAGCGTCAATGCTCTGGGTAATCACAATGGTTTTTAATCCCATTCGCGCACACGCAAGAGATGCTTCAATCCCGGCATGCCCTGCTCCTACTACCGCCACATCAAAAAAATCATAAAATCCTGCCATAATTCACAGTATATCGATTTTTTGCGCATTGGGCAAACACCTGCGACAGGTGTTTGCAAAGAGGATTACTTTTTTTACACACACCACTCCATACAATGCTTACAATGACAACAAAACTCACACAGATGGCAAAACAAACCGCTCTACAAAAAATCCTTGTCATTGCAAGCCATTGCGGTATTTTTACTCAAACAGCAACTCGTCTTTGCCCGCCTTTACCGTTATTGATGCCCCCTCTGCAAAGCGACCGGCAAGCAATTCCTTGCTCAATGGATTTTCAACCCATGTTTGAACGGCTCGTTTCACTGGACGCGCACCAAACGCGCTATCATATCCCTTCTCTGCAATAAAGTCCACCGCACTCTGATCAAAGGAAATAGAAATGTGTCTGTCTGCAAGTCGCTTTGAAACACGCTCCAATTGCAAGCGAACTATCTCAACTATAAAAGACTTGTCAAGTCGAGAAAACATCACAATTTCATCAATTCTATTCAAAAATTCAGGACGGAACTTTGTCTTTAAAAGCGAGTCTATTTCAGGACGAACAGCCGCCATTTTTTCATCGGTATCGCAATCCAATATCAAGTCGCTGCCCAAATTGCTCGTCATAATGATAATCGTGTTTTTAAAGTCCACAACTCTTCCCTGTCCATCTGTGAGACGACCATCATCAAGCACTTGAAGAAGAACATTGAACACATCAGGATGCGCCTTTTCAATTTCATCAAAAAGGATCACGCTGTACGGGCGACGACGAACTGCTTCTGTCAACTGTCCTCCCTCATCATAACCAACATATCCAGGTGGCGCACCGATAAGTCGAGTGACTGAAAATTTTTCCATATATTCAGACATATCAATTCTCGTCAATGCCTTTTCGTCATTAAAAAGGAAATCCGCAAGTGTTTTTGCAAGCTCTGTTTTTCCAACTCCTGTAGGTCCAATAAACAGAAAGCTCCCCAACGGACGATTCGGATCGCTCAATCCGCTTCGGTTTCTTCTGATTGCATCGCTCACACATTGAACGGCTTCATTCTGACCAATCACGCGCTTATGTAAAACCTCTTCAAGCGCAAGATACTTTTGTTTTTCGGAAGCAAGCATTTTGCTCACTGGAATACCAGTCCATGTGCTTACAACCCGCGCTATGTCTTCTTCTGTAACCTCCTGCCTCAAAAGAGACTCCCGATTGGGGTTTTTCTCCATTTCTTTGTTGTGCGCAACAGCCGCTTCAATTTCCTTTTCAAGATTAGGAATCGTGCTATATTTTAATTCTGCTGCCTTTGCAAGATTTCCTTCTCTAGTGAATTTTTCCTCTTCAAAGCGCGCCGCCTCAAGCTGTTCCTTCAAATTCCGACTCTTTCCAATTGTTTCCTTTTCGTTTTGCCACTGCAATTTCATTGCATCGCGGCGACTAGTAATTTCCTCAAGCTCTTTTTGCAGTTTCTCAAGCCGTTCTAAAGATGCCTTGTCATCCTCTTTGCTCAATGACTGCTTTTCTATTGAAAGTTGCAAAATTTTCCGCTCAAGCTGGTCAAGTTCTGTAGGCTGACTTTCAATTTCCATTTTCAAGCGACTTGCAGCCTCATCAACAAGGTCAATCGCTTTGTCTGGCAAAAATCTATTCGTAATATACCGATTAGATAAAACCGCCGCCTCCACAAGTGCTTCGTCATTTATTCTAACGCCGTGATGAATTTCATATTTATCACGCAACCCACGCAAAATTGCAATTGTATCTTCAACGCTTGGTTCATCACAATAAACCTGCTGAAAGCGTCTTTCAAGCGCAGCGTCTTTTTCAATGTATTTGCGATACTCGTCCAGCGTTGTTGCTCCAATAACATGGATTTCGCCACGACTTAAAGCGGGCTTTAACAAATTAGATGCGTCCATAGAGCCTTCGGATGCGCCAGCCCCCACAATTGTATGAAGTTCATCTATGAAAAGAATAATCTGCCCTTCGGACTTTGTCACTTCAGTGATAACCGCCTTTAACCGCTCCTCAAATTCGCCGCGGAATTTTGCGCCCGCCACAAGGCTTCCCATATCAAGAGAAAGAAGTCGTTTGTTTTTAAGGCTATCGGGAACATCTCCAGAGGCAATTCGGCGGGCAAGTCCTTCAACAATCGCAGTTTTTCCAACGCCTGGTTCGCCTATCAAAACAGGATTGTTTTTTGTGCGGCGGCAAAGAACTTGCATAACACGACGGATTTCCTCATCGCGCCCAATGACGGGGTCTATTTTATCCTGCCGAGCGGCGAGAGTTAAATCACGACAATATTTTTCAAGCGAGCGAATTTTGCTTTCAGGATCCTGACTATCAACAGTTTGATTTCCGCGCACCGCCTTTAATGCGTTCAAAACGGAATTTTCATTTATGCCGAATTTTCGGAGCAACTCCCCCGTCCTTGAATCCGATTTTGACAGCGCAAGAAGAATATGCTCGCAAGAAAGATACTGATCCTTGAGCGCAGACATTTCTGCCTCCGCCTTTGCCAAAACCTTTTGCACTTCATTTGAAAAAGTCATATTAGCATTACCAGTAACTTTTGGATATGACTTTAAAAGTTCGTTCACCGCAGATTCAAGCGCATTTGAGTCAACTCCAATGCGTTCAACTACAGGAAGAACAATTCCATCTTTTTGAGAAAGCAGCGAAATTAAAATATGCTCAAGTCCGATTTCGCTATGATCATTTTTCTGTGCCAGCACGCTCGCATCTTGCAAGCACTCCTGGGCTTTTAATGTAAAATGTTCGTAATCCATAGCCTAAAAATAATTAAGAAAATCCAAAAATTCAAGAAAAATTCACAAGGACAAGTGGCAAACAGAATTTCAACCTGCAATAATTATTTTGTCCGTTCACGCCTGACCAAAAGATTCGCTCCTGTTATTGTTGACCAGGACTATTCACCGTTTTTATATAAGTAAAACCCGTTAGCTGGCGAAACTTACGATAGGCATTGGCGTATTGTGTAATATATGATATAATACTGTATACAAACAATCGCTCAAATAGCATAAATGACTTTTTTTGCAGGGGGAAGTATGAAAATCACTGACGATATTTTATATGCAGGTGTGAACGACACGAAAATCGATTTGTTTGAAGGACAATTTCACGTTCCAAATGGAATGTCTTACAACTCATATATAATTCTTGATGAAAAAACTGCCGTTATGGACAGCGTCGATCACCATTTTGGAGAAGAATGGATTTCCAATATTGAAAAAATATGCGGCGAAAAAACGCCCGATTTTTTAATAGTCCATCATGCAGAACCAGACCACAGTGCAAATATCCTGCGATTTGCCGAGCGATTTCCAAATGCAAAAATTGTTTCAAGCCTAATGGCATTCAATATGTTGAAAAACTACTTTGGCACAGATTTTTCCGACCGTCGTATTATTGTAAAAGAGGGAGACACACTTTCTCTCGGAAAACACACGCTGCAATTCATCTCCGCGCCAAATGTACATTGGCCTGAAGTTATGTTCAGCTTCGAGCAAACAGAAAAAGTGCTTTTCAGTGCAGATGGCTTTGGAAAATTCGGAGCGATTGACGAAAAAGATCCTCTTTACGACTGGGAATGCGAAGCACGCCGATATTACTTTGGAATTGTCGGTAAATTCGGAGCAAACGTTCAGACTGCATTAAAAAAGGCTTCTTCCCTTGACATAAAAATATTATGCCCGCTCCACGGTCCTGTCTTGTCAGAAAATGTAGGCAAGTATATACAACTTTATGATATATGGTCGAGTTATGGAGTTGAAAGCGAGGGAATTGCGATCGCATACACATCTGTCTACGGTCACACAGAAAAAGTGGTGAAATCCCTTGAAAAAAAATTGCTTAACGCAGGCTGTAAAAAATGTGCAGTTTCAGACCTCGCACGATGTGACATTCATGAAGCAGTCGAAGATGCATTCAGATATGGCACACTTGTTCTTGCAACAGTAACATACAACTGCGACATTTTCCCCACAATGAAGAATTTTATTGAGGCCCTCAAGGAACGAAACTATCAAAATAGAAAAATAGCCTTAATTGAAAATGGCACGTGGGCGCCAGTTGCAGCAAAAAAGATAAAAGCATTGTTTGAAGAAAGCAAAAACATTTCATTTGCAAACACTGTCATTACCATAAAAGGAGAAATGACAGAAGAAACAGACACACAAATTGATGCGCTTGTAAAAGAAATAGTTTAATCACGTCCGCAGACGCTTATCATAAAAACAGACAGCCTCAAAAATAGCAAAATAACTTTGCCACCATCCCAGTAAAATTTTCTCTTACCATTAAAACAGCTCTCTAAAATATGTCAAAAGGATTTCATCAGGCTCTTCAAGGATTTCACCGCGCATTTCATAATAGTTCCCTAAATCTCCGTCAATTTTTGGTCTCCAATATTCATATTCCACAAAGCCTGAAGAATGCCGTATGCGTTTAAAATCAGCTTCATTGCGTTCTTTTGGCTCTTCAGGCCATTTTGTGTCCTTTGAGAATGTCAGACGCTGGTTCTTTTCTGAATCTATCAATTCCACTTCTAAATCGGTCTTTGTAATACTGTAATGATAACTGTAGATTCCTTTCAGAAAAAGACTTGGACTCTCCCCTGTCGCTTCGTCTGTATACACACCGTTAGCATAATATGTTGTTCGCACTCGTTTTATATAGTCCTCTCTGTCTCCTTCTGGATATGAAAAAACAGCCCACCTCTTGATATGCCCGTCTTCATCAAAAAAATAATATGTATGCATATATTTGGAACGCTCCGAATCTCCATAGGTTTTTATCCCCCCTTTCCTCAACTCATATTCGCAGCTTGAAAACCTCAGTATCTTCCCCTTCAAAGGTTTCAAATCAGTTATATACATGTTCTTTGAATAAAACTTATGCACATACAAAGGGTTTCGCACCATAAACTCATATATCGGAAGTGTCTTCGGAACAACGTCCTTGAATATATCTTTTACAGCATCTTCAGCATGGACAGAGTGTATCATCACCATCGCCATACACATCATCAATATTCTTTTCATTTTTCTTACCTATCGGACTGTACACTTTCAAATCCAGCAACCCGAAACACTCCATTTTTAAAATCTGCTTGAATCCGTGCATTTTTGAATGCCGCATAGAAAACAAGTACGCAATAAAAAAAGTCCGTGCAAAATGCAAGGACTTTTTTTAACGTATTCTTACTCTTTTTTTTGCTCTGCCTTAAGGGATTCTTCCCGGCTTTTGATTTCAGAGTCAATTCTCTTTATTTCTTCAAGAATTGATGAAACCTCTTCTCCATCGGCAGAAAAGGATGTTTCTCCGCTTAAAAAACACTTTGCAGCAAGCGCACCCAATTTTTTTACTTCGCCATTTCTTTTTGACTTAAGTTGTTTTTTCTCAATGAGAGTTACGCTCTTGTCGCTAAACCCCTGAACCGCCATTCCAGCCTTGCCAAGTGCTTTTTTAGAAGATGAAACAACTTTATCCATTCCCTCTTTAAACTTTGTTTTAAATTCTTCCTTATCCATATTTATTCCCCCATAAACAATTTTTTACGCATATATGCAGTAAAAGCAACTACACTCATAGTAGCCTGCACACTGTATTTAATATAATACATTTTTCGGACATTGAAAAGCAATGCACCCTCTATTTTACGCAAAACCAATTACGGTCTTTTCAGTGCAAAAATCGTGAGGTCATCTCGCTGGTCATCTTCAAGAACAGTTCTATATATAGTATATTCGCTTTCCGTATCATTTTCTTGAGAAGAAACAGGCGAACAATAGGTTTCGTACAAATTAAAATGATTTTTCAAAAACAAATCGATCTTTTTATCAACATAAATTCTATCAGAATCGGAAGCAGAAGCCGGCTTGTACATTCTAAAAACTTTTTCAATTGAAACCAATGCAATTATCGCATCACAGCACGAACCTTCACAATTGCTAAAATCAAAAACGAGGTTTTCATCCCCAGCAGGATTTTCCTCTTTTTTCAAAACAAATTTCGATCGGGAAAAAACCGCCTCTATCACCTGCCCTATACGCTCGCTCCCAAATAACTCTGTTCTTTCAACAACTCTGCAATCTTCAACAGTGTGAACAACTTTATATTTTGCATCCCTCACCAGTCGCATTGACTCTTCTATTCCGTCCGTATACAAAAATAATATGTCTCCATGTTCAAGCGTCACTTCCTCTTGAACAAAACCCCCGCTTCTATTTACCAAAGACGATGAAAACGGACCTGCCGCCGGAGACTCCTTTAAAAACAACGTTTGCATACAAGATTTCTTTGCACGGTAGATATGTATAATATTATCTCCAGCATTACACATATATGCCTTGCCGCTTTTAGAGTCATACAAAATTAAAATAATTGTGGCAAATTTTCCATGTAAAGGAAGGGACTCCAAAAAATCATTTATCTGATAAACAAGCCTCGTTATATTTTTACCGCCACCGTGAGCCGACCACCCATCAAAGAATGCATTAAACAAAGTGGCAACAACTGTCATTATAAGACCAGCAGCTGTTCCATGACCAGAAGCATCAGACTTTATAAATGCATACCACCTTTCATTCAATTTTTTATAGTCAAAGTAATCGCCTGAAACACCAGATGCCCCCTCGTAATAACCAAACGTAATTATATTTTTGTCAGAATAAGAGGCAGTCGTTTTTTGCTCAAGCCCGTTTTTTGTTTCATTGAGTGGCAAGAACGCCTTTTGAACAATCTTTCCATCATTCATCAACTTTTCCGCAAGAGCATCGGAAGCCAGCTCCTCTTTCAATTGGTTCATAGCGTCCCCAAGTCGTCCCAACTCATCGTTTCTATTGATTTTAATATTTTTTCGTTCTCCTGAAAGCGTTTCCTTGTGTTTTTCTGTGGCAATGTGGAGTGCAAACGACTCAAGCAATCGTATTGGCCGAACAATATACCTCGCAATCATAAAAAAGCCAAACGCGCAGACTAAAAAAATCAGTGATGCAACTATAATTATAACAGTCATAAACTGCTCAAGAGATTCGTCAACAGAAGAAATGAGAGAAGAAGTGTCCACCCCCACAAGGACAAGACCATGCACAAAATCCGATGAATGGGGAACATAAAATACTATCGGACGATAAAACAAATATGACGTATTTATTGCATGCAAGGCATTAAAAGCAAGCGAAGGAATGCATTGTTTGTCCACAAATTCATCCAACGCTCTATTCAATTTTAAGACAACATCATCGTCTTCTATTTTAGAATGTGCGAAAGAATACTGTTCTTTAAGAAACAGAGAAACATCTTCATTCACGCTGCGGCACAATTCATCAAATTGAATAAATTGCTCAGAAACAAGACAAGAAACGCCGGGAATAAATTCCTGTGTGTCGATTTTTTGTAAAATAGATTCATCGTTTGTTGTCCACACATGCAAATAAGAGCGAGCAGAAGACCGATTAGAAAAATCTTGATAAAAGTCATCGTCAATACAAAAACCTGTTACCGTTGTAAATTGTACTTCGGGCATATTTGAAATTTTGTTTGCCAAGAGGCTTAATTCCATTGTATTTCCCGTCGGCATATACATTTCCGCCCCGACTGATATAGTTGAAAGGAGCATATCTATTCGTGATTGCAATTCAAAAGTCAATGTCTTTTCTATTGAATGGATTCTATAGCGTGCAAAAGGAATTAAAATGCCAAGCGTGAATAAAGCAATCAATGTAAAAATACAAGCGACTATTTCATAAATTAGGCTGCCTTTTACTTTTCGCACATGTACCTTGACCTTTAGATTTTGTTCGTATTTCCAAGAATTTCGGGCAAACAGGATTTGAACCTGCGACCTCAACGTCCCGAACGTCGCGCGCTACCAACTGCGCTATTGCCCGTAAAAAAAACAGCCTTCCACAGGGAAGGCTTGCGCGAGTGACGGGGCTCGAACCCGTGATCTCCGGCGTGACAGGCCAGCGCGATAACCAGCTTCGCTACACCCGCAATGTTGTTATACTATAGCAAACAATTAAAAAAAAATCAATAGGATTGCGCTATCTGTCGTGATTTTTTTTCAAAAAAAATCATTGTGTATCGTTTTTTTCTTTTTTGCTTTTATAGTATTCAAGCGGTTTGTTACCTGCGCTTGCTCCCTCGCAATACAAATTTGCATGCAAAACGAGCGCATGAAGTCGAGGACAATCCACAGAGCAGTTTTGCATAAGCCTTGAGCATTGCGAAAAAGCAAAACAGGACAAGAGCGGTTTGCCCCGCAACCAAAAGACGAGGAATAAAACGTAGAAGAGCAATATATCTTCCGCCTCTTTACCAGCAACCTACAAAATAGTAAAATTTATTGCAAAAATAGTTGACTGAATGAAAACTGTATTTTATAGTTTTAAAGAGGAGTTATGATAAAAGCACCGCACAAATGGCGCGATACTTTTATCATGACAAGTTTCCGTTGGAAACTTGCATATCAAATGCCACTTCTCATTTCATTACGAAGCGGCATAAAAAAGGTGAAAAACAGCAACTGAAATAGCATTGCTGTTTTTAATAGCGAGTTTTTTTTCAAAAACTCGCTTATCGTACTGCGATTTTCGCTTCGCTACAAAATCGCTTTTTCAGCAATTCCCGAATTTGACAATTCGCTCATTGCTGAAAATTAAGGAAGGTTTAAAAACAGCAACTGAAATGGCGTTGCTGTTTTTAATGGCGAGTTTTTTCAAAACTCGCTTATCAACTGCGATTTCTCACTTCGTTACGAAATCGCTTTTTCAGCAATGAAAAAAGTTGACATTTTTTTCATTGCTGAAAAGTAAGGAAGGATTATGGCAATTGAAAAAGACGCTTTAGATTCATATTCGTTTGATGATGAATATGACGAAGAATTCAATGATGACGAGTCTGACGAAGACATTGATGATTATGACGAGGATTCTCAATCGTATGAAGAGGCATTTGAAAATGATTATGACATTGATGATGCCTACGATGATTTTGAAGCGGAAGATGGCTATGACAACTCAAGCTATTACAATGGCGAAGACGATCTAGAAAACCCAGACGATGCATTCTTTGATGAAGATGACGAGGAAGAGGATTTATAATAGCAAGATTCCTTTATTCTGCTATTCTTCCTTGTGGAAGTCAAGAATTTTTCCTGCATGCCACAGTTTTTCAAGGTCATAAAAATTTCTTGCGCTTTCAGACATCAAGTGAACTACAACAGGTCCAATGTCTATTAAATTCCAGTCATCTCCATCGGGCGACTTTCTATTCGTTTTGTGAAATTCAAGGTCGGCATCCTTTATATAATCCTTTATTTGTTTGTAAAGACCTTGCCAATGCGCAGAACTTGTTATAGTTGCAATCACAAAATAATCAGTCCAACTGTTCAACTCGGAAACATCAATTAAAACAACATTCCGTCCTTTTCCATCTTCCATAAGCCTTGCAATATCAATGGCTTTCTCTTCAATAGTTTTCATATCATTCCTCCATACTTTTTTACATTCCGCAAACTCTCATAAAAACTGGCAACGCTTAATTAGTCGTCAATTTTTATCATTCGCCCTATTTTAATTATTTCGAGATGGACGAACATATCGTCCGTCAAAATCCTTGCCTAAAATAATCGTAAAGTCAACGCTTGCGGCATTCGTTCCAGTCGCATTCAAATTAACTTCCTCCTCAACGATATTTGTGCAATGTATAAAACTTCCAACCATATCCGCCATTTCCTTGTTACCAATATGATCAATTATAACGGTTTTTTCATAGTCATTAGAATCTGCATTTGTCGCACTCAAAACATCATAACTTGCATTTTGAAATAAAATCGCCGTATTATGCGCAAGTCCCTGCACAGTCGTACCATTCTTTATGTCAAGAACATAAATTCGACTCGCCAATGTCCCGCTATTTGAAATCAAAATACTTGTACTTTGTCTAACCGCTTCCTTTATAAATTCCCCGTTGTTGAGCGGAAAAAGCAACGTTTGATTGTCAACGATCCTATTTCTCCCTGTAACAGTTTGACACGCAATTGATTCCGAATCCATATCAGCAATAAGGGAAAGAAGCTGCATATCATCTTGAGACTGTTTTAAATTCACATCAAAAAATCGTTTGTATTCATTAAAAAATGCCGTCTTTCCAAAAACAGAGGATTTTTTTTCATGCAAGGAAGTAAAAAATGAAGTTACAACGTTTTGATAGCGTTCTTGCACATCTTCTTCATCCTCATCTTCAAGTCGATATTGCAAGTAAACTGAAATTTTATCACCATCAAGGGTTACCACTCCAGACGGCAAAAGCCATCTCTCTCCATTTTCCCCTTCAATGTCAATCGGGAACGGAACAAAAACTCTCAATCCGCCAAGCATATCCACAACGCGTGTAAAATCCTCAAAACGAATTACGAGTGAAAAAGGTATGCTCGTTCCCAAGAGATTTGCAACTTCCTCACGGTACGTATCAATCCCCTTTTCCTTATAGACATCATCTATACGGGCCGTGCGTTTAAGGCTTTGATAAATTGCGCCCGTATTTCCTGGAATATTCACAGAAGAGGCTTTTTTTGAAACTGGATAATAAATCAAGACATTTGAAAACAACGCCTGTCTTTCATTATCAGAGCCATTATCAACAACAAAAAGAAGCCTGATAACTTTGTCATCTGAGATTTTTTCAGCAACAACATCAGAACGCATTGAAATCACCACAACGACAACAACCGCCGCCATTATCAAAAAAATAAGGGCTAAAAATAAAAACCCTTTTTGCTCATCGTTAATCTTTCGTTCCTTCATTTTTGTCCCCAGAGATTTCCACCCCATCAAGAGATTTTAAAAACTCCTCTGATTCATACGCTGTCTTTCTGCCCTTCCTGTGAAGATATGCAATATTTTCCTGTAGAACAGTTTTTACAAGAGCGTCAAGCGGCAGACGATACAGTTTTTTCAAATATGGTTTTGTAATATGCTCACGACCAGGCTCAATTTTATCCGCAGCATACAGCACTTTTGCAAGCGCGCACATTCCCTTTTTTCCTAAAGTGTGGTTTGCAACCGCCTCAATCACATCCTTGTCGTGAAAATCAAATTTCTCTTCAAGAAGAACGGCAGCCGCCCTGCCGTGAAGAAGCAACGGATTTTCATTTTCAATTTCCGAAACACCCTTTTTGTCTCTTTTCACAAGACAAATCAAGTCCTCCTTGACCATTCCCTTGCACATATCATGGCTTAATCCCGCAAAAAAACCTTTGTCCTTGTCAAGTCCATAAAGGGAGCAAAGCGTTCTGCACATCTTTGCAGTGCGCATTGAATGTTCATATCTTTTTTTTGATACAGAAGAACGAACATATTTTTTCACCTTTTTGATAGGAATTTTCCCTTTTTCATCAACATCGTTCATTATTATTCGCTTTTCACCCCGTAAAGATTATGACTTATAATATACTGAAAAACAACCTCTGGCACAAGGTAACGAAACGCCTTTCCATTTGCCATGCGACTTCGTATCTCCGTTGATGAAACAGGCAGAACAGGATTTTCAAGCATTATATGAGGGTATTTAAAATCCTTTTCAAAGTCATCCCCCACAAATTCATTTGTATAGCCACGAAGCGCTTTGTTTTCAAACAGCGAAACATCGACTCCGTTATTATCAGGATGACGGCGAGCCGTTATCAAATCCGCAAGACGCGCAATATCTTCAGCCTTGTGCCACTTGTGAAATTGAGCGGCGGTTTCCTGCCCCATAATAAAAGCGGGTTTTCCTTCCAAAGAATCGCCGTATTTTTTTATAATATACAGAAGCGTGTCATACGTATACGACGTACCCATTCTTTCAATCTCGCATGCCTCCGCTTCAAAATAGCACCTGCCGTCAACACCTGCACTTTTGCAAAACGCATCAACCATTGCAAAACGCTCTTCCGCACTCACAAGAGCATTCATCTCCTTATGCGGAGCGATAAAAAGCGGCACAAACAACACCTTGTCATAGTGAAGTTCGCGCACAACGGTTTCTGCAAGCATACAGTGTCCAATATGCAAGGGGTTAAAAGATCCACCAAGAATAGCGACTTTCATTTTTCACTTCCTGGATACTGCACTTCCATATCTTCATCAACAGAACGAGTCGCTAAAAATTCATTGCGGGAAATTTCAGCCTGCAAAGAACTTCTATTTTCAAGTTGATTTACAAGGGTAATGATAGCGTTTCTTGCTCCGTTCATTCCCATATTATTTTGAATAGAAATAGGTATAACCTTTGTTTCAGGCTCAATTTTATGTATCGCCTCCACTATTTCAACGGCATTTCGCTCCGCGCCCTCAATGTCGATTTTATTGCACAAAACAATCCGCGGCTTTTCCATAAGATTTTCAGAATAGTTTTTCAATTCGGAACAGAGTGTTTTATAGGCAGTCAAGTAATTTTCATCGCTAGCATCGATCATAAAAATCAGGCATGAAGTCCTTGAAATATGCTTTAAAAAATCAAAACCCAACCCCACGCCCTCTGACGCCCCCTCAATGATTCCAGGAATGTCTGCAATTATTATATCCTCATCATCGTCAACACGAAGAACACCGAGATTTGGAATTTTTGTTGTAAATGGATACGGGGCAACTTTTGGCCGCGCATTTGTAAAAGCAGTAAGAAGAGAAGACTTCCCTGCATTAGGAAAACCAACAAGCCCCACATCTGCCATAATGCTCATTTCAAGACGGAGCTTTCTCATTTCGCCAGGAGTTCCGCTGTGAGCGTATCGAGGGGCTTGATTTGTAGATGACTTAAAATGAACGTTGCCCCAGCCTCCTTTCCCGCCTTCTAAAAACAAAAATTGCTCATTGTCATTTTCAAATGTAAATTCGTGGAGCAATTCATTAGTTTCATAGTCATATATAGCAGTTCCAGGCGGAACAGAAATCACCACATCCTCTCCGTCTTTGCCAAATTTATTCCAACCTGAACCATCTCCACCGTTTCGAGCCTTGTAAATTCTGTGATGACGCAGCTTTGAAAGGGTGCGCATATTTTTCTTCAGGCAAAAAATCACATCTCCTCCACGCCCGCCATCTCCGCCGTTTGGACCTCCGTGCGGAATATATTTTTCCCGTCGAAACGAAACGCATCCATTTCCGCCCTTTCCAGAATAAACTTCTATCACCGCCTCATCAGCAAAATGAATCATAAATAATCCTCTCATCACAAAAAAAATACCCGGCGGAAAATCCAAACCGGGCATCAGACGCAAAGTCTTGCGCTAAAATCCTTACGCATTTGCAGTTGTAACAGAAACATACTTTCTGTTTTTTCTCTCGTGGAATAAAACATTTCCATCTGCAGTTGCATACAAAGTATCATCGCCGCCGCGCTTAACATTATCGCCAGGGAAGAATTTTGTTCCTCGCTGTCTAACAATGATAGAACCCGCCTTTACAACTTCTCCGCCATATTTTTTCACGCCCAAGCGTTTTGCGTTTGAATCACGACCGTTTTTCGCGCCGCTTCCACCTCTTGATCTTCCCATAGTATTCTCCTATAAAGCCAAAAAAGTTTTAGACTAGTAAATCTTTATCAATGACAAGTGCGTCTCTCCGCAACCATCATCTCAAACTTGTTCTTTTAAGAACGTACCATTGCGCGGATATTCCTTGAACAAGGATTCAAATCCCTCTTCCAAAAAATCCGCTGCAAAGATAAGCTTTTGTTCCAACTCCACTTTGGAGTCAATACTCTTTATACGAAAAGCCAAAACACCCCGCTCTGAAGTGTTTGACTCAATTTCAATGCCAGCAGTTTTTTCAAGAAGTGCAAGCGTTGTCCTCAACAAAATTGTTGCTGCACTACAAACTATATCACTTCCCCTTGCGGCATAGTCAGCGTGTCCTTGAGCGAAACACTCAAACAACGCACCGTTTCTTTTGCGCTTTAAAAGCACAGAAATCATATAAAAAACTACGCAGTAACAATGTCTTCCACTCGAACATGCGTGTAATGCTGCCTATGTCCGTGAAGACGATGATAATCTTTCTTTGACTTATACTTAAAAACAAGAATCTTTTTATCCCTGAAAGAATCTTCAACTACAATCTGAACTTTTGCGCCCTTAACATAAGGAGTGCCAAGCGACACTTTTTCTCCATCGCTAACAAGAAGAACTGTATCAACATCAATCTTTGAGCCTTTTTCAGCATCGATTTTGTCAACAGTAAGAAGCGCGCCTTTTTCAGCCTTATACTGTTTGCCTTTATACTCAACAAGTGCGTACATATAAACACCTCAACTAAAAAATTACACAAGTCGCCGCAACATTGCAAAAACACACTGCGACACTTTTAGCATTATTTGTAGAATGAATAATAACAGAAATCACCATTGCAAGTCAATAGCAACAAAGAAGAATTTATTCGCAGGGCTTTATTTTGACTTTGAAAACACATTTTTGTAAATCAAAAGACAAGGGGTTACAACCCACGAGCTGGTTTTGGCAGTGGATTGTAACACTACTAAAGGCGATTCTCACTGTCGGTAGGGAAACCTGCGAGTTCTGCCTTGCAAAACTCGCAGACTAGCATCTTGCACTGACAAAATGCCTTTGCAAATTCCTTAAAACTTATATGTTCCCGTAGTAATTGTGCCTCCGTTTGCATAGACATCAAAATTCACAGATTTGTCAGCCTTTGAAAGCTCTAAATAGAACTCCTTGAGATTTTTCACAGAATTTCCATTAACAGCCCTAATCACGTCTCCATCCTGAAGCCGTAATGAGGCGGCAGGCGTTTTTTGCATAACGTTTGTAACCACCACACCTTTTATAGAATCTTCAAGTTCAAGCTCTTTTTTTAGTTCGCTTGTAATGGGAGAGGCAACAAAGCCCGGCCAAAGCTTTCCATTATCAGAAGACACTTCCTCTGAACGTTCTTCAATTGTTATAGGAAGTTCCATTTTTTCCCCGTTACGAATAACAGTAAATTTGGTAACGCTTCCAGCGGCAATTCGCCCAACCTCACGCTGAACCTGCTCCACATCTTTTATGGGGTGTCCGTCTACGCTCACAATATAGTCGCCCGCCTTCATTCCGCCCTTTTGTGCAGGAGAGCCGATAAAAAGCTGCGAAACAAGCGCGCCTTCAGTCTTTTCAACTCCGAGAGCCTCTTTGTAATCGGCATTCACTGGCATAAGAGAAACGCCAAGCCAACCATACACAACTTTGCCACTTTTAATAAACGAGTCAATCGCTCCCTTTATATTATTTATCGGGATAGAAAATCCAAGACCTTGAGAACCTCCAGACTGGCTTGCAATCCATGTGTTAATCCCAATAACTTCGCCATAGATATTGACAAGCGGACCTCCTGAATTTCCTTGATTTATTGCTGCATCGGTTTGGATAAAGTCGTTTATATTTCCAATGCCACTTCCAGAGCGTCCTTTTGCACTAATAATTCCTTGTGTTACAGACTGGCTGAATCCCAACGGAGCCCCCATTGCAAAGCATATATCTCCTGTCTGAACCGCATCCGAATCCCCCAGCACCGCAACGGGAATTTCAGAGTCCTTTGACTCAAACGAAACGAGCGCAACATCCATTCGAGCGTCCGCCCCAACCAATTTTGCTTCAAATTCACGCCCATCGTTTAATTTCACAGAGATCTTTGTGGCATCTCCAGCAACATGGTTATTCGTAAGCACATAAATTACATCTCCTGTGCGACGCACAATAACTCCAGAGCCAAGTCCTTTCGACTCATATTTTCTTTGCCGTCTATTGTTTCCGTCCTCCTGATTCCCAGGATTGCCAAAGAAAAACCTCCTGAAGTCCTCGAATGGATCTATTGCGTTCACTGTTCGGGTTTCAGTAGTGTCAACTTCAACTACAGAAGGAAGAAGAGCCGTGCTGATTGCGCGGAAAGAATTTTGCAATGCTTCAACTGACTTAAGAGTTTCTTCCGACATAATTCGGCTTCTCGTTTCAGCATACACAGTTGCCGCATTTCCCTTTACTTCCGTCTTTGCACAGGAAAGCGTAAAAATGCCAAACGAGAGAAACGCTCCTCCCATCACACACAATACAATTTTTGTCCAAGATTTCATAAATAATTACCTCCACTTATAAAATAATGCAATCTTTCATTAATTTTCAACAATAATCGCAGTGAATAACAGTTGCTTATTTTATATAGTCTTTTAAATAAAAAAAACAAAAAGAAAAAAGTTACCCCAAGCACCGTGAAAAATAAAACAGCCGCACAAATAAAACTCCCCATAGTCATTAACAACAACTATGGGGAGAAAAGGAGGTGGCATGAAGAACTACAAAAGAAGCACAAGACAAATGTCCATCTTTTAAAAAGATACTGATTTCTATTTAAAATGGCAATAATTATTTTTAATTATTTATTTTTTATATTCAGTAAGGCAGCATTAAACAAAACACATTCAGAAAAAAAGTACGTGTCTCCAAAATTAAAACAGAAAACCCCTCACATCATCGCACAAAGCATAAGAAGCCCTTCAACTATCGCCTTGTGTTCTTCTGGGGCAATTCTTGCATAGAGAGAATCAACATCGTCATCGGCAAGAACAGGAACTTTTTTCTGCACGAGGATTTTTCCCGTGTCGCAACCTGCATCAACAAGATGAATAGTGCAACCGCTTTCCTTTTCGCCGCTTTTTAAAACCGCCTCGTGAACATGATGCCCCCACATACCAACGCCGCCAAACTTGGGAAGAAGAGCGGGATGCACATTTATCATTCTATTTGAAAACGCTTTTATCAATTTTCCAGAATTCACCGTAAGCCAACCTGCAAGCACAATGCCACAAACTTCGTATTTTTCACAAAGATTTAAAATCCTGTTGCTCACTGCCTCGCGCTTTTCATCTCGACTTGCATTTTTCGCCGCGTCCGCTCCCATAACTGCGTACGGACTAACAATTTCAGTGGGAATTGACGCTTTTTTAGCGCGCTCCAAAGCAAAAGCGTCTTTATGATCGCTCATCACAACGCAAATTGTATAGGGGCAATTCTTCGTTGCCCTTTCATAATCAATCAACGCCTGAAGATTTGTTCCGCCACCGCTCACTAAAACTGCAATTTTTTTTGGATTCTGCATTTCTCTCGCTCCATAACCACCTTATGGTCGCTTATATCACATTTGTACAAGATCGCTTGTCATCAAACACTTTCAAACAAAACCTGATCTTTTTGCCCGTTTGCCTCTCCTGAAGCACGAGCAACACGACCAATTTTATATGCCTTCATATCGGGACTGTCATCTCTATGATATTTTGAAGCATTCGCATTAAAATATGCTGCAATTGCATCGGCATCTTCATTTTTCACTGCAAGCACAAAGCCAATTCCCATATTGAACGTATTGAAAACAGAATTTTCGTCAGCACCACGGCGAACTAACTCTGCAAAAATCGGAGGAACATCCCAACTGCCTTTATGTATCACGGAAATCAACTGCCCCTCACCGTCTTTTGCCTTTGGATACATGCGCGGAATATTTTCGTAAAATCCGCCCCCTGTAATATGAACCATTCCATGCACAGATTTTCTAAATTTTTCAAGCGCCTCCATAACAGGGCGAACATAAATTCTCGTGGGGATAAGCAACGCTTCACCAATCGTTTTAACCTTATATCCATTTCCTGCATTGAACGGCTCATCAAAATCTTGAACCAATTTTCTCACAAGGCTAAAACCGTTAGAATGCACGCCTGTCGAACTTAATCCGATTAAAACATCACCCTCTTCTATATTTTTGCCTGTAATCATTTCGGATTTTTCAGCCACTCCGACCGCAAAGCCCGCAAGGTCATATTTTCCATCGTCATAAAAACCCGGCATTTCCGCAGTTTCTCCGCCCAAAAGAGCGCACCCGGCATCCACACAGCCGTCAGCCACTCCTCGAACCAAATCCGAAGCCACATCCGCATCCAACTTTCCGCAGGCAACATAATCCAAGAAGAAAAGGCTTTTTGTTCCCGAGCAAAGAATATCATTTACGCTCATCGCAACACAGTCAATTCCAACAGTATCATATTTTTTCATCTTGAACGCAATGTCAAGTTTTGTTCCAACTCCATCAGTTCCGCTAACCATAACCGGCTCTTTTAGCCCCGCAGGAACTGCAAACATTCCGTTAAAACTTCCCAAGTCGGTCAAAAGTCCGTCAATTCGAGTTTTAGCCGCCTGCTCTTTATATTTGCTTACCGCTCGATATCCCTCTTCAACATCAACGCCAGACTCTTTATAATTTGCCATACGCACCTCCTAATAAAAAGTGTAAGAATGATTTTGAAAATCGGTAGTGGCTCATCTTACCTATCTTTTCATATCTCTTTTAACAAAACGCCACCGATTTCTTTTCTGCGTCATCAGCCAGTTTTTTTCTAAATGCACTTATTTTTTCTTTTAAGTCGGGATATTTTATGCTTAAAATTTGAACAGCAAGATAGCCCGCATTTTTTGCGTTTCCAATGCCAACTGTTGCCACAGGGATTTGCGGTGGCATTTGTACAATCGATAAAAGCGCATCCAAACCGCCAAGCCCATTTGAAACGCCTGGAGTTACGCATTCAAGAGGAACTCCAATTACAGGAATAGTCGTAATTCCCGCAATCACTCCAGGCAACGCCGCCGCAAGCCCCGCACCTGCAATAATCACTTCGCAGCCATCAGATTCCACCTTGCGAACGGTTTTGTGCAACAGTTCGCCTGCACGGTGCGCACTAATCACATAAGCGGAATAGTCAACGCCAAATTCCTCAAGAACATCGGCGGCTTTCCGCATCTTCTCCTCATCCGATTGAGAGCCAAAGAAAATTGCAACTTTCATAAAATTCCTCGCTGCTAGACTATATCATTTTTTTGATGTTATTACAATCATATTGTCCAATGCATTATGCATTAGAGCCTCAATGCGAAAAATCACTCCCTACCGAATTTGAAGAAAAATCACAGTTTTTTCCCGTTTTAAAAAGCCCCTCTTCCCTTGCAACAACCGAAAAAATAAAAAGCGTTAAAATGACAACCATTTTCATTCCTGCAATTGCCTTTACAACCACTGCATACCTTGTCATTTTTTTTACAAAATCCATCTATAATATTAAGCGTAATTTTCACCAATTTTTCAGAACATCAACAACATGAGAAGATGCACCCAAAAGCTCATTTCGTTCACACGTTGCAAGATGATATTCAATAAAGTGACTAAACAGTTCATCTGTCATCGCATTGAGGGTTTTTCGCATATAGTCGCTTGGTCCGTCCTGCGCAAACATCTTTACCCGCTCAAAGCCGCATTTTTCGTTCAAAGAATTTATATCTTCAAGACGAACATAACTATAAAGGTCATCATCAGTAGTAATAGTATGAAAATCATCACTCAAGGATTTTTTTTCAAGACACTCGTTGATTTTTCCCTCTCCAAAACAATATTGTAAAACCGCATATTCGTTCATTATGTAAGCTGCAAAAATAAACCCGTCTTTTTTTGTAACACGATGTGCCTCAAGCATTGCCTTTGCCCGTTCTTCATTATTGTGCAGATGATACAGCGGCCCGAACATAATTGTAATGTCAAAAGTATTTTCATCAAGAAAAGAAAGATTTCTCGCATCCCCCTTCCATGTTTTTACATTTTCGTGCTTTGAACGCAAAATTTCCAGATTATGGGACACAAGCTCCACCGCCGTAACGTCAAAACCTTCACGAGAGAGAGGAATGGAATATGCTCCAGTCGCCGCCCCAATGTCAAGAATTTTCACATCCCGTCTGTTTCCAATTGCCTCGTGAATATACTTCATTGACGTGACAAATTCAACCGTGCCATGCCGGGTTCGTAACCGGTTCTCCTCTTTAAATTTTGAATAGTATTTTTCAAGATTTGTCATCGCAAAAAGAGCCAAAAACTATTCTCTGCCACGCTTACTCTTAAAAGCGTCTTCAACTGCCTTTGCATATTTTGATTTTTCACTGTCAGAGATAAACAAAGCGTCAAACCCGTTTAAAATCACCTTTTTGATTTCTTCAAGCGTAAATCCGCATTCACTGTAAAGTTTCCAATATTCATCAAGAAGAGTTGTTTTAAAGAAAACAGGATCATCGGTGTTCACCGTAACAGGAAGGTTTAAGTCAAAGAATGTTCTAATTGGATGCTCCGCTATGGACTTAACATATTTTTTCGTAAACACATTGCTCGTTGGGCATACTTCAAGCGGAACATTTCGCTTTTTTAACTCTTCCATCAACTTTTCATCTTGAACAGCAGTAATTCCATGTCCTATTCGCTCTGCCTTCAAAAGATCGATCGCCTCCCAAATAGACTCAGGCCCCACATCCTCTCCTGCATGGGCAACAGCATGGAATCCATCTTGATGAGCCTTCTCAAAAACAGGAACAAAATCACGGCAAGGACCTTTTGACTCTGCGCCTCCAAGACCGATTCCAATAACATCCTCGCAGGGATATTCTTTTAACAAATTATAGTTATTCATTGCGTTTTCACAGCCAAACGTTCTAGAAACGTCAAGCAACAATGTAATTGTAATGCCGTATTTTTCCTTTATTTCAGCAATTTTTTTATGAAAAACAGCAATCATCGCAGGATATGCAAATCCTTTTTTCAAAAATGCGCTCGGAGCAAAAAACGCCTCGCAGTAAACAATACCGTTATCAACAAGATACTTTGCAAGATCATCAAAAACATAGTTGAAATCATCCTCAGAAGTAAACATATCCTGCACCTTTAAGAACGCTTGAATAAACCCATTCAAATCATCATAAGAAAAGAGCGCGTTAATTTCCTCGTCAGAAAGGGACTTTTCAAACCTTTTTTGATACAAAACGCGCAAAGTTTCAATCGTTGGAACAGCCTCAATATGAATATGAAGCTCTGCCTTTGGAACGGCCTTTAAAAACCCAAAAAATTCATCTTTTGTCATACATTCTCCCATAAAAAGTCAAAAGCTCTGTGACGGAAAACTTCATTGTCAACACAAAATCACCATTGACTTTCTAGCGCGTGCGAACACACACACATAAAATAAACAAGTTCAATCAAAGCACAAACTTGTCAAAAAGCGATTATTATTTTACCATTATTTTTTTTTATATACAATATATTTCTTGTCGTTGCGATTGAGCAAGCAGCGTACAGTGCATGGTGTGCGATGCATTTTTTTACAGTACCATACACTTTTCAGCAAATAGGCATAAAAAACGCGGTTCCTGAGTCACCTCAGAAACCGCGAAGTTCGTTTTCACGAACAATCGGAGAGAGTTTATCAGCTTTTTTACAAGCTGTTTGCAGTATATTACAAACGTACATAAATGTCAATTACTATTTTACTTTTCTGTTGACAAACGCTCAGTCGCAAGCGATTTTGTCCATCAGAATGAACAGTATTGTTCCTTACATTAGCGCGCAAATCTTCAGATTCAAGAGGTATTAAAAACGTCGTTTTGCAATGAAATGCTTTCGCAACAAGTACGCAAGACGAAGACTTGCTATCGAAGTTTCAAGCGAAAACAGCAGTGGATGAGCGAGTTTACATTGCAAACGAAAATGTGCCTGTTCATTAAAACGCAACCACAAGACAGTGAAATTGAGAGAATGCTATGAAATTCTGTCCGTATTTAGTTTTTTGCAGAATATGCCGATAATCAATATGGAGTTCTATATGACAGTAAAAATCGAAGATTTAAAGAATGGAGACAGTTTTAAAAGCGACTTGCTGCTGGACAAAAAATTTTTAATTCTTCCAAAGACCGCTGAAATGCCCGAGGAATTTATAAAAGCATTGAAAAACTGGGATTTTCGCGAGATTATGTACGAGGAAGAAGGTGAAAAAGCAATTAAACAAAACGACAACAATCCTATTATACCCCCCCCCTCCACAGAAAAACACGCTCCAAATTCTCCTCAAGAGTCGAACACAACCACAAATGCAAGTGGAAAACAAACTACTGTTAACATGAATGAACTCTTTGCCAAAAATGCGGATGACTTTTCAGATTATATTGACGATAAAACTGCTGAAAAGAACGGAATTCTAGACTCCAATGAACTCAGTCGAATAGAAATTATTCAAAAAAATTATCAAGAGTATATGAAATTCATAAACAACATATACACATACTACGCAACGCACAGAAAAATCTCCATAGAAAATCTTACGGAAATGGTAAAAAATCTTTGCGTATTTATAAAGGACAACAAACGCTATGTTTTTAGAATTACTCCAAGTTCAGAGGCACGGGATAAGAATTTTTTGGTAATTCATTCAATGCGGTCAACTGTCATTGCAATCACAATCGGACTTGAACTTCACTTGGAATTTTCAAAGTTGATAGAACTGGGAATTGCAACAATATTGCATGAAATCGGAATGCTGCGCATCCCCCCGCAACTATACATAACGAACAGAATGCTCACCCCTCAAGAAAAGGCGCAAATTTCTATGCACCCATTGCACAGTTGCAATATTCTTAAAGAGCAAAACTTTCCATTAAGCATACAGCTTGGAGTCCTTGATCACCACGAAAAAGAAACGGGGCAAGGCTATCCGCGGCATTTGACAGGAGACAAAATATCCCCTTACGCAAAGATTATCTCTGTGGCTTGCTCATTTGAGGCTATCACTGCACCTCGCACGTACAAGACCGAACAAACAACATATGATGCAATGGTTGAAATGCTTCAAAATCCAAATCACATGTATGACACAAATACAATTAAGGCTTTGCTTTATAGCATTTCACTGTACACAATTGGTTCTTATGTCTATTTAAATGGTGGAAAGGTTGGGGTTGTGCTTGATGTGAATCCAAATGACCCTAAAAATCCAATAGTTCAAATGATCTATGAAAAGGATAAAGACGGCTCTCCAAAAACAGTGCAAACCGATGATGGTGCAAACAAAATTGAGCGCGTACTTTCTAAAGACGAGCAACAGGAAGTCATAGAAAACATAAACAGGCAAATTGAAACAGAAAAGCGAAAAAAAGAAGAAAGAGAGAAAGCCGTTCAAGCGGAACGAGAAGCAAGAGCCGCCTCAAATACAAAAGAGCCGGTAGTAAAAAAACAAGAGAAAAAAGAAGCATTCAGCTCTGTAGATTTGAGTGACTTCATTTAATTCACGGCTAATTAAAAAATTGGCGAATTTGCTCCACTTCCTTTTTAAATTTGTCGTCAACAAGCGGCGGATGCTCATTAAAATAAAGGATTTGTCTTAACTCCTCTTCCGTTTGCACTCCCCAAAGCGGTATTACATTTTCAAATTGATGTAAAAATCCAAAGGCGAGCGGTATATTTTCAACTAATCCCCCACACAACGGTTGCATTGCAATAAATCCAACATCGTTGTCTTCGCACAAATGCACTAATTCCATTGCATGTTCAGAGGTAAGCATATTAAAAGGAAATTGTATGGTGTCATACAGTCCTGAAGTAATTGCAAGGCGTGCAACATTCAAATCAACAGCCGCAATTCCAATCGCTTTCACTTTTCCCTGCGCCTTTAAATTGTTCAATGTGTCGTAAATTCGATCGGGAGAACCTTTTTTTGGAAGAAAATTGTCAGTTTCATACTGGTACAAGTCTATTCTATCAATATGCATAGCGTTTAGACTGGTTTCAAAATCCGCAAGAATTTCATTTCCGCTCTGCGCGCGCGTTTTTGTCGCCACAACAATATTCGCGCGTATTTCATCAATGGAATCTCCCAACAATCTTTCGCATTCTGAAGCATCACGAGTTGTGTCAAAAAAATTTATTCCCTTTTCATACGCACTTTGCACAAGAGAAACAGCCTTTTCTTCATCGTCAATCTTGGCAAGCGACATTGCACCAAAAGCAACGCGACTTACCATAAGATTTGACTTTCCTAGTCGAACATATTCCATCTATTTATTGTAGTTCTTGTAATTTTTTATAGCCGCTTGAATATACGCAGTTAAATTATCAACATGAACTCTTTCCTGTTCCATTGTATCACGATTGCGAACCGTTACCGTGTTATAGTTTTGACTTTCTTTTGTGATTGTGTCGTAGTCAATTGTCACGCAGAATGGAGTTCCCACTTCATCTTGACGGCGATAGCGTTTTCCAACCGTTCCAGACTGATCGTAATCTGTAACAAAGTCCTCTTTCAACAACTGCTGAATTTCCTTCGCTTTTTCCGCCATTCCGTCTTTTTTCATAAGCGGAAGAACGGCAACTGTAATAGGCGCAAGACGTGGGTGCAAGTGCAATACAGTTCTGTAATCTTCGCCCTCACCTTCCTTTGCAACATTCTGTTCTTCATACGCCTCGCACAGGAACATCAAGAAGTTTCGGTTTAAGCCCGCAGACGTTTCAATTACATACGGAACATATCGTTTGTTGCCGTCATCTTGGTCAATGTAATGCAAGTCTTTTTTAGAATACTGTTCGTGCTGACTCAAATCAAAGTCCGTCCTGCTGTGACATCCTTCAACCTCTTCAAAACCAATCGGGAAGTTGTATGTAATGTCGTAAGCGTCTTTTGCATAGTGGGCAAGTTTATCGTGATGATGCCACTTCAACTGATTTTCAGGGATTCCATATTTCAAGTAGAAATTCCAGCGTTCTTTTCTCCAGAATTCAAACACTTCATCTTCTGTTCCTGGCTTGCAAAAATATTCCATTTCCATTTGCTCGAATTCACACGTGCGGAATATAAAGTTTTTGAAGATAATTTCATTCCGGAATGACTTTCCAACCTGAGCAACGCCAAAAGGAATTTTCATTCTATTTGACTGAACGATGCTCTTAAAATCCGTAAAAATTCCCTGGCAGGTTTCAGGGCGAAGATACACTAAAGACGCATCTGTTGCAACAGGTCCTTGATGCGTTTTGAACATCAAATTAAACTCGCGAACGTCCGTCCACGAATGTTTGCCACACGTCGGACAGTTTATTTTTTCATCTATAAATTTTTTCATCTCCTCATGAGACCATGTGTCAACAGCCTTCATTCCCTTGCTTTCAGGAGTTTCGCCTGCCTTGTCAAAATAATCTTCTATGATTGTATCGGCGCGGAAACGAGCCTTGCATTCTGTGCAGTCAATCATAGGGTCGGAAAAATGTCCAACATGCCCTGATGCTTCCCATGTTGTGTGGTGCTGGAAAATCGCACTGTCAAGTCCCACAACATCATCATGGAGTTGCGTCATATAGTGCCACCATTCGTTTTGTATATTTCGCTTGAATTCAACCCCTAACGGACCGTAATCCCACGCACCTGCCATTCCGCCATAAATTTCCGAAGCCTGATACACAAATCCCCGTCTTTTACATAATGAAATGATTTTATCAAGTGTGCACGCATGCACGTCACTTGCCGTGTTTTTTTTGTCAGCCATAAAAACTCCATGCGCTACTGGTTTGCAACGCGAATTTAATAAATTTCCGATAGTGTAGCAAATTATACAGATAGTTTCAATGCCACTGTTTTTTACCGTCTACCGTTTTTATTCTCACTTCATAAAAGGGGAAAGGGAAATCTCTTCGGGTATCTGCTTTTCTAGTCGCTGCTTATTGCGACGAGCCTTATGCATTATAAAAAATCACTGCACTATATGGAGCGACTTCTTCTATGCAGTGTGACAATTTCCCATTTATTTCGACTGCAACATTTTTTGGGACAAAAGCAGACCAATCATCGGTTTCCTTCATTTGGAAAGACTGCCACTTGTATGCCTTCCCCTTGTGATATAAAACAACTGCCTTGTCCGTGCAAACGCGCTGCATTTCTAAAATCGCATCGCACGGAGAAAGAACAGCCTCCCACGCTCCACACGCAACTGCCACATCAAATTCACCGTCATCAAACGGCAAACACTCCAGGCGCACAACAAGACCGTATTTTTCCTCATTCAAAACAGAAAAAAACTGCACATTTTTAACTGTCGTTTCATCATTTGGTGAATACGCCCCTGTCAAAACAAGAATTTTGCATTCTGCATTTTCAGATCGCAAAAAATCAACTGTACGCATCGCACTTGTTTTCTCGTAGGTGGCGCAAATTGCTTTTTCCATTTCATTTGAACAGTTATAAGCACTTATAATTTCCCTTTCATTTACAGTATAGGCGGAATAAATCCTGCCCCTCTCCCTTTTGTTCATAAGACGATAGAGGTATATATGCGCCGAAACGCTTCTTTCCCACGACCACTTCATTGCAGTGCGAACAGCATTGTCTCTAACAACCGTATATAGTTCAAAATTCAAAACGGCATCCTCTATCACGTGGGCTATCCCTTCAATGGTATGTGGAATTTCAAGGCAATTCCAGCCAGGAATAGCGTACATATCCATTCCAAGACCTTTCGGCAAAAGCACAAGGCATCCCGCCGCCATCGCCTCAAGTCCTGTAAATCCGAACGGTTCATAGCGACTTGGCATAACCACAATATCAGCCCTTCGGTACGCCTCGAAAAGCGCATCTCCCGTCACGCATTCAATTCTATCAAAAAGAGAGGTGTTCAAGTTAACGTCGTCACTGTCATATCCAAAAATCGAATACTCTATTTTATATTTTCGCTTAAAGGAGATGCCAAGCCTATTCACCGCATAAATAAAGTCATTCACCCCCTTTCTAACATTTTCGATGCGCCCAAAATAGCAAATCCGAAGCCGTCGGTTGCGCGCAATTGGTTTCCGCACTTCAAACGCATAGACGGGGGCGGCGTTATCCGCAACTATCAAACTATCCGCCCTATTCACGCCGTGAACAAAATAGGTGGCGGGCGGACAAGCAAAACGCCCCTTTGAATTGAACTTTCTAAAATCAACACCGAGGGGAAGAACAATCGGGGAGCAAAGTCCCCCTGCAATGGAAAGGGCGCTTTTTGCAGCAAAGTCAGAATACACCGCCAAAATCGCGCTGGATTTTAACGCGCACCGCTCCATCATCATTTCTTGAAAATACAAATCGTTCATATCCGAATTGGCGCGTAAATTTTCAAAAACTAAATGAGACGAGTAAAACACATTCTTGTCGAATCGAAAAGGCAAAAAGGTTTTTCGATCGTTACAATGAATCACATCTGGCTTGAATTCTTGAATCACTGCATCCGTTTGCGCTCTCAATGATGCTGCGTCCTCCAAAATGCGCGCCTCAGGAGAAAGCGCATCAATTGTTTTAAAAGGGCTAAAAACATAGTCAACGGTTTTATCAGGAATCGGTGGTTTGCACTTCTGAAAGTGGAAGTACACACAAACCACACTGGCATATTTCCGAAGGCATTGAACATAGTCACGCGAAAACGTTCCAAGCCCGCCAATGTCAATTGCAGGATGTACGGAAGTTACAAACAATACTTTCATATTAAACCTCATATAATAACTCAAGGCTGTCTTTATACTATATATATGAGGTTTTGACCCAAATTCGGCAAAGATTTTATATTTTTTTGAAAAATTTTTAGAGAAATTGTATACTTTCAGCAAGTTGCACACATCGCCCGTATGTTGCCACGCCCGCAATGACGTTCAATCACGATGCCTCAATGTGTTTTGGCACAAAATACGCATTTTTATAGCCGCCCTCAAGCTTTAAAAAATAGATTTTTTTGTCGATGCCGCCCGCATATCCTGCCAAAGAATTGTTCGCCCCCACAACACGATGACATGGAACGATAAGACTTATATTGTTTTTACCAATCGCCGTGCCAACCGCCCGCGCTGACATTTTTTTCAGTCCTCGCCGTTCAGCAATGCACCTTGCAATTTCCTTGTAGGTGGTTGTTTCGCCATAGGGAATTTTATGCAACAAATTCCACACTTCAACTTGAAACGGAGTGCCAAGCAAACGTATTGGCGGCTCAAAGCCAGGATTCTTTCCTTGAAAATAACTATCCAGCCAGTACTTACCCTCCTTGATAATCGGAGTTTCTTTTTGTTCATTTTCTTTATCAAGACAGCGCGCATAGTGTTTTCCGTCTTTAAACCACGCGCCAACTATGCTCGTTTCGTCCGCTGCAAGAAGCATTTCACCCACAGGCGAAATATACATCGATGTGTAATGCATACGATCCTCCATCAATTGTGATCTTTAATAATGCAAGTATATCATATTTTTATAAATCACTAAAACAGGAGAATATATGCGTCAGAGAGGAACAATTATAAAACATTTCACGCGTAAAAAAACACGCTTACACACACTCTTTTTCGACTATATGTTTGATAAAAAAAGAGAAAAAGAGCGCACATCCTGAATTCAAAGAGCAGGTTACAAGCCCTTTCCAAAAAATTGCAAGTGATTTTTCAAACTACGGCAAAAGGAAGATTATGCAGAAAACCTTTTATTCCACTAGTTTTTCAGCGAAATATGCTACTGTTGTAAGGTATTGTTATCTTCCACGCCGCTTTTTGTCATCGGGGGTTATGATTGCATCTATTTTAATGTTCTTTGTGGCGGAAAGTTTTTGCACTAACTCTTTGCTGTACTTTTTTGTGCCACGTGGAACGGGGTGCGGCTGTGCATCTCCGATGAGAATTATTTTTTTCATCGCATCTTTATCCCAATCATAGAATTCAAGCGCGCTGTAAAGAGCCTCGTAAACCGCCTCAGGAATATCGCCGCCTTCATTTCCTTTGATTGTAAAATCATTCAAATTCTTCTGGAAAATCTTTAAATCATCCGTAAAGTCAAAGAATTTTACAGGAAGCCCCCTGTACCTGAAATTGTCGCCATAGTCACGATAAAACAAGAGCCCCAATCTCAAGGATTCAAAGCCACCGCATTTTTTTATCAACTCTGGAATCCATCGCTGTCTCAAAACAATAATATCATCTTTCATACTGCCCGTTGCGTCAATTGCAAAAACAATGTCCACCTTCTTTTTGCTTGGAATTGTGCCAATCAACTTCATAACGTCATCAACGATAGTTTCAGGGCCTTTTGAATATATAAGAAAATCTGAAATTTCAAGGAATTTTTCGCTTGCAATCAAATTATAGTCATCGGTCAACAGAGAATCAGAAAACTCATCCGTTATATTTGCAGACGACTCTTCATCTTCCGTAAATATATCTTTCACTTCAGTTTCTGGAATGGCATCTAAATCATCATCCTTTGGCTCTTCCTGTATCTTCTTTGTCTTTGAATGCACAACCCGCTTTTTTCCCAAATCAAACATATATGGATTGTCGTAAAATGAGCCTGTATAATCGGCGTATTTTTTTGAAAAAGCGCGTATGTTTATAAACGTTCCTCTGCCGATTTTTACCGTTCCACTTCTTGTCCACGGGTAGCCATATTGAATTTCATTTGGAATATAGATATGAAACGCCTCTCCAAACCCCTGAACATATTCAGCATTTGAATCAACAAGACTGTATTTTGAATATTCAGTTTGAAGCGGTTTTCCATCAAGATAGCGCATTTCATCTCCATTTATACTATTATATTCAAGCGCGCGGTATGCGTAGTTGTCGCTTATTCCATCTGGATCTCGTGTTGTTTCCGTGAGCATAACCGACTCAAGCCCCTGCCGCTTTTTTATATATAAATGATAACCTTTTACTTCGTCAAATGATTGGTTTATGCTTTTTGTATAAGATGTATTTTTTTCAGGAACCAAACGTATGTCCGCAGGTCTGATTAACAGTGCGTTTTGTGCAAATAACAATGCACAACATAAAAAAAACACGCAAAAAATCAATCGTTTCATACTCTTTTATCGGCAAATTTCCTGCAAATCTATAAAAATATGCAATTTGATTTTTTTGTTTACGATGCTACTACTATCCCTGCCCTATAATCTCTTGCATCTACTATCTGCCCTTCAGTTTTATTACATTGTAATTTTTTTCCATTTGCTTTATACTAGTAATATGAGTATGAAAAAGAAAATTTTTGCTTTGTTTTTAACATTTGTCGTTTTGTCATTCGGCTTTACTCAGAATGATGAAAAGAAGTCTGACGAACAAAAAACTTCTGAAGAAGTGTGGCAAGAAATTGGAGAGCAGGGAAAAAACGCTCTAATTGAAACTGGGAAATTTTTTAAGTCCGCAGGGGAAGCAATTGGAAATCAAGTGATTGATGCCTTAAAAAGCATTCCGCCCCAAAACTGCGTTGGAGTGTGGACTTATAATGGTAAAACGGTAAAAACGACACTTTCCTGCAATGAAGACGGCACAATGGAAATCAACCAAAAGTCTGGATTTGACACAGATTACTGGAAAGGTGTTTACACTTCAAATCTCAACACAATAACTTTTTCTGTAAAGGAAAAAGGACATAAGGCGTTCATTTCTAAAAAGACAGAAACGCTCGATGAAAACTGGCTTATTCTTTTTTTGGTACTAGATGACGGACAAAAACTCAAAATCACTTCAACAAATATTCCCGCAGACAAGGACGGCACAAAATATTCCGGCATTGTTTTTGAAAAACAGTAAACAGCATGAAGCCCATCTTCTCTGATACGCGTTTTTTGGAACAAAAGGCAAAGCGCCTCTTTCACTTTCCAGAATACATTATGATGGAAAACGCTGCGGCAGCCATGGAAAAAGAAGTCCTTTCTGCTTTAGAAGAAATAGACGAAATAAAAGAAAGAACTTGCGAAAATTGTAGAGGAACTAAAAGCAGCAGCGAAAAAAGAGCCCCTCTTGTTGTTATACTATGTGGCAGCGGAAATAACGGCGGCGATGGATACGCTCTTTCGCGCCGTCTTTTCGGAAAATGCAGCGTTCTCGTTTTATCATTTGGCGGCACAAAAACAGACGAGGCAAAACGACAGGCAGAAATGGCACGTTCGTGCGGAGTGCATATTATTGAAGCGGAGAGTGCCGCAAGTTGTAATGGTGAAGAGGCTTTCAATTTGGCGCACGTTTTTGTGGACTGTCTTTATGGATCGGGCTTCCATGGAGAATTGAATGAGAAAACCGCCGCCTTTCTTGAAAAAATAAACAGTATTGACGCTAAAAAAATCGCTTGTGACATTTCAAGCGGCATAGATTCGTTTGGGCGCATTCTCTCAAAAGATTCCCGCGGAGAACGACTTGCCTTTAAAGCGGACAAAACAATTGCGATGGGTGCATTAAAAACCGCCCTATTTAGCGATGAGGCAAAGGATTTTACGGGGCGCATTGAAGTTGCAGAATTAGGAATTGCAAGAAACGTCTTTGAAAACTGTGCTGATTCTGCTTTGTTTGATTCCGCCCCCTCTAATCAATACAGTCAATCTGAAAATGCAAAGCCCGCCATGCAATCCTGCTCAAACGACTTTGTATGTTCGTCTGAATGCAAGGCATTTCCAGATGCCTATCTGCTTGAAAAAACAGATATAACGCTTCCCGAACGAAATAAACATAATGTTCACAAGGGGCAGTTCGGGCATTGCGCAGTTGTTATTGGAGAAAAAGCGGGCGCAGCAATTATCGCAGGAACAGCGGCTTTAAAAAGCGGAGCCGGGCTTGTAACATGCGTGCATTTTTGCCGCCCCCATACGTTTTTGATGAACCCTGAACTGATGGAAGACGCTTCATTTCCTGAAAAAGCCAGCGCAGTTCTTTTGGGATGTGGCTTAGGACGAACAAATACTGCCGCTTTTAACCCCACCCTCGATTTTATTTTTGGAATGAAAAATCCCGCTTGTGTTTTTGATGCAGATTTTTTTTATTATGACAACATAGGTGACATATTGGAGAAACTATGCAAAACAGAAAACGCCCGCGTCATTTTAACTCCTCATCCAAAAGAATTGTTTGCCCTTGCAAAAAACTGTGGCATCAAAGACATAACAGAAAAATTCGCCCTTGAAATGCGCTTTGAAACGGCAAAAAAAATCGCCGCGCTTTTTCCACGCATCGTTTTAATTGCGAAGGGCGCAAACACGCTTATTGCACGCGGAAATGAACTGTTCGTTTCAGACTTTGGCTCTCCCGCGCTTTCAAAAGCGGGCAGTGGAGATGTTCTCGCAGGCTTTTGCGCAGGACTTCTTGCACAAGGCTTCAACGCCCTTGAAGCGGCAAAAACCGCCGTTTATTTACAGGGAAGCGCATCAAGACTTTTTGAAAATCGATGGGAACTTTCCCCACTAGATTTAACGCGGCTATCAACAGCGGAAGATTCATTACTCTTCCACCTTTAACTCCTTGACTTTCGTCATCAGTTTTGATACCTCGCACGGCAAAGCCCTTCTTACCCAGTTTCGTACGCGAGTTTACAACGCAAACTCGGTAACACTTCCGTAGGAATTGTGTACTTTACGCAAAACTGACCTAGTGGATTGTAATTGCATAACGAAACAACAAGCCACCCAAATTATACAAATATAGAAAACTCAATATTCAATCTTTAACTTAAATCCAAAATGATGTCACTTTGACTTTGGAATTGCGTTTGATTCTGCCGCACCAGGAAGCCCTATGTCTGTTCTGAAAAATGCATCTTGAAAAGTCACCGCATTCACAGCAAGATAGGCATTCTTTCTCGCCTCTTCAAACATTTTTCCAAATGCACTGCACGCAAGAACGCGTCCACCAGTTGTAACAAGACCTTTTGAGTTTTCCTGATTGTCTAGATTAGCCCCAGCAATAAATATTTTTGCACCACTTTTGTCTATTGTTGCATTGTCAAATGTAATCGCCTTGCCTTTTTGATAACTGGCAGGATAGCCCCCAGAAACAACAACAGGGGCAACTTGAAATCCGCTCTTCCACTTGAATGTAAAACTATTTAAAGAACCATTGACGATTGTGCGGCACATATCCACAAAATCAAAGTCCATAAGCGGTAAAACGGCTTGCGTTTCAGGATCTCCCAATCGCACATTGTATTCAAGCACCTTTGGACCGTCTTTTGTAATCATAATTCCAAAGAAAATAAATCCCCGATAGTCAAAGCCCTCTTCTTGCATTCCGCGTAGTGTTGGAAGAAGACAATCTGTTTTAAACTGCTCCATAATCTCTTCGGTAACATCGCTCAAAGGGCAAACCGCCCCCATTCCTCCCGTGTTAGGACCTTTCGCACCGTCATACAGCCTTTTGTGATCTCGAGAAGGTAAAAATGGAACAATCGTTGACTTGCCGGCATCTGTAAATTCTTTTGTCACGGAAACAGCACAAAGAACAGAAATTTCAACGCCCTCAAGGTAATCTTCTATTACTAACGTTTCTCCCGCAGAGCCAACTCGTCCGCCTTCCATCAAGTCTGAAACAGCATTTAAAGCGTCCTCGACAGTTGCCGCGACCACAACCCCCTTTCCCGCTGCAAGTCCATCAGCCTTCACAACGAGCGGTGCACCGTGCTGCCGTATATACTCTTGTGCAGCATTCTTGTCAGAAAACGTTTTGCTTTCCGCACAGGCAACCCCATATTTTTTCATAAACTCTTTTGAAGTGTTTTTGCTCGCCTCAAGTTGTGCGCCGTCCTTTTTAGGTCCAATACAAGGAATTCCCGCATTCCAAAAACAATCCGAAAGTCCTTCTGCAAGGGGATCTTCAGGACCGATAACCACCATGTCGCACTGTTCGTTTTTTGCAATGCAAACATAAGGATTTTCATTTTCTGTGATATACTTGCAATCCTTTATTTCAATATTCACGCATTTTTTTTCAGTTGCAGTTCCTCCATTTCCAGGAACGCAAACAACTTTTTCAACATCATCGCTTTGAGCAATTTTCCAAGCAATAGCATGCTCTCTTCCGCCACTGCCAACAACTAAAACATTCATACTGTAACTATACAAAAAAAACAGGTAAAACTCAAGGCAATGGCGGAAGGTGCGTTGATTTTCCAGTTTTTATTCATCGACTTCCGGTCGCAGGGCAAAGCCCTGCTTACCCAGTTTTGCTACCTCGCAATGCTCGGCCTTACACAAAACTGGCTAGTACATTTGAAAATATAAAAGTCGAAATTAACACATTTTTGCATTGCTATTTCGTGTGTCAACCCTGATACATCTACCGCACAAATCCAGTTGCTATTTTTTCACAAGCTCTAAAACCCTCATTTGCCCTTCCAAATCATTGTAAATGTTTTCAACGGAGAAAGCATGTTGGGCGGCAAAATGTGCAGCATCTTGTATATTGTACTCGCCACATTCCATTAAAACAAAGCCGTTTGGTTTTAGATGAGATGCCGCCTGAAACAAGAGCCGCTTTGGAATGGCAAGACCATCGCCTGAGGTTTCCGGTGGAAAAGCAGCGGTATGTTCAAGCACATCGCCATCAAGGGCGAGGAGCGGCTCGTTCCGCCCGTCAGAAAGCAGAGCGACTGCGGTGTTATGCGGAATATACGGCGGATTTGAAAGAATTGCGTTGAATTGTTGCGGAACATCGCAAAATAAGTCGGAGCGACAAAATCGCACCTTGTGTAAAAATTCAGCAGGAATTAAGGAGGCGGCATTTTTTTTGGCAATACACAGGGCGGCATCGCTTATATCGCAAAGGGTAAATTCAGGAATTAGGTTATGCGGAATAGAAAGATTATCAATAAGCGAGCGCAAAACGCTTAAAGCCACACAGCCACTTCCCGTACACATATCGCACACCGCAATGACCGCGTCTTTTCCCTCCCTATTATTTGCATCATTTGAACTGATTTTTTCAGTCAATAAATCAAGTGCACGTTCAACAAGAATTTCAGTATCTGGCTTTGGAATTAAAACATCGGGAGTCACCTCAAAATCATACCCGTAGAATTCCTTATGCCCCGTAATGTAAGCAACAGGAAGCCCTTTTTGCCGCTTTGAAATTGCCTCCGAAAGCCAATGCATTTTTTCTTCAGGGATTTCAAAATCTCTATTTAAAAGAAGGCTCGTTTTTTGCATATCAAGCGCATGCATAAGAAGAACATCAATATCCAAAGAGACACTTGGAGAATTTTTTAAAGAAGAAAAGCATTGTGTTTTGAATTGCTGAATTGTCATTCTACGCTTACTCTATTTCAAAATTCTTACCGTCAAGTTTTGGTAGCGGCAGCATACAAAACTGAAGGCGCATGAAAAACCTGTTCTCCGTGAACAAGGAATTCAGGCATTCGCCACAAGTCGCTTGTCAGTTTTGCGATGCCTGAGCAGTGCGAGGTAGCAAAACTGAAGGCGAATGCAAAACCCGTTCTCCGTGAACAAGGAATTCAGGCATTCGCCACAAGTCGCTTGTCAGTTTTGCGTAAAGCCGAGCAGTGCGAGGTAGCAAAACTGAAGACGAATGCAAAACCTGTTCTCCGTGAACAAGAAATTCAGGCGTTTACCACAATCCTCTAGTCAGTTTTGCGTTAAACCGAGCAGTGCGAGGTAGCAAAACTGAAGGCGAATGCAAAACCTGTTCTCCGTGAACAAGGAATTCAGGCGTTTACCACAATCCTCTAGTCAGTTTTGCGTTAAACCGAGCAGTGCGAGGTAGCAAAACTGAAGGCGAATGCAAAATCAATTCTCTGTAGACAAAAAATTCAGGCATTCGCCAACTCACTTATATCTGCCTTTAACTGCTCTTCTTTTGCATACACATTCAGTGCATCAAGCATATCGTCCATTTCGCCCATCATAAACGATGGAAGATTGTGCTGACTATAGTTGATTCGATGATCTGTCACCCTGTCTTGAGGATAATTATATGTGCGGATTTTTTCGCTTCTCGCCCCACTTCCAACCATACTCTTTCTCACTCCAGCACGTTCAGACTGTTTTTTGCTCTCCTCAAAATCAAAAAGACGCGCCCGCAAAACTCTAAACGCCTTTTCCTTGTTTTTAATCTGGCTTTTTTCGTCCTGCTGAATCACCACAATTCCCGTTGGAATATGCGTAAGACGCACAGCGGAATCCGTTGTGTTAACACACTGACCGCCAGGACCGCCAGCACGCATAACGTCTATTCTCACATCGCCAGGCTTTATGTCTATTTCAGTTTCCTCCGCCTCAGGCAAAACCGCAACCGTCACCGTTGAAGTCTGAAGTCGCCCCTGGCTTTCAGTGGCAGGAACTCGCTGCACCCGATGAACGCCAGACTCCCATCTGAGCGTACCATACACAAATTTTCCGCTAATTGAAGTGACAATTCTATTAAAGCCCCCCACTTCCGTTTCCTGCGCCTCCATCGTTTCTGTCTTCCAACCACGGCGATCCGCAAGATGCGTGTACATTTCCCAAATATCACGCACAAAAAGAGTGGCCTCGTCTCCACCAGCCGCGCTTCTTATTTCAAGAATAATATTTTTTTCATCAAGAGGATCAGGGGGAATGAGCTTTAATTTTATCTCTTCTTCAAGAACAGGCTTCCTTTCTTCAAGCGCGCGCAGTTCATCGCGAGCCATTTCCTTCATTTCCTGGTCGTCTTCCGCAGTAATCATTTCAGTTGCATCTTTGATTCCCTGCAAAATCTTTTTATACTCATCATAAAGAGAACAAATTTCGGAAAGATAGCCGTTTTCACGCATCGTATCCTTATATTTTTTTTGATCCTTTGCCAAATCAGGGTCCATAACCAACCGCTGCACCTCTTCATATCGCAAGGCACAGTCCTCTAACTTCTTCAACAAATCCATACGTGCAATACTAGCGTAAATCACGATAAAATTCAATTGAAAAAAACTGGTACATAACAGGGCGCTCCCGGCGAATAATTATAAAAAATGCGTCTTGTCATCAAGTTTCTATTTTAATGCAAGTTTTGGAAAAATAAAAAACATTCGCAAAGGCGCAGTGAGAAAGACAAAATCGCTCTGATTGTGGTCGCTGCGATAGCAGCGAAAAAAATCTATGCCACAATCAGCGCGAAATGCGCGAGCGCATGGTTTTGCCTTTCTCACTGGAACTGGAAGAATGTTTTTTATCTTTTCAAAACTCGCTTATCCATTGCCACACAAACCTCGCCGGTCGGGCTACTCCAGGTTCCGCATTCGCTCCATTGCTTCGCAACGGCTCCGCCGCCTTCCGTATCCCTAGCGTGTCGCAGGGCGTTGACATGCTTGCCAAATTTCCACTTGCTCACCCCGCTCGCATTTTTACTCCCCGAGCAAAAACCGTAAAAACTCGATGTAAATTTTCATTTCTACAGGATCAATGACTGCATTGCTGTTTTGCGCCAAAGCCATGATTGACATGAGTCCCCGCTTGCGCTACAATTTTTCTATGCAGAAAGTCATGAATGGTACAACCTTAACAAAAGCATACCCCCCCCCCATTATGTATAGTATATCCGACATATTCTGCATATAAAAATCATGCACACATTAAAAAAAGACTCACCTCTCGCACACTGACATTACTGTCACTACGCACGGATTTTTTTTCGTCTCTTAAATCACAGTGTTGCGCATTGCAACACAAATACATAAAAACTACACTTTATAACTTGCCAACACTCAAAAAATATCTAAAAAACTTTACCTCCCCTTTGGAAATCATATCAAATTTGGTGATTGAACCTGTCGAAATCACCGCTAATACTTTTCTCACAATTAAATCACTAGACTCGAAGAGAAATTCGCTCTCACAAGTTGGAAAAATAGTTTCGGAGGAGACGAGATGGCTGCAATACATATTCATAAAGGAGGAGACAACGAATGAAACGGTATTTTATCATTCTTGTGGCAGTGATGCTATATTCTGCCGTGTGCGCATGGGCAGAATATAGCATGCCCGTTGTTGCAGTAATACCATTTGAAGTAGCAGGCATTGCGCAAAATGACGCAGATGCATTCACCACTCAATTTGCAGAAATACTGGCGACAAACGGAACAGTTTCTGTTACCGACAGCCGCACAGTGGGAGTGCTGCTTGTACAGCAAGGGTTGACGGCCTCCGAACTGATAGACGCAGAACACGCGACAACGTTTGCATCGGAAGTGGGCGCAGACTTTCTCATAATCGGGAAACTGTTCGCGCTCGGCAATATGGCAGGCACGTTTGTCACGATAATAGGCACACACCCTGTAACGGTTTCCGTTGCCGTGCGCCAAGCGGAAAGCATGAACGCGCTCATGGAAGCAGTGCCGGAGCTGTGCGCAGAACTGCTGGAAAATATAACAAAGTAACAGACGCAAATTAGCGGAGAGAGAGGAAAAAAATTTTGGAGGAAAATATGAAAAAGAAGGTTGTTGTTGTACTTTTAGCCATGTTAGGGACACTTGGCATAGGGTATTCTCAGGAAGCACCACGAATTGCTGTTTCCACATTTGACACAAAGGGAAACGTGTCAAAAGATGATGCGGACATCATTACCGAGATGTTTATCACGAACCTTGTAAGTCAAGGGGTAAATGTGATTGACCGTGCGAATTTCGACAAGATAATGTCCGAGATGAAATTCCAGACAAGCGACTGGTCGGACAGCGCGAAAACATCAGAACTAGGAAAAGTGCTGAACGCGACGGCTGTCATACGCGGGCAAATCATGCAGACACCAAGCAATGTAATAATTACGGTGACACTACTGGATGTAAAAACTGCAAAAATTCTTTCTTCTGCAACTGAGACAGCAGGGAATTTGCAGTACCTATATACAAAATATTATAGCAATTACAGTAGCAGAGATTATATCATGGAACTATGCAGAACGATAAAGGCAAAAATCCCTGAACCTGAACCAATTATTGGAACATGGAGAACAGAAACACGGTTTTACGATGATTGGAGTTGGGGTCGTGTTGGCAGTGCATATTTTGCATGGAGCAGTTATGACAATAAGATAATCGCAAAGACAAAAGGTGAATGTGTCATAGCGTTTGAAAAAGACGGCACCTTACAGATTTCTAAACTGACATATCCTGTTGTCGAAGTTACGTGTCCTAAAATTTATGATTACGAAACAAAAGAATCTCTGAAAGAAGTTTCTGGAAGTGGTTTTTGGAAATTTAGAGAAATAAGGGAAGGTCATAGGTATTATTTGCTACAAATTGTCATTGATGAGAAGAACTACAGTATGACTGTAAAAGTCAGTAAAAATTCAGCAGGTGTTTATAATGTTGATTCTTCAGAATCGTGCACAATGGAAATGCGCGAAGGTGTTTTGTTTGTTCCCGTAACGACTAAAACAAACACGGGAACTAATAAAAAACCAGAGTGGAAGTATTCCATCACAAACAAAACAACAGATAACACATCTACAGACCTAAGGTTTATCAACTGGATAAAAACAAATGAATACAAAGAAGAGGAGAAATCAAAATGAGAAATAAAAGAAACGAGATACCTTCATGGCTTAAGATTGCATTTTTTTCGTTTATAATTGTGTTCTTGGCATCAATTCTAACTTTAAGTGCAATTTCTTTCTTATCGGTATGTGGAAAACTTGATAAGGAAAAAATCAGTTTTACTATTGATGTTTCTTTGCTGACAGGCTTTTTGGGAATTGCATTTACGGTTGTGCTTGCGACTCCGCATTTCATAACGAACAATAAAATTGATTCTGTCGTCAGGGAATTTGTCAAGCAGGACTTCGGACCAGACTTGCTCAACCGTTCCGAAGAAGTCACCAAACTTGATGCGCATTTGTCCCGCATGGTCGCTTTCATGCTGCTTGAACAAGGATATTATGCGTGGGCAATCGGATGGTCATTCCGTGCGCTCAAACGGTACACGGAACTTCATTCCGAATATACCGAGCTTTACAAGGAATTCCATGACTTTGTGCTCAAACGGATTGTCAGCGAAGCTTTGGATGCAATTGTCGGTGGGAAAAAAGATGCGGCAGAAAAATTCGGAGAAGAAGAGGCATTTAAAATAACCTTGCGAGCGGCAAAAGATTATGTTGATTTCCGTTATGAGATACAGACATACAGTTCCAAACAGCACGTGCAGGCGATGAAGAATGACTTCTACACCGTTATTGATGATATTTCAAGGAAAATGCAGTTCGTCATTGTATCTCTGTACGAAAGGTGTCCGATTGAGGATTTTGAGACTAACGTAGACGGATTTATTTTTAGAGCATCGCGGTACAAGCAGGACGGTGAAAACCTGCGGAACTTCTTCTATGAGCATATCTGGAATGAGATTTCCTTTAAAAATTCCGCAAGCCTTGCAAAGAGCGAGAAGTTTCAAAAGTATCGCGAACTTGTTTTGCACAGATACGGTCACACAGAATAACAATTTATCTACAGTTGCTTAGGAGGAGACAAATATGAATATACGATATTCAGTGTTTTTAAGTTCAACATTTGAGGACTTGAAAGAAATCAGAAAGGAATTGTCCTACTCACTTTTTATGAACGGCTACATGGTCAACAACATGGAAGCGTTCGGTGCACGTAATAGCGGTGTGTGGGAAGTCATAAAAGAAAGCATTGCGGATTCCGATATGCTTGTCATGGTCATTGCCGGAAGATACGGAAGCATAAATCCCGATGAGGGCATAAGTTTTACGGAACAAGAATACAATTACGCCATTGAAAATGGAATTCCTGTACTTGTCTTTATACGGGACAGAAATGCAATTTCGATAGCTGACTGTGATACAGGAAAAAAGCAGCGGAAACTGGAAGCGTTCATCAATCGAATTACAGGTGAGCGAACGGTGATGAAAAACTGGACTGACGTTGACAGTCTCAAACTTGCCGTGATAACGGCATTGAATAGGGAAAAGAATAATCCAGATATTTTAAAAAAAGGATGGATAAAGAACAGCGCAGCACTTGAAACAGAATACAAAACAGTTGAGTCAAAATTGAAGTCGGTAAAAACTGAACTGATAAAAGTGGAGGCGGACACAAAGAGAAGCAAACGTCCTACAGAAACGGTGATGAACTACTATCATGTACACATCAAGATTCATGGTTCTGTCATAGAGTGTGAGCAGGGACAGGCGGTTGTAACGTACACTGGTTCCGCGCTCGTTGATGCGCCCGAATACCCCGTCGTGTACCGAGACCGTGTGAGGACAGGATTCGGCATTCAACACCAGCAGTTTTCCCCAAAAGCAACCGTGCGCAACAAGGACGAATTCAGAAGAAACCCGATATTGCTTGACTATGAAATCAAAGGTTCTGAAAACGACAAGCTGTTTTTCACTGGCGAAATCGTGACGAACGCGCAGCTTCGCAAGGACATCGGCGGAACAGGACTGCACATTCCGTACTTTGCGGAATATGTGGCGATTGAACTTGACATATCGACTGTCAGATTCTTCCAAGACTACAACGGAAAAGCGTTCTTGCAGTCAGGAGAAAAAGAAACCCCGATAAAGGATGTCCAGTTTTGCACCAACAGCGGGAAATACGTAATTTCTGCAAAAAATGTTCCAGCAAACTCAAACATCATGTTCAAATGGAACAACGTCAAGTCGGAAGAATAAATATTTAGGAGCAGCCTTGCCATTTACGGCAAGGCTGAAAAATAACTTCTGGAGGAAACAAAATGAAAACAAAAATCACCATTCTTTCGCTTACCCTCGCCGCGCTTTTCTGTTCTGTCACAATCGCACAGGAGCAGAAAGTCATTGCGGTGGCGACGTTCGACATTACGGGAAACGCCGTGACGCAGGACAAGGCAGATGCAATTACGGAGCTGTTCATTACAGAACTCGTTTCCACAGGGAAAGTCTCCGTGGTTGACCGTGCGAACTTTGACAAAATCGTCAAGGAGATGAAATTCCAGGCAAGTGACTGGTCGGACAGCGCAAAGACGACCGCGCTCGGCAATGCGGCAAATGCACAGCTGATTTCCCGTGGGCAGATTATCAAACTTGGAAGCAAGCTATACCTTTCTTCGTCAATCATCGACGTAAAGAACGCGAAGGTGCTAGCCTCCACGCGCGATCAGTTCAATTCTCTTGACGATGTGTTCGGACTTTTGGGGAATTTCGCAAAGAACACAGTGGCGGGGCTCTCAAGGAATATTGTTGACAAGACTTCATTAAAAATTGGCGACATTGGTTCAGGTGGCGGACTTGTATTCTCTATATTGAGGGTGACAAGTTCTATGAGGTGAGCGAAGTGCTTGGAACAGCATCATGGGATGATGCGATAGAATTATGCAAGGCTTATCGTGGCGGGAGATACGATGACTGGCATTTGCCGACAAAAGACGAGTTGAACTTAATTTATCAAAACTTGAAAAAAAACGAAAAAATTTCCGGGAATGACTGGCATTGGTCGTCATCGCAGGAAAATAGTGATAGTGCATGGTTTCAAAGGTTCAGTGACGGTAAACAGGATCACTATCTCTACCGTTATGACTATTTCGGCTTCGAGGAAAAGTCCAGTAAAAATAAACACACTGGTTGTTGTGTTCGGGCGGTCCGGGCTTTTTAGCCGTTTAATAAAGAAATAATTTTGGAGGAAATTATGAAAAAATTTGGAGCAATGGTAATTGCTGTTTTTGTGGTGTCCGCACATCTGTTTGCAGACACGGTTACAATCGTGCCATTTGCTTATCAGGGAATCTCGCAGGGCGATGCGGAGACATTTACGGAAATGTTCGTCTCCGAGTATGCGAGCGTAACCCATGATGACGTTGCCGACAGGAGCAATTTTGACGGCATTGCGGAACAGCACAAATTCCAGCTTACAGACTGGTCGAACAACGACAAGATTGCGAAACTCGGCAAAGCAATGAACGCAGGGAAAATCATCTGCGGTCGCATATCTGTATTCGGCTCCGCCGTGACCTTTACAGGGCGAGTGCTGGACGTAAATTCGACGAAAGTGCTGAACTCCATAAACTGGAAAGGAAATAGTCTTGAATCATTGCTCTTTGACATTACGAACATCGCAAAGGAACTGGCAGGGGCGTATTACATCGGAGGAAAAGGACCGGGTGGCGGAATCATTTTCTATGAATCGGAAGCAGGTTTTTCCGTGCAGGAAGCAGATGGAACTACGACGACCTGCCATTACCTTGAAGTGTCCCCGACTGAATTAGGAAGCGTGCCTTGGTGCTGGTGCGGATACTATGGTTATTGTTCTATGCAGACTCTAGAGGGAATTGGAGACGGAAAACTAAACAGTCAAAAAATTGTTGATGCGCATAAGGATATAACTGCCCAAAAATGTGCTGCAAAACTTTGTCTGGAGTATTCCACAGGAACGACAAAAGCAGGCGAATGGTATCTGCCGAGCAAGATAGAACTGAACTTGATATATGAGACCCTGCGAAAAAGCGGAAAGATTGTCAGCGATTCATTGCATTGGTCGTCGTCGCAGTGCAGTAATGATCATTGTGCGTGGGTACAGAGGTTCAGCGACGGCAATCAGTACGATTACAAATACAACAAGGACTACTACAATGGTTGTGTTCGGGCAGTCCGGGCTTTCTAGTACGCAAGTCAATATTTGACTTCAAACAGATTTCCGGTTTTGGCAAATCTGAAAAAATAATCAGGAGGAATCCACATGAAAACATTTAAAAAAATCTTTGTTGTGGCAGTTCTTGCAGCACTTCTTGCGCCGCTTTGTGCGCAGACGGTGGCAGTGCTCGGCTTTGAGAGCGACGACTTCTGTCTTGAAGACAATACTGGAGTGATGAGCGACCTGCTCTCCGATGAACTGGTGCGGATTGAGGGAATCACCGTGGTGGAGCGCAAACGGATTGACCGCGTGATCGAGGAAATGGACTTCCAAATGTCTGGATGGACGGACGCAAAGACCGTAAAGGCGGCAGGAAAAATGGTGAACGCGGACTGCGTAATCACAGGCTCGGTTGATACTCTTGGCGCAACGCTGTACGTGACGGCGCGGATGATAGAGGTGGAGAGCGCGAAAGTTCTACACTCGGCAAAGATGACATGCGTTACATGGGATGAGTTTTCACGAAAGCTCCCACAGTTTGCGCGCGAGTGCGTCAAGAAAATGCCGTCACCAAACCACTTTCTCGGCACATGGGAGGGCGAAGTGCCTGGCGGCAGCGTATACGAAATCACATTCGCAGAAAAAGGCGTATGTACGGTAAAGGCTTCCGCAGACGGCGACTTTAGCACAGAGGCAGGCGGAAAGGGTACATACTCTTACGACAAGAATTTCCTACGGATAAATGCACGACTTTCATCGTCACGAATAAACTGGCGTAGCGTCTACAAGTTCAACAGCGAGTTCACCTCGTTCAATATCCTTGTGCCAAAGTCGGACGGCGATGATGAGACTGTACGCATCTCGTTCGTCAAGACTACAGAGTAACGCAATCCCAAAAACAAACCGATCGCACGAACACACGGACTTTTTAAGTTTGATTGGAAACTTTAATTTCAAATTATACCCTCCCCGCCCTGCGACACACGCAAATATTTTATTCGGCATGAAAATTTACATCGAGTTTTTACGGTTTTTGCTCGGAGAGCAAAAATGCGAGCAGGGTGAGCAAGTAGAAACTCGGTAAGCAGGGCAACGCCCTGCGACACGCTAGGGATACGGAAGGCGGCGGAGCCGTTGCGAAGCAATGGAGCGAATGCGGAACCTGGAGTAGCCCGACCGGCGAAGTTTTCGCCGGGAGCGCCCTGATATTGACACGTTTAAAAACAAATAGAACAACGATGAACAAAACGCAACACCTACCCCCCCCCTCCTCTTCACTAAAAATCATCTCTCCATTTCTACCTGACTGTCCTAAACATATTTTGAAGATAAAATTCTATGGCAAAGATTCTAAATGCGTGGTATGATAGGGTATCTTGACGTTTTATGGGAGGCAATTATGGCTACGGCTGTTGTTTTTTTGGCTGATGGATTTGAGGAAGTGGAGGCGTTGACCCCAGTTGACTATTTGCGACGAGCAAAAGTGTGCGTTAAAACGGTTGCAGTTCCCACTGCGGCGATGAAACAGGAAAATCTTGTAGTTTCAAGTCATCTTGTTCCTGTTGTTGCGGATTTGACGTTTGCTGAATTTGAAAAGGAATTTTCCGTTTCGGACGAATCGTCTCTTCCCGACTTGGTTTTTCTTCCTGGCGGAATGCCCGGTTCAAAAAATCTTGGGGACAATGAAAAAGTGATTGCGTTTGTGAAAAAGTGTTTTGAAAGTGGAAAATATGTTTCGGCAATTTGTGCAGCCCCTGCCGTTGCTCTTTCAAAAACGGGTGCGCTAAAAGGTAGAAAGTGGACGTGCTTTCCTGAAATGAACAAGGACGTTTCCGCTGATTTAGTGAAAGACAGCACGTTTGTTGAAAGTCCATTTGTGACTGATGGAAATGTTATCACGGGGCGTGGTGCTGGCGCTGCGGAACAGTTTGCTATGGAATTGGTGCGCCTTTTGTGCGGAAAGGAAACGGCGGATTTTCTAAAGGAAAAAACGGTTCAAAGGTAGCCGCTGAAAAGGCATTTCATTGGGCAAGAGATATGAGGGGCAGGGAGGAGCATTAGGGCAAAATTCGAGTTTTGCACTGCCCTTATTTGGGCGATTTGCGAACAAGTAAAAACTTGTGAAACCAATCCACTGGCGAGTTTTGCGTTGCAAAACTCGGTAAGCACGGTTTTCCGCGCGACCTTTTCGGGGTTGCGCTATCGTACGCAATTCCTGCGGAATTGCTACCGAGTTTGCGATGCAAACTCGCGTGCAAAACCAATAGTGGAAGAACAATGAATCTTCCGCCACGCTACTTCCCTACAATCCTTGCCACATTAAAACTCAAAATTCGACCTATTATTTTTGCGAATTCTCTTGCCAAACATCTCTTTTTTTCTTATTTTAAAATATGTACGATGTCGCTGATGTTGCAGCGATTTCAATAAAACTCTTTTATTTTTTTGAGGTATATAAAATGGCTAGACAGTTGTTGTTTAACGAAGAGGCGCGAAAAAAGCTTCTTTCTGGAGTTGAGCAGATTTCAAAAGCGGTAAAAATCACTCTTGGACCATGTGGAAGAATGGTAATGCTTGACAAAAAGTATGGTGCGCCTACGATTACAAAAGACGGAGTTTCCGTTGCAAAGGACATTGAACTTGAAGATCCTTATGAAAATATGGGCGCGCAGTTTGTTCGCGAAGTTGCATCAAAGACAAATGACGATGCAGGAGACGGAACAACAACATCAACAGTTCTTGCCTATGCACTTGTTAGAGAAGGGTTCAAGGCTGTTGCCGCTGGCATGACTCCTATAGACATTAAGCGTGGAATTGACAAGGCAGTTGCGACTGCGGTTTCTGAAATCACAAAGAATGCAAAGCCGGTTAAGGATGCCGCTGACATCACAAACATTGCCACAATTTCCGCTAATAATGATAAGGAAATCGGTTCTTTAATTGCAGATGCAATTGAAAAGGTTGGTAAAGATGGCGTAATCACCGTTGAAGAATCTAAAAATATGGATACAACTGTTGATACGGTTGAAGGAATGCAGTTTGACAGAGGGTATATCTCTTCTTACTTTGTAACAGACAGAGAAAGAATGGAGGCTGCATATTCTGATGCTTATGTTTTGATTTACGACAAGAAGATTTCTTCAATGAAAGATTTGCTTCCAATTCTTGAGAAGGTTGCAAACGAGGGACGCTCTTTGGTTATCATCGCAGAAGATGTTGACGGAGAGGCTCTTACAACGTTGGTTTTGAATACGATTCGCGGTACAATCCATGTTTGCGCTGTAAAGGCTCCTGGATTTGGCGATCGCCGCAAGGATATGCTTCAAGATATAGCGATTTTGACAGGCGGTACTCTTGTAAGCGATGAAGTTGGTCTGAAACTTGAGACATGCGATCTTGACGTTCTCGGTCAAGCAAAGTCTGTAAAGATTGACAAGGACAACACTACTATCGTTGGCGGCGCTGGTGAAAAGAAAACTATTTCTGATCGTATTGACGAAATCAAAAAGCAAATTGAAAAAGCAACTTCTTCTTACGACAAAGAGCAGTTACAGAAACGACTTGCAAAACTTGCAGGTGGCGTTGCTGTAATTAATGTTGGTGCAACGACTGAAACTGAAATGAAGGAAAAGAAATTCCGTGTTGAAGATACAATCGCAGCCACTCGCGCAGCCCTTGAAGAGGGAATTGTGAGCGGAGGCGGAGTTGCCCTTCTTGATGCTTCAAAGGCTTTGGAAACTGTTCCAGAGAATTTGTCTGAAGACGAAAAGGTTGGCTATAAGATTGTGCGACGCGCACTTGAAGAGCCAATCCGCCAAATTGCAGACAATTCTGGTGTTGACGGGGCTGTTGTTGCTGACCGCGCAAGGAATGAAAAGAAAGGCGTTGGCTACAATGCATACACTGGCGAGTGGGTGAATATGATCGACGCAGGAATTATCGACCCAGCAAAGGTTGCAACATCTGCTCTTAAGAATGCGGCGAGCATTGCAGGAACTCTTTTGACAACAGAATGCGCTGTAACAGACATTCCAGAGCCAAAAGCACCTGCCGCTCCAGCAAGTCCTGATATGGGCGGTATGTACTAGGGCTGACCACTAGTTGATATACCAAGTTTTATTGGTCGTAGGTCAGCTCGCACTTTTTTCTTGCGAAAAAAGTGCACATTGGTCCTACACTTTTTGATACGTTTGGTTTGTTTTTCTAACAAATCAAACAGGGGGCGTATAAAATCCGCACAACATTTTGCGCGAATTTTAACGCCCCTTATTTTTTTTCGTCAAGAAACGTATCTCCACAACCTCCTATTCAGTTTTGCGCAAAGTACGCAATTCCTGCGGAATTGCTACCGAGTTTGCGTTGCAAACTCGCGAACAAAACTGGCGGCGGAAGTCAAGGAATTATACTCTAAGAACCAATGTATCTTCCGCCCCGCCACTTCCCCCATTCCCCAAAATCTGCTACAATCTTCTTATTATGGTGATTTCTTCTATTGATTTAAAGGACGGACACGTCGTTCAACTTAAAAATGGCAAAGAACTTGTGTTGCAGCGTGATGATGCGGATGCCTTGATTGACGAATTTAATAGATATGGCGAAGTTGCGCTTATAGACCTTGATGCAGCACTCGGAAATGTAAATCCAAAGGGAGATACCGTGAACACAGGGCTTTTAAAAAGTCTTTTGCGCAAAGGGAATGTGCGAACGGGTGGCGGAATTCACACAATAAAGCGAGCGAAAGAACTCATTAGTTTGGGAGCAGAAAAAGTTATCATTGGTTCTGCTACATGGAAAAAAAATGTTGCAAGCGGAGAAAGCCCTTTAAATACAGAATTTTTAGAAGAGTTGATTTCAGCTATTGGAAAACAACGCATTATAATAAGTGTAGATGCAATAAACGGAAAAATTGCAGTCAAGGGCTGGACTGAAACTGTTGACATATCATTGATAGAAGGTGCGCGCGAAGCCGAAAAATACTGCTCTGAACTTCTTTTTACCTGCGTTGAAAAAGAAGGGTGCATGCAAGGAACAAATATGGAAATGGCACAATCCTTGCGAGAAGCAGTAAGCTGCCGAGTTGTAGTTGCAGGAGGCGTTTCAAGCGAAGACGAAATCGCCGCACTTGAAAAAATCGGATGCGACGTGCAGCTTGGAATGGCTCTTTACACGGGCAAAGTAAGCCTAAAAAATGCGTTTATCCGTTGCTTGAATTGGGAAAAAGGGATGTTTCTATCAAATTCTGAAAATTCAAGCGATTTGTCATTTCAAGACAAACTCCACGATGACAGACACAATTCACTTCTTCCCGTGATAGCGCAAAGCGTTAATGGAGAAGTTATGATGATGGGATATGCAAACCAAGAAGCCCTTGCAAAAACATTTGACACAGGAAAGCTTACATTTTTTAGCAGAACTCGTCACACACTGTGGACAAAAGGCGAAACAAGCGGACATTTTCTTGAGGTTGTTAAACTGCGAGCCGATTGCGATCGCGACACAATTTTGGCAACGGTAAAACCACATGGTGGGGCGTGCCATACAGGTAGTTGGACTTGTTTTTCAAGCAGAGCAGATGAAAAAAGTTCTATGGAACGCCTGTACGCAACAATTTCAGAGCGATTTGCCAATCCAAAGTCGGGAAGTTACACGGCAACCCTTGATGACAAGCGCGTTCGTGAAAAAATTGAAGAAGAGGCGGAGGAATTGTGCGAAGCAGAAGGCAGGGACGAAGTGATATGGGAAGCGGCAGACCTGTTGTACTTTGCAAGCGTTTTGATGTACCGAGAAAATGTTTCTTGGCAAGATGTGTATGATGAACTTGATAGGCGGCACAAAAAATAGAAAGATGAAATGATGAAGGGGAAAATATTCCTTAAAGCCTCTGTTTTCACCATAAAAAATTATCTTGTGTGGCGTGGCAATTTGAAGAAAGTGGAGTTATGATAAAAGCCCGCATAAATGGCGCGGACTTTTATCATGTCAAGTTTCCGTATGGAAACTTGCATATTTAATGTACATTCTCACTGCGTTGCGAATGTGCGTAAAAAGTCAATCGAAAGTTGAAACTTTCTTCTTGACTTTTTATGGGAGAAATATGATAAACATTTTAAAATCAAATGAAATTGAAAAAGACTGGTTTAGCACGCGAGAATTTTCTGGAACAAATGAAACTGTTGCAAAAATCATAGCGGATGTGGTACAAAATGGAGATGCTGCGTTAAAAGCATATAGCGAACAATTTGACGTTTCATCGCCAAAAGATTTTTTAATTCCTGAAGACGAACTCCGTACCGCCGCTGAAAAAATGAAACGTGAAAAACCCGATGTGTATGATGCAATTTGCTATTCACATGAAAAAGCGTATACATTTGCAATGCGTCAAAAAGAATCATTTGATGACTTTGAAATGGAAATTGCACCAGGAATGTTTACCGGTCAAAAAACAATTCCCGTAAAAAAGGCGGGGGTTTATGTACCTGCGGGGCGTTTTCCGCTTCTTTCAACAGTCGTAATGACTGTAACGCCTGCAATTGCCGCAGGGGTTGAAGACGTTATTTTATGCACGCCACCTCGCGTTCATCCAGATGATACAAAGATTGCCGCCACTAAAAATGCTGAAGGACAGCACACTGCGTTTTTAAATGGAAAACCTTATGCAGATGAAGGAATTATGGCAGCGGCGTATATTTGCGGAGTGAAAAAATGCTATGCGTGTGGCGGAGCGCAGGCTATTGCAGCGTTGGCGTATGGAACAGAATCCATTCCTGCAGTTGACGTAATAGTAGGACCTGGAAATAGATTTGTGCAAGCGGCAAAAAAAATGGTTTTTGGCAAAGTTGGAATAGACATGGTTGCAGGTCCAACAGAAGTATTTATAATTGCCGATGGCTCTGCAAATCCCGCGTGGGTTGCAGCAGACTTGCTTGCACAGGCAGAACACGATGTTATAGCGCAACCAGTTTTGGCAACGACAGATGCCTTGCTTGCCGAAAAAGTGCGCAATGAAATAGAGCGACAACTACTTCTTTTACCAACGGAAAAAACGGCTCGTGCAAGCATAGATTCTTACGGAAGAATTATCATTTGTTCATCGCTTGATGAAGCGGCACAAATTGCAAACAGAAAAGCCCCGGAACATTTGGAGCTTGCTATGGAAGAAGGCAAAGAACGCGATGCCATTCAAAAGAAAGTGCATAATTTTGGCTCTCTTTTTATAGGTCACTATTCGGCGGAAGTTTTTGGCGATTATGCGGCAGGCTTAAATCATACGCTTCCCACAAGCACATCGGCGCGTTACACAGGCGGCTTGAGCGTTAGGGTGTTTTTAAAGACGGTCACAACGCTCCGCGCAGAAAAAAAGAGCGATGGAATGAAAAACACTGCTTCCGCCGCTATTGCATTGGGAAATGCCGAAGGTCTTTCCGCCCATGCCGCAGCCGCAAAAATACGGTTAGAGTAAAAGAGATTCTCACTGGTATGTTTGATTCTTCGGAAAATGGTCTTGCACAAAAACAGAACGGTTCTAACACATTTTTATGTGAATATTCTTTTAGGTCAAATATCAAGTTTTATTGCGACAAAGTTGTAGGGGCTTGACAAAGCCAGTTCCGTAAGAATTGAGCGATAGCGCACCCCACGAAAAACTTGATTATTGCGCAGTATAACGTAGTAACAAGCCACCCTATACTGCATCGTGCACTTTTTTCAGAGGTCTTTTCGTCCTGTCTAACAGGAACAAGCGAAGTAAGTATGAAAAAATGTTTTGGCGTGTTAAAAGAAGAAGTCCGCAGGCCCTAGCACTGCAAAAAGCAGGAAAAGGAATTCTGCGGCTCACGCTAATAATATACTGGACGAGATGAAAAAAGTCAAATAAAATGTTTTAGATATGGAAAAAAAATTTTACGAAGATTTTTCCTCTGAAATCACACAAGAACGTCTTTCGGTGTACAGAGCGGACGGTTGCGATGATGAAACCGCTCTTGCTCGCTATCTCTACAACATCAAACTGTGCAAGTCTCTTTATTCGAGCCTTAATATGTTTGAGATTGCGCTCCGCAACTCCGTTGACAAGGCTCTACAAAATTTTACGAGTACAAGCGACTGGTTCGAAAAACTAAGGCTTGTCAGAGAATGTACAAAAAGCATTGAATCGGCGAAAGAAAAAATACAAAAACGAAAAAAGCCCATAACTCACAATAGGGTTATATCCGAATTGACTTTAGGTTTTTGGACTTCTCTTTTTTCCAAGCGATATGCGCAAGAAAAATGTCAACCATATATAATAAAACAGTGTTTTAGGAACGTACCAAAAGCAGAAAGGTCGGCAACATCTCTTTGGAATAATTTTGAAAAAATACGACACTTGAGAAATCGAGTGTTCCATTACGAAAGACTGATTCACTGGAGAGATCTAAAAGAGAGACACGAAAAGTTGCTTGAATTCACAAAATTGCTTGCTCCAAACTCATATACAATTTTGTTAAAAACGGACGAATTCTCTATAATTTACAGCGCAGGAATAACATCGACACTACAGTCTGTAAAAGACAATTTCAACAAGGATGATTTAGACCTTGAAGCGGACAAACTATAATAGTTTACCGAATGCTCTCTCTTTTGTATAATTATGGTGGGTGAAAAGAGCAGAAAAAGAGAAGGAAAATATTGCCTTTTTTCACACGCAAGGGATTGGAGGGGCGGCGCAGCCGTTCCGAAATGAAATGGAGGAATGAAGCGATAGCGAAACCCCGCAAAGCCCGGTTTCGTTCGCAAGGGTAAACCTTGTGAACGAAATGCGCCCTTATACAAAATTTGTTTTGAAAGAGGAGGGGGTACTTCTTCAAGAATGAGAGTAGTCGCCTAAAATAGTGTTTTCGGCTTTTGGTTATCGGCACTATATAACTCTTTTTTTGTTGGAACGGGCAAACGTTGTATCTTCCCGTAATTTTTGATACAATAAAAATATGAAAAAGATTTTTTGTGCGTTTTTTTGTTTTTTTTTAGGTTTGTCGCTTTTTGCGGAAGTCAATTTTAGTGATATTTGTAAAAAGCTTGCTTCTCGCCCAAATATGACGGGTACTTTTATTCAGGAAAAAACAATCACTGCTATAAATCGAACGCTCAAATCTTCAGGCAATTTTGTGTTAAGTCAAGACGGAATTGCATGGAACACTTTAAAACCGTTTCCGTCAACGCTTGTCGTTGGAAACACATTTGTTATGCAAATAAAACCCGATGGCTCACAAACAGTAATAGATGCATCTTCAAATCAAATTTTTTCAAGCATTTCATCTGCGCTTACCGCAATGTTTTCGGGGAATTTTTCTGTGCTTGAAGAGGCTTTTTCAATACACTTCACGTTATCATCGCAAAATTGGATGGCAACGCTTGTTCCTAAAGACAGCGCAGTCTTGGCAATTTTAAAGTCAATAACGGTATCTGGAATTGCAAATGAAAATTCTGCCGAATTAAAACAAATTGTCATGACAGAGCCATCGTCCGACGCTATAACATACACGTTTACAGAGCAACGTTATCCAAAGGAGCTTTCTGATGATGAAAAAGCCTTTTTCATTGAAAAATAAATCCTTCTTACAACTATGGCTTGCGTATCATATTGTAATACTTTTGATTTTTAGCATAATGCTCGTTAAAAATGGTGGAAAAATAAAAATTGATGCAGATTTGTTCAATATGCTTCCAAAACCAATCGCAGAAAAAGCAGTTTCCGTAGCGGAAGCACGGCTCAATGAATTAACTGGTGAAAACCTTATAATCCTTGCAACATCCGATGACTTTTTGGCTGCAAAAACCGCCGCAGAAACAGTTTTTCATTCTTTAAATGGAGACTGTCGATTTAAATCTGTTTCTCTTTATACAGAAAATTCTTATTTTTCAGAAATGGTTGAATTTATACAAAAATATCGCTGGAATCTTCTTGATGACAAGGCAATCTTCGATTTAAATCAAAATGGGGGTGCAGAAGCATTTGCTCAAAACGCCCTTGCAACAGCGTATAGTGCGTTTACTGTTGTTCCGCTTGAAAATCTAGAGAGCGACCCTTTTCTGCTTTCCGAATACACCATTCAAAACTATCTCGCCTATTTGCAAAATTCCAGTTCCTCAATGAGTTTGAAAGACGGGGTAATGGCAGCCTTTGCAAACGACAAATGGTATGTGATGATTCGTGCCGCATTGAGTAAAGAAGGATCTGCATTAGCAAGCAAGACAAACGGCGTTGCCCTTGTCCATTCAGTTTGTGAAAATCTTGAAAAAGACGGCGTGCGCTTTGTGTATTCAGGAACTCCGTTTCACAGTTACAAAAGCTCTACAAATGCATCGAGAGAAATCACGTTGATTTCAGGGATTTCAATGCTTGCAGTTGTTATAGTGCTGCTTTTGATTTTTAAAACGCCACGTCCAATTCTATGTTCTGTTGGCTCAATTTTAATTTCAACGCTCACCGCTATTATGGCTACGCTTGGCATTTTTGGAAAAATGCATATCCTCACGCTCGTTTTTGGAACATCTCTCATCGGTTCGTGCATCGACTACAGCCTGCACTATTTTATTTCGTGGAAAGCAGATGAAAGCCTAAAATCTGGCGATGAAATTAGGAAAAAACTTTTCAAAGGATTGACTTTATCCCTTGTTTCAACCGTCATTTGTTATTTTGTATTGCTCTTTGCCCCGTTTTCTCTTTTAAAGCAAATTTCCGTTTTTTCTCTGTCAGGAACGATAAGTACATTTTTATGTGCCATTTGTCTTTATCCGTACCTTCCACTTCCTTCGTCAAACAGAAACATTCCATTGGTGAAATTTTTTAAAACACCTCGTTGGTACAATAAAAAGGTGGTCGGTCGAATTGTTATAAGTCTTATGTTCTGTCTTTCTCTCATTGCGCTTGTTGTTTTTAGAAAAAATTTTAAAGTGCAAAATGATGTTTCAAAATTGTATAAGATGGAAGGACGCGAAGCAAAAGATGAAATAGAGGCGGCAACGATTTTGCATTTTACTCCAAGCGGATACTTTATTGTAAGCGGTGAAACGCCTGAGAAAACGCTGCAAAACGAAGAAAAAATAACGATGAAATTGCAGGAAATGAGCAAAGGACAAAAGCGTTCCGGCTATATATGCACATCCGCATTCATTCCGTCAATAGACAAGCAAAAAAAATCTCGCTCCGCCTGTAAAAATCTTCTTCCTTTAAGTTCAAGCCAATATGAAGCACTCGAATTTGATGGGGGGCTTTCAAAATCGCTGGAAACGGCATTCTTTGCAACGGAAGATGATTTTATTGAGATGGAGAAAAACGTTCCTGAATATCTTGCATCTTCTCTTTCTTCTGCATGGATTGGTAAAATCGATGGAACATATTATTCTGTCGTTCTTCCCGTTTCAGCATCAGACTCAAACGTCTGTTCTAAAATCGCTGGCGAAATTGACGGCGTTTATTATGTGAACAAAATTCAAAGTCTAAACGCTGATTTAGACAAACTTTCAAAAATGATTTTAACTCTATTCCTTATCGTTTTTGGTGTGATTTTTATTGTTTTGAAATTTTTCTACACGTGGAAGCAATCGTTAAAAATAATTTCTGTTCCTCTGTTAATCGTTTTGTCTATTTTCGCGATTTTTTCTGCATGCAATATACGTTTGGAATTTTTTTCAATTGCAGGACTGGTTTTAGTATTTGGACTAGGACTTGACTATATCATTTATATGACGGAAAACGAAAAGCGAAAAACGGACGGGGAAAATGCACGTCTAGAGCCGTTTGCCATTGCCCTTTCGTTTTTTACAACTGCAATTTCATTTGGTGCGCTCGCCTTGAGTACATTCATTCCTGTTCACACAATTGGCCTTTCAATTTTTATAGGTCTTGTCGTGGCATACGCAAGTACATTTTTCTACGGGCACAAATAGTCGCCCCCTCCTCTCCTCCCCCGACAAAACAGCAGGGGTGATGGGTAACACCACATTAAAAGCCGATGCAAACCGTAGCATACGCTCCAACGCCAGCTAATTGCACGCTCGGAATAAATGATCCTGCAACAGCAGAAACGCCGACATTCACTTCCACTGCCCGTAAGTTAATCATCACAGCAAGAGAATGCTTGAAAACCTCGTCTATACGTCCCGTTGAGAATTTTATACCAAGCATATCCCAGTTTTTAATGAACAAATCCGTGCTAATGGAAAAATTGTATTCAAAAAATGCATGGAAGTCGTTCGTGAATGGTTTTTTAACCCCCAATCCAATCATTGCATCGAGTACACACCACTTTCCAAACGGCCGCCATGCAACTTCTGTTCCAATTTTAAATGGTCTGTGAATTTTAAACGTTGTTTTTTCATGCTCAAAGTCTTTGCTTTCAAAATTATTTTTTATAGAACCCGAGCCAGAAAAGAGGGATGTTAATTTTTCAATTTCAAATTCAGATGCAAATTCAGTTTTGGCAACATAGTTTAATTGTCCAGGAACTATTGGAAATCGTGAGTAAAGTTTTCCAACTAAAGAGCGAAAAATAGGATGCTCTATAGACGAGTATAAGTCAAAGCCCCAGCCTTTCTTTAAGTTTTCAAGCATAGCATCTATATCTAGCTTCATAAAAGACTCTAGATCTAGGAATGAGTAGCATGCAAGAGTTGCAGATGCCGTTGCATTTATAAAAGTGTCGTCATTGTTTGAAAATGTTGCCTTTCCATTGCTTGTCTCCACATGAAAGATAGGCATATACAGAGAGGGCATCAATTCAATGTGGTAATCCTGTATATTTAATCCGAATGCAGTTCCTATATATGCAAATACATCTCCGCTTATTCCTAAATCAATGTCAACATCTTTGTTTAATTGCTTTCCGTTGCCTAACAGATCAAAAAGTCCTTTTCCGATATTTACCCTGCCATACGATTCAATGCCTGTAGAAATGTTAAAATGAAATCCATTCTTCAAATTTAAGTTTATAAAAAAGCTTGGAGAAACATTTACATTAACTAAAAAACCCGCTTTTGAAATGTTTTTGGCAATCTCGGTAAAGTCAATGACAATATGTTCTTTAAAGATATCTTTGATGTTAAAATAATTGTTTGAAATGTCAAAATCTACAGTCCATCCCATTTCAAAAAACCTATGAGGCATTTCTATTCTTTTTACAAAGTTGTTTTCCCGCTTCTTCTCAATTTCTGAAAAACCAGATGGGTCATCCTGCGGACTATCGCTTTGTGAAAAGCAAGGGATTGCACTAAAAAACAGCGCGATACACAATATAGTAATGCGTTTCATTTTTTATCTCCAAAAATAAGAATTTCTTCATTGTTGAATTTTGTCCCCAACTCCATTTTCAATTCATATTCAAAGTTATGGCGAATATAAAAACTTCCTTTTGGAATGACAAACTGTATGTCAGGGGTAAATGGACATTCTCCAAGAATTTTTGAAAAATCATCCCCAGATATTTCAACTGGCTTCTTGTTTCCCATATCTAGTGTATATTTGCCGTCTATTCCATCGATTTTAGGGTCTATTTCCACTCGCACGTTGGTTGTTGTGTCTTCATCTCCCTCTGGAATAAAATATTGGATTACACTTGGGCTTTTTGGAAAATAGGCGTTTAATCGGGCGTATTCCAAAGTGTTTATGAGATCTTCAATAGTGTCATTGCTTGTTGCTTCATCTCTGTTGAATAAATCGTTACCATCTTCTTTGTTGAGAAGTTTTGCAAATGAAAGGTTTATATCGTCGGCTGCTTCGATTTCCAATGGAATGACAAGTCGTGCATGGAATTGGATTTTAGCAGGTTCTGAATCGCCATTGCTCGTAAGTTTTAGTTTTTCAAGTTTTATAGGTTCACCCTCTCCCCCTCCTAGTTTCATTCCATATTCAAATATAATATTAGAGCCACTATGCAAATTAAATAAATCTGCAATATCAACTGACTCAGGGTCGTCTTCGCTTTCTCCAATCGCTGCAATTATCATTTCTGCTTCATCATCAGAATCCTCTGGGGGTTCTTTAAATTGCAATTTTGGCAGAGATCCTGTTGTTTGTAAGGGTTTATATTTGATCTCTCCTCCTTGTTCTTTTTCTCCAACAATAGGTGTAGGATTTTCTGTGGAACTCCTTGTAGGAGTTGTTTCCCAAATTGGTTTTCCGTCTTCTATATTTCCAGTTCCAACAGCGATTTTTCCTTGTAGTTCAATGCCGTCGCTAAAAGGCATAATGCAGTAAAAATAGAGGGGCATGTTAATAAGTTGTATCTCTTCGATAATACTTTCACCGTCTGAGCCGACTAATTTTTCTTCAAATGATTCGAACATGCCGTTAAAATTCAATCCAGTGTTTACTGCTCCCTCTTCCGTAATGCCATTTGCCTTTATTTTCACATAATCCCAATTAACAATCGGAGAGACGGTAACTTTTAGTTCGTACGTTTCCCCCATTTTGAGGTTTTTCAAAATAACGCATTCAGGGTTGTCTGAATCCTCTCCGCGTCCTGGTATTTTCCATTTTATATTGAAGTCTATTTTATCGCCTTCATTGATTTCTTTTTCCTTAAAAGTTTCAGGACTGGTGATTTTTGTGTTTGTACCTGTTTCGCCGGCTTTCAATTGTTCGTTGCCGTTTATCTGAAAAAACTCTGATTTTACATCAAGATCTATGTCGTTTCCCTTTGGCAGGGTGTTTATATAATCCACGTTGAGTTCAAAAAGTCTATAGTCGTCTTTGGGGTTATCGATTCCAAATGCCACTATGTATTTTGTAATTTCGCTTCCAAGATTCTCTTCTTCATTATAGCCATCTAAAACATCATCGTCTGCAAGTTTAAGCCACAACTTTGCAATCTCTTTTATATTGCACGTTGGTTTTACAATAATCGTGTCGTCTTCATTCTCCGTAAATTGAATATTTGCATTTTGTATGTTTACATCAACAGAACCTTTGACTATTATTTTTTCATTGTTGTGATAGGTGACGCCGTTAAGCGACTTTGTACGGTAGATAAAATAGTCTTTTCCCTCTCCCTCTTTCTCCACGTCCTTTTTAAAGTTTTCAGGCGAGGCTGTTATTGCCCCTTCAAGTTTTATTTTTGGCTCTATTTTAACGCCAGTCCACTTTTTCCATGTTTCGTTTTGTTCTGCTATGATGTCAATCGAACCTTCGCCAATTTCACATTTTGGAGATTTTCCTATATCTATTGTTATGTTTATTCCTGTGTCGCCACCAATAGGCACTGAAATGGGGTCACCAATCGTTAAGTTTGTTACCCTCTGTATTTTTACATTATTTAACTTTGATTCAAGATTGTATGTTATAGGTGAACCATCGTTGCTGAAATTATTTGCAGTGCCAGATATAACCTTTATGTATAGGGTTTGCTTTATAGTTTTACCATTGAGCGGAAAACTAAATGCACGGTCTGGAAGATCAACATTTTCGATTTTGCTGATAGGCTCGTTTTCGCCTTCGTTAAAAAGTCCAAGCGTTAGATTTGTTGAAAAACCCTGTTCATCATTAGCATTTTCAGGCGTTGCCGTGAAATCTATTCTCGCTTCGTAGAATTGCATTTCATCAAAAGTTGGAGACAGTATTTTTATCGTTGCCGTCATAGATTCCAGCACTTCTTTTGGAAATCCGTTTTCTCCTCCCGTTTTCGGGATGGTAACAGCGCATTTTATGAGATTTGCCGATTCTTCAATCTTTTTGTTAATGTCAGGTTTTACGGTTATGGGGTCTATATCTTTTATATTGAAGTTTTTTAAGTCAATAATGTCAGGCGCAAAACTCATTTTTTCAAGTGCTGTTGAAAAATCCATTTCTTTTAAGTGATCGTTTATGTCAAGCGTAACTGTTTTGATCGGAAAGTCAATCAAAAATTGTTGCATTTGACGGGCTTTAGAGTTAGAATAGGCAGGGTAGTAGTCATATATTTTAAAGTCAAAGTCAGCGTCTGAGTTGCCAAGAGATTCGGTCAATGTTTGAACTGAAAGATATTCTGAAAGGTTTCCTGAAAATGTTCCGAGCGAAAATTCATATTTTGCTCCTGTTTTTATACCAATGGATTTCGGAAGTTCAGCGTCGGACCAGTTGCAAGAAAAAAATGGCACTGATACCAAAAGAAAAAAAGCAATTCTCTTCATAAAAAAACACCTCATTAAAAAAGTCAAAAAACCATAATGCGCTTTTATGATATTGTAAAACACGAAAAATAACAACAACCAAATATATAGGTATCTTGTGATTTAGAATCATTTTTGCAGGACACGACTAGTAGAATTGCGGAAAGTGCAAGCGCAGCCCCAAAAAAGTGTTTAATGCTTTTCATACATATTGCTCCTTGTATTGATTTCTTCGCATAGAGGAATACAAAACCTTTAATTACTATACAAAAAAAAAACTATTATGTCAAGCCATATCAGTTTTTTGCTCTTATTTTTTCACAATTTTCGTGCGGCTTTGTAATAAAAGAACAGATTTTTCGTCAGACGGAGAAGGTGTAAATCGAGCAAAAAACGAGTTTTTGTTTGCTCTCGCCCGACCATCAGTTTCTATTTCAGTTATTGTTAATGTGAGGGCAGGTCAAGGAATGACTTGTCCGCGTAATTAACTGATTGAGAGAATCTCAACGCAGACAAGCCATTTCAAGGTTGGTTTCCAAAACTTTTTTATATTTCCTTTGAGTTTTCCACAAGAGGACGCTTTTTACCGACCATAAACATACTAAAACAAAGGGCAATCATATATAAAATGCCCGTCACATACAGTACTGTTTGATAGCCGACAGGGTTCACCATCTCGCCGTGAACTTCAACATGCTCACCAAAATGGCTTACTATCCATGTTGCCATTTGATTTCCTGTCAATCCCGCTATTGCCCATGCAGAAAGCGTTATTCCATGAATCGCGCTGATATTGCTCATCCCGTAATGATCGCTCAAAAGAGTCGGAACATTGCTAAATCCGCCGCCGTATCCTGCATTCACTACAAAGAGCAAAATCAATACAAGAGCGAGGAGCAATTTGTTTTCTCCATGGTTTGCAATTCCCCCAGTGGCAACTACTAAGGCAGTTGCCGCAATGGAAAGAATAAAAATCAATTTGTAAATTGTGTTGCGGTCTTTCATAGAGTCAGCAAGGGCGGAAAATCCCAGTCGCCCACCCGCATTGAAAATCGCGGTGATGGAACTTAAAAGCCCCGCATAAGCGGCAAGCCCCACGCACTTTTCAATCATTTTTTCTTGAGAAATAAGCGCAAGTCCACAAGTGATATTGATATAGAACATAAACCAAATTCCTATAAATGTCACTGGATTTGATTTTATAACATCTAAAGTGCGTGGCTTGAATTCAGATGCCGTGGGTTCATGCCAGCCATCGGGCTTTTTCAAAAGCAAGTGTCCTGCATACATCATCACAAAATAAACCGCCGCAAGAATATAGAACATCTTGTATATTCCCGCATCCCCCATTGAAGTAAGCATATTTTGCATAATCGGAGAAGCAATCGCCTTTGCCGCACCAAATCCCGCCACTGAAAGACCTGTTCCCAAGCCCTTTCTATCCTCAAACCACAGCATTAACGTTTTTACCGGAGAAAGATAGCCCACGCCCAGTCCAATGCCCATTACAAATCCATAAGAAATGTAAATTCCTATCAAGGAAACAAGGCTACCCTTCCGCGTTCCATCCTCCAGCACCGTAATATGCGAGCCGCCATACTGAATGAAAAACGCAGTTCCAACTAATCCAGCAGCAAAACAAATTGTTGCAATCAAAGAGGACTTGTGTATATCCTTTTCAACAACATTCCCCAAAAACGCCGCGCTCATTCCCAAAAAGAAAATCGCAAAGCTAAATGCCCATTCAACCGCACCTTTAGAAAAACCAATATACGTTGAAATTTCCTGACTAAAAATCGACCAACAATAAACGGTGCCAATCGAACAATGCAAAAGCAAAGCAGGAATCGCTGCTCTCGTCCACTTATTATTCATTTCAATCTCCCATAAAAAGTCAAGAAGAAAGTTGGAACTTTCGATTGACTTTTTACGCACATTCGCAACGCAGTGAGAATGTGCATTAAATATGCAAGTTTCCAACGGAAACTTGACATGATAAAAGTGCTGCTCCATTTGTGCGACACTTTTATCATATCTCCCATATAAATAAATTCTGAATGCCAAGATTTGAAGATTAAGTTGTTCTCAACTTGCTTCCCCTTTCTTGGCTTTTTTTATGACTTCTTGCTTAAAGTGTTCGATCTCCGTATTCGCGTAATTGATGAATGATGCGTAGTCCGCCTCGCCTTCAATGATTATGCGGGCGTTAATGTTGCTTGCAAGCTCCTTGAATGCTTTGTCGCTTTCAATTCGCGCGGCTTTGAGCGCACCCGCAGTTTTTGCCGAACGCTCATCCGTTCGCTTGGCGGTGAGTTCCCTTACGCTTTCGTTCGCGACTTTGAGTTGTTCAACGAACGGCGCAAGTGTAAGCGTTTTTACCTGCTCCTTGTATTTGCCTTCCAAATCCTGAATGAAATTTATTAGCAAGCCCGTTTCTTTGTCCAACTGCGCTCTTGGATCGATTTTGTAATCTTTGATGTGTTGGCTCAAAATTGCCGCCGCTTCTGCAATCTCCGTTATTGGAAAAGCTTCGTAACTTTTTACGGCCTTTTTATAACCTGAATACAATTGGTCGCGCAATCTGTCTGCCGCGATGATTTTGTCGGTTGCCATGCTTTTTGAGGATATTTGCAGGTTTTCATCCTCCGTTTCAACCGCCGCTTTCAAGGCTGCCACTTGCGCCGCGCATTTTTCCATAACCACCGTGTCGCTTTCCGCACGAGTTACCATATTCGACACAAATAAAAAGTGCGCCGCGTTGTTCATTGCATGCAATGAAATAGTCTGAATTTGATTCATAGAATCCTCCTTAATTTATGATAGATTGCCATGTCGAACACTTCGCGCTCTTCTTGCATTGATGCGCATGCTAGAAACTCTGTCAAATTTCTTATTACAATTCGGAATGGGAGAAGAAAAGCGGTGAAATTTCTTCTCGCAGGACCGAATGACTGAATTTCTGTGCCTAGAAACTTTCATGCAAGACTGCATGGACGAATTCCGGCGGCGGGAAAGTTCCGCGCAGAATTGCATGATTGTGTCCCGGTGATGGGAAGGCTTCATGCAGAACGGAATGATTGTGTCCCAGCGATGGGAAGGCTTCATGCAAATCGGAATGAATGCATCCGAGTGGATAAATTCGTTGGCGCAAAAATTCGAGAACAAATCCAAGCCTTCGGACACATTGCCCAAAAATGCGTGGAAGGAGGAA
>JAAVAO010000007.1 GCA_014803985.1 Treponema sp.
AGCAACATTACATTCATCGGTACTGGCTGGGACGATTACGTGTACTGGCAGACGCAGGACAAAAAGACGCTCAAGAAAATCAACAAGTTGCTCGCCGACATCGAACGCAACGGCAACGATGGACTTGGACATCCCGAGCCACTGAAAGGCAACCTCGCCACATGGTACAGTCGCGCCATCGATGAAAAAAATCGCCTCGTCTATAAAATCGAAGGTGGAAGCATCCATATTTTGCAATGNCGCAACCACTACGACGACAAATAAAGTGCTACACGAATGCTCGTTGCCAAAGCAAAGTCCTGCGACAAAAAAATCCCCTTCCGTATTTCGTATGGAACTTTAATGCATATAGCAACGATAGAACTCNTCGNNACANTCGGAAAAATTGCCAAAAGCAAGTTTTTCNAGGTATCCTTTTATGATTCAATTATGATGATATAAAATGTGCCGATTTTTGCTCCGCAAAACGCTTGGCGTTCAGCCTGTCAGACAAAAAAATTGCTTCTTTCCACGGCGTACAGCGGGATATTTGTCATCCGCTCCTGCTCGCGGTAAGGCGACATTGAAAAGCGGACTCCATGCAAATCTGGATTCTTAGCAAGAAAACTTTTCATTGATTTTGCCTGCAAGTTTTCTTCTGCTTTAACTTCAACAGGCAAAATTTTATTTCCGCACTGTAGGAGAAAATCAATTTCCAACGTTGAATCATCATTCGTGTAATAATGAATAAAAACATCTTCCATTGCTTTCAACTGCTGCAAAACAAACTGTTCCGTAAACGCCCCTTTATATTCTTCAAAAACTTTGGAACCAAGAAGAATCAAATCTGGCGGGGTTTTTGACATTGCTCCAAAAAGTCCGCAATCGTGCATAAAAAGTTTAAAAACATCCGTCTGCTCATAAAAATGTAACGGCATCGCCGCTTTTGAAACTCTTGTAATCTTATANGCAAGCCCCGCATTTACGAGCCATTGAATAGCATCCTCATATTGAGCCGCTCTCGCCCCCTTGCGTAACGCCCCATAAACAAATTTTTTATTCTCTTTTGCAAGATGGGAAGGAATAGAATTCCAGACTAAACTGATTTTAGGAATTTCGGTCTTTGGCGCGTGTTTTGAAATATCAAGTGCATAGTCAGCTAAAATTCTGTTTTGTAAAGCACGAACTTTCGCTATATCTTGAGTCTTCACGAACAAATCAACGACTTCGGGCATGCCACCCGTAAAATAATACACTCGAAGATTCTCTATCAACTCGGTTTTCATCATGCTGATCTCATTCCAGTTCTGGGATTTCAAAATTTCAAGCAATTTTTCTTTTCCAAGAGCCAGAATAAATTCTTCAAAATTCATCGGATAAAGCTGAATGACATCAACTTTTCCAACCGGAAATGATTCGCCTTCATGCAGTGCAATTCCTAAAAGAGAGCCTGCAACTGCAATATGATACTCATTCTGATTCTCACAGAAGTATTTTAAACTCGAAACGGCCTTTGGTATCTCTTGAATTTCGTCTATAAAAATCAATGTTTCGCCGGGAATGATTGACTGCATGGTAACAGCAGAAATTCCGCGTATAATTCGCTCAGTATCATAATCGACAAAAAGTTCCCGCATCCGCTCGTTATTTTCACACGATATGTAAGCAAGATTTTTATATTCTCTTTTTGCAAAATCTTTTAAAATCCATGTTTTTCCCACCTGCCTTGCACCCTGCAAAATAAGAGGTTTCCTTGTCCTACTGTTCTTCCATTCTAGAAGTTGTTTATAAACAATTCTTTCCATAACATAAGATTTTACACTTTTCTTGACGACTTTTCAAGGAAAGTATACACTTTTCTTGATGTGTTTATCAAAATATTTACATTTTTCTTGACGAGTTTTCTATCAAACATGATATATGGCAAGTCTCTTGACTAGCTAAATCAGCTCAAAGAGGATGCAACTAGTTATTTCTTCGTAGCAGAAATTTAGCAGCATAAAAGCGACGCAGCACTTTCGCTACGTCGCACTTACACAGTAAGTGCATTATGGCGTTAGAACCATTTCTCTTTCACAGCAACTAGCACAATCGCCTTGTTTTGAGTATGTGCACGATGAACTATACTGAAAAACCAATGCACCTTCCGCCATGCGTGAGGGATTGAAGCGGGCGCGAAGCGAAACCGGCTGCTTGCAGACGGGTCGTAGGCGAAAGCCGGAGCCGCGTAAAGCCCGACCCCCGATTTTTGTGGTTTTGAAAAACTGAAAATAAAACCGGTGTAATAAACAAAATTTCGCCAGTTCATTTTAGAAATGAGGGGGGCACGCCCATTGCTGAAATACTTTGCCACAAAAGCACAAACTAATCTTCATGCATTCTTTTCTAAAACAAGCTCTTTTGATTTTCTATAAAACATTCTTGCTTTGCTTCGGTTATTTTATCTCCGCTTTGACTGTTGCCGATCAGAAACGGAGAATTCGGATCGTGTGACTGCATATTCTTTAAAACGCGCTCTTTATCCATATTTGCATAACAATATGTACATAAATGACCGCACGTGTTATATACGCCTATGTCTTTTCCGAGCAAACAGTTGCACTCTCCTCGCTGGCTTTTTCTCTCGTGAACAGACAATGTTTCTCCGATTGCCCGCTCGATAATTTCTTTTGTCTGACAGCCGCTCACGTCAATTCCGTATTCGGCAAGATGAGTTCCCTCGCAGCAACTGCGGATCGTTATGCCGTTTTTTTTGGCGATTTCGGCTAAACGCTTGCCAAGCGTCTTTTGCTCCTCGATGTTCGGCGGATAAATATCGGGTGCGTTGCGCTGCACTTTTTTGTACAAATCAAGAAAACTTAAAACACAACTGTCGGTAAAACCGTTTAATGCGGATGCCACTTTTTCAAACTCGCAGATGTGCCGTTCAAGCGTAAATCCGTTGCCGTAAAACACAGGGTCGTACCGCCACCCTATCGCCTTTTTTCCCACACGCAATGAAATTGTTTTGAACGCTTCGACAATTTTCGATTTGTCGGGAACGTTCGGCTCAATGTCTTTGCCGTACGGCGTTATCGTGATAAACCAAAACTGACGGTATGCGTTCAGTTCGTCCAAATGCGGAATAAGCGGAATGGGATTTTTTGTGCAAAACGCAATGCAGTCCACCACATCGGGCGAAAGGCTGTACTTTGTAACTTGATTGGGATAATAGGGATTTCGCACGCAGACAAAGCCTTCACGGATTCTATTACGCAGCCATTTTGCGTAGAACGCGGGTATATCCGTTCTCATTCCCGTTGATATTATCATAATGCTTATTCTATAATTTTGCTCCTGTTCGGGTCAACCGGCTTTGCGTGGGGCGGCTCGCCGTCAAGGTAGCCTAAAATGACAAAACAGCGCGCGATATAATTTTCGGGAACGCCCCACGCTTTCAAAAGACGCTCGCCGCAATCGTTGTCGAACGTTTCTTCGCCGCGCGCGATAATGCACGACGAAATGCCGAGTTCCGTCGCCTGCAACACCATATTTTCGGCGGCGCAGAACGCGTCGGGAATGCTGTACAGAAAATGCTTTGGCGCGAACACGACGCAGACAGACGGCGCACCGTAAAAGCCGCTTTTGATGTTCGGGTTGTCGATGATGCTCGGCTGTTCTTTTGAAACGTAATTGCCTTCGAGCCGGCTTCGGTCAAAGCGGGCAAGATTGAGTTTGCCNACGNTTTCCGCGAGCGACTTGTCGTGAATGCCCACGATAACCGTTCCCTGCCTGCCGCCCGCNTTCGGCGCGCACAAGCCCGCTTCGATTATCGTTTCCAAATCTGCCCGGGGAATCTGCTCGTCCGTGTATTTGCGGATAGAACGGCGGCTTTTGATGATGTCCAAAAGTTTCATGCGCTCTCCCTATAGTTTTTCAATCGCCTGAACGGGGCAATGCTCAAAACAGTTGCCGCAATGCAGACAATGGGTACGATTGATTTTGTACGGCGAGNCTTTTTCAATGCTTCCCTGCGGACATACGTTTGCGCATTTTCCGCAGCCGATACATTTTTCGGTAATGACGTAGCCTTTTTGCCGTATCGTTCCATCGCCTATCATATATGTTTCTCTGCATATCGGGTGAACGCCAAGATTGAAATATTCGATTTCGGCATCCTTCACTTCAAAGATTATCCCCACAGAGCGGGTATCGCCGGGATAGACGTTGGCAAGATACGGCTGCTCGTCAAAAATCTTGTCGATGCATTCGCGCTGTCGATTTCTTCAACGGGTACGGCATGACCCGAAAGCCGTATCATTTCGTTGTACTTGGTATGCACGAGCGTCTGAATGCGTCCGTCGCGCAGTAACTGCCGTGTCAGTTCCTTGCCNCGCGCGGTAAAAAAATAGAACGAGTTTTCGTCGTAATGCACCGCGCTGATATTGCGCACTTGNGGCGCNCCGTTTTCGTCAACGGTGGCAAGGGCAAGCACNCCGACATACTGCATTTTTTTCAAACACGTTTGTGCGTCCATTTTATGTAATCTCCTTCCAGCATTGCGGGTCGGCGGCNTACATATTGTGNGTGTAGCCGTAGGCGACGGACGGACAGCCGCGGCAAACGCCTTTCAACTCGCATTTGCTGCATTTCGTAAATTTATCGTACTGGCGGAATGCGTTCATTTTTTCGCCGTTCCACACGTCGTACAGGTTGCTTTCGTTTATGTTGCCGACTTTGCTTTCCATGCGGCGGCAGGCGTAAATGTCGCCGTCCGGCAAAATCGTGATGTGGTTTCTCGCGCAGTTGCAGCCGTCCGTTATCTGGTCGCCGTCGGNGATTTTCAGCAGGCCTTTTTCGTACAGGAACAGGCTCCACAAATGGTCTTTCAGCTGGAACGTCGTCTTTGANTTTTTGTGNTGCTCGTATTTTTCCCAGCANGTTTGCAAGAACGCGCGGTATTCGAGCGGCGGAATATGAATGCNCGCNTCGTAGGCTTTTTCCGTGCTTGTNGGGCAGTACCGTCCCACGGCGAACACGTCCACGCCACGTTCGTCCGCAAGGTCAATCAGCGCGGGNATTTCGTGCATGTTCGCCTTTGAGACGGTGCTCATCACGGCGCACCANATTCCCGAACGCNNNATNNTNNGNATCGCGCCGAGCGTCNNNCGGAANGAGCCTTCTTTGCGGAACGCNTCGTGCGTCNGCTCCAAGCCGTCCAANGAAAGCTGATANTTCACGCAGCCGCAGTCTTTCATNCGANNGCACACTTCGTCCGTCAAATGGAACGGATTTCCCATAATGCAAAAGCGCGTGCCGTCCGCNCTGAACAATCCGAGCAACTCCCAAAAATGCGGATGCAAAATCGGGTCGCCGCCNGTCAAATAGATATACGGCGTTCGCCCGATCTTTTCGCAGAACGATTTGATTTGCGCGTAGGTGCTTTTGAGTTCGGCAAGCGGCGTTGTCACCAAGCGCGGATGCCCTTCCGAAAAAATATAGCAGTGCCTGCACCGCTGGTCGCACACGTCGGTGATGTGCCATTGAATCGCAAAGTACGGTTTCATGCTCCCCCTCCCCCTTTTCAAAAATACGCCTTCCGCACTTTTACGAAAAGCGTATCCCCCGGACTATTTGTCCGAAGTTCCGCACGCAGGCGCGGGATCTTTTGCACCGCATGCAGGTGACGGATCTTTTGCACCACAGGCAGGCGCAGGGTCTTTCGTTCCGCATGCTGAACCAAGCACTTCATTCGCTGTCATTGTCTCACCTCCTTTCAGATTTACCGACTTTTCGAGCGGCAGCAAAATCATAGCACACTTCCGAAATTAAATCCTGATTCCTACAAATCTATTAGTCTGTAATAAAAAAGTAACTATTAAACGCAACGCTTTCTTTTTGAAACTAACCGCATAATTTGATTGCAACATCTCATTTTGTATGCGATACTAAAAAGGGCTTTGAATGATCCAAAAAGTAAATTTAAAAGAAAATGCAAACATGATTGACGAACTGTTCCGCTACAAAAGGGTCGGCACGTTGAACAATCACATGCTGAATGTGTTGCAGGCTGAAAACCGAACCTTGGATTTTCATACGCACGAAAATTCCGATGAGATGTTTTATTGCATTGAGGGAGAATTTGACATTGAATTTGAAGACGGCTTGACGCACCTGTGCGAAGGGGATTTTATAATTATTCCCAAAGGAACAAAACATCGCCCTGTTTGCAAGGCGTTAGTTAAATGTCTTTTAATTGAAGTCGAAGGAACGCTCAACAAAGAAAACACTGGCGGAACGTATGCAGACTGCTGAAATTTTTTCGCCGCACCGCAACATCTCATTTTGTATGCAACACTGAAAAAAAGAGGTCAAAATGCTGACAAAAGACGAATTGCCCGAATGCCCCGTCGCCACGACCGTGCAGCTTATCGGCAACAAATGGAAACTCCTGATTATCCGCAACCTGCTCGCTTCCCCGCAACGCTTCACGGAAATACTGCGNTCAATTCCGATCAGCCAAAAAGTGCTGACCGACAACCTGCGCGCGCTTGAAAAAGACGGACTCGTCGTGCGCCAAGCATTCGCCGAAGTGCCGCCGTGCGTGATTTATTCGCTTTCCGAACTCGGCAATTCGCTCCGCCCGATTTTGAAAGCAATGGAAGACTGGGGCAAGAAATACAAAGCAAAATAGAAAACTGGGCAGTGAAATAGGCAACGCTATTTTACTTGTCCGTTTTCGCGCACCGTTTTGAAATAAATATAATAAAATCTGTTTGGCATGCGTGACGAACAGATTTCAAATGTTTTGAAAAACGTTTGAAAAACATAGACTAAAAAATCCTTTTGTGATACTTTATGCTATAATAGCAAAATTTTTCAACCGAGAGGCTTTCAATGAACGAACGTTTTGAATTAAATAAAAACTTGGCGCAGATGCTCAAAGGCGGTGTCATCATGGACGTCACCACGCCCGAACAAGCGAAAATTGCGGAGACGGCGGGCGCATGTGCAGTTATGGCGTTGGAACGCATTCCCGCAGATATCCGCGCGGCAGGCGGAGTTTCGCGTATGTCCGACCCCAAAATGATCAAAGGCATTCAAAAAGCCGTTTCCATTCCCGTCATGGCAAAGTGCCGCATCGGTCACATTGCCGAGGCGCAGATTTTGCAGGCAATCGAAATCGACTACATCGACGAGAGCGAAGTGCTTTCTCCCGCCGACGACGTATACCATATAAATAAAAATACATTCGACGTGCCTTTCGTTTGCGGCGCAAGAGATTTAGGCGAGGCACTCCGCAGAATCTCCGAAGGCGCGGCGATGATCCGCACCAAGGGCGAGCCGGGTACGGGCGACGTGGTGCAGGCGGTGCGCCACATGCGCATGATGATGAGCGAAATCCGCAAAATCGTTTCCATGAGCGAAGACGAACTCTATGAAGAGGCAAAGAATTTGCACGTTCCTTTTGAACTAGTAAAATTCGTTCACGAGAATGGCAAGCTTCCCGTCGTCAATTTTGCGGCGGGCGGCGTTGCAACTCCCGCAGACGCTGCGCTCATGATGCAACTCGGAGCAGAGGGAGTATTCGTCGGAAGCGGCATTTTCAAATCGGGCAATCCCGAGAAGCGTGCGCGCGCAATCGTGCAGGCGGTCACCAACTACAACAACCCCAAAATTCTTGCCGAACTCTCCGAGGATTTGGGCGAAGCGATGGTTGGAATCAACGAGCAGGAAATCGCACTCCTTATGGCGGAGCGAGGAAAGTAAGGTTATATGAAAATCGGCGTTTTTGCGTTGCAAGGCGCATTTATCGAGCATGAACACGCGTTTGAAAAACTTGGCGTGGAAACGGTGGAAATTCGCCGCAGAGCGCATTTTTCAGACGGCTTCGACGGCATTGTGCTTCCCGGCGGGGAATCCACCGTGCAAGGCAAACTTCTCCGCGAGGAAGGGCTTTTAGAGCCTGTGCAAGAGGCAATCAAATCGGGGCTTCCCGTATTCGGCACTTGCGCAGGACTCATTCTGCTTGCAAATGAACTCACCAATGACTCTAACGTATATTTTGGCACAATGGACGTTACCGTCAAGCGCAATGCATACGGCCGTCAGCTCGGCTCGTTTCGCGCCGATTTGAAGTTCAAGGGAATCGGGANCTATCCNGCNGTGTTCATTCGTGCGCCGTATATTGAAAAGGCGGAAAAGGACGTGGAAGTGCTTGCCGAATGCGATGAAAAAATCGTTGCAGTGCGGCAGAAGAATATGCTCGCCACCGCATTCCACCCCGAACTCACGAACGATTTAAGAGTACACTCATATTTTTTGAACATGATAAAAGGCTAAGTTTCAGAAAAATCAACACCCCATACGCACGAATCAAACTCGATTTAAAATGCTGGAAAATCGTGCTTGCAAAAAAAATTTCATTTGCACAAAAAATGCGTAAGTGAAAACTTCGCGCGTTCGCTCGCTTTGCAAAACAAAAAAATACAAACTAAAACCTCAAAATCTTAAGTCTCATTCCCACTGTATTCAGAACAGTTTTTTGTACTCTCATTCCCTCGCCGCATATTCCCTTTTTAACTCAAGAACAGGCAATCTCCATAGCAAGTAGAGCGCAGGATATTTCAAACGATTTTTCAGTCATGCCCTTATGTCCTTGCCCCCTGTCAACAGAATGAATATCTTCCATTTGATTCGCGGATAAGTTGTTCTTCGGAAAGCTTTTGTGCAGCAGAAAAAAGGCGCTCCATATCGATTTTTTCGGTAGCAGCAATTTCGACAAGAGATACACTGCCGTTCTTTGAAAGTTGGCGGAGAATTGCACCGCGCGCCTGACGCAGTGAGCCTTCAAATTGAGACTGCTTTGTATATGAAGCACTCCGACGTGAAGGATTTTCAGTGCGGTGCTTAACGGCAGCCCCATAGTCCATAAGCGCATAGTACCATTCACGCGGACGCCCCCGATCAAGCGTTTGTTCGACAAGCGGTACAATTTCAGCATCAGAAACAGCTGGTGCCTCAGAAAAAAAGAAGTCGATGAATGCCGATCGGATATTTGTCTCGATAAAAACTTCAGCCTTGTTGAATGCAAACGTAACTATCGCCCGCGCAGTGTACGGACCGATTCCTGGAAGCGCATCCAAACGCTCTGCATCGCACGGAAGCATACCGCCATAGTCCTGACAGATTTTTCGGCACGCTTCATGGAGGAATTTCGCCCGTCGATTGTAGCCAAGTCCGTTCCACAACGAAAGGACTTCCGAAAGCGGAGCGTCTGCCACAGACTGCACATCGGGAAAATGCGCAAGCCATGTTTCATACTTTTGAACAACGCGATTTGTTTGCGTCTGCTGAAGCATGAATTCGCTGACCATAATCGCATACGGATCGTCCGTTTCACGCCAAGAAAAGCGTCTCCCCATTGTCGCATAGTTTTGCCATACAGTCATTGAAAAATCTGAAATCAAGGAAGGAATAATTGTTTGCATTCTAGAAGTGTAACACAAAACGAGGGAAAACGAAACCTATAGTTTTTTTGTAAAGCAGATAATTCTGTTTGCTTCAGTAAAATTCATAGCCCTGTGAAATTGAAAGCTGATTTCATTGTCAATTTCACAATCGCTGGCAAATTCCCTGCAGCCCTTATCTTTTGCCCACATTTCGCATTTATTCAGAAGTTCTTTTGCATACCCTCTATTACGATATTTTTCTAGAATAAAAATTCCTTCCAAGTATCCAACTGGAGTTGTTTTGGTTCCTTCCACATAATCGTACCGCAATTGGCATTGTGCAAAACCGACAGGAATACCATCCTCATATTTTAGAAATATTTGAGCGTCACCTTTGGAAATATGCTCTGAAAACTCTTCAGCCGCCTCGTCAACAGAATTGTCGCCCCACATTAAAACTGCCAAATCAGCCACTATCTTTAAATCATTTTTTGAAGCACTCCGTACCATTTTTTCTCCAGTTCGTCAATTTTAATATTTCTATGCCTGTATGAATAGAGTAGTTGTTGCTCAATTTTGCTTTTTAAAACTATGCATAAAATACCCATTACGCAACAACATAAATGCGGTATTTTTTTTGATATAAGGAAGGATGTGTTTCTGGTTGACGCTCATGCGCTTACACGCAAAGGTATAGCGGTGTTGATTTCAAAGAATTCGTATTGGAATTATGCACGTGACAAGCGGAACAGCAAAAAACTGCACCGCTCACCTCATACATCACTCCAGCTTTTTCACAACATGGAAGAATTCTCATAGCAAGTGATAATGTAATTTCCTTCCTCTGAAGCACTAATACCCTGTACTTCCATTACGTAATATCCACTTTTTGTACAATTAAACGAAATAAGACAACTAGTATCGTGCTTCTCGCCCTTGCTACCACCTGCATAATATGTATATACCACAACATCAGCGATCGGGTCGTACCCAACAAGATCGGAAATTTTATCTGCATTGTCCCTATCCGCCCACCAGACGCAATATGTTTTTCCTGCCTCAAAATACGCATAGTAATAATGCACGGCATTGCGACTCAAATATACATATTTGTTGCCTGTGTCAGGCTCCATAATTTCCGCCCCAGAAGGAACACTCGACCAGTTGTTCTCCACCACCGCTTCATATGTCTGCACCGTATATTCTGCACTGTGATCGCTCCATTCTTCGTTGTCACTATCATACGCAATAACGGAAATCGTATATGAAATTGAGGGTGACAAACCGGAAATTGTATACTGTGTAGTATTGCTTACAGGTGTACTGTCACCGTTGCCATAACTATCTCTCCAATACAAATAGTATCCCTGCGCAAATATATGTGCATCCCACTGCACATATATTTCTGAATCGGACAACGCATATCCATAAATGCCAGTCGGTGGGGAAATTTTAATTTTGGGATATAAGCGAACAGTATCCGTAATTTTAATCGGAAATGAAACTGCTGTTTCGCCGTTCCTGCTGTCCCAATCATACCAACCTATAATCGTATATCCGTCAGCAGGCGTATAACAATCCTGCAAATCAGAAAAAACGACACTTGCGCCATATTTAAACGTCCGCTCCGTAATATAGTCATCTTCATTAACATCTTTATAAGAGTCGTACACAAACACAGATACATCACGCATCACTTTAGGATACAAATACAGCGTCTTGTCAACTGTCAAGGGAAAAATTACTTCCTCGTCTTCCGTATCCGTGTTCCAATTACACCAACCTGCAATGGAATATCCGTCGTCCACTTCATACTTCGCATTTATTTCGTCCAACGAAACTTTTGAACCATATTTGAAGTCCAATTCAACGGCAATCGCTTCCGATTCATAACTATCATATAAATACAGTGGCACATCAACGACTGAAATAGTTTTGGACGGATTTTTAGGTAACGTCAAAAGAGTAGTTTCTGGGAACTCACCCAAAAGTCCTGGAGAAATCAGAAAAGAATGCAGCGTCTTTTCATTATATAGTTCAAACATAAAGCCCGTATCAGACGGATAGCAACTGTAAATTTCATATCCGTTCAAATCTGTGTATTTCTGCTCAAAAACAATTGATTTCGATTTCAAGTCATATTTCACTAAATATGGGTAATAACCTCCTCCTTCATCATCGCAATCCGTAAATCCTACTAGAATAAAAGCATCATCTTCATATAAAAAGGAATTGAAACGGTTAAATAAAAATTGATTTTCACACGGAAACTTGACGGGAACAGAATCAAGCGAATCGCTGGCAATATCTATAAATTGAAAGCATGCCTCATCATTTAATGTAATCTGATTTATGAAAGAACCGCACACTGCAAACCTGTCTCCAACCTTTGAACATTTTAAAAAACTATATTCATTGAAAACCAGCTCTTTCTGCTTTTGTTCGCCAGAAGTTCCATCAATAAAATTAATATATGAATTTGACCATTTATCTGCCTTGTATTCAGCCCCTAAAACAATATACGTATCTGTCGCTTCGTCATACACCAAATCATTGGTTGTTAAATTACGTTTAACGTCGCTCTCCCACAGCACTTTTGTCGTTGCAGACGTATAACCATCTATCGTTATTTCAACCAAAACAGGACGCATTCTTTCTGTTTCTTCTTCTTCGGCATCCAATCCAACGCAAAACACATTGTCTTTTTTATGAATGATTTTAACAGCATGCGAAGCAATATATGAATCTGGCAGAGAATACAACTCTCTGTAAATATTGCAGCCCTTGACACTTGACACAAATGCGGTCCTACCTCCATCGGCAGTGTCCTTTATCCCTGCTGCAAGAATATAATCACCATATTCAACAACATCCCTAAACCTTGCTGATTTCGGATTGTCCGCAAAAGAAAACGACTGTTCAACATCAAGACCTCCCTCCAATGAAATGAAAGCATAATAGGGAATTGCTCCGTTATTCATAACATTTTCGTCATCCACAGCGGCATACACTTGCCGTGCAAACAGCATATATCCGTCATTTGAATTCTCCCTTGTTTTGAATACTCCTGCAAGAAGCGTCTTTCCTAGTTCTTGAGACAGAGAAATCTTCCAAATCTTCTTGCTCATGTTCCTGTCGAGGAAACCTTTTGAACGCATATAGATTTTCGCGCCGTCGTACACAACGGTGTAGATGTAGCCGTTCTCAAAATCAGCCGCCGTAGAAAGCGGAACACGGTTCGCACCATCGACAACAGTAAAGGTTGCAATATCGTCACGCGCACCAAGCATATAAATACCATAGTCGCCACCGTTTACAAGTGATGCCGTCTTGCCTTCGGGAAATTTTTCAATGTTTCCGCTGTACAATACAATGGCGGAAGCAGCCTCGTTCTTCAATAATATAATCCGCTTGTTGGTATTCACAACTTTTGGGTCGGTTATTTTCACTGTCATGGCAGAATCGTCATTCAGCAGAACTGTGTAATCGTCTGTACCATAAGGAACTGAAACTCCGTTCACGTCCATAAAGTACGAAAAATAGAATACATTTCCAGTAGGAACACCATCGATATGACAGGATACACTCTCTTTTGCCGCCACATCCATAAGCAAAACACTCTGCATAGAATCAGAATATATTTTCACCGCGAATTCCGTCTGATTGGAGAATACAACATTGTCTCCAGGCTGTACCGTCACGGGCGGCTCATCATCATCGGAAGAGTCGGAGTTGCTCTTGCATCCAAACGCACAAAGTGTGCAGGCAAGCAACAAAATATATGGTATTTTATTTATTTTTGTCATACTATTTTTCCATAATAAAACAATCCGCTGTCCACAGCGGAACGGCAGATTGTCGAAATTACAAATATGCTAACTTAAATTACAAATATGCTAACTTAATCTTCAAAATAATTCGAAGCATCTTCTGGCTCGGCAGAAACGACAGCCTTTCTATCCTGCAAAGAACCTGTCAGTGTAATCGTGTACACTTTTCCTGCTTCCATAACAATGTCATCTTCAACCCACAAATTTCCGAGTTTACTGTCTGTCCAACCAACGTTCTCAAAATTGATAGTATTCAGGTTGTCGCCAACTTCAAGTCCAACATAAATTTGACTGGTACCAGCAATGACAGGAAGTCCTTCGACGCTTGAAACACCGTTGTTCAGTTGAACATTGCTTTTGCGCACATAGACAGAACGATCGGTCGTATTGTTCTTTATCAATATGCTTGGCTTTACATTGTTTGAAGGATTGAAGTCTGTTCCGACAAGCGTGTTGTACTGAAAGTTATTTGAAGAAGTTGCAACGGCTGTATTGGACAACGCAGGATCTGTTGTGTCTACTGTAGCAATAACCTTTCCGTTGAACGTTATTTCTTTGGTAAAATACACTCTGTAATCATACGCCGTATCAGGCTGAATCGGAACAGCAACCCGAAGTGCTTTCGGCGCAACAACGGCATAGTTTTGTGCAGTGCCGCTTACGCTCACAAAGCGAACCCAAAAATTCGTAGGATTATTTATCATCCAAGTCGCAGTGCCGCTCGTACCGCTCACACTGACATCTACCTGGTATGGCGTAGTATTTGAATAGTACGTAAAATATGACGTTTGCGAAGCCTGTGCTGCTTTCTCTTCGTAGTTTGATTTCTCAACAGCGACAATCGAATAGAATTTCTCTTCGCTTAACTTCAAAGTTGTATTACTCAATGCGTTCACCGTGCCAAGATAACAGTCCTTTTCCACCTTGCCATCAAAAAGCAAAACTTCCGCATTGGAATTATTCTTGATTGATAACCGTCCGTTCTGATCAACGCGGCCAAGCGGATAGTTATAAAATCCATTGTAGACAGCAGGTATTACATCGCCATTATCCTCATCCCCGCTACTGCCGTTGTCGCATCCTGCGAAGATGCCGAAAGAAAGTGCCGCACCTGCGAGCAAGACAAGTGCAAAATTCCATTTAATACGTTTCATTTTATATCTCCTGAAAAAAATGTTCGTGCGCATGCGCACTTTGTGCAGCAGAATGGCAGAACGTCTTCTGCGCAATAAAATCTGCTGTAAAATATATGTTTTTCGTCAAAAACAGCATTTTACACTGTTGATTATACAGTTAATTATACTTTTAAATCAATATAAATATCACAAAAACATCTATTTACACTGTTTTTATTTACACCATTGCCACCATAATTACGGCATGACGTTACAGGAAATCTTCATACAAAATCTGAAATTTTACAGAAAACAGAAAAGGCTGACGCAGAACGAGCTGACGCTCTGCATAGACAAGAGCTATAATTACATAAACGGCGTGGAGCAGAAGAAATGCTTTCCTCCGCCGGATGTCATTGAGCGAATAGCCGACGCGCTTGGTGTAAAGGCGCACCAGCTATTTATGGAGGACGGCTGCCCAGAAAACGCCATGCAATTCAATGCGGACAAATATATAGAAAAAATCACTGTTGAACTGTACTCACGTCTCAAAGAGGACATCCGCCGCGAAGTGCAAGAAGTATTCGGCAGACAGGCATAGCCCGCTCACTGTTGCTGAAACGAACGTCTCCACAACAGCAGGGTCAAAATACGTGCAAAATTTTTTGCGGATAATCGCATTTGCCGTTTCAAGCGAAACAAAAAAATATCAATGAAATTTCAACGCCCTTCTAAAAATCGCTTGAATTTGAATCTTTTTTGTTAAAGACGCTGACTTCACTCGAAAGAGAATTTGATTCGTCCTGCTTGTTTAATTTCTCGAAAAACTGACAGTAACCTATACCTAAAAGGCATTGACTGCCATAAAAAACAAAGTATTTGAAATATCAGATTCTTTGAACTATAATTGGAAACATGAAAAAATTATTTTTTGCAATTGCATTTGGATTTTTCTTTTGCGGGGCTTTTTGCTTTGCAGAAGAACGAGCGGTGAAAATTTCCGTTGGCGACGTGGAACTTGAAGGCGTGATTTTCGACACGGCTTTGGCAGAAGAAATCGCTGCGAAATTTCCGCTTTCGGTTTCGATGGTCGGCTTCGGCGGCCGCGAGTATTACGGAGCGATTCCATTCACGCCGAAAAATGCGGATGGCGGGCAATTGCGTTTTGACGATGGCGACATCACATATTGCGCCACGAACAATACGCTTGCGATTTTCTATGCCCAGACCGACCGCCCCCATTTGACCATGCGCGTCATTCCGATCGGGCGCGTCACTTCAGATTTGGCTGCGTTCAAAAAATTCGGCGCAAGGGAAAAAATCACCTTTTCGTTTGAAAAATGAAATTGCATTTTTTCAAAATCACTTTTGGCATTTTAATTTAGGAGAAAAGTATGAAAAAAATTGTTTGGACAATGGCGGCGATGCTGCTGTTTGGAATTGCGTTCACGCAGACGAAAGACGCTTCGCAAAAAAATGTGGGTACGACAAATGTTGACATTTCGAAATTGCGAAATGCCACGCAGGACAAGGACGCACCCACAGTGTATTTTTCGCGCGACATTTCTCCAGCGAGCATCGTCAAATTGTACAAGGCGACCGGACGGGAACTCAAAGGAAAGATCGCGCTCAAAGTGATTTTTGAAGGCAGAAACACGCAGTACCTCGACCCCGCGCTGCTTTCCGACCTTGTAAAAGAGACAAACGGAACTTTCATCGACTCGACCTATTTCACCGCACCGCGCGGAACTCCGGACGGCTCGCTCGCAATGGCAAAGGAGCATGGTTGGGACAAAATCGCGCCTTGCGAAATCATCGATGCAGATGGCGACATGGATTTGCCTGTGCGCGGCGGAAACGTCCTCAAATATTTCCGCGTTGGAAATGGCTTTGCAAAGTATGACGGCGCGATTGCGATTATGCTTTTTAAGCCGCACGATCTTGCGCAGTACGACGGAATGACAAAGGCACTTTCGATTCCGTTTGGCTCGCGCAGCGGAAAGGCGATCCTGCATTCGGGCGGAAAAAAAGAAACGCCTTATTATCCCGGAAACGATGAAGAGCAATTCAAGCTTGCGGTGGCCGACGCGACCAAGGCCGTGAACGAATCGAAGCCGTGGGTTTACATCAATGTTTTGGCGGACATTTGCGTTGACGACAGCTGCCACGATGCGAAGCCACTTGGCAATATCGGCGTTTTGGCTTCCATTGATCCCGTGGCGATTGACCGCGCGGCGTGTGATATGACGTTCGGGCAGGGAACGGAGGCCGAGGCCGCTGCATGGGAAAAGTTGCATGGAGTGGACACCGTGCTGAATGCGGCGGAAAAAATCGGAGCGGGCAAGCAGCGATATAGAATCGTGGAAATACGATAATTCGTTTCGTTGAGAGGCGGTTAAAGTTTGCAACGAAACGTTTCCGCGAACTTTAATTTGTGTGCGTTACAAAACGTGCTTGACGCGCACGTAAAAATTGAGTTAAACGTTTTATTTTATAGAGAAATATGATAAAAAGTTGCCTAAAATAGCGTCAACTTTTTATCATGTCAAGTTTCCTGCGGAAACTTGCATATTGACTGCCGCTTCTCATTCCATTGCGAAGCGGCAAGGAGAAAGAAATGAAAAAAATTATTTTGGCGGTTGCAACGACTTTTGCAATGTGCATGATGGCGAACGCGAAAAGCGTGGTGGTTTATTTTTCTGCGGAATTCGGTGCAACACGCGCGGTTGCCGAACAAATCGCGAAAATCACTGGAAGCGACATTTTGGAAATCAAGCCGAAAGTCGCCTACACCAAGGCTGATTTGAATTGGCGCGATTCAAATTCGCGGACGACGAAAGAATGCCACAATTTGGCGACGGTTCGTCCTGAAATGGCGGACACGCTTGACATCTCAGGCTACGACACGGTTTACATCGGCTATCCGATTTGGTGGGGCGAAGCACCGAACATTTTGTACACATTCGTCGAAGGCGCGGATTTCAGCGGAAAGACCGTCTATCCGTTCTGCACTTCCGGCTCAAGCGGAGTGGGCGCGAGCGCGAAAAACCTTGCAAAAAATACACAGGGCGAATGGAAGAGCGGCAAACGCTTTACACGCAACGTGAACGAATCGGAATTAAAAGGCTGGAAATAAATTCGGAGGCGTGGATAAAAAATTGCGCGGCGAAAAAACTCGCTAAAATTTTGACGGACATTTTCATGACGGCGATTTTAGTTTTCCTCGCCAATCGGAAAAACGGTACGGGCGTTATGCTTCATGCCGTTTTGGGAGTCGCGCTTTTTGCGCTTTTCGCCTTGCATCATTTTTTGAACGCCGCGTATTTCAAATCCATTTTCAAGGGCAAATACGGTGCGCGCAGAATCGTGCTTGCAGCGACAAATGCGACTTTGTTCGCGGCGATGCTTTTGATGGCGGCGAGTTCTGTGATGATTTCAGGGCTTGCATTTAACGCCGCCTTTCTTCCAGTGAATTTTGCTTGGCGCAACATTCATGCTTCTTGCTCGAGTTGGGTTTTTATGATCGCGGCGTTTCACTTTTCGTTGCATGCGCATTTCACGCTCGCTCATCTTGAACAAAAAATCCCGAGCGCGATTTTCGTGCCAGTTTCTGTTTTGATTTTTGGTGCTGGAATTTTTGCGTTTTCACAAAGCAAGATTTTTTCAAATCTTTTTTTACTTTACACGGACGCAAGCCTCGCCCATTCTTTTGCGATGCAAATCACGTTTTCAATTTTGATGATTTTTTCCGTGTGCATGGCAACTCATTTTGCACTGAAATTTTTTGAACGCAAAAAAGGTAAAAAGTCGTTTCTATCCTAGCCGTTGTTAACGGTATACCAAAATCCTTTTGTCAATACGGTGCAAATAGTATGCCCCCTCCTCCTTGTCAACCACCAACGGAAAAAAGCGACAAAGCAAACACAGTTTGCACGCCTGATTTTTTCAATGCGATGGCACAACTTTCTATGGTAGAACCAGTAGTAATCACATCATCAATCAGACATATTGTTTTGGGAAGAGCAGGCGCATTTTTCAACAAGCGATAAGACTTTTCCGCGCTTGCCTGCCGTTCATTCCGATTCAACGTCTTTTGCTCTACAACGCTTATTCTCTCCAATACGCGCAAAACGGAAAAGCCATGTCTCATCTCTAAAAATTCTGCAAGCTCTTCAACTTGATCCCAACCGACCGCCTTTATTTTTCCAGGACGAGGAGGAACTGGCACAATGGAAAAATTTTCATACAGCGCAAGCAATTCATTCAAGGCTTCAGCGCAAAGACTGGCAAAATATGGAGAAAGAGCGCGCTCGCCCCCCAACTTCCACCGCCGAACCAATTCGCTATTCCATAGTCGATACGGAAAAAGCGGATACACCGCATTAGCACTATGCACAACGCCCTCTCCACGACATTCCATACACACTGACCTTTCCGAAACAAGATGCCTTCCGCATTTTTCACACCTATTTGCCGTTTTAAAGTCAATGAGGAATCGTTTCTTTCTGCAATCGCGGCAAATTGGAATGACAAACGTCAAATTTCCGCAGACCAAACATTTTTCTCCGCCGCTGACGAACGAAAGAACTATTCGTCCTGCAAAAATACTGTGTTGTCTTATGGTAAACAGTACATTTTTCATATTCATACTAGTTATAGTATTTTTCAATGCAAATTCTGAAGTTTTAACACGGTTTTTTAGAATTTTTTTTAGAGAGTAAACTATAGCAAAAACGGTAGACAAAAAAGGGCATAAAAAAAGCCGTGATAAACTCACGGCTTTTGGACGGTGAGAGGATCGAACTCCCGACATTCTGGGTGTAAACCAGACGCTCGTACCAGCTGAGCTAACCGTCCGTCAAAACAATGATAAAAATATATATGAAACTAAAAAAAATGTCAATAGAATTTGCAGAAATTTTTGACAACAAACAAAAAAGAAGGCGATGGGTTTCTTCAAGGAGACAGTGAAACCTGTTTTGCAAAGGAAAATAACCCTGTTTGCAAGGCATACACGCTCTTTAATTCTCATAATGAGTAAAATTTACACATTTTTAATGGGCAATTTTTACCCATTAAAACAACAGATATGCGTTTTAAAATAAAAAACCAATCCTAATGTGTAAAAATTACTCATTTTTTTTGAAAAACTGACATCCTGTATATGCGAAACGAAAAACCAATGCGCTTTTTTTCAAAGATGAAGGGATTTGCTGCAGAAAAATGCGCCGCGTTGGGATTGGAATGGACGCGTTTTGCCCACCGTGCGCTGCTTTCGCGTGTGCGTAGCACCGACCGTGAGGGAAGCCATGGAAAGCCACTGGGTAGAGGAACTCGCCCAAAAGAAAAACAAAGAAAATACAATTCAAAAATAAAAGTTGGCACGATTTTTGCATAATATTTCGTGCAAGGAAAAAAAGACTTGCAGATTAAAACAGTTCTGGGGGTAAAAATATGAAAGAACTTTCACTTTTTGATTCACTCTTTAATGGAGCAATGGATGACGCGATTGGATTGGGTTATCGCACTTCAGTTCCGAAAGTTGATGTGACGGAATGCAAGGACTGCTACAATTTGGAAATGGAGCTTCCTGGTCTCACTGAAAAAGACGTGAACATTGATCTTGACAGGAATGTTCTTACCATTTCTTCAGTAAAGGAAGAAAAGAAAGAAAATGATGGAGATGAAAAAAAGGCGAAGGACGAGGAGAAAAATAAAAAGTCCTTCTTAATTCGCGAAAGAAGAACAACGATGTTCTCAAGGAGTTTTACTCTGCCTGACGATGTTGACAGTGAAAAAGTATCCGCTGTATTTAAAAACGGAATCTTGACAGTGAACATGCCAAGAAAGGAAACTCCTTCTCCAAAGCGAATTGCAATTGCCGCCGCCTAAACAAGGAAGTGGCACAGAGAAAAAACACCTGTACTTGACGAAAAAGGCACGTCCTTTGTCAATTGCAGGTGAATAAAAACAGCAGGCGCTTGTCCTTCAATTTGATAAGAAATCCCAATTAGTCTGCAACATACCTGGCTCGTGAAGTGTCGGTTTCAAAAACATCGACAGCAGAGAGCCAGGTTCTTTTTTTTAAAGGATTTTCAGAAGATTCTTCTGACGCAGACGTAAAAGACAGGTCTATGCCCTCTTTCTTTAACTCTTCAAGCAAAGCATTATATATGAACAAGGCTATTCGCTCTGCGCTGGGATTTTGTTCAAAGCAAGGCATATCGTTCAAGTTTGTATGGTCAAGTTTTTTGCAAACAGATTTTAGCGCGCCTTTTAAAAGAGCAAAATCTATCAGCATCCCCCCTTCGTTTAACTGAAAGCCTTTCACATGTGCATACACCTTGTAGTTGTGTCCGTGCAAGTTTTCACACTTTCCGTTATAATCCCTTAAAAAATGCGCGGCGGCAAAATCCGCGGCAACTCGTATTTCGTACATAATTACCTCTAAAGAAAAAGCAGCGTTCAAGGCCCCCTCGAAAAACGTGCTTTTGGCAATTTTTTCAAGGAACCAACGAATTCTATCATCACTATAACAGCGCAACGACAGAACATCACATTTTCAAAATTACCTCTAAAAACTGAAATGTTTAGAGGCAACCGTTAGTTTTTTGTGTGCCTAATCTTAATTCCAATATAACTCCGCTTCAAAACAGATATTTTCGTCTTGTTTCCCAATTATTGTGATTTTTTTTGCATTGTCATCGAATGCGCCATAAATTTGGATCTTATGCCCTAAAACCGCTTCCTTTGAATAATTGATTTTAAAATCTGAAAATGTCTTTTTTTGATATTCATCAGGAAGGCTGTCAATGACAAACGCTCCGTAGCGAGCATTGTTTGTGTGTCCGTTTCCGTCTATGTCTGAATACCAAATTGTTCGCTCGCATAGAAGAGAAACATTTTCCGGCACGGAAATTTTTGAGGGTTCAAGATACTTATATTCGGTTTGGAGAATGGAATCGGGGCGAAGGGTGAAATCCTTTAGGCGAAGAATTCTGTGCGTATGTGCGCACACCAAAAGCCAGTTTGAAAGCCCGGAAACAAGGAGTTCTCCTGTTTCTGTATCTGTAATTTCATAAGCGCGCACAAATTGTAAAACCTGAGGTTTTTCCTCCCACGTGCGAATTGTGATCTTTTGATTCGCTTGCGGCATCTTGTGAAAATGGAAGGACTGGCGGCTTAAAAGGATTAAATAGCCATGATCCCAAAGCATTTTCCACGACATCCCGCGCTGATTATAATCCTCAACTGCTGCGTCCGAAAGGATTCGAAGAAGTTCAAAAAAACTTAAGGTATGTTTTGCATCGCACTGGCAAAAATAAATTTGACTTTGACTGTGAAAAACAAGGGATGTTTCATCCCCGCTATGAAATTGTTTAAATTCTGTCATACTATATCCTCTTGGAAATTGTGTCGCACAGGGATTCCCCGCTCTTCCAGCTGCTTTTTTATCCCTCCAATGGTATACTGCTTTGAGTGAACCATCGATGCAATCAAGGCGGCGGAAGCATTGCCCGCATGAAAAACGTCTTCAAGATGCTCCACTTTTCCCGCACCCCCAGATGCAATCACAGGAACACAGACTGCATTGGAAATCATTTTTGTAAGCGGAATTTCATACCCCGCTTTTGTTCCATCGGCATCTATGGAATTGACAACAATTTCACCCGCCCCTAACGACACTGCCTTTACAGCCCATTCCAAAGCGTCTAGCCCTGTGTCAACTCGTCCACCGTTTATAAAAATTCCATATCCAGATGGTTTTGAAGAGTCTCGAGCAACATCCATTCCAAGAACAATGCACTGACTTCCAAAAATGCTTGCCCCTTCTTGAATCAAAGCAGGATTTTTTACCGCCTGAGAATTGAGGCTTACCTTTTCAGCCCCCGCAAGAATTGTGGAGCGAATATCTTCTATCGTAGAAATGCCGCCTCCCACACAGAACGGAATAAACACTTTAGACGCAACACGCGCTATCAAGTCTAGAATCGGACCTCTTCCCCGTGCACTTGCCATTATATCATAAAACACCAGTTCATCAACGCCCTGCCTGTAATACTCTTCAGCCATTTCAACAGGATCACCTATGTCTGCATTATTCAAAAATTTCACGCCCTTTGTAGTGCGACCGTCTTTCACGTCAAGACAGACTATAATTCGTTTTTTTAGCATTCTTCCTCCATTATTTGGGCGGCTTGTTGCTCCATTACACTGCGCAACAACCAGGCTTTGCGGGGTTCCGGCATTCGCCTCCAGCCGCTTCCCTCACTCGTAACCTCGTTCAGTCCAGTGGCAGCCTGCACCTCCCCTCCAATCCTTGCCGCATAAAAACTCTCCCCCTTACCTACGCTTCAATTATGTCTTCACAGCAAAAATTGCGCAAGATTTGAAGTCCGCACTCCCCTGACTTTTCCGGATGAAACTGAAACGCCGTAACAGAGCCGCTTTCAACACACGCAGGAATCTTCACGCCGTAATCCACCGTTGCCTTTATAACTTTTTCATCGTCTGGACAAATTATGTAGGAATGAACAAAATAAAAATCCGAGCCTTCCTTTATATTTTTCAAAAGATATGACGAGCCATTTTGAAATGCAAGACTATTCCAGCCAATATGAGGAATCTTCAAGGGATTTTCAAGCGTTTCGGAACAAGCACACGCCTTTTTTTCAGAAAACACCGTTTTTAAATGGCGAATTCTTCCATGAATTAACCCAAGACAGGGAACATTCCCTTCCTCTGAATAGTCAAAAATAATTTGAGAGCCAAGGCAAATTCCCATAAGAGGCTTTCCACTTTTTGCCCAATCCTTTAAAAAAGTGTCAAACCCCGTTTTTTTTAATTGAGCCATTGCATAAGAGGCCTCTCCCACTCCAGGAAAAATAATACGCGTTGCATGTTCAAGGTCATACGGATTTTTTGAAAGAACGCTTTCCACCCCAATAAAGTCAAGAGCGCGCTTCACACTGGTTATATTTCCAGCATTGTAGTCAACAATTCCAATCATATTTAAAAATACTAGCGCAGAAACAAAATAATTTCAACTTACAAAGAAGATTGTAAAAACGGAGATGAATATGATTACCCTTACTCTGTATCTTTCACTTTCATTTTTCACACAATGGTATCAAAATGAGTTAACGTTTTTCAGTAAAAGTTTTATTAGATAGAGTGGCAGTGCAGAGCCGTTACATATCACAAAAACAGAACGTTCATAGCGATATACACAAAAGACGCCTGTTTGCCGTTCAATTTAAACTTGTATTTTTCTCTTTTTTTTGATATAGTAGAGAGACATTGTATAAAAAATGAAGGTTTAAAAACAGCAACTAAATTGGAGTTGCTGTTTTTAATGCGAGTTTTTTCAAAACTCGCTTATTTACTGTCATTTTCGCTTGAAACTGCGCGCTGTGCGCTTGTTGCAAATGCACTTCGTTGCAAAATGGCTTTTGAGCAATGAAAATTAAGGAAGGAATAAATATGAAAATAACACAGAGACGTTTTTTTATTGCGTTGATTTTTTCACTGCTTTTTTCAGGGTTTGCACAGCAAATAACTAAATTCGGAGTAGTTGACACAGCGAAGGTATACAATGCCTACTTCCGAAATTCCGCACCCGTTAGAAATTACGAAAAGAAAAAATCTGAATTTCAAGAGGAAATAAACAAGTACACAGCGGAATTGCAAAGCCTTCAATCAAAAAAAGTTGACTATGAAAAAGCAGGGAATGACGCTCAGGCTCAAAAGACACAGGCTGAAATAACAAAAAAGACAGACTTTTTAGTTGAATACACAAACGCAAAGAACATTGAGCTTGAATCCATGCAAAAATCTCTTCAAAGTTCCGATGCATTCTATAAAAAGTTATATGATACGCTTGCAAAAATTGCAGAAAGCGGCGGCTATAGCATGATTTTAAGTCTTCAGCAAGCAAATGCAATCCTTTGGTATTCAAGTTCCGTTGATATAACCGAGCAGGTAATTGCAGAATTAGGTCTGTAATAGTTTTACAGACGGCTTCTGATTGAACACTGCCTGCCATAACTGTAACGCAACCATGCATCTCTTTTTCAAGGTCTGCCGTTTTTGGTTGCGTTTCCAGTATTGATAGCACCGCTATCAATACTGGCTAGATTATTTCAGGACAGCCTAAAAATTGCTTTCACAATTTTTTTGGATGAGGATATATTGAATGAATAATGACAGTTCTCTTTCTCCTCTTATGCAACAATATATGTCTATCAAAAACGAGCATAAAGGAGAGGTGCTTTTTTTTCGTCTTGGTGACTTTTATGAAATGTTCTTTGAAGATGCTCTTGAAGTGTCTCGTCTTTTAAATTTAACGCTCACACATCGCGGAGACGCTCCAATGTGCGGGATTCCATTTCACGCTTCAAAAATATACATTGCACGTCTTTTGCGGTTAGGAAAGAAAATTGCACTCTGCGAACAAATCGGAGATCCCAAAGCAAAAGGGCTTACAGAACGCAAGGTCGTTGAAATAATCACCCCAGGAACTGTGCTTGAAACTGAATATCTTGAAGGAACTTCAAACAATTTTTTGGCAAGCCTCTGCGTTTTTCACGGAATGGCGGGATTTGCATTCATAGATATTTCAACGGCATCTTTTAAGGCAACGTCGTGGCATTCCTCTGAAATGACGGAGAATTTTGCAAAAGAACTAGGAAGAGCCTCCCCCCGAGAAATTCTTTTACCAAATTCACTAAAAAACAACGAGGCCATTCAAGCATCTCTTTCGGAAATTCCGTTTATGTCCGTTTCATATTATCCTGATTGGAATTTCAACGCAGAAGCAGCCTTTACAACTTTGTGCCGACAATTTAAAACCGTCTCTCTAAAAAGTTTTGGTCTTGATGAAAAATCAGCGGAAGTTCCAGCGGCGGGTTTTCTTTTGGATTACCTCTCCAAAACCACACACGCAGAAATCCCGCATATTTCATCTATTTCAGTTTATCACGACAGCCAATACTTGATTATAGACGAGTCATCCCGAAGAAATCTGGAGATTGTGTCTAACTTACGAGATTCGTCCTCCCACTTTTCGCTTTTGGAATGTGTAAACTGCGCATCAACTGCCATGGGAAGCCGTATGATTCGTCAATGGCTTTTATTTCCCCTCACTGAAAAGAAAAAAATTGAAGCGCGCCAAAATCACGTTTCACTTTTTGCAGAAAACCGTGCGCTCATGGAATCGGTGCGCAAAAAACTTTCCTCTGTGCTTGACATTGAACGACTTGCAGGACGAATTGCAATGCAAAAAGCACATGCAAAGGACTTGCAGGCTTTAAAATCCAGTTTAATCGCATGGATTGACGTACAAAATGAATTGAATGAATTTGATTTTGCCGCCTTTGATGAACAAAAATCTGTTGAAATAATAGATTTGATTCAAAATTCAATTCTTGACGACCCAGGAACTATCATAACCGATGGAGGAATGATAAAGCAAGGCTGGTCGGAGGAACTTGACCACTGGCGCAATATAAGCGAAAATTTCGATTCTATTTTATACAACTATGAAAGAGAGTTAAAAGACTCAACTGGAATTTCAAACTTAAAAATAAAGTACACAAACTCATCAGGCTATTTTATTGAGGTTTCCCGCGGGAAGCTTTCTTCTGTGCCAGCAAATTTTATTATGCGCCGCTCGCTCACAAACGGAGATAGATTCACCACGGAACGCCTTCAAGATTTGGAACACGAACTAAACGAAGCGTCTGTAAAAGTCTTGGAACTTGAAAAAAATTTGTTTATTGAAATCAGAACCAAACTTTCAAACTATATTCCATACCTTTTGCAAACCGCCGATGAAATTGCATATACAGATGCCGCTTCGTCCTTTGCGAATGCCGCATGCATTTACGGCTGGATAAAGCCCGCAATCTTTGAAGATGGAAGATTTATCGTTGTTGAAGGGCGACATCCTGTTGTTGAAATGCACATTCCAAGCGGAGAATTTGTTCCAAACAGCCTGAATATTTCCTCTGACGAAGAAACGCCCTCTTTTGCAATAATCACCGGTCCAAACATGGCGGGAAAAAGCACCTTTTTAAGACAAAACGCCTTGATTGCGCTTATGGCACAGGCAGGATCATTTGTTCCTGCAACGAAAGCAGAAATCGGACTTGTCGATAGAATTTTTTGCCGCGTTGGGGCAAGCGATAACCTTGCGCGCGGAGAATCCACATTCCTTGTAGAAATGACAGAAACCGCACATATTATCCGCTCGGCAACGCAAAAATCCCTGGTGATTATGGATGAAGTTGGACGAGGAACGAGTACAGAAGACGGACTTTCAATTGCATGGGCAGTTTCAGAGCATTTCTTAAACAACGTAAAATGCCGCGCCCTTTTTGCAACTCATTATCACGAATTGACGAGAATAGAACACAAGCGTCTTACCCTGCTCTGTATGGAAGTTTCCGAACAAAACGGCTCTGTAACATTTTTACGAAAAGTAAAAAATGGTGCATCCGAAAATTCTTACGGAATACATGTGGCGCAACTGGCAGGGATTCCAAAAGCCATAATTGACAGAGCGAACGAAGTTTTGGAGCATATACAAGGCATTGCAGAAAACCGACCTGTCTTGAACTCCATTCAAAATACATGTGAAAAAAATGATAACCTTCAAAATGAACACGCAAAAATATCACTGCCAAATCTTTTTAGCGACGAAGAAATAGTGCTGGATGAAATTCTTTCCTGCGATTTGGACAACATAACACCTCTTCAAGCCTTGCAATCAATTTCAAGGTGGAAAAAAACACTGATGTCACAGTAGCCTCACCGTCACACACTCCACTACGCCCACCTAGAATCAATGCAAAACATACGCGAATTCAAAGTGGGCAATAAAATAACCCCATAAAAACGAATTGACATACTGCGCAATTTCAAAATATAATAAAACAAAATCAATAAAAAACAAAAAGGAAAAAACATGACAAAAGACACTACCCCCCCCCCACTTACACACTAAATTCACTGCCTTAAAAAAGCGCGTAATTTCAATTTTGGCTTCTAATGCTTTCAAGGCGGCAACGCTTGCCCCTCTCGCATTAGCAATGGTAGCATGCAAGACAGAGTCTGTCACAGAAAAAGAAGACGTTATAACATTAAGTGATTTACAAATAGATTTTGGTAACGATTTAAAAGTTGGCAGCACGCTATCTGCACAAGCCATAAAACAGGGAATTTCCGTAAACCTATCCATAAATAACGGAGAGAAGCAAAGGAAAACCCTTGAAGAGTTGTTCAAAGAATTTAAAGATAAAAAGACGCTTACCATCACCATAACAAACAATGGCAAATCCATTTACACTATAACCAATGACATCTTGCCAACCAAAGGCTATACATTTGAAACTGAAAGAAACGATTTTACAGTTTCAGTAGAAATTGATGATTATAAAATTGACTTTTCAACAACATTCACCGTTGAACCTAAAGAACAGGGCGGTTCAGAAGAGACCCCCATTGAAAAACCAAATGAGCCGGTGGATCCCGCACCGCAAACGCTAGAATACGTTGCATCGGTCTCATTTTCAACCGCACTTGAGTCCTATCAGGAGGAGAGTGACACGGACCTCTTCACAGAACTTCGGGTTTCCGTCACGTTTGACGGAGACGGGTACAGCGCCCACACAGAAACGTTTGATCTGGAAAATCTGTACGGCTGGCTCTCTGAAAGTTCTGCACTTGTTGGCGGATACTTCACGTTTGAACTGTATGCAGGTAGCGATGGAACGGAAGAGCCGCTCTATTCATTTTCAAAGGGATGGTTTCGGAAGCCTTCAAGCATCCTGCTAAATGCGGAGGGAACATACCCATACCGCTGCACGCTCAGGGTTTTAGTATATTCATGGGAAGAATATTCGGGAGGATTTTCCGTCAACATCCACCCGGAAACGGGTACGCCCATAAACATCCGCTCAGCCGCACTGCTTTGGAATGTCAATGCAGACACGCCTCCTTCGCCGCCGCAGGAAGTCACGCTCACCGCACCCATTATCCGCTCAATCGGTGACGCATCGTCTGGAAGGCTTGCCAGATACAAGACGGAGGAGCGACTTGCATCAAACCTCGACTCCGTACGCGAATACTACGGCATAGACGCTGCGGATAATGCCGCCGCCGCATCCGCTCTCGCTGCCTGCATTGGGGGGAGCGTTGGGATTGAAAAGAATGGAGATATAACATTACCTTTTTATATATACGATGATTTCTTTATAGAAGATATACAAACACAAGTTCCTCAATATGCAATATCAAGTGATGAAGAAATTTCTCTTGAAGGAAATTTCTATTATACAGATATGGCATTATATATTTCTAGCTTAACAAATGTAAATATTGATAACGCTACATTTTCTATGGGGGAAGACAATAGTGAATATGAAGTATATGTTGATATGATAGAATCCTTGTATAAAGACTTAAACCCAAATGTAACATTAGATAGCGATGAAATTTTAAGAAGTAATGAAGATAATAATTTTAATAATTATAAAACACCTAAGTTAGATTTTAATTTACTTGGTATAGCTTATTATTCAGATGATTTGAAAAAATTAACATCTTTATATAAAATTTATGATAAAAAAGGAAATCTAAATAACATACAAATTAGTTTGGAACAAAATGGTACGATGGTCTTTAATGGGAAAAAAGAGGAAGAAGAAACTATCTTATTTAAGGATAATAATCTTAACACAAATGTTCCAAATGTATCTGTAAACGTATTATCAAAATTAGCAGAGTTAGGTGGTACAGATAGCCATAGAAGATTAGAAAATTTAGTTATAACAGGTAATTATACAAAAGAAGAAAAAGAAATCGATATTAAATCTAGTCTTGTAAATGTTGTGTTTACTGGTGATGTAAGCGGTCTTAAAAATTCTGCAAACGATCAATTCAACGGCGTTATATATTTTATGGATAAACCTTATAACAATAAAATAAAAAATAGTACAGCTGTTGATGTAAATGGATTACTAAAGTTAGATAAATTAGAAGGTGTTAGTTATGATACTTTTGGAGTAGATTATGGAGTATTAGATCTAAGAGGAAGAGAAGATTTTAATCACAATCCATTAGAGGGATATAATATTGAAACCTATTCGGTGAAAGCTATTAATCATTATGGGCATTATGCTATTTATTTTACTGAAAAATATATTGATAATATTGAAGGTATTGATAGAAACTCATCTTCTATTGAAGAAACTTTTGAAACTCTTGCTAGAAGAGTTAAAAGAGTTGGTGAAGGGGGTTCTCCTCTTCGTAATGTTTATATTGATAATGATAGATATGATTCTATACCAAATGCAATATCAGTCCCACCACCTGAACATATCTGTTCAAAAACTCCAAGAACTTTAGAAGAGTTTGAGTATTATGGTAATACTTTAAATATACAATATAACGAAGGAAAATTCAAAACTCCTGCCTATGATTCATATAAAGGTAATTTTGATAGTGTTAATCCAGATGTAAAACAAAAATTAGAAAAGGATAAAGATAGTGGATTAAATCAAATTCCCTAAACAATATAATGCTTAAGATATATTTTAATCATATCTAACAAATCTCCTAAAAGACTCTCTTTGTAAAAAAGAGAGTCTTTTATTTGGGCTTGCAAGTTTACGTCTTGCAATGAACGCATGGGCGTGCGATAAACCAGTGTTTTCAACGCCCCCAAACCAACGCAGAATGTTCTAGTCAAAATCACCGCACCCACGAGTTTTCGTGTTTTTCGGTAGCAAAGCGAACGAAAATGCGAGCCATGCAAGCAAATGAAAACTCGAAGAGCAGGGCGAAGCCCTGCGACTCAACCTTTTTTACCACTTTCTTACTAAAACTTCAAAAGGATTTTCCTTTGCAACAGACACTAGCGGAAAAGACATACCACTTTTTCTCAAGTACGTGAAATTGAGCTGCTTTGAGAAAAAGTGGTAAATGCCTTAAAATGGATGTTCAAACGATTACGCAAAAAGACAAATATATCAGTCTCCCCTGCTCTGCACAAATACATACCGTTCCATCGCCTCGAAGAAAATGTGCGTAATCACAAAATATGCATCAAAATCATATATGACATTGTGCTTATGAAAATTGTAATCAATGTATTTTTAAAACAAAGGTGAAGGATTACGCTTAAGGCAACCCCCACATAAAATGGAATTCCATACGGAAAAATGGAAAATGCAATGTCTTTAAAGCAATAGGCGATTAAAACCGCAATTATGAGAGAGGGGGTGTATTTTTCAATAAAACGAATAATTTTTGGCGGCTCTTTTTTTGAAAATAGAATAAATGGCAACGCACGAGTTATAAAAATAATGGCGGCAGAGCCGAATATCGCTATTATTGCACGGTTTATTGACAAACTCATTTTTCTTCAGCCTTAAAAAAGTGTGAACCACGCACAAGAAACATCGCTCCAAGAGAAGCGCAAATCGCAGTCCATATAATGTTTGAAGAATCAAAAACACCGCCTTTAAACAAAACGACCGCAAGCATACCAAAAACTCCTCCAAAAATCGCGGGCAAAAAATCTTTGGAAACTTTCAACTGCTCAATAAGCATAACGATAAAAAGTGAAGTGAGGGCAAAATCCACGCCCGCAAGACATCCCGAAAGATTACACCTTTCCAAAATTGCATATCCCGCCGCGCCTATTACAGTTCCTATGCACCAGTAAATATGGTCAAAGAGAGAAACAAGAAAATAAAACGAATATTTTTCTACAGTTTTCGGAACAGTGACACCTTGCAACAATGCGAATGTTTCATCAGTTATGGCAAATATCAAATACGGCTTGTACTTTCCAGCCCCTCGATATTTTGAAATCATTGAAAGTCCGTAAAAAATATGGCGTATGCCCAAAAGGAACTCCACAATGAAGATTTCGGAAAGAGATGCGCCCGAAGAAAACAGAGCAACGGCAAAATATTGTCCAGAACCTGCATACATAAAAACACTGCATACCAACGCAAGCCACCACGGATACCCTGCATTTGAAAACAAAATCCCAAATCCAATTCCAATTGCCATATAGCCTAAAAAAACTGGAAAAGAAATTTTCAATGCAGCAAAAGCAATCTGTCGATTCATATAACAGCGAACATTCTAGCCAACTATTTTTCGCCTGCACTCCTGATATATTTCCGCGGTCTTTGTTACAACATCAGCAGGCAGTTCCTTGATGTGTGCGTCTCCTGCCAAATTATGCGCGGTAAGCCAATCGCGGACAAACTGCTTGTCATAACTTGCAGGACTTGTTCCAATCTGATATTTTTCTGCATCCCAAAAGCGCGATGAATCAGGAGTTAAAACTTCATCCGCTAAAATCAATTCGCCATTTTCATCAACGCCAAATTCAAATTTTGTGTCTGCAATGATTATTCCGTTCTTATAGGCATGGTCATAACATTTTTTATAAACGGCAAGGGCACTATTCTCTATTTTGCCGCCCAACTCATCGCCCAACTCTTTTTTCATATAGTCAAGGGTAACATTTACATCATGTCCTTCCGTTGCCTTTGTTGAAGGGGTTACAATTGGAGCGTCAAGTTTTTCCGCCTGCTTATATTCTTTTTCAAATTTGTGACCAAGAAATGGCTCTCCTTTTTTATACGCTTCATACATTGAGCCAAACATATAGCCCCTCACAATAACTTCATAAGGAATCATCTTTAATTTTTTGACGAGAATAGTTCTCCCCTCATATTCTGCGCCTTGAAATTCCTTTGGCATATCTTTTAAATCGCTTGAAATCAAATGATTTTTCACGATGTCAGAGGTCATTGAAAACCAAAAATTTGACAGTGCATTTAAAACTTTTCCCTTGTCTGTAATCATAGTCGGAAGAATCACATCAAAGGCAGAAATACGATCTGTGGTCACTATAACCATTCGTCCATCTTCTAAATCGTAAACCTCTCGCACCTTTCCAGAAATAATTTTTTTCACGTTTCGCCTCCTCATTCGTGGAAACTTAAGATTTCCTGCGGACTTACTTTTTAAGGACATTATAATTAAAAAGAGGGATTTATACAATATAAAAAATACAGAGGGATAACTATACGGTGTCTTTGCAAGTAGATAAAGCCAAATCCGCATAATGGGATAATTTTTCAAGCGTTTCTTTTGCCATTTGGATCAAAGTGACGGAGAGATATTTGTCTTCCATATTTTCAGCAAAGTCACACATACTATGCAACACTGCACTTGAACGCTCTGCAAAGGAACAATGCTCCAACGAATCCGCTTTTCCGCTCTGTATCTCGCTATCTATAACACCGCTTTTTCTCAACGAGTCGGCAGTTTTTAAAAGACCGGGTTTTCCAGAAAGACGCGCAATCAAAAATTCCAAAACGACACGAGTTGTACTTTGCATAAAATCCTGCTTTTGAACATCTGGAAGAAGATTTCCCAACGCTCGAAGTCGTTCAAAAAGTTCAATTTCTTTGGAAAACTTTTCCGCTTCATCTTGATTTGAAATTATTTTTTCGATTTTAGGAAGCAAATCCGCAACTTGCGCCATCATATCCGAATATGAACTAGCAGGTTTCGCTTTCTCCTCCACTTCCACACTGTCTTCACTTTCAGTATTCATACATTCACCTGCACTATCCAGCTCGGAAGCAGAAAAATCTGAATCCATCAGAAAATCAAAATCAACTTCCTCACCAATAGATTCAGAAGGAGAGGCGTTTTTTTCCTCTTGATCCTTAGGTTCAAGACGCTCCTCCCCCGTTTTTGCAAGAAAATTCGCAGGGTCAAAAGCAAGGGCCGTTGAATAGTCATCAAGGGCAGACGTTTCATCCCCTAAAAGCTCATCGGTTCTTCCCAGTTCAGACCATATTGCGGCATCCTTTTTATTTTCAGAAAGATACTCGGTAAACAGTTCACGGCTTTTTTCGTGTTTTCCTAGAATTCTATAGCAAAACGCCCACGAAATAAGATAATCATAATATTCACCGTCTATCTTGCCTATTTGACTTGCACAGGATTTTAACGAACTTTCATCGCCACTAAAAATATATGTTCTTCCAAGTAAGTCAAGAATTTGAACGTCATTGCAACTGCCAACGGAAAAAGAAGAAAGAAACGATGTAGTTTTTTCAATCTGACCTGAAGCTATATATGCACCAATACATTTTTTTTGCATTTCAGGATTTTTCTGTTCGTCCGCATATTTTTCAGCGTTTAGAGCAGCATCAAGTCCTTCTGAAATTTTTGAAAGTCTAAAATAACACTCTGAAAGAAGTGAAAATGCCTCTGCGAAATTTTGTTCCAATTCCAACGACTTTAAAATATATTCACACGCCGCTTCATAATTCGACTGTCGAAATAAAATCTTTCCTGCAAGGACATACAAACGAGCGTCATTTGAGTTTAACTCAATTGATTTTTTTACAAGATCCAAAGCATTTTTCGTTTTTCTATGGTTCAAAAGTAATTCCGCATATTCACGAACAGCACAGAGCCAGCCCGGTTTTGCCTTTAAAGCCGCTTCAAAAGCGGGAATTGCTTCGGAATCATTTTCCATCGCCTTATATACGCATGCCAGTCCATAATGTATGTCAGGATTGTTGCTGTCATTTTCCAAAAGTGCCTTGTAAAGTTCCAAAGCTTTTTGAAAGTCCTTTGAATCAAATGCCTCTTTTGCATCTTTCAGCAAACATTCCTTGTCGTTCATACTTCTTTCCTTAATGTAATTCTTGTACACCTATTTTCCAGGTCTTGCATACACTTCCTTTGAAAGTTCGCCCCGTATAGTTTCATCATATTTTGAATATGCCGCCACTGCAAAATAATATATAGTGCCGTTTTCAAGCCCTGTTATTTTATACGATGTAGCATTACCTGCGTCAAGAGGTGAACAGCCCTCCGCAGAAATTCTTCCCAAATATTCACCTGGCTTATTTCCATAAAAAATATAGTAGCCACCCGTTGAATCATCAACAGAATAACTCCAACTCAATACCACAGAACTATCGCCCTTTTCAACAGAAAGTTTGTGCGGTGGCTGGGGGTTAGGAAGAACAGCATAATCCAATTCAATGCTTGAAATAGCAGGAGAAATCATTCCTGCTCCATCGGGAAATAAATTCGCCGCCACTTGAAAACATCCCCCCGAAACGCCGTTTATTTCCTCACCGTTTTTAATTGGCTTCCACTGTGGAAAATCCTCCGTCCAGGCATACTGGTTTTCTCCGCTTCTCACATAAAAATCAATCTCCGTTTGATCTGGAATAGCAGCATCAACACATACACGCTTGAGAATGCTCCCTGGTTTTGTCAAAATCGGCTTGCTTACAATTCTTCCGCCGCTCGTGGCATAAATTGATGGATTTAAATCGTTTGTTTTTTCTTTTTCAATATAATGCTCTATGGAAATAAAACTGCGACTTATTGAAAAATCATCTATCATACCCGTATAATTCGGGCAAATCTCAAGTTCAACGGATTTTCCAATATATGAATTATAAACCGTGCCACCCTCATGTCCTGTGGAAGTAATAAAAACCACGTCTTCCATTTCTCCATCGAGTTTATATGCCAACTCTCCAGTTTCCTCTTCATAAGAAATCGTGTGATGCGCCCACTTATTTGGAATAAGTTTTTTCGAGCCATAAAGCGTTACTTCACCAGCATTTTCAGTGTATCCATCAAAAACGTTTAGCAATGTGCATACAAATCTATTTTGATAGAACGAAAATGTAATAAGTTGATATGCGACAGCCCCATTTATAATTCGAGAAGATCGCCAGTTCAATATAATTTCGCCGTTTTCAATAAGCGCAGGACAAAGCCAAAAGTCAAACAAAAACGAACCGGCAGGTCCTTGCGAACCAAAGAAAGACTCGTCGTTGCCCTTCAATACAATTCCTTTGCGACCACGACTAATACCGGCGCTTTTTCCCATAATTCCGTCTTCAGTAACAAAAACACTGCTTTCAACAATTTCATATTTTCCGACTTTATCTTGAATCACACCGTTCTCAAAGTCTATCAAAAGATCTGTAAATGGATTGATTTTTCTGCTGTTAGTGTCAAGCAAAAGGCTTTCATATCCATAGCGACCAGAACCTGTGGCAATTCCATTTCTCACAGTAATATCGTCCCAACCAGCTTTTCCGCCCATCACATATTTTTCAGCGAGTAAAAGCCCTGTGTTAAATAGAAGAAGTGCAAAAACGAAAAATATTTTTGCCGCACCCCTAAAAACAGGATATACAAACGTTCTTTTTTTGTTATAATCTACAATGGTATTCATAATGGCAAACACTAGCACAGTCCGAGAATCACTTCATCAGACCGCATTAAAAGCTCCTTCCTCAAGTGGCGTCTATCTTTGGAAAAATCCAAAGAATGACATTATCTATGTTGGAAAAGCGAAAAATCTAAAGAATCGCCTTTCCTCATATTTTTCTGGAAACAAGGACATCAAAACACGACTGCTTATTTCCCACGCCTCTTCAATTGAATACATCACAACAGAAAATGAATACGAAGCTTTTCTGTTGGAAAACAACCTCATCAAAAAATACACACCACGCTACAACATAAACCTAAAGGATGGAAAGTCATATCCTGTTTTAAGAATCACAAACGAAGACTTCCCTCGCCTATTTAGAACTCGCACTGTTCTTTACGATGGCTCTTTATATTTCGGCCCCTATCCTGACGCAACTGCACTGGATGCATTCATTGACACGTTGCATCAAATTTATCCGCTCAGACAGTGCAGGACTTTCAAAACTCGTTCATCGCCATGCCTTTATTATCATATTGGACAATGCAAAGCACCGTGTTGCAACAGAATTTCAAAAGAATCCTACAATGAATTTTTCGGAGAAATCAAGAGTCTTCTTGAGGGAAAAGGAAGCGAAACCATTTCAAAAATTGAAAAAGAGATGAAAGCCGCCGCCGCTGAAATGAATTTTGAAAAGGCAGCGCGCATTCGTGACGGACTTCACGCTTTGATGATTATGCAAAATCAAAACATCGTTGAAACATTTGACACTGCAGACAGAGACTACATAGCCTACCACAGAGAGGGAGAACTCGTAAGTTTTACGGTTTTAAAGATACGGGCGGGAAAACTGTTAGGGCGCGACAATTACCGAGTGTCAAGTTTAAATGACGACGAAGAATTGCTTTCAGAATTTATGGGCGCATACTACACTTCAAAAGATGATCTTCCACCGAATATATACGTTCCAACGCAAAGCGGTCTTGACTATCTTCAAAAATGGATCAACGACAGTTTAAACGCCTCGTCAAACATTGTGCTTGTTTCTGATAATATAGAAAATGCAAGTCGTCATAGAGCCGCTATGAACATGGCTTTTCAAAACGCAAAGGAGGACATAATCCGCAGAATGAGGGAACGAGGAGACATTCCCGCATTAACGGAACTTCAAAACCTTTTAGGACTAAAAACACTTCCTGTCCGCATAGAAGGATTTGACATTGCTCATATTGGCGGAAAATTTCCTGTAGCCAGCTTAATTAGTTTTTACAATGGAAACCCGGACAAAAAAAACTACCGATACTTTCGTCTAAAAACAACAGACGGAATTATAGATGATTTCCAGTCTATGAGAGAGGCGACCAGCCGCCGATACACACGTCTTTTGAACGAACAAGCAGATTTGCCAGACTTAATTTTAATAGACGGAGGAATTGGACAGGTAAATGCAGTGCAAGGAGTTTTAAAGTCCCTTTCCCTTGACATTCCGATTGCAGGACTTGCAAAACGAGATGAAGAAATATGGCTTCCAAACGCTGAAAAACCAATTTGCTTGCCAAAAAGAAGTGATGCCTTGCGCCTTTTGCAAAGGGTGCGCGATGAAACGCACCGATTCGCCACCAGTCGTAATCAAAGGCTTCGCACAAAGGAAAACACGACTTCGATTTTTACAGAAATTCCTGAAGTGGGAGAAAAACGAGCGCAAATGCTCGCAAAGCAATTCACAACAATTGAAGCCCTCTCCTCTTCAAATGCGGCGGAAATTTCAGATGCCCTAAAAATTCCGCTTGAAAAGGCGGAGAAAATTCTCGATGCAGCAAAAACGCTTTCACAAATGAGAAAAGAAAAAAAGGAAGTGCAAATGCAGTCTTTAAAATCGGCAGGCACAACATGGCAAAACGCCGCCGCCACACAACACATAGAAGATCTTGCAGATGCCGCCCTGGAGGACTAAAAGGGCAAAAGATTCATTCCTTTTCCATTTTTTACTTCTCACCTTCCAATCTCATAGTTTGCCCTGCTTACGAGTTTTTGCTTGCTCGTAAAATAAAATTAGTAGCGGAGTCAAAGAATTACAGCCCTACAATCCTTGCCGCATTAAAACGTGACACTTGACCTAAAAAGCGCATTTTACTTCTTCCTCCACCACCAATTTTTTTATTCTTCTGAAAATGCCTTTTTTTCGTGTTGAAGTCCTAGAAATTCTTCTTCAAACTATTGACATATTTTAATAAACAGAGTATAAACTTTAACCCATTTTTTCTAAAATTGTATAATTCCATTGACTAAAAATCCTATTTTTAATAGAATAAAAAGGATTTATGGAAAACTCTAAAGACGGTTCAATAAGAAAAGCACTCATTTCGTTACAAAACGGCGATCCAATGACGGCAAAGAGCATTATCTGCGCAGCCATGGTGATACATCTTGGAGATTCAAGGTTAGTTACCATAGAGGCGTACTGCTGTTTCTGGTGCGATTCGTTTGAACAATGCTCTGCTATTGCAAACCCGTATGAAAAAGGAGAGCATCTTCTTGTAGATTGGAAGGACTTTATAGATTACTTAAAAAACCACGACACTCCCGATGAGGAAACGGTAAATGCAATTCAACGCGGTGTTTTTTCAATCGCATTGGAATGTTTTGAAAAAACGCTTGAAAGTGCAAAAGCATCATACAAAGCAGAAATTTTACGGAAAATAGGCATTTGCTATAAAAAAATCGGCGATTACGAAAAGGCAATGAACTGTCTTATAGATTCAAACAAACACAAGCCTTTTCAAGCGGAAATTCTTGCGGAACTAGCCGATTGCTATGCCCTTTGTGGAAATGATAAAAATGCAAAGGCCCTTTTCCGAGAGGCATTCTATTTGGATTCAAAGAAAGTTGAACTTTTCTTTCTTGATTCGGAGTTGATTCGCTCGCTTATCGCAGCGACAGAAAAAAAAGGCTACAAGGGAGAGGAATTAAAAGCATGGATTCCCGTTTATGGCGTTATATATGGCGTCTTTGATATAAAACGAGAAATGGAAGCAAAGGATATAAGCAAGTTAAGGCAGGATATTTATGCTCTTGAAGTCAAGTCTAAAAATCCATCAAATGACACACAAACATTTGTGCCTATTCTTATTTATAAATATTTTTGGTTGATAGATTATTGTCAAATGTACAATGACAACACTGATTTAATAGAGCAAACGCTATTAAAAATAAAAATACTAGATTTATCTGTCTATAATCTGTATAAATGCTAATCACATAGGAGTTATTATGTCTGCGGAATTAGTCAAATTAGTACAAGATATGCTGAAAGAAGAAACATGGACTCGTGCAACAATCAGTAATTATTCAAAGGAAAAACTCATAGAACTTGCATCTATTGTTGAAAGAGCAAGAAATGAGAACTGCACGGATGAGATTTTGCAGATTTGCAACGAGCAGCTTTCCCATTCAAGGGACAGCATCATTGCGCTTTATTTTTCAGGAATGATTTCACTGCAAAAAAACACTCTTGACAACACGGCCTTGCAAACCCTTGTTGACATTTTTAAAAAGAATCACAAGGAAATTGTCGTTGAATATCTTTGCAACAGCATTATTGACGATGACCCGAACAATATATTTGCATTGCGAACCCTCGCTGAATTCTACAAAGTTGAAAATGACAACAGGATGTGGAATTTATACGCTCAAATTATAAAGCTGGACTTTGAAGAGGCTGAACTGGCAAAACTCATAGGGGAGCATGAAGAACTAGAAGGGCATCTTGACGCTGCCATTGAATACTACAAAAAAGCAATTTTGCGATATATAAACGCAGGAAATATAAATGCAACAAAAGAACTGTGGTCAAAACTCGTGCTATTGATTCCTCAAGAGATCGATTTCTTCCGTTTGGTGAAGAGAAAGATTTCAAAGAAATTCGGAGATGACAAAACTGCAATCCTGTTACAAGAGCTTTATGGCTGGTACAAAGATAATAAAAAATGGGACATTGCACTTTCTATCCTCAAGGAAATTCTTGCAGTTGATCAAAAGGATTCGTGGACAAGAAAGGAAATCATCGACTGCTACAAAGGTAAATATGAAGGGCACTCTCATTTAGATGAATATATAAAGGATTCAAACCTTGACAAAACCTTTAGAAATACGTTTGAAGCGATAAGCGACTTTGAAAAGCACATTGCCTTTGACGTTCACAACTATGTTTTCCATAGAACATGGGGTGTCGGTATAGTCAGGAAGTTTGAAAACGAAAATCTGGTGATTAACTTCGGAAAAAAGACGGGAATTCATTCAATGTCCTTAAAAATGGCTGTAAATTCGCTCGTTCCGCTCTCAAAAGATCATATTTGGGTTTTAAAGGCGACAAAGAAACAGGACGAACTGAAAAAAATGGTCAAAGACGACAAAGCATGGGCATTAAAGACAATCATCAAGTCATTTGATAACAACTGCGACTTCAAAAAAATAAAAGCGGAATTAGTTCCCTCTGTGCTTTCGCCAGGAGAATGGACATCGTGGAACACCGCGGCAAAAAAAATACTAGAATCAGATGCAACATTTGGAGTGAATCCAAGCGATATAAATATGTACACCGTTCGTGAAAATGAAATCAGCAAAGAGGAAAAACTTGCGAACGAATTTAAAGCGCAAAAACAATTTTTCGCTCGAATTGATATAATTATGAAGTACATGGATTCGGATGAAACCGACAAGACAAGCGAAATGTTTGCCGAAATGTTCAATTATTTCACCAGTTACGTAAAGACACTTGATATTGAAGATCAGATTTCAAAAATTAACGAGCAACTTGTCGCCTCATATCTTGTTGTCCAACGCATTACCGCTATGAACAAACAGTTGATTTTCCCGACAAAATGCACATTCCAGCAGATTTATGAAAAAATTGCAAAACCACGCGAAATGTATGAGCTTTTAAAGGACACAAAGAACACATCACTACGCGCAGACTTCCTGCACAACATAAGAATGCTGCCAAACTGGGCGGATGAATACATTCGATTGTTCCCGACTGTCCTCAACGGACAAATGCTACATATCCTCATAGAAGCAGGCTACACTGACAAAGTGCAAAAACTCGTTGTGGAAAGCTTTGAAAATTACAAGGACTATCGAAACGCCGCCATCTACTTCTTCAAGGAATGCCAAAACGAGGATTGGTTTAAAAATGCCGGCATTTCGTATGAAAAGCAGCTTATCACCCTTATTCAACTCATTGAATTGACATTCCGAGAAATTAGCAACCATTTAAATACAACAGAAAACAAAAAGATTAACAAAGCTGCCACCACCCTGCTTTTCAAGGACGATGCTCTTTTAAATTATATGTTCCGAAACGATGAAAACACAGTGAAGAAAATGTACACCCTCGTTGACGACCTTGCAGATCTTGACCAATCATGCAAAGCCATTATGCGAAACCGAATCCGTGAAAAATATCCGAACTTCAAGTTCCATGTATCGGAAGAAAAAACTTCCGCCCCGAGAGGAATGCTTGTTACTGCAAAAAAACTCGAAGAAAAGAAGGCGCTTCTTGAAAGGATGCAAGATGTTGATATTCCTGCAAATGCAAAGGAAATTGAAGAGGCTCGCGAAAAAGGCGACTTAAAGGAAAATGCAGAATACAAAGCGGCAAAGGAACATCAGCACAAGTTGAACAACGACATAGCAAAATTGCAAACAGAGTTGAACAGAGCCATTGTTTTCGACCCAACAACGGTTACAACTGCAATTATTTCTTTTGCAACGGAAGTTACCCTGCACAACAACAAAACGAACGAGGACGAACGCTATACAATTTTAGGACCGTGGGAATCAGATCCAGACAATGGAGTAATTTCTTATATGGCTCCGTTTGGAAATGCTCTTATGGACTATAAAATTGGAGAAAACATACAGTTCTCCATCAATGAATTCAACTATGATTATACTGTAAAAGAAATAAACGTAGCAAAAATCTAAATACTGTCAAACGCCCTCAAGTTTTCGTGGGGGCGTTTTTCGTTCGCTCTTTTTATAGCAATTATGCAAGCAATCAAATTATTCGATTCCGTTTATGTAATTCCCGGCGCAACAAACACAGGTGCGATTGTTGCAAAAAATACCGATGGTTATGAAGTGTATCTTGTTGATACAGGAATGAACGCCAATGATGGAAAACGGATTTTAAATGCGGTAGAAGAAATTTTTTCCGAAAAAAACAATGAGAGCGCAAACTTCACCGTAAAAGCAATAATCAACACACACTCACATGCTGATCATACCGGCGGAAATAAATACATTCAGGATAAAACCGGCTGTGAAATTTACGCAACAAATGGAGAAAGCGGCAGCATTATAAACACATTCCTGCAACCAGCGATTGTATGGGGCGGTTTTCCTATTCCTGAAATAAAAACTTCATATTTGATTTCTGAACCAACTATTCCAACGAACATTATTTCCACCGAAACAAAAATAACGCTTTCAAATGGCGGTGTCATTTCATTCGTTCCACTTCTTGGACACTATTTTGACATGATTGGCGTTCTCTATGCATGTAATGACGGTTTCAACACAAAAACTGCATTTTTTATTGGCGATGGAGTTTTTGGGCGCACCCACATATTGAAATATTGGATTCCATTTTTATATGATGTCGAAAAATTCAAAGAGTCTCTTGAAATAATAAAAGGAACATACGCAAATTGGTATGTTCCAAGTCATGGAGAAGCAACGCAGAGAATTGAAGAAACCGTTGAGTTAAACCAAATCGCCATCATTTCAACTGAAACATGCATTTTGCAAGTGTTAAAAGAATCTGACCTTTCCGAAGAGGAAATTTTACAAAAATGCGCCGATTTAAATGATATAAACCTAAAGCCCGCCCAGTATGCACTCATAAAAAGCACAATACGATCGTATCTTTCATATTTGAATTTAAGCGGAAAAATATCCTATTATATAAAAGAAAACAAAATGCTGTGGCATAGCATTGCAAACTAAAAAAACACCGTCTCATTGAATTTCTTGAACAGCGAAACAATTGAATTGTCAAACAGTGGCATCGGCTTTTGAAAAGAGAATTTACAATTCAGAAATAATTTTCACTCCGCTTGATGTGCCTATTCGACTCGCGCCAGAGCGTATCATAGTAAGGGCATCTTCCGTTGTCCTAATGCCGCCAGAAGCCTTCACTCCGATTTTATCTCCAACAGCAGCACGCATTAAAGAAACGTGGCGGGCTTGCGCTCCGTTAAAAAGAGGCTTTCCATTAGAATCTTTTGGAGTTGCAAAACCCGTTGATGTTTTTACAAAATCCGCGCCCGCAATCACCGCAGAATGACAGCACGCCTCTATTGTTTTATCGTTTAAAAAGCACGTTTCCAAAATCACTTTCAGAATAACATTTCGATTCACTTCTCCCGCTGCAATTTCAATCATCTTTTTTACAGAGCCAATATCGCGTTCAACATAGTCAAAACGATTTTCCAATGCCGCACATATATTGATCACCATATCAATTTCATCCGCACCGTTTTTCACAGAGTCAAAAGCCTCCGCTGCCTTTGCAATAGACGAAGTAGCCCCCAGCGGAAATCCAATAACCGTGCAAATTTTTACAGAAGCATTGAGTTCCTCAAGAAATTTCTTTGCCAACGGAACAAAATAGGGATTCACACACACAGACGCAAAATGAAAAGTGGCGGCTTCTTTGCAAAGTTGTTTTATTTCATCGGTTTTTGCATCGGAACGCAAAAGCGTGTGGTCTATCATTCTTGCAAGAGAATCTTTTGTAATGTTTTCAGTGTAAAATGTATTGTTCATTTTTTTTCCAGTTAAAATTGCAATCTTAAAGACTACTTCGACTCCTCTGTAATCTTCAAATCAAGCGATATATTTAAATGATAGTTTTTTCCCTTTTCACAAGTTACCGTGCGTATAATTTCATAGCCGCCAATTACAAAGCGGAACTTATGTTCTCCAGCCGAAACTGAAAACTCATGATCAAACTTTTCAAGAGGCTTATCATCAAGATACACTTCAAAATTTTCAGGAGCTGAAATCAAAACGAGCGGTTCAAGATTTTTCAATTCGACAACACATTCCGTACTTTTTGCGGCCTCAATAAAAATCGAGCGAACTTCGTTTCTATATTCATCAGATTGAATATGTATGCTGTGCATACCTGCGTCAAGGATTAGAGAGTCATTTACAAGCTCAACAGGTTTGTCGTCAATAAAGACATGGGCATTATAAAACCGTTTGTTCTCCGCAAAAATCTTTACAAAAAGCCTTCCTTTATTAAAAACTAATGGTTTTACAGAAATCTTTAAATTTGCATTGATCGTTTCATCAGGAACACCTTTCATAACAGGCAAAAAACGCACAAAAACAAAACCATCCTTTGCGGCAGGAGGTGGAGAAACTTTCGTTATATACGAATTTTCTTTAATGACAGTATCTTGGGAAAGCGGAATTTGCATAATCCAATTTGCCTTTGCAGGAAGCGGAAGTAAAAAAATGCGTTTTCCCTCATAATCAATTTTTGAAGCCTCAGGCATCGGATAAATTGAATCATAAATAGAACAAGCAACGCTGTCACGCCAATTGTAGACAGCCTCTGGAATTTTCACGCTCATTTCTACTCCATACAGAAAAGTCCTGTCGCTTGGTAAAAAAATCGCAATGCTATCGTTAATGCCGGCAGTCACCGTCGTTTCTTCAACACATTCTTCTGGAATTGTGACTACAAATGTTTTTCGAGTTCTAAAAGTTTCTGCAAAACAAAACGAAGTCAAAACAAAAACAGCAAGAAGAAAAATAATGTTTTTAAATGTAAAGGATGCCTGCATAACTCAATTATTATACATCAAATTTTAAAAAAGTGCAAATTCTCTATTGACAGCGCGTGGACAACACGCTCATCAGTTTTTATGCCATTTGCAAGGGACAACCTACAAAATCTCGGCTATACAATCTAGTTCTCCGCCTTTTCCAGCGTTTTCTTTAAGACACTCTGTTATTCGCACACGAACAAAATCTGACGAAACATACTGTTCTGTTTCGATGGAATTCAAAATGCCATCGCTTATTTTACAATGCAAAAAATTCTCTGTCACCGCGTGAAAGCCATCTTTTCGCTTTTCTAAAATTGCATCAAACTCTTTTCCAATACACGACTGTATATAAGCAATTTTACGTGAGGTCGCCCATTTTGTAAGACGCAAAGCCCGTTCATCTCGCACTGACTGTGGAACCTTTCCTTTCATTAAAGAGGCCTCTGTCCCCTGCCTTTCGCTAAACGGAAAAACATGAACCCACGAAAAACCGCAGTTTTTGCAAAGTTCCAGCGTTTTTTCAAAATCCTCTTCCGTTTCGCCATTGAATCCAGTAATTATATCGCAAGCCAAAAACACGTGTTCTTTTGCTTTTTTAAGCTGTTTGCACGCAGAAAGAACATCGGCTGCCTTGTAATGCCGTTTCATCGCAAAAAGAACATCATCACTTCCGCTTTGAACTGAAATATGAAAGTGAGGGCGAATTCTTTTGTCTTTTATCACTTCACAAAAATCAGCGTCCACAACCTCAGGATAAATGCTTGAAAGGCGAATGTTTATTTTTTCAGTGTTTAAAAGCAGCAACTTCAATAGTTGCGTAATGTTCACAAATTCATCGTTATATGCGCCCCTGTATTGAGCGATATTCACTGAAGTGATGACCACTTCAGCATGCCCTGTTTTTTCAAAAGTTTGCACCCGTTCAATCACTGATTTTGCGTCAAGGCTAACAGAATGACCTCTCGCAAGGTGAATGGCGCAATAAGAACAAGAATTATTACAACCGTCTTGAATTTTTATAGATGGACGTGAATGCGAAAGAAACGACTCTGTATTCAAGGAAAAAGGATTTTCAGAAACCCCTTCTTTTTTTATGGGAAAAGCACAAATTCCATCACGCAAAAGACGGGAGAATTCAACGGCATCAAATACCCCTGCTCTTTTAGAAAGATACTCCCGTAAAAAATCCGCAATTTTTTCAACACGACTTTTTAAAAGTCCCCGCAAAGATGAAATGCGACTATCAATCTCCTCAATTTTTTTTGCAGAAAGCTCCGCATAACAGCCAGTAACTAACACTGTAGCAAAAGGACATTTTTCCAAAAGCAGACGAATAATTCTCCGATCCTTTTGTTCCGCTTTTTGAGTAACCGCGCATGTATTCACCACGCAAAGCACGGCGTTTTCAATAACAGGACTTTTCGCCGTAATGCCGCCCATAGAAACCGAAAACGATTTTTCCGAGAAAAAACGAGCCGCACTTTCACTTTCAATTTGATTTAAGCGACATCCTGTTGTTTCAAAATGAACTATTTCACACACGTATCAACACTATTGAATTTTTGCAGAAACACGCGCCCTTCCACGTTCCGCCTCAATTGACTGTGGATTTAAACGAAGAGCCTCGTCGTAAGCATTAACAGCCTCATAATAATTTTTCGCCATCTCGCGCACATACCCCAGACGAACCCACCAACCACCATACGTAGGCTCATTCTTCACGGCGGCGGTAAGCGCAATATCTGCATGCTGATAGCGCGCCTGACGAACATAAATCTCGCCCATGTAATAATAGGCATAACCAAGTCTCGTTGCGTTTTTGGAAGCGGCACTCACATATCGCTGAAACTGCTCCAAAGCACCGTTGTTTTTCCCGAGGTAATATCTCGCTTCAGCCAAAATCTCAATCAACCGCAAGTCATAGGAACTGATTTCCAGCCCCTCAAGAGCACGTTGTTCCGCCTCCGAATATTGTTTATTGCGAACTAAAGCCCAGCACATCACAACATAGGACTCCAATCGAGATGGATTTTCAACGAGTTCTTGCTCACAAACAGCAATTGCCTCTGCATAATTTCCATTTCGATAGAGAACTAATGCATCTTTTTTAGATTGAGAGAAAACAATAGATGGCAACAAAATCAGCACTGCCACTGCAAAAAATGTACACTTCCTCAAAAACATACCCACCCCTATAACAACCTAAAAGTGACATATAAAAATCGCATTTAGATTGTGAGCGTGTGCAAAAGCACACAAGTAAATATGCAAGTTTGGGCAAAAACTCAAACTTGCCAAGACAAAATCGTCCCTCACCTATTTTATCATAGTGCATTTTCCAGAAAAACTACTTCCCGGCTCCAAGACAACTTGTTTAGCGGTCAAGTCGCCGTCAAGACTGCCAGAAGAAGATACAAAAACCATCTCTTGTGCAGAAACATTTCCGTGAACTTTTCCTTTTATTAAAACGCGAACAGCATGTATATCGGCATTAACTTCAGAACAAGAATCAATCACAAGGTCGCTGGCAGCATCTATTTTTCCGTCTACCTTCCCGCGGATCATAAATGGCTTTACAAACGTAATATTCCCTGTAAATTGAATGCCTGCTTCCATCACCGTGTCAAACGATTCGTCTTCAATATCAAAATAATCGGTTTCTTTAACATCAAACATAATTTTATTTTATATAGTAAATAAAAATTGGTCAAGAACGAGGTTCCAAGAACAAGGAATTCAGGCATTCACCAAATGGATAACCCTCTGGTCAGTTTTGATAGCACAGCGTACAAAACTGAAGGCGAATGCAAAACCAGCACCCTCTGAACAAGGAATTCAGGCATTCACCAAATGGATAACCCACTAGTCAGTTTTGATAGCGCAGCGTACAAAACTGAAGGCGAATGCAAAACCAGCACCCTCTGAACAAGGAATTCAAGCATTCACCAAATGGATAACCCACTAGTCAGTTTTGGTAGCGCAGCGTACAAAACTGAAGGCGAATGCAAAACCAATACCCTCTGAACAAGGAATTCAGGCATTCGCCAAGTTAGCAAGAAAAATGTATATGCGTAAGGGCAGCAGCCAATGCATCAGCGGCGTGATCGGGCTTTGGTTCAACTTCAAGCGCAAGCAACATTTTTACACATCGCTCAACCAACGCCTTGTCCGCTGTCGCAGTGCCGCTAACCGCCTGCTTTATTTGACGAGGGGTATATTCACCAAGCAAAATGTTATGTTGCGCAAGGCACAATGTTACAACTCCGCGAGATTCCGCAACACCCATCGCACTTGAAATATTCTTCGCAAAATAAAGTGTTTCCATACCCGCCTCATTAGGGCGGAATTCGTCAATCACAGCCGAAAGACGATTATAAATGGCAAGAAGACGCTCTGTTCTCGGTGCATTGGCGGTTGTTGAAATTGTGCCGTAACTCACCATTTTATAACGTCCATTATAAAAATCTATTACGCCAAATCCCGTATTTGCAAGACCAGGATCAATACCCAAAATCCGACGCACTTTTTTTTGAGCGGTTGTTTGAGAAAATACATTTTCTTTTACATTTTCCAATTGATTGCAAGCAACATTCATAGCATTATAAAAAAAGCCCGCCATATTTTTGGCAGGCCTTGCAGTTAGTTTTCGTATTTATTATTCAACTGAATCAGGATCAAAACCATCAGGATACTCAACATTTGAATACACATTCTGCACGTCATCATTATCCTCAAGTTTATTCAAAAGCTTTGCAACTTTTGTAGCGGTGTCCGCATCAACTGGAGTGTACATATCAGGAACCATTCCAACATCGGCAGAAAGCGACTCAAACCCTTTTTCATTGAGAGCATCAGCAACAGTCGCAAAAGCATCTGAAGAAGTTGTAACAGTAATAATTCCGTCTTCATTTACAATGTCATCAGCACCAGCCTCAAGCGCAACTTCCATAACTTCGTCTTCCGAAACTTTTTCCGCATCATACTCAATCGTGCCTTTTCTTTGGAACATTCGGGAAACAGAACCAGCTACACCAAGATTTCCGCTGTGCTTGTTAAAAATGTTTCGCACATCAGCGGCGGCACGGTTTTTATTATCAGTAAGAACTTCAACCATGACGGCAACGCCACCAGCAGCATATCCCTCATACACAAGCTCTTCATAAGCTGTCGCGCCATCTTCTCCTGTACCCTTTTTAATTGCACGCTCAATATTGTCCTTTGGCATATTCGCCGCACGCGCCTTGATAATTACAGTGCGAAGTCGTGGATTTGCATTAGGATCTCCGCCTCCCATTCGTGCGGCAATGGAGATTTCCTTAATGAATTTTGTAAAGATTTTGCCACGCTTTGCGTCAGCAAGCCCCTTTGCGTGTTTTATGGTCGCCCATTTACTATGTCCTGACATTCAAGAACCTCTTAAAAATTAGTTTACATATCGATTATATCAATATATACCAAAAAAAGCGTCTGTGTCAAGGGCGAATGCCTGAACTTTATTGTCACAGAATACTGGTTTTGCATTCGCCTTCTGTTTTGTACGCTGCGCCACCAAAACTGACGAGCGTGGTATCTTCTCGATTGTTTTGTCTGCAATCGAAAAATTATTGCACATACACAGAGCCATCAGCATTGCAATAAATGGCTTTTGTTTCGTCTGTCATTAGACTTGAAAGATTTACAATATGTTTTTTAGAAAACCCCTTCAAAAGCAAGGAAAGCGGACTGAATGCAAATTTCGCAAGATGAAACAGTTTTTTTCGCTGCCGAGCTGGAATCGCCCTCCCTCGTAAAAAACACTCTCCCCCATCAATATAATAGGGATAAAGGCAAGTGCCACCCGCTCTAAACGATGAACTTCCTCTCCCGTTAATTGTTTTAGAACCATAAATCTTTTCAGGGAAACAAAATGTCCGCCCTGCAAATTCCGCCGTTCTAAATGTCAAAAAAAGATAACTGCCTTTCCAGCTTCGCTCAATCACCGCACAGTCATTCCCTTGCAAATCTAAAATTGAAAAATTCGCGCTCACCATATTTTCGCCGTCAACATCGCTTGAACCATAGAATTTTACACGCATAATTTGATAGTCAATCGGAGAAATTTCTTTTGCGGCAGAAAAACACCGTACAAACATAATAGCATTTTTAACGACCACTGCAAGAATCAGTGCAAAAACCGCAATCAAAAGAACAACTCGAACGGAGATCTTTTTTGACATATACTTTTATCCTTTTTTTACTGTTAAAAACGCCGTCTCGCAATGAAGTACGCAATTTCTGCGGAATTGCATACTTCGCTATCAAAACTGGCTCAATGCATTCGCAACATGCGCCCACGCATTTCGCACTCATTGTGGCAATGATTTTTTTCGTTGCTACCATCAAGACAGAGCCCTATATTCCGGCAAGGCGACGAAATTCATTTTCGTCTATAACAGGGATTCCCCATTCCGCCGCCTTTTTATTTTTGCTTGAACCTGACGCAGTATCGTTTGTAACAAGATATGACAAGTCCTTTGTTACCGAAGATTTACAAGAACCGCCCAACTCCTTCACACGTTTTTGCGCTTCCGCTCTCTTTATAGTCTTTAGCTCCCCCGTAAAGCAAAATGACTTTCCAGAAAAAACACCGCTCTCACTGATTGCAATTGAAATAACACGGTCTGCTAAAGAGCGCATTTCACTTTCATTTTCCTTTAATCCCTCCACCGCAATATGAGCCATCGTTTTTGCAAATCCATAGACAGACGCAGCCTCTTCTTCAGTCATTGCAAAAAGTTTTTCAAGCGTATTAAATCCTGCGCCAACCAGTTTTTCGCATGTGGTCTCTCCAATCCCCTCAATGTCAAACCCTGCAACAAATACAGGAAGACTCATCCTCCTGTGCGCCTGAATGGAATTATACACTTTTTCTGCACCCAGAGATTTTTTTTCAGACGCAATACTTTCCTCATTCAAAAAGAACGGTGTGAGCGTTTCAACGGTCAATGAATATATATCCGTAATAGAGCGAACAACACGCTTGTCAAAAAGAGCCTTCAACAATGTTTCACCAAGGTCACGAATATCCACCACTTGCACCCACTTAAAAAGCTGATGCAAAATCCGTTTATCGCATTGTTTATTCGGACAAAAAAGCCTCGATCCCTCATCTATCAACTTCGTATGACACACATTGCATTCCGTTGGCACAACAACTTCGCTTTCCAAAAGCCCGTCTTCATGAACAACACCTTCTATTTTGGGAATGATTTCGCCACGCTTAACAACAACAACCTTGCTTCCGATTTTTACGCCAAGAGCGCGCATTGTGTCAGGGTTTGCAAGACTTGCGCGCTGAACCCGAGTTCCGTTTAATTCAACTTCATCAAACACCGCAACAGGTGTATATGTGCCGCCATTTTGACTCCATTCAACTTCTCGCAAAATAGAAACAGCCTCTTCAAGGCTAAACTTAAAGGCAATTTGCCTGTCAGGGCGGCTGCGGCGGGCATCCTCGTAATTGATGGCGCGCTCTTTCACCACAAGCCCGTCAATGTCATAGTCAAAAGACTTGCGCGCTTCCATCACACTTGCACGATAGGAAATAACTTCATCGGGAGTTTTGCACACCTTCAATTGCACAACGGTAAAGCCACGCTCTTTTAACCAGTTAAGTTTTTCTTCTTCGTCAGCAAACGGCTGCTCCCCCTGAACGGAAAGCGCATCATACACAATCAAAACAAGATTTTCACAGCCCTTGCCATCCTTCCTCTTCATCAATCCATTTGCGGCGTTGCGACAGTTTGCCTTTTCTGCAAATTTCTCCTTGTGAACAAAATGGGTCATAATCACTTCCCCGCGCACACCACCGCTAAAATCGAGGGCAGCACCATTTTTATCACGCAAAATAGGAATAACACCGCTCATTTTCTGTGCATTTGCCGTTATGTCATCTCCAATAGAACCATCCCCGCGAGTCACCGCCCGCACAAGAATGCCGTGTTCATATTGCAATTCAAGAGATGCTCCGTCAAGTTTAAACTCCACAAAATATTCAGGATATATATGTTTTGCCGCCCACGCCAAAAACTGCTCTGGATTCGCCGCCTTCTCCTGGCTTCCCATCGGCATAATATGACGAACTTTCGGAAAATTTCCAGAATCCGCGCCAACTGTTTTTAAAATCTCGCTGTTAGGCGCAAGCGTTTTTAATTCGTCCCACAGGGCATCAAATTCTGCATCGGAAATCTCGCCCTCACCGTTATAATATGAATCCTGATATTTTTTTATAAGGCGGGTCAACTCCGCAATTCGGACAGTTTTTTTGTTTTCCTCTTGAATTTCCTTCATATTAAACAATTCATTTTCCATTTTAACATTCTTTCAATGCTTTTATACAGATCTCACACGCACGACAAACTATACAAGGCTCCCCCGACAAAAGCATTTTAATCCTTTTCAAAAAACAACTCTGCAATGCAACGAGAAGCGTCTATCCCCCGCTTTTCAAACTTTGTTTCAGGTCGCCACTTTTGCGTTTCAGCAAACATTTCATATTTATTATGAATTCCCTGCGTCGCATTCAACTCTGCAAGTGCAAATTCTGCATATTCAAACCAATCTGTAACAAAATAAATGTAGCCCTTTGACGAAAGTTTTCTTACAAACAAGTCCGTATTTGGTCTTTGAACAAGCCGACGCTTATGGTGTCGTTTTTTAGGCCATGGGTCTGGAAAGAAAATGTGAAAGCCACTTACAGCCTCATCAACAATCATTTCTTCAAGCACTTCAAGTGCATCGTGTTCAATTATATAAAGGTTTTTTAAATCACGCTTTTTTATTTCCCCAAGAAGTTTTCCAACGCCGGGAGTATGCACCTCAATTCCTATATAATTTATATCAGGATTTTTTTCAGCAATTTCAGCAGTTGCGCTGCCCATCCCAAAACCTATTTCAACAACCACAGGATTAGCATTGCCGAATACATCAAGCAGATTTATTTTTTTATTCTCAAATGGAATGCACCAAACGGGGGACAAATCAGCATAATCTCGATTTTGCGCCGGTGTCATTCTGCCCTTTCTAAGCACATACGTTTTCACCCCGCGATAAAACGGAGTGGAATTATCTTTATCATTGATCATCTGTTGACACATCCTTATAGACAGAAGGCATCAGGCAAAAAGCGGAAGAGGCTCGAACAGAAAGACATCTTCTGTAATAAACACACTCATTGTTTTCTGCAAAAAGCCTTGCATCATCTCGCCATGATTCCTTGTAGATTCCATAATAAATTAAAATGTCGTTTTCATCATACAGGACAATATTTTCCAGAACGTTTCCATCAAGAAATTCATTCGCCTCACGAGCAGTCTTTCCTATCAATTCATGAGGATAGGAAATTGAAAAGGCGGCTTCAACTTCATTGCTCCCAGAATCAGTGTAAGTCAATGTGTAAAAGCCCACTGGAAACGAAATTTCTTCTGGACAGACAAAATTGTATGTTCCTGCCCATTGTTTTGACTCAGACTCAATGATAACAGGTTCATCAACCGTCCATTCATACGACGTTTCGCGGCTCATAATTTTTATGCGTTCAACACGATGGGCATCGCTTGCAGTTTCAGCAAAAACAGACAGTCTGACTAACGGCAGAGCATCTTCATCCTCATAGTCAAAAATGATAAATGAATCCACACCCGAAACCTTTATATCAGTGTCTGTAGAGCAAGACATAAATACCAACGCAACAAGCATTGAGAAAACAAGATTTTTTTTAGATAAGAATCTATGCATACTAAAAGTTAAATATCAAGTTCATAACAGTAAGATCGCTTGAAGCAAACTGATTTACCATAGATTCAAATTTAACATTAACTTTCTTACAGGCATCATCCAAATAAGAAAGATAATAAAGCCCCAAATCAGTTCCCTCCTCTCCTTCCGGCATATCTCGGTAAAAATCAACGAGAGAGCGTTTGTTTGTGTCCGCAGCCGCTTTTTCTTCAATATTATCCTTAACCTCTTGAAACTCATCATTTTTGTTATAAATCGTAAGCTGAAGACGACCTTGCGTACCAATAGCCATTGAACTTCCGCCCAACTTCCATGAAACAGACACAAGAACCTTTTTTCTCTGCAACTCCTTGACAATTTTCGCGCGAGATTCAGGCTCCATCAAAAGCATATTTATGTCCTCTTCATTCGGGAACATATTCTTCGCCTCTTTTCGGAGATTCGTATTTTCGTTGCCCAAAGCCAACTCCATAAGCATCACCGAAATATACTCGGCAACACGAGACTTTTCCATATAAGATGAAAGTACATTGCGAATTGCAGTAATCATCTCATCAAAGCCATCTGATTTTTGGAAAAGAGTCATTACATACCAGTTCATCAAGCTCAAGCGATTCATAAATTTTTCGGACATAAGCATATACACATTCTTTTCTTCGATAGAATAGTCCTTGTTTTCACAAATCTCCTTCCAAACTGGGTCAAGGATTTGTTTTCTCGTTGAGTTTATCGCCTGATCCTTGGTAATTAAAATTGTACGCAGCTGTTTTTCGCTCATTTTTGTCCGCTCGTCAATAATATGGGCGGGATTTTTTCTATTATAAGTTCTAATACATTCACACTGTAAAATGGCGGCATAAATATCGCGGTCAAATCGTTTGTACAAAAGCGAATAGACTATAATCTTTGAAAGATCCATAATCTCTTGCCTTGACGAAGCGAATTCAGGCATTGACATCTCGATTTTTGAAATATAATCAAGAAGAAGCATATTTTGAATAGATTGCGGCGAAAATTTATTCATATAAATACCGTATTCATCCACATTATCTGCCAGTCGAAATCTTAAAAGACGCTTTTTATGACTAATAAAATTAGAGGCCCCATCTTCTGTCAAAATAATTTTCAGAGGCAGTTCAAGCATAAATTTTTTATTTGATGCACACATTTTATCCAAAACTCCTAATCACAAAGTCCAAGGTATTTGCAATGTAAACAAGTTATATTATAATACTAAATATGAAGAAAAACAGTATTTTTTTCATTTTTTTTTACTTTTTTTTCACTTTTCCTGCATTTACACAAGCCGCTCAAGGGTATGCAGAATGTAAATCCCTCTCTGACTTTTTAACAAGAATTGAAACAACCACAGAAGAACACGCAATTATCAATTCTGACGCACAATTTCCATTCAATATCGTAATAAAATTTAACAGTACAATAAATACAAAAAACGACAGGCACACAGAAGACGAACTTGAAAACTTTATACTCGCATTTAGAACGGAAGAGGCATTGCAACACAAAAAATTGATTCAAGAAATTCTCACAGCAATAAAATCCACCACACGAAGTTGTAATGTGCAAATAATTTTTACCTACGGAGATTTTTCGCGTTTGAATGACAACTACAAAATCACAGGAACAGAAGCCTTTTTGCGGCAACTCGCAGAAAAAGACAAATGCAGCGCAGTATGCATAGACCTTTCGGGAAGTGCAAATTCCATTATCCCAGGAGGCTCGCAAAACACAACTCCGTCATGGCTAACACAAATCATTGCAAACGCATTTTTTGAAAGTGAAATTTCCTATAAATTGCAGGGAAATTTAATAAGCCCGCTCTACAGGCTCAATTTATTGCAAAACGACATACGTGCATCGTTATTTTTGGAAGAGGGAATCCCCTGCGCCGCAATCATATTCAATACAGAAGCAAACTCAAATGCGGAAATCTCCACCTTTTTTCACAGTCTTGTGTCCCTCTATAAAGTGGAAGATACAAATCAATGGGATCATCACTCTATTCAATTTTCAATTGGGAACAAGCTATTTTGGATCGGCGAAAACTTTACCTCATCTTTACTTTTGATTATATCTCTTTTTAGTATTTTTGCTTTGTGCGAACTCTCCTTTTTTGTAAGACAAAACGAGCGAACGGTTCAGCAGTCGGTGAAAACCCTTTGGTATTTGATTCCTCTCACTCTTGTGGTAACAATCTTGTCTTTTCTGTTGGGGCAGGGAATTTCATACATTTTGGATTTGATTTTTACCCTTTCAAACTACGCTCCAATCATAATAAAGCTCTTTTTGAGTCTATTCGTGTCGTCGTTTTATTTTATGGCTCTCATCCGCTGGAAAGGAGATTCAATAATACAGGCGGCATCGTTTTTTCTTCCTGTTTCAGGGATTATAAACATATACCTTTTTGTCTGCATTGACCTATCGCTTTTTTATATTTTTGCAGCGGAATACATAATATTATTTCTTTCACGCTCCATAAAAAACATCTATTCCCTGTCTGTTGTGTTTTTACTTTTAATAGTGCCGTTTGCACCCTATGCACTCCAACTTGTCGCATATATAAGGCCATCGATGATAAAAATTTTTGTAAACAACTCACTACCGATGATTGTTGCCCTTTCTTTTGCATTCCTTCCATTTGAATTTGTGTGGCTGAAAATTTTGATGGAGTTAAATCAAATTTGGATCAAAACAGACGCAAACACCAAACGTTTTGTAAAGCAAAACATAATAGCAATTTCATCGGCAGTTGCAATTTTTACCGTTCTTCTTGTCGTCCTTACCTATATTATTCCTGACGAATACAGACAGACAAAGACAACAGAAGCCCCCCTTATTTCTGAAAGCGATGAAGACATTTTGAAAATATGGTACAAGGACAACACTTTCTTTGAAGAAACATCACGCATTCTGTATGTAACATTAACAGAACAACCTGAAGCATGCACAATCTCAATTGTGGGAAAAGATGGAAACCCGCTTATATACTCCGATGCCCCGTATATGTATGACGCAGAAACTCACACGTGCACGTTCCGCCTCACTGCATTTCCACCCCTTGAAATGAATTTTAGATATATATGCAACGAAAAAATTCCAAACACTATCTACGCAAGCGCACTAATCTATACAGGAGTCACTTCACAAGGAAAAACATATAAACGAGTTGAAAAGAAAATTGAAGTTTCGCCAGTGGGAGAACAGTACAAATGAGAAAAATGTGTAGCGACATGAGGAAAAACAGGAAAATACAAAAAGAGGGGGCGAAATGAAAAAATGTTTTTTACATATTGATATGGATGCGTTCTTTGCATCCATTGAACAAAGAGATCACCCTGAATGGCGCGGAAAACCAGTTATCGTTGGCGGCTTGCCCAGCGAAAAACGAAGCGTTGTTTCAACCGCCTCTTATGAAGCGAGAAAATACGGAGTTCATTCTGCAATGCCAACTGCACAAGCCTATAGATTGTGTCCAAACGGCATTTATACACATGGAAATATGAAACACTATGCAGAAATTTCATCAGAAATTATGCAGATTCTTTCACATTTTTCACCAGATGTTGAACAACTTTCGATAGACGAGGCAAACATAGATATAACTGGCACGGAAAAACTGTTTGGTCCACCTGAAATACTTGCCAAACGCATAAAGTCCAGTATACAAGAAAAAACAAGCCTCACCTGCTCCTGTGGAATTGCGTCCACAAAGTACCTTGCAAAAACCGCCTCGGAAATGAACAAGCCCAACGGATTTTTTGCAATTCCTGAAGGCAAGGAACAAGAATTTATGCTTTCCCTGCCCTTAAAAAAAATTTGGAGAATCGGAGAAAAAACGTTAGTTCGTCTTCATAATGCAGGATTTTTTACGACACAGCAGGTTTTTGAAAAATCAATTGATCATTTGAAAATCATTTTTGGAGATGGAATTGGAACATTTCTTTATAACACTGTGCGAGGGCTGGAAACAGAGACAAGATCCGAACCAAATCACTCCATTAGCAATGAAACGACATTCCCTGTGGACATAACTGATAAATACATAGCGGAAACAGCACTTATGGAGCTTTGTGATTGCGTTATGTTTAGAATGTTAAAGGAAAAATCGCACAGCAAAACGGTTACGATAAAAGTTCGCTATGATGACTTTTCAACATTTACAGCGCAAGAAACAGGCAGTGAATACATCACGTCCACAGACGATCTATTTAACAGAGTTTGTCATCTCTTTGAAAAAAAGACTAATTTCTCGCGCGGCATCAGGCTTTTGGGAGTGGGCATTACAAACCTTGAGGAAAACGGGATGGCAATTCAGGAAAACCTTTTTGACTTTGGCGAAAAAAAGAAGCAAGCCCTTGAAAACGCAATTTTAAATCTAAAATCCAAGCACCCAGAAATCAAAATCAAAAAAGCACGGTTGGTGTAAAAAAGCACGTAAAACGGAGGGGGAATTCGTGGGGAACAATTGGTTTTGTTATGGAAGCGGACACTTCCCGTTGACACAAGAGGATTTACCATAGAAGAAAGTTTTTTTGATAACACTCATGGGAGAATTAACTTTCAAAGTTGACTGCATAAAAAAGCAGATTACACTTGTGGGAAATTCGTGTCAATTTTTCTTACTTTGAAATAAGCTTATAATCCAAATGCAAATCACCATTTACAAGTTTATTGCAAAGAGACTCATCACAGCCATGAAAACCGAATATCAGATTGTCTTTTACAGAATACACCGAAACTACAAGCCCTGATAAGGAATGGGATTGTAATTGCCGGTAGCAACAAGTTTCTTGCCGACAAACTTATAACCATAATAAGCAAGAATTTTATCCTGCAGTAAATCCAGACTGTGTGGAAGCACGAGAAACAGAATTCTTCTTTGCGGTTTTCTTCTTCAGCTTTTCCATGGCAATCTCCCGTATTTATACTATATTTTAAAACGGTATAAAAGTCAAGGTTTAAAATTGTTGCTAAAGAAGCGCGATGATTTTAGTTTCATGTTTTGCATATTCATTCTTTTCCATGTCTCTTGGTTATGACAGACATCTCCCGTATCTCCTCCAAGATTTTCTTGTTCATCGCGCGCCGTTCCCGGTCAAAAAGCCAGCCCCATTTGTTGAAGTAGCGGACTGCGGACTTTATGTGCGCCGCGAGCATTTTCCGGCTCTTGTAACTTTCGGCGGCGTGGTCGTGGACGATCTCCGCGTCGGGCAGGAACACAGTCTTCCCCACTCGGTGCAGACGGCGGATCAGATCGAAGTCCTCGAAGTACATGAAAAAACGGTCGTCAAAGAAGATGCCGTGCGCAGAAATCGCGGAGAGCCGCATGAACATGAAGCACCCGCTCAGGCACGGCGGGTTCATCACGCGGTCGTACCCCGAATCCATGAGGCAGTAGCGGGCGTTCTTCCGCTCCTTCCATTTCTTCAGAAAGCCGACGGACGGGAGGAAGCGGCGGAAGATGAGGTCGGACGGCGTGGGGAGCAGCTTGCACAGGTATTGCGGCTCGCCGTTCGGATAGACGACTTTCGGCAGGACGTACACCGCATCGGGATTCCCGTCCATGTATCGCGCGAGCGTCGTGAGCACGCCCGGCTCGAAGCGGATGTCGGGGTTCAGGACGACGTGGTAGTCCGCCCCCATCTCAATCGCGAGCCGCATCGCAAGGTTGTGCGAGCCGCCGTAGCCGAGGTTCTCGTTGTGGATGTAGCGGATTTTTTCCGAACGTTCCTCAAGCTCCCGCCACCGGTCGTCGGGCGAGTTGTCAACGATGATGAGCTTCTCTGCGCATGACGGCAGGACGCTGGAAAGCAGCGATTCGATCTGGGAACGCGGCGTTTTGTACAGGACTAGGCTGGCGGTGGTCATGGGCGTGCCTCCTTGTGTAGTTTATTCAATCCTTCCAGCGCACGCTGAAAGCAGTCCAGCAGATACGAGCAGAAAAACGAAAGCGCAAGCACCAATAAGAAAGCGAACGCAGGATTTCCCTCGAACACGCCGAACGAGGCGACGCACAGAACGGCAGGATAATGAACAAGGTACATTCCATACGAAAAATCATTTTTCACGACTCCGAAGAGCGGACATGCCTTCAGCGCGACGAACATCACAACGGCGGCAAGACAGAACGGACGGACAAACTCCGATACGAACGGAACGCCAGCCACAGAAACAGCCGCGAGCACAACGGCACACGCAGGCGCAATATATTTGAGGCGCGGAACGAGCCTTTCCCAGCAGAAAACAAACAGCATTCCGCTTGCGAAATACGAAAGGAACGCAGGGAACTGGTGCGCAATCTCTGACGGAAGCCGGAACATTTCAGTTATGCGCGGCATGCACACCTCCCATAAAACTGAAAGCAGGTACAGCGCGACAAGTACAATACCCCCCCCCACATATCAAATTTCCGTTCCACTGCGTGTGCCAAAAAAATGACAGCTGGCAACAATACGTAAAACGCAAGTTCAATCTTTATCGTCCACAGAGAGCCGTTCACCGCCATGTCGCCGAACACACCGGGAAGCGACGGATGCAAAAAATTCAGCGTGCATAAGTTCGCCGCAAGATATTTCCAAAATCCGCTGAAAGAGAAATACGCGCGCAACTCAAGCGAGGAAAATGAAGCAAGCAGCACAGCACAAAGGACGACCGTCGCCGCATACTGCGGAAAAATCCGCCTAATGCGCTTGAGCGCATACCCTTTTGCAGAACTGCTTTTCAAGTATGACAGCGTGACCCAAAATCCGCTCAAGATAAAAAATACATCCACCGCCATGCCGCGTAGGCTCAGGCAGGGAATGCCCGCGTCACAAAGCACTGCCGCATGCTCATAAATCACGATCAGGCAGCAGGCGAGCCTAATAAAGTGGAAAGCGTTTTCTTTCGGGACTTGGGGTAATTTTTCATTGAGTGTTTGCATATATGCTCCTTAAAAAAAGAATTGACAGGTGTACCATAATTATGGTACACTATATTTGAATGGACAAAACCAATTGTACGATTTACATCGGGCAGTATTTTACGCTTGAGTGGTATTACGACAAAAACGGATACAGCCAGGCGTATGAATATTTTCTTGCCATAACGCAGGAGCAACGCCGCAAGTTTTTGATCCTTGCGAAACGGATCGGAGACTTCGGGAAGATTTCGGACAAAACGAAATTCAGGAGCGAGGGTGATAAAATCTATGAATTTAAGCCGCAGCCTGCCCGTTATCTGTGTTTCTTTATCAAGGGAAAGAAAATTATTGTTACCAACGCATTTACAAAGAAAACGGCAAAACTTCCTGAGCAGGAAAAGAATACGTGCATAAAACACAGGGAAGATTATCTGCAAAGAAACAAGGAGGACTGAAATGGAGACAACGTTCGACACATTCATAACGCGCGACCCCGAAGAAAAAGCCCGGTTCGACAAGGAATACAACGAATTCCTGCTTTCCGAATTTCTGATTGAAAAAATGGAAGAGGAGAAACTGTCTGTCCGAAGCATGGCGAAAAAAGCGCAAGTGTCGCCAACTGTAATCCAAAAAATACGCAGCAACAAAAACGCGGACAAGATAAACTACAAGACATTTCTTGCAATTCTGAACTGCCTTGGATACAAAATGAACATAGTGAAAATGTAGGGGGCTTGCTGTGCAGGTTCAGAGAGCAGCCGAGCCGAATGCGCATAAAGGAGTTTTGCTTCGGCAAGTTTGGCGCAATGTAGTTCATTTTGCATCCTCCGTATGTTCTTTAGTCAAATCTTTATAAAGTGCCTGGTATTCCAAAAACATCTTTTCTTGTGAGAAATCCTGTTCGATTCGCCTCTTCAAGGCAGCGATTTTTTCATCGCGTTTTTCAATGGCAGTCTCGCATGCCTTTTGAAGCGAACCTATATCGTCCAGGGCGAAGAACGAAATTTCATTTTCAGAAAAAGTTCTGAAAGCGGGAATGTCAGAGCAGACAACGGACGCGCCGACCAGACCGCTTTCCAAAAGAGCCAGCGAAAAGCCTTCCGAGTATGATGGGAAGCAAAAAATGTCGGCTTTCTTTAATACGACATACGGCCGCTCAACCGCATCAAAAAACGCCACCCGGCTCTGAAGCTTTCTTTCGGACACGAACCGTTCGAGTTCCGCCCTATAATCTCCTGAGCCAATGCAAACATACGCAAAGCATTCGTCTTTCTCCAAAAGGCGCAAAATCTGCATCAATCCCTTTCGCTTTACAATCACGCTGAAAGAGCAGATTGTTTTTAAACCCGCGCTTTTAAACGCAAGCATTTTTTCGCATATTTCCCTATGCCGCTCGGTTTCATGCAAGTCAATTTTTACTCCATTGTAAATCAGCGCATTGTTCTTGAATTGCGCATAGACTTTCATAAGAAAGTCATTTATCTGAACGGTCGCGTCAAATTTCTTTAGCGCGCGAATCCATTGACGGGAGAAAACCGCGGACACAAGGCGTCCATAAGAAATCGCAAGGTCATTTTTTATGTCGCAATGGACAGTGGAAACAATTTTCGCGCGGCGGATATTGCGGGCGTTCTTTGCAAGGTACAAGTCAGGCCGCCTCATGTGGGAGTGGATTATGTCAAATTCGTCAAAGGAAATTTTGTTGCCCCAATTTATTCTGCGCGTCCCACAAGGGAACGCCACCTTGCAGATGTCATCAAAATAAAACACGGCGACCTCGTTGCCCTGCCCGACAAAAAATTCGGCGAGGAGCTTCGCGACAAAAATAGGCGCTTTGGAGTCCAATGAAGGCAGGATGTATGCTATTTTCATTTTGCACCTCAATAAAAAGAAAAATGATAACCAAGCGTGTCTTGGTATGTCAGCACATTCAGGAAAAAGAAACAAAGATAAAACGCCAGAAGAAAGAGTTTCTTTACTACGACATTCTTTCCGGATTTTTCAATTATTGACAGCAACAAAGGAGCTTCGACTGCATAAAAAAGACTTCCGAAACGTCCTGCAAGAATCTCAAAGTCGCGGAAAACAAGATAATAAACGGTACTCACAAGATAAATTTGGCTTAAGAAAAATATTTTATTATCGAAAAACAGCCTTTTCTTTTTGCAAAAAATCCACAATGATATGCACACCTGCTTTAAAAGCATCGGATTCATCAAAGACATCGACTTTGAATATTCTGACCAGTACAAATAGTTTACGACGGTCTTCGGCAGCAAGCCAATCTTTTCAAAAACAAAAAGAATATTTTTGACAGGAAACAGAACGGTAAAAACAATGCCAAAGACAAAGAACAGAGTCAAAAACAACTCATACTTTCTGGAATTCTCTGTCCGAGCGACAAGCAAAGGCAGGGCAACCAATGCGGTAGACTGAAAGCAAGACGCAAAAATCACCATAAGGGCGAATCGGAATCTCTGCCCCCTGTATAGAAAAATCAGCGAGTACAATACAATTGCGGATGCCAATCCGTTTCGTATCTGCACGCAGTCTTTCCGTAAGAATTCATGGGAGAAGAAAATAAAAAAAGCAATCCCAATATCAGCAAGCGAAACGAAATTTCTGTAAAATGCATAACGGAAAAGGATGCTCACAAAACAAAACAGAATAAAAAAAACGGTAGCCGAATTGCATACAGTTTTTGCAAGGGCTTGAAAATAGTTGTATCCGATTTCTGTGTGTTGGCTTTTCGCAAATTCAAAAAAGTTGTCAGAAAACAAGTACGGAGAGTTCTGGAAGAATTTTAAGTATTCTGCGAAATCCGCACGGCTGTTATTTGTTCCTGCCATGAATGAAATTACAAGGATGGTGCAAAGCGAGACGGCAAAAATGGATTCTGTCTGGCACTTTTTCAAAAGCGAATTTCTATTTGTAGAAATTGAAAAAATGCTTAGTATAAAAAAGAAAAAGATAATAGTATATATCATAAAACCCTCAAAGTCCAAAAAGAAGTTTGAATAATCTTTTTCCAACTGGGATGGGAAGAATTAACAATAATTTTAATAAGATACCTCTTCTAGTATTTGCTTTTTCAAATATATTGCGGTTAAGTTTCAGAAATATAATCGTATCTAAAATTTTTTTGCGAGAACCATTCAGAACCGCCTGTTTGTATAGCTCAAGACAAATACTTGCAAGCACACCTGATTTTGTTGATCTAATTTTAGAAACTAAACATTTGTTTTTGGAAAGTGTATCTATTATATTTATGTAACTCGTATAATGTTTTTCTGATACTTGTTTTGTAATGGAAAGTGTATTACCCTGTCGATAATAATATGTACTGTAAGCGCAATATCCTGCGCAAACGATTAATGGCAACACTCCATTATAAAACCAAATAAAATCTTCCGAAATCATATCTCTAATGAAACGGACTTCTGACAAAAGGCTTCTTTTTATAAGTTTGTTCCATGCAGATACTATTTGGTATGTTTTTAGGTAAAACTCATATACATCATCATTATTAAAAAATACATACTCATCATGATTTAGATGAAAAACTTCAGATACCAGCGCATTCTCATAATAAACTGTTTTTCCTTCAACAATATCAAGATTGTATTCCTCAGCCATCCGTAAAAGGTTTTCTAAAAACTCTTTCGAAATAAAATCATCAGAATCCACAAACAATGCATATTCCCCACACGCAATGTTCATTCCTGCATTTCGCGCGTCACTCAACCCTCCATTTTCCTTGTGTATCACTTTCACACGGCAGTCCTTTTCCGCATACTCATCGCAAATCGCAGGGCATCTATCGGGCGAGCCGTCATCAACTAGAATCACCTCAAAGTCTGTATATGTCTGAGCAAGCACCGAATCAACACATTGTCTAAGATATGGCTCGACTTTATAAACCGGGATGATGACGGAAACGAGGGGGTGCGCAAAATTTTTATCCGTCATTCTTTGCCTCCTTATATTTCTTCGCAAAAAACTTATGCAACCTCATCTTTATCTCCTATAAAGCCCGCACCGCGAACCGAAAATCCATGTTCAAAACATCTTTATTTCTGAAAAATGAATATTTGTGCAAATCGCAGTTTGAGAAAATTCACTATTTGTGCATTTTGCTCATTTACAAATTGTATTATTTGTGCAAAAATCAAGTATGATTTTTAGGCGAAAAATATACAAACAATTCATACATTGGAAAGAAAACTGGGCGCAATCAAGGGCGCTGCTTGTGCAGGGCGCAAGGCGAATCGGAAAATCAACAATCGTCGAGGAATTCGCAAAGAACGAATATGCCTCGTACATTCTCGTCAATTTTCAGACCGACATAAATAAGGTACGTCCTCTTTTCGATGACATCACGGATCTTGACGCGTTCTTCAGAGGTCTGTCGCTCATTTATGGAACACGCCTTGTCCCGCACGAAAGCATCATCATCTTTGACGAAATCCAGCTTTTCCCTGCGGCGCGGCAGTCTGTCAAGCAGCTTGTCGCGGACGGACGCTTCCATTACATAGAAACAGGCTCGCTCATCACCCTGAGACAGAATGTTGAGAAAATCCTCATTCCAAGCGAGGAGCGATGCATAAATATGTACCCAATGGACTTCGAGGAATTCCTGTGGGCAAGGGGCGACGATGTTTCGGCGGATTTTATCCGGGAAGCATTTGCGAGCAGAACGCCACTCGGACAAGCCGCACACAGAAAACTCCTGAAGGATTTCCGCCTGTATATGGCGGTGGGCGGAATGCCGCAGGCCGTCGCGGAACTGCTCGAATCAAACGACTTTTCACGGGTTGACGAGGTAAAGCGCGACATTCTTTTGCTATACCACAACGACCTGAAAAAACTCGACTCAAGATACCGCCTCTCGACCTCGCTCATCCTCGATGCGCTGCCGTCGGAGCTTTCGTCGCACTCACGGCTTTTCAAGGCAACAGCCCTCGGAAAAAACGCGCGGGTCAGCCGCAACTACAGCTCTTTTGAGGCAATCAAGGACTCCATGATCGTGAGCATCGCCTACAACTGCACCGACCCGAATTTCTCGTTCAACCTGAACAAGGACATCTCGAGCCAAAAGATTTTTATGGGCGACACAGGACTTTTGGTCACCCAAATCTTCAGGAATTCAGACATGCCGATTGAGGACTCAATCTACACGCAACTGATATCCGACAGGATCGGTCTCAACCTTGGAACCGTTTTTGAGAACGTAGTCGCGCAAATGCTCCGCAGCAATGGACACGAGCTGTACTTCCATTCCTTTGACCACCACGAAATTGACTTCATGCTTTCAAAGGGCAAAAAGATACTTCCGCTTGAGGTGAAGTCATCCGCCTACAAAGCGCACCGCTCCCTCGATGTTTTCTCAGAAAAATTCTCTGATCGCATCCTCGAGTCGTATGTAGTCTACGCAAAAGACGTAAGGCAAGAAGCGGGCGTAACCTACATTCCGTTCTATATGGTGACCTGCCTGTGAACAATAGTCTCGGCGCAAGATGCCGTGGATGTCGCTCACAAGGCGCACCGTAGCCGGTTTTCACACCCTCTGTCGCAAAGCATGTGACAGAGCATGAGACTTTCCGCACGAATCGACAGCAATTCTTTTTTCAGAAATAAAAATGTCAAAGAACATACGATACCAGCGGTTCAAGACCGCTGATCCATTCCAAACTGAACACTCCGCCCGTCCGTGATTGAACGGACAGCTGATTCGACGTACCGCTCGGCGTTGTAGCAGGGGATGATGACGGAAACAAGGAGAGAACTTGTTTGAGAAAGATTGATTTCTTTTTCAGCCATATTATTCTTCTTTGCCATCAGTTTTCCCCGCACTCTTCTGTCATCTTGTCCATCCCTACTCCCCCAAGCAATCCGCTATCTTTTTCCAATGCCCGTCGAACATTGCGGGATTGTATCTTTGTCCGCCAAGGGCGAGCATCTTCGGCACAAGTTTTTTCGCCTCGTCCACATTCCTCGCGAATTCCACATAGGGAATTCCCTTAAGCCACAAATCATAAACGCCCTCGACCTTCTTGCTCACATTGTTCATCGCAATGCACGGAGTTCCTGTAATCGTGGCAAAAATCATTCCATGCAGCCTGTCGGTAACAACGAGACGACTTTTTCTGAACTCGCAGAATTTTTCCTCGGTCGCGAAATTTCGGAATTCTCTAGGCACTTTGTATGGAACGCAGGTGTCGGTGAATCCGAACGGGATTCCATATCTTTCAACCTCTTCCATTAAATCCTTCACGGCATCATCGCCAACGCATTTTTCTTTGTCGGAGCGGAAAACAAGCAGCACTCCCTCGCGCTCGAACCTTGGCGCAGAGCGGTCAAGGGACAAAACGAGATCAGGAACGCTCTCGACATTTCCGCCATTTCCATCCATCATCTCACCTTTCATGAATTCGTAGGACTTGTCACGGATAAAAAAATGTAGGTCAGGATGCAGATTGTATGCCCTCTGCGAAATTTTCCGCTCCTTTGCGCCGCTCCTGTCATGGGTAAAAAATACCGTCTGTGGAAAGACGACCACCTTGTTCTCCGAAAATATTTTAAGTGCCTTTCTGAACATCCTCTCCTCACTGATCCACAGATTGCCGAGGAATCCGCCGCCGGGCACTGCAATCACCAAGTGATTGCAGTGCCCGGATTTCAGGCGTGCCGCCACCGGGCAGAATTCTTCCGTTGACAGCTCTACTATCAGCCAGTCGGGAAAGAACCGTTCCAGCAGNNCCCGCTCCGCAATGCAAATCGCATGGTCGCCTATGTTTCCGGCATCGTGGACACCGGCAAGAAGAATGATTTTTTTATCCGCATTGTTCNGAATAAATTTCACGNCCCTCATNCCGAACCNTCTGCTGTGCCACCNCNCAGTGAAATTTCGTGGCGCGANAANCNCNCTTCCTANAATNCCATAAACANCGGGTGGNAATATCCTTTTTGCGAACGCCCTCAACGTGTTGTAAATCATGCCGCCCTCCCGTGCGAGAGAATCAATTCTGTCGTTCCTGCGGTTTTGCCCAAGTCACAACTANTCATTACCCCCCCCCATTNANTGTTTATAAAGCCTTGANNAAATCAGCGTATACATTCTGTAGTGAATCTTTCGAAAAACTGACGCATTTACACAGTTCTGTCTGCTATGAAAGATTTCAGCCATTTTATATGGGGCTGAAACTATGTATAATTGTTTAGAATATGAATTCCGTTCGTTTTCTGGAGGAAGTCGCATATAATCTCCATAAAGCGAAGTCAGAATTTTGTGATAGTTTTTTGGTATGTAAAATTTCCCGCCGCCGTTGTCTACGGCAAAATCAATTTCTCTCAGTCCTCCGATATAGTCATTCGGAAGCACACCATCAAATGCATAACTCAAATACGGATAGGAAAAAACAGTATCAGTTGAANGGTTTTCAAGTCCGTACNGAGTGTTATAAAAATGCAGAAACTTCTCTTTTGATCCAAAACGATTTATAACTTGCCTTATGGCAGAAANATCACATTCATCATAATTTCCAAATATGATATACTCCGCAGTTTTTCTGAACAAACTGTTTTCTTCGATAACTTCCTTTTCTTTTTTGATTGTGTTAATCGGCCTAATATCAAGTTTTATGGGATATAAACTCGGAAACAATGAATTTNCTCCGCACTGCCAGTATTTTGACTTTACAGCAAGATATGAACTGCAATGACGTTCAAAGTCGTCATAATATAAAAANAATTCAGGATTGTTGTCCTCTCTTATTTTTTCAAGGAGTTTTAGATAATCACTTTTCAACATTGAAATGTCAATGTCATCATCCCACGGNATAAAGCCGCCATGTCTGACCGCACCTATCAATGTTCCGCCATCAAGAAAATACTGAATGCCATTTTTTCTGCAAATAGCATCAACATATTTCAAAATTTTGAGCATCTCTCTGTGAATTATTTCAATTCCNTTGACAACCATTTCTTTCCCCTGANATTTTTGTTCTTATAAAATTGCAAATTACATTCCTTTCCGCCTTCGTTGAGCCAAAAAAGAACACAAGAAGTGGTATCAGCAGCACGGAAAAACAGCATGAGGTCAAAAAACTTGCGATTCGATGAGACAGACAAATCCTTATCATAAAAACTGTTATGAACGAGACAGCCGAAATTGGAATGGCAGGAAGTACAACCTCTCTCAAAAACATTCCAATCGGAAAGCTTTCTTTTTGGGAAAGATAAACGACCCTGTAAACAGTAATCACAATTTGAAGGATTATTTTCACAATCAGAACGGAATAGGCCTCAAAGCCATTTTTTAAAAGGAAAAATGAAACTGGCACATTCAAGACAATGATCAAACTCGTAAGAANCTGGTATTTGGCAATCTTTCCGCTCGCTTGAACTGTCATCCAAAGAGGTCCGTTCAAGGGCGATGCCAGCGCCTCAACCAACAGAAGTTTTATGAAAATCATCGTATTTTCAGGATATTCCTTGAGCCACAAATTCAAAGCGAATTCCAAATTCACGAAAAGCGGCACTACAATAAAAAGCAGAAGATAATATGAATATTTTGANGTTCTGTTTATTACCGAGAANAACTCATCCCTATTACCTGACGCATACACTTTCACAAGGGGAGGATTGAAGGCTGTCTGGAAATTGGTTACAAACTGATAGACAGCGTTGTAGACTTGATTCGCAATCCCCAAGGCAGCATTGACAACAACGCCGCAAAAGAGNTTTATTATTAAATTCATCCCCTGATTATTCGCCATGCTCGCAAACCCGCCGAACAAACTCCACCATGAGAACGAAAAAATATCCCTTATGGATTTTTTTTCAAGGCAGAACTTCAGCCTCGACTCTCTGAATTTCATACTACAAAAAAGCATATAGCAGATAAAAATAATCACAGATATAAGGAGAAGCAGGACTGAGTACAAAACCAGCTTGTCAAAATGCAGTGCCCTCAAGACAAAAACAACAAGCAATTTCAAAACGGATTCCGCGATGCTGAGNGCCGCAAAGAAATTCATTCTTTCAAAAGAAATTATCAGCGCGTTGTATGGGATTCTTATNGNATTGAAAAAAGTGATTGCGACAGAAAAATGAAAGNCCATTTTTGCGGCGGCTCTTCTGCTTTCTGGCATTTGCATTTTANTTTGGACAAACCACATGCCACCAATCCATGTAAAAACCGAGATAACAAATGCCATAAAAAACATTATGAAAACNAACTGCGAGAAAACAGCGCGGACATTTTCAAAATTCTGCTTTCCGATTTCAAAACTCAGGAATCTTTGGCATGCCGTNGCAAGCGCAGAATTTANGAANCCGAACATCACCACCACGCCCGCCACGACGTTGTAGATCCCGTAGTCCTCCGCGCCGAGCGTTGCCAGCACCGCGCGCACCGTGTACAGCGACACGAGCATGATCAGAATCTGCCGGAAATAGAGGAAGAGCGTGTTTTTTGCGATGCGCGATGTGCTAGTCATCCCCTCTACCCCACCAGTTGCCGAACATCAATGCCGATCATATCCGCAATTTTTAGCGCGTCGCTCACACGGGGTTCGGTTTTGTACTTTCGCATGCTGGAGATCGTTGTTTCAGACATTTTCAATGCGGCGGCAAGTTGCCTATACGTAAACCCCTGCACACGCCTTATATTTTCTACATTGTCCCAAAACATATGCCGACCTCCTCATAAATGACATGCGCCACGCCTTTATGCCGCCTACGAAAAATAAAACACTATAAAATTCGCATAACTAAATTTCGTATAATATATTTTCGCAATAACCATATACTATTTTTTTTTTTTGTAAACACTATACAAAAGATTTTTACACTTTTATTGGGAGAAATTTAGAAGCCAGGGACGTTCAATTCCATTCTTGGCTAAGCAGGGCTTTGCCCTGCGACCGTAAGTCGAGGAGTTAAAAATAGAAGAACAATGTATCTTTCGCCAGTGCAACTGGAAGAATGTTTCTCTATCTTTTCAAATCTCGCCTATTCATTAAAAAACAACGTTTTATGCTGCAACGAACGCCCTATCAGGTTTTGAGAGGATGGAGAAATTTGCTGTGGATACAGAGACCGCGGAAGGGCTGTAGGGGCTGGCGAAGCCAGTTCCGCAGGAATGAAGCGATAGCGTAACCCCGAAAGACCAGTGGGTGCACCAACTCCGCCCGTATTTTAAAGTGAACGCAACAAACAGATAAAAACATAAAAAAGCGAAGCAATTATGTCAAAAACAGCTAAAAACAACCAGCGTTAATCGGAAAAGTTACAAAAATCACAGATTTTTTCTCAAAGAACTGAAAATAGAGATTGCTATCATTCTGTTTTATCGTTATAATAATAGTAAAAATCAGCAAGGAACTATAAAAGGAATCGAAGTATGGAAAGCAACGATGCTTTAAAGAGAGAGATAAAAGAAACAATTATTTCAACATTGCAGTTGGAGGATATAACTCCTGAAAGCATTGTCGATTCTGAACCGCTTTTTGGCGATGGGCTTGGATTAGATTCAATTGATGCACTTGAATTGGGCGTTGGACTCAAAAAGAAATTCGGAGTAAAATTCTCCTCTGAAAGTTCCGACAACAAAAAACACTTTGCGTCTGTTGATGCGCTTGCTGAATATATTTCTCAAGCCAAAGAACGAGAATAGAAAGTCACTAAAAAAACATTTGATTTGGTTCTAACAAGTTTGCGTTGCAAACGAAATACTTAATATATGTATAATGCACACTTTCATTTTATTTTGAGAGCGTGCGCAAAAGGCAAGAAAAAACACTTGAACTTTCTTTTTGCTTTTTATGAGGTTTAAAACTATGACAAAAGATGAAATTTTTTCAAAATTAAAGGGAATTCTTGTTTCAGAATTTGAAATTGACGAAGAATCAATCACTTTAGAAGCGACTCTTTTTGATGATTTGGATCTTGACTCAATTGATTCTATTGATTTGATTCAAAAAATGAAGGAATTTATGCCTGAAGGAACAAAAATCGATCCTGCCGTCTTCAAAACAGTAAAAAATATACAAAATGTTGTGGACGCTCTCGTTCCATATATGGCTTGATGAGAAAGTTTCTTAAAATTCTTTTTTATGTTTTAGCGGCGATATATCCGTTTTTGGTTTTTACACTGCTTGTCATTCTAAAACTTCCAATACGTATATTGTCGTTGTGCGTGATTATCCTTGCGTGCACTTTCTTTTTGTGCTTCACAGGTGGGAAGAAATCCAATAAAAAAGAAAAAAGGGCGTTGGATCTGCGACCTCTTGTCAGTTCCGCGCTTTTTTTAGTTGCTGGCATTATCTGCTTTATTACAAACCGGTCAATATTTCTAAAACTGTATTCTGTCGTGATAAATGCTGTTCTTTTGAGCGTGTTTGGATCGACTTTGTTTTTTAAACCGAACTTGTGCTTTCGACTTGCAACTCTAACCGACAAATCAATTGTTGGCTCGTCTTATGAAAATGAGGTTTTGGAATATTGCAAAAAAGTTACCATTATTTGGTGCTGCTTTTTCATTATAAACGGAAGCATTGCTGCATTCACTGCACTGTATAATTTTGGAGACGAAAGTTTAAACAACAGAATTTGGTCCGTCTATAACGGCGGAATTTCTTACATTTTGATGGGACTGATTTTTGCTGTTGAATTCGTTGTCCGAAGAATTGTGGACAGAAAGATGATAAAATCGTTTTCATTTACAAAATTCACGGCGGACTCACGAAAAGATAACCATATTTTGTGTTATGAAGGTCTGTGGTCAGAGAAAAAATATAAGTCGTGGAAGGACTTTTTGATAGATTCTGCAAAGATGAGATTTTTTATCTCTCAAAATTCAAACGATGATTGGATTTTGCACTGCGAAGATTATTGGTATTTTCTGTGTACATTCGTCGCCCTTCTCCAATGCAAAAAACGCATTTTTTTAACGCAAAATATTTCGGATGAATTCATAAATGAGGTGAAGACAAGCGAAGTTGCTTTCTTAACCGATCAAAACGCGCAAAACTCCATTTCCATTCAAGAAATCATTGAAAACACTGAAGCCCCCGATGAAAAATACATTCGGGATTTGCCAATTTTAAACAGCGATGAAACACGCATTTTGCTGTATACAAGCGGCAGCACTGGCGCACCAAAAGCCATTCCCCAGAGAATGACGGAATTTGAAATGGACAACGCCTTTGTCATTTCAAAATGGGCGGAAGAATTTTTAAAGCGAAAATTAGTTTCCACCGTGAGTCAGCATCATATTTATGGATTTTTATTCAGCTCCTCACTGCCATTTACCCTCGGAGTTCCATTCCGCCGCACCCGCATTCAATTTCCAGAGGAATTTGAGCGGCTTTCCGATGAAAAATATGTTATCATTGCAACCCCCGCATTTCTCAAAAGAACTGTAGAAATAGAGAAAAAACTGCCTTTAAAAGACACGTGGATTTTTTCAAGCGGCGGAGCATGCAGCTCCGAACTTGCAGAAAAAACGCAAAACGTTTTTGGATTTTGTCCGCTTGAAATATACGGCTCAACTGAAACATCGGGAATTGCCTATCGACAGCAATCAAAAGACGGCTTGAAGTTCACTCCATTTGACAACGCAAAAATTTGGCTTGACGACAACGGCTGCTTGAGAGTTATCTCCCCCTATATAAAAAACCCCGAAGGATTTGCCACTGCAGATTTGGCAGAAATTTTTGAAGATGGTCGTTTCTTGCTCAAAGGTCGCTCCGACTCCATTGTAAAAATAGAGGAAAAAAGGATTTCCCTCACGGAAGTTGAAAACCGCCTTATGCAGACAGGCTTGATTGCCGATGTAAAAGTCATTGCGCTTCAAAACGAAGTTCGTCAATTTTTGGCAGCGGTTATTGTCTTAAATGAAAAAGGGAAACAGCACTTTTGTGATGCAGAAAAATTTCTTATAAATCGATATTTCCACGACTTTTTGATGCATTACTTTGAAAATGTTGTTGTGCCAAAACGATGGCGATATGTCGATTCAATTCCTGTTGACACCCAAGGAAAGAAACACAAGGAAGAAATAGAAAAATTATTTTTGGAAAATAATAACACCCTTTGAAAAAACAAGAGGATTTGTAGAAAATGAAAAACCAAAAGTTTACACGTTTAGTTGGAGATAAAAAATGCATGGCGTTGAAAATGAAAAAATTGTAGAAAAAACAGAAAATGCAATCGCACTTGAATTTATTATACCTGAATCAAGCGATTTTTTTGATGGACACTTCCCCGAGTTCAAACTGCTTCCTGCTGTCGCTCAATTTGAAATTGTCACTCGATTCTCACGAAAGTATTTTGGAACGGACAGGGCAGTTCCCGCAATCAGGCGCATTAAATTTTCAAATCCAATTCGTCCCGAATCGCAACTGCACCTTGAAATAAAATACAATAGAGAAAAATCCAGCGTTTCATACACCTTGCGTTGCGCAAAAAACAGTGAAAAAACATATTCCTCAGGGAGTTTTTCAGTCACTTCGTCTGCTGATGCTGATGGCGAATACAGGGGCAACGCAGATAGGGGGGGGGTATAAAAATTGACACAAGGTTTTTTACTCCCTGTATACAATCACGGCTTCACACTTGAAAGCGTTATAAAAAATCTTTTGCCGTATAATCTTCCAATAATAGTTGTTGATGATGGGAATGATGCAAAAAACAAGACAAAAATAAATGAAGTCGCAGAAAAATACTCCAGCATTATACTTGTCAGCCTTAAAAAAAATAAGGGTAAGGGTGCGGCAATACGGGCAGGAATTTTGCAGGCTCAAAAAAGCGGATTAACGCATATTCTTCAAGTGGATTCAGACGGACAGCACGACACAGGGCAAGTTGAACATTTTCTCCAAAAATCCATGCAGAATCCTGATGCAGTTATTTGCGGATACCCTGAATACGATGAAAGCGCGCCTAGCCACAGAATAAAAGCGCGAAAATTTGCAAATGGCTGGGTTCATATTGTAACCCTATCAAAAGAAATAAAAGACTGTATGGTAGGATTTAGGGTTTATCCCATTGCATCATATATCCAGTTAATAAAAAAACACGCAATTATAGACAGTCGAATGGGTGCTGACATCGACCTATTGGTCCGTCTTTCATGGGCAGGGGTAAGAATAATCTCTGAGCCAGTGAAAATAACCTACCCCGTTGACGGCATCTCAAACTTTAGAGTTGTTCGTGACAACTTGAGAATTTCAGGAACGTACGCGCGTCTTTGCATAGGAATGATAGTGCGTCTTCCATATCTCATCATTAGAAATATAAAAAAAACAAAATTGAGCAAACTGGAAAACAAAGAATGAGCAAAGAAAATAAACTGCATTGGTCTGAAGAAAAAGAAGCAGTTTCCTCAAGCAAGCCGTTAAAGTTGCTATTCATTCTTTTTCTCCATTTACCTCAAATCGTTATTCTCTCCTTGATTTATCCTATTGGATTCTTCTATTTACTATTCAGCAAGAGGGCACGATGCGAGGCGCGAAACTATCAAAAGCAACTCTGCGCATTTTTAAAAGAATCAGGGAAGTCCAAAATTCGCATAAGTCCATATACACAAATTGTTTCATTCTGCCTTTGCGTAGCAGAAAAAATGATGGGTTGGCTTGGAAAAGTTCAGTACAATGAATTAATCACCCATAATGACGACTTGCAGGAATTGATAGATCAACTAGAGCAAAAAAAAGGCGCAATTATAATCGGCTCTCACTTGGGGAACATCGACCTTTTACGCAGTCTTTCTAGCTTTAATAGAACGGGCGTAAATCGTGAAATTGAAGTTACCATTATAATGGAAGTTTCAACCTCAGAACAATTTACCAAAACCCTCAAGGAAATAAATCCAAAATACACCGCAAATATCATTTCACCTGAAAACATCACCCCCGAAACGGCAATTCTGCTACAGGAAAAACTTGATAGCGGCGGACTGCTTGTGTACACAGGAGACAGAACAAGCGCACGGAACAGGACGCGCATATTCCGCGAAAAATTTCTTGGAAAAAACGCGGACTTTCCGTATGGAGTTTTTATGATGCCAGCGATTTTACACGCTCCCACATACTTTATGTTTGCCCTCCGAACAAAAAACGCCACACTGCATCCAAAGTACAATATGTTCATCGAAAAATCAAAAACAAATTTTAATTGCGCAAGGAACGAAAGAAACATAAAAATCCATGAATTGGCTTTAGAATTTGTTAAAAAACTTGAAAAATACTGCATCGAATTCCCTTATCAATGGTATAATTTTTACAACTTTTGGTTGTTGCAAGAAACAGAAACGCCGCATAAAAATGCACTTGATACAGAGAGAACGTAAACACTCTGTTAATACCATGCAAGGACTATCGTTGCACGGAGGCAATTTTAAATGAAAGTCGAAAAATCCTTGATCAGCGCAGAACTCCCATTCACTGTCGAATTTTATGATGTTGACACAATGGGAGTGGTTTGGCACGGAAACTATGCAAAATATATGGAAGCGGCACGATGCGTTTTGCTTGACAAAATAGGCTTTGGCTACAACGAAATGAAAAAAGCGGGCTTTGCATTCCCAGTCATCACTATGGACATACGATATATACGCTCGCTCGAATTCGGAGAAAAAGCGATTATCCGCGCAGACTTAATAGAATACAAGGACATTCTAGAAATTCACTATAAAATCATAAACGAAAAAGGTGAAGTCACCACAAAAGCCGAAACAAAGCAAGCCGCCGTAAAATGGGACACAAAGGAAACTCAATTTGAAAACCCTGCAATTTTTATCGAAAGAGTCGAAAATCTGATTGCAAAAGAAAAGGAAGCAAACAAGGCAGCCTTTAAATAAGAACCCCCGTACGGTAGCGAAACAATGCAGAAGGTAGCCCCAGCGGAAGCAGCGCACGTTATCAGAGGGGTTGCTCCCTATGCCAGAGCGCACTCCGCCTCGCAATTTCTTTTCTACAAAGTCCTCTACAGCCACCCTGTTCTTTTGCTAACAAGGAACACCACAACAGCCGAAACGACCGTATAGGCAATGCACTTTAGCACTACAAGCAGAGATTCTTTTTTGCTTGACATAAAAGCCCCCTTGAGGGCAAAATGTGTATTGACGGGACGGAAGCCACAAAACCGCCGCCCCGCCGTTCTCGCTAGCAACCGAGCCATTTAAGCACGATTGCTACAAGAACTTGGACAACGCCTGCGATTAGTAGCAGCGATACTTCTCGCAGGTATTTTTTTTTAATAATATAAACTGAAGTTTTTAGAGGTTCCCTACCTATTTGAAATAATGAGATAAAACGCAAATGTGCGCTCTGAAACTTTTTATGGTATGCACTGCAATCTTTGCCATAGGAAATGTGACATTCGGTCTACAAAATTTTTTCCTGTAACAAAAATTTTCCTTTGCGCCAGTCGGCAAAACCCGTCGTTTTAAATCCAAGTTTTTCGTACAGTCTCAAAGAATAAGGATTATGCGTAAAAACATCGAGTCTAATAGCTTTTATTCCATCGCTTTTTGCCTGTTCCAAAATATGAGAGCAGACTTTTAAGCCGATTCCTTTATGCTGAAATTCAGGATTCACGCAAAATCGATGAATCACAATATAATCGTTTCCGTTGTACTGCCATTTTCCAGTTTTATACGCGTCATCACACTGTTTATTCAAAACATAAACCGCCGCGATTTTTTTGCAGTTTTCAAAATCATTTTGATTTTCCGCAATTTCCGCGACAAACGCTTCGCCATTTTTTATGTCGAGTTCAAAATCCGCATAAGTCGGATATATTTCGTCCCATTGAAAAATTTTTTGATCAATCATAATGTTGACGGCATTTTGAACAAAATCAAAAATTACTGTCGCATCGCAAATTTCAGCCTTCCTGAAAATCAATTCCATAGGAATCTACCCACCCCACCACACACTTGAAAAAGAAATTAACTCAATACTGCCTCATTGCCTTTGCCAAACACTTTTTTTAATAAAATCGGGGCTACCATTGATGAAACAATTATCAAAAGGATGATCGATGCAAAATATTTTGAATCTACCATTCCCACCGAAAATCCCTTTTGCGCCACAATAAGGGCAACTTCTCCACGCACCATCATTCCCAACCCCACTTCAAGGCTTTCCCTGCGCGAATACCCCAACAAGCGCGAAATAGATGAACAGCCTATTATCTTTGAAAGACAACCAACTACAACAAAAGCAATGGAAAACCAAAGAAGCGTTACATCCATTCCAAAAAAACTTGTTTTTAATCCAATGCTCGCAAAAAACACCGGACTAAAAATCATATATGAATTTATATCGATTTTTTGCTCCATATATCGCGCATCGTTCAAACTGCAAAGAACAACCCCTGCAATATACGCACCAGTTATATCTGCGATTCCAAAGAATTCTTCCGCGGCAAATGCATAAATCAACGCAACTCCAAGCCCATATATTGGAATGCGCCTCGAGTGTGGATGCCGGCGATCGTACCATTTAAAAAGCCGGAAAATCGCATAGCCTAATAAAATTGCAAAAATAAAGAATGCTATCGTTTTCACTAAGATTTCAACAGAGCCGCCATTTCCAGTGCTTACTCCAACAACTATCGTCAAAGCGATTATCCCTATCACATCATCAATAATCGCAGCTCCAATTATAGTCTGTCCTATGTCCGTTTTTAATTTTCCCAATTCCTTTAAGGTCGCAACAGTTATGCTCACTGATGTAGCAGTTAAAATGGTACCTATAAATATCGCCCGATAAAACTTTTCCGTTCCTAATCCATCAAACCCCCAAAAACAAAGGGCCATAATCGTTCCAAAAATAAGCGGGACAAAAACTCCAAAAAGAGCAATAAGCGTTGACTTTACGCCAGACTTCACAAGAGACTTTACATTTGTACCGAGCCCCGCGCTGAACATAATTAAAACAACGCCAATTTCAGAAATATAAGAAATGAATTGATTTGCCTCTCTAAAAATAATATTTGGCTCAATTCCACCATAGTTACGAAAGGGAGGCAAGAATTTTAACAAGAGCCCTGCGGCAATTTGACCTGCGACAGATGGAAAGCCGATTTTCTTTACCGTTAAACCGAGAAATTTAGCGGCAATCAATATAATTCCCGTTGAAAGCAAAATTTGAAGAATAATTTCACTATTTGGCAAAGAGTCCATAATTTTACCTGTTTTTTGAAAATACTGTCATTACAAGTCATCTTACCTTTTTAGCACGCACAATGACAGTGCCGAATTTCTGAAAGAAACTCGCTTATTGTATTGCAGTTTCTCTTTTCGCCACGAAACTACGTTTTATGAAGTAAAGAACGATTTTTTTTGAGATGCCGTTCAATTTTACCGTCTTAAGCATTCAGCAAGTTCAAAAAAAATCATTTTTCCTTGCCGCTATTATACCTAATTATTTTTCCATGCGTCAATAAATTCAAGCAAAAAATGCTGAACATCATTAAAATATTCCTTTTGAAGGCGGCAGGCTTCTTCGCCTATATATCGGAACTGCCAACACTCCCACCGAAAACCAGTCACATCCTCATACCCTTGCGGAAAAGAAAGACTCCAGCCATAGTCCATCGCATTTTCATTAAGCCACTGGCACTGTGCAGTTTTTGCAAAATCATCAGTAACACTTCCAAAATCCACAACCACACCCAACTGATGTTGACTAGAACCAGGTTTTGCGCTTTCTCTGTCCGCCATCTCCTGCCCCAATTCACGCACGTTTCTTTCATACAGACGCTCTTGATATGCATACGAACGATAAGTGGAACTGACAACCAGTGTAATTCCATCATTTTTTGCAGCAGTTCCTAAAGTTAAAAGATTTTCATACACCGTTTTCCGAAGTCTCAAATCATTGCGTGAAACAACAAACGCTTCGCAATTTTTCAGTGGAATTAAATCAGTCGGAGCATAATCAGACGGCAAAAGATGCTTCTTATCGTTAAAGCGAAGAAGGTCATCTCGATCATCTGCAATCACCTTTTCAATTCGATCTACGCAATCAAGTATTTTATCTTCTGGAATAAACACCTCGTCTTTAAATCGTTCACCCATTGAATCATAAACGAATCCGAATTTCACAATGCGAGGATCAATCTGCACAGGCGGCTCTGAAGAAACAGCATTTTTTCCATAAGACTTGTTGCAACTCAAAAACAGCGGCAAAGTCACAAAGATAAAAACTGCCGCAAATTTAGCGGGGAGCAAAGCATTTTCAAAACGGAATGCGTTGAATCTGTTGAAGATGCACACTTAAACCGCCTCCGTAACGGAATTTATTATTCTAAACAACTCTCTAAATCCCGTTGCCAAAATGGTCTTTTCCGTCTCATTTGAAAGCGACATCAAATACAACTTGCGATGATACTCTTCAGCATCATTGTGTGCAGCCATAATAATTCCCATTCCAGAAGCATCAAGCTCAACCACTTTTGAAAGATCAAGTACAACATTTATCTTTTCAATAGTTTCAAACAACTTTGTCTGAATTACCTCCGATGTGTACGCATTAAATGCCCCGCTCAATTCAAACAAAACATAGTTTGCACCCTCTTTTCGTGTAATTGATAACTGTTCCATAATTTTCTCATCCTTATATAAAAAGCAAGTTCAAGCAAAAGCATGAACTTGCCAAAATAAAACTACGCGCTTTGAACTTCAGCACCATTGTCTTCGCTCGCGTCTGTAGCATCGTCAGTAGAATTTTCCTCGTCATTTTTTGCATCATTCACATTCAAGTACTTCATAACAAGAACGCTTACATCGTCTTCCATTTCGTGGCTCATAAAGTGGGTTAGATCGTCATGAGCAAAATACGCCATTCGCTGAGCAGGATACATCGCATTTGCAACCATCGTTCTTTGAACACGATCCTTTCCATACGGTTCACCACGCAATGAATGGGACTCAATCAAGCCGTCTGTACACGCAAGCACAATATCATTTGAATGCAATTTCATCTGTTTTACTGAAATGTACGGTGAAATATCACTAACGAATCCTAAAACATGTCCGCTACCCTGAATTTCAATAACATTGTTATACGCCTCTGTATAAAGGAACATCGCAGGAATTCCACAGTTGATATAATAAAGCGTATCGTTTTCAAAATTCATAATTGCAAACATTCCTGAAAAAATAGTTCCTTTTGGAAGATTATATCGAATAAAGTGGTTTGCTTTAACAACAAGTTGTTTGAAGTCATGAGTTTCTCGCAAGTATGCACGAATAATTGACTTAAGAATAACCATATTCATACTAGCGGCAATACCCTTTCCACTCAAATCACCCATTACAAAAAGATGCCTTGTATCAGTAAGTCGAATCATATCGATAAATTCACCACCAATATTATGCGCAGGAATCATAACCGCACCTGCATCCATCTTTGAGCTGTTCACGGGGTCATAGTTTTCCTGAATTGACGTAATAATTTGTGCAGACATTTTCAATTCGCGGTTAACCGTACCAATAATCTCCTTGTTGGAAATATTTCGCATATAGTAGCCAAAAACGAAGAAATATGAATACAATTTTGTAAATACATTGTAGTCATACTCCTTGTAATGCTCGCCGCCATCTTTCACTCCAAGCATAATAATACCGTGAACATCACGTCCCTCGTTCAATATAAACAGAGCATCAGATTCCGTTTTCTTAAACAAATCTGTAAGTTCATCTCGGAATGGCATCAAAACATGAGACGCTTCAAGTTGACTCTGAACAACAACATTTATGCCCGTATTCAAAAGGGATTCAAACATCATTTCAAAACTGTCTATTTTTACTTTTTTACCACTAGATGTGTAGGCATTTTCAAAAGTCGCATTTCCTCCGTTGATATACACATACATTGCGGAAGCCTCAACATTTTTCTTGAATATATCAAACATAGTGTCGGCAATCGCAGACATTTCGCCGCTATAGTCAATTGAAGCCAAATCTTTTTCAAACGCAGCGGCATAATCGGCACTGCGAGAAAACTTCAATTTTCTAATCGGTCTATACAACAATAACAAAAGCAACGAAACCACAACAACCAAAAATCCGCCGCCAATAGCAATAGCAATTCCATGATTATCATACACACGAAGCAAAAACATAAACGCAATTCCCAAAAGAACGGCAGGAAGGGCAATAAAGAATATATTTTTCAGCCAAAAAGAAATCACACCCTTTGCGGATGGCGCAGACGGAATATAAGATGTCGCCGGCAAAATCAACATAATAGGAACATACATATAATAATGCAAGGCAGAATATCCAGGGAAGACTTTTGAAATAAATGAAACGCCAAGTATTAAAAGCCACATTGCGATAAGACCTGAAGAATACACAAAACTCTTATGACGGTCAAGCTTGTTTCCTGTCATTTCATTTCGCACAATCATAGCCAAGCAACCGATCATAGGCAAAATAAATCTAAAAATTGCATTGTACAAATCCGCCCATGTATACGGGAAGAATTTCCATGCATCGCCTTTAAACAAATAGTCAGATGAAATTAAAAGACCCGCCTGGGCGCTAACAGAAATTCTCTTGAACCTAAAGAATATAAAATAGCCACAGAGGAAATACAAAAGAAACTTCAAAAAGTAAGTAAATCCAGATGAATATTTCCAGCCGTAATATGCAAAGCAGAACACCACGTTCACGAGCATACAACCTTCAAGCAAGAAGCAAACACGCATACACAATGTAAACAGGTTTGGCGTAAGGGAGAACCGAAAGAAACAGAAAATTGCATAGAGAGATGTTGTAATGGCAAGAATCAAAACATTTGTGGTAACAGGGTTAGTGCTATCCTCATTTTTACTCTCAATGCGATCAATCCAAATAGTTTCAGCGATAAAAAATATCGCTAAAATCACATTTATAATGTTAAACGCAACATAGAAAAAACTCATATTAACCTACCTTTGCCACAAGCATAGTAACATCATCGTGAAGACGCTTGTCACCGTTATATTTCATAATCAAGTCAACTATATCATCAACAAACTGTTGAGGCGATTTTGCCGCACTTGCTTGAAGTGTTTCAAGGAACAAATCTGTATCTCCCAGTTCCACGCCAGACTCATCCATAACCTCACTAACACCATCAGACGCAAGCAGAATCATATCTCCGCGATAAAGGCGTTGTTTTGCGATATTCACTTCATCCATACCGATAATTCCAACAAGACTTGCAGTGGAGTTGAGAGGTTTAATTCTATACCCATCTGGCGAGCGGGTAAGAATTTTTGGGTCAGACATAGACGCATTGACATACGTAATTTCCATTCTTTCTGTATCAACGATTCCGAGGAACAAAACGGTGTATTTATCCTGCAGGTGCATTCCCTTAATCGCCTCGTCAACTCGCCCCACCATTGAAACCAAATCCTCCTTGTTTTCAATGATTTTTACCGTATTCATAACCAAGCCCATAATCAAAGCGGCGGGAAGACCTTTACCTGAAACATCACCAAGCATAAGCAGTGTCTTTGAACTGTTAATCGGAAGAACTGAATAATAGTCGCCCGAAACATTTACCAACGGTCGATAGTATGCGGCAAATTTCAAGTGAGGAACATCGGGCATTTTATGGGGAAGGAATGAAATCTGAGTTTCGGCAAGTTGCTCCCACTCTTTCGTCAGAGAAGAAATTTCAGAAAGATTGTCAATAATTCGTGTTCTAGCAACAAAGCGAGAGAATTCCTCGTACATCTTGTCGTAAATATCAATGTCATACAGGCGAAGATACCGGCAGAAAACATAATACTGGTAGTTTTCATAACACATCATAAAACCACGCGCAACATTGGGAGAAGAAACAACATCAAAACTTTCACCAATAAAGTAAAAACCTGATTTCCACGAGGACGGGAAGTTTCTAATCAGTTTATCACGGATTGTGTAATATGATGAAATGCGATTAGGGCTATTATAAAGAACATAGTTTTTCGAGCGATCAATAAACAGAATGCCACAATCCGCCTTCAACTCAAGGACATCAGAATTCACTTGGAATAAATCATCAAAGGAGTAACAAAAACGAAGGCGGTCAATAAATTCACCAAGATACTTCGTGTCACTGTCAAGCATATTCTTTTTATAAAGAATCTTGTCCACGTATTTCTGCGAAACAGACGTTATAATCAGTGCAGAAAGGAACAATACCGCTGGTATTCCACCAACGACAAGCCATGACATGTTGTTGCTTGCGTTTAACGAAACTAAAATTATAGAGAACACAATAGCAAGCGCATACACACACACATTAATCAGTGTAAAATAGACTTTTTTCTCTGTTTTATACATAGCAACTCCAAGAAAAACTAAAAATCGACACTATTAGTATATCATACAATCGGCATTTTCGCTTAAAAAAAATACAATTCTTTTACGTTTTTTTGCTAACAGCCCTGTCACTTGAGAAATTGCATTGGATTTTCCGCCTCGCCGCCCCTGCGTATTTCAAAATGGAGATGCGGGCCTGTTACCATGCCTGTCTGCCCCACCCTGCCAACAATCTGTCCGCCGCTCACCGTCTGTCCTTTTTCCACAAAAATTTTTGACAGATGTGCGTACACGCTTGTTAATCCATCAGTATGAGCAATAATTATATAGTTTCCAAACACGCTGTCATTTTTTGCAACAAATTTAACCTCTCCACGCTTTGCGGCAAATACATCATCGCCTTCTGGAGCGGCAAAATCAACTCCCTTGTGAAATTTCCACCGTCCGTAAACAGGACTCATTCTATACCCGTAATCAGACGAAATAACCTTTTTGTCAAGCGGAAGACGAAAACTCAAGTCAAAGAAAAAGGCGCGCTGTGTAGGGCTGAAACGTTTTCCCGCAAGGAAAAAAAAACGTCTTCCGTTTATTTCGTATATCACAGGATTGTTTTTACATTCTGAAGCAAATTCACGAGACAGCAGAATTTCTATAGCAGTTTGCGGTTTTTCCGCAATAAAAATGCCTTTTACCGATGGAACTATAATATCCCTGTCCTTCATTGAAACGGTATAATCTGAAATATCATTCAAAGTTGCAATCGTATCGTAGGGAATACCCATATCGGAAGAAAGCGGGATCACTGTCTCGTCTTTTTGACATCTATACATAAAAAATTCAAGAAAAAAATCTTTTCCTGCAAAAATTTCCTTTTCGTTGTACTCCACCGCCTTGTCTAATTGATGAAAAATCACATCCGTACGCGAAAAAGTGTCTATCCGTGGAAGACGATTCACATCCACCTTTACAACAGCGGGAACACTATCGGGAAAAAAATAAAAAGAGAAAAAAATAAAAAGAAAAAACGAAAGAAATAAACGTTTTTTTAAAGAGAACAAACTAAAAATAAAAGAGGGGATATGTTTACACCCCCTCTTTCGCCTATTCAGCAATCGCTTCCGCAGGACAATCCGCTGCACATGTTCCGCATGAAATACACTTTTCAGCATCAATCACGCGCTTGTCATTCGCCTCTGAAATTGCTCCAACCGGACAATCCGGCTCGCATGTTCCGCAGTTTACGCATTTTTCAGAATCAACTGTGTACGCCATAGTTCCCCCCAAATCTAAAATAAGTTTTTTGACTTCCTTTTGAAGTTTTTATAATAATACACTAACAATGCAGTTTTGGCAAGGTGGATTTTATTTTACTGTATTATATCCCTCTAGTATATGCTCCGAATCAAGTCTATAAACGAAGGAACGCGACGAGGAGCGGCAAGAGAAGAAAGCGCACGTCCTGAGACAGGCTCTCCGCTCACAGTCGCTTGAGGTGCAGAAGAAACGGGATTTTCAGAAACAGTTTGCAATGCGCTTTCCGGTGAAGTGTCTTTTTCATCGGTCGGCAGTGAAATCAACACCAATTCATCCCCTGTATTCACCCTATCGTAAAAACCGTCAAAATCCAAAGTGCCTTCGCTCACCTCTTCGCCGCATGTTGTTATAGTGAATGTGCCTAACACATCGTCATTGCCGTATGAAACACCCATTCCCTTGCTTGCCGTGCGCACCGCATTCTTTCTGACAACGGCAAAAGCCGCTCCTTCCCGCATATTTTCAGATCGCCCAATATCAGAAAGCAAAATTTTTCCATTGCGCGCAATAACTCTTCCACGCACGGTAAGACGCTCTAACACTTCACTTCTAAACCGACGAAAAACGTTTGTATAGCGCATATTAGCCGTTGCATAAAGAGAATTTTCAAACAGTTTATTACCAGTCCGTCCAGAATAAAATGCATAGTCAAGCGTAACATCGCGGGCAGTCTCGTCAATTGAAAGAATGACAAAATAATCCAGTCCTGAACTTCTCGCCTTTTGGTACGCATCTCCAAATCCTGAAACGCGCGCCACCTTCGTTGAAATGGATGCACTCGCAATCCCCGTGAAAATATCGGCCGCAAAATCAGCGGCAATAGCGTTATTCTTCACATGAATTTGATTTACCGTTGATGGAACATAGTAAATGCCAATATTCCATCTTGTCTTATCAAGATAAAACGGCTCAACATTCCACTTTTTAGCAAGAGAATCTGAAAGCAAATCTGTGTACGCTTCAATCGTATCATTTATACGAGTCTGCTCAAAGGGGCTTGCATTGGACGCGCCACCGTTTTCAGCCAAAAGCGCGCGGTTTTGCAATATAAATAAAAGCTGCTCCAAATAAGATTCGTGCATTCCATGTAACTCTAAAATTTCAGCAAACGCCATACGTGCAACTTCATTTGACGGATCAAGTTTTAACGCCCGCTGATACTCATACGCCGCTCCAACGCTATCATATCTACTCTCACACTCATGGGCTGAAGTTATATGGTAAAGCGCCCAATTTCTTCGGCGCGGATCTTCCAAAGGCACTGTTTTGTTCACAAGGATTTCAAGGGCGACACGCATAATTTCATCATCAGGAGAAATGGCAAGACCTTGCGTCCACGTTGTCAGTGCATTTTCAAACCGCCCTAACTCGTACTCCGATGCCCCCTTCAAATACCATGCAGAAGTTAAATTTCGATCGCGTCCAATGCGGAAATCGCAAATTGGTATAACCTCTTCATAAAATCCGCGCTCAAATTGAATTTTTGCCAAAAGCTCATACGCCTTGTCGTAATTTCCGTCAAGCTCCACGGCAATTCGGCATCTTTTTTCCGCAGCAGTAAGGTCATTTTTCATTGCGTAAATCATCGCCGCAAAATAATGAACCTCCGCCTCGCTTGAATAATTTCCAATCGCTTGTTTCACATAATGCTCCGCCTTGTCAAATTTCTTCAACTCGGCAGAAACGAGGGCAAGACTTAAAAGGGCTTTTCTATTTAAAGTTTGACGCTTTAAAATTTCTGAATATTGTTTTTCCGCTCCCGTAATTCGCCCGTCAAAAAGATCAAGTTCCGCAAGACCAAAATGCGCATCCACATTGTTCGGCGCTTTTTTCAAAACACGCTCAAAAATTCCGCGCGCCTCTGAAAATTCACCAAGTGCAATATAAGTCATTCCCCGCAAATTATTCACATCGCTTGAGTCTTTTGCATATTTTTCCGCAAGCACTAACTGGTCAAGACAAAGTTCAAATTCTCCAAGTTGATACGAACACTGCGCAAGATGCAAGTACGCATCGTAATATGCAGGGTTTTCGTTAATCGCCTCTAAAAAATGCTGGGAAGCCAAATACCACTTTTCAGCATTTTGCGCCTCAAGCCCCCTGTCAAAATATGTCGGGGCGGCTACATTTTGAGAATATGCTGATATTCCAATCAAAAAAAGCAATGCGCACGAAAAAAAACAAAGAGCATGTCTCTGTTTGCACTGTCTTTTTAATTCAAATATGCTAGTCGTCTTTTTTTTCATCAGACTTTCCACCTTTTTCATCTGATTTTTTAATTATCTTTATTGAATTTATTCTATGCCCTTCCATATCATTAACAATAAAATCATAGTCCATCCACGAAACCTTTTCAAATCGTACAGGAACTTTTCCAAACAAATCAAACACAAAGCCACCTAGAGAGTCAAAGTCCGCTGAAGGAAAGTCACTTTCAATTTCTTCATTCAAATCATCAAGATTAACACGAGCATCGCACGTCCACATATCCTTTCCGACAGGCAGTATATCCACTTTCTCATCGTCAAATTCATCTCGTATGTCGCCCACAATTTCCTCGATAATATCTTCCATTGTGATAATTCCGGCAATTCCACCATACTCGTCAATTGCAATTGCAATGTGAAGATGCTGTCTTTTAAATTCCCTCAAAAGACTGTCTATTCTCTTGGATTCAGGCACAAAAAATGGCTTTTTAATTATTTTTTCAAGGATCGGGATGTCATTATGACTGATTGCAGAAATCAAATCCTTTACATACAAAACGCCAACAACATTGTCTATAGATTCAGAATACACTGGAAAGCGCGAATGTCCGCTATCGCTCACTTTTTTTAAAAGCTCATCATACGGCGTGTCAATAGAAATAAAGTCAACATCAATTCTCGGAACCATAACTTCCTTTACGGAAGTTTCACTCAACTCTTCAATTCCTTGAATCATATCCTTTTTTTCTTCATTTATTTTCTTTTGTTGTTCAGGTGAAATTTCATCCCCTGTCTTGCTATTCTTTTTTTTAGTAAAAAACATAATTTCCTCGCCTTTACGTAATTCCCGTTTTATTTCAATCTATAAAAAAATCTCAATCACAATACAAATTTGTCAATTCCACAAATCAAAGTCGGCAAATTCCTGCAAAATCTTTTCCTGTAGCACAAGCATTTCACACGAAGGAGACACTCCCATTTCTATATGCTCCTCGCCGTGATCAAAGCCATTCAAGTGAAGAAGACCGTGAATCAACACACGCTTCAATTCTATATTGTGTTCCACTTTAAAATAATCGGCATTTTTTAAAACAGTTTCAAGGCTTATTGCAATGTCTCCGCTACAAATCCACGCTCCGTCTTCATCCTCATATTCCTCGCCATTTTCAAAAGAAAGCACGTCCGTTACACTATCAATTCCACGGTAATTTTTATTCAACTCCTGAATAAAGGAATCAGTGCAAAATAAAACAGAAATTTCCTCCCTATCAAAATGAAGACATTCCATTGCTTTTTTTAAAAACCGCTCCACCTTAAATGGAAATTCTTTCTCATCACAAAGAGAGAATTTTTTTATATCGTCATCGACAGAAACAAGCACACGATTATCCATTAAGTCCCGTCCCGCTCTGCGCTTTCTCTTTTTTAGTCTTATCCTTGTCAAGTTTTTCCGCTTTTTCAGATTTTGCAGTTTTTCCCGCGTTTTTTTCAGATGGGTCTTTTTGATCTGGATATTCAATTCTCGTATGATAATATCCCACAAGCAACTTCACAAATGCCGCCCTGATTTTTGTGACATCTGCATAAGTCAACTCGCATTTATCAAGCTGGTGATGCTCCGCCTTGAAGTTTATAAGGGTGCGGATAAATTTATCAAGCCGTTCTTCTGTTGGATTATCAAGCGTTCTGCATGCCGCCTCAACGGTATCTGCAAGCATAACAACCGCACTTTCCTTTGATGTGGGAGGATTGCCCGTGTACGAATAATCAGCGGGGTTCACATTTGGATCAAGTTTTTTCGCCTCTTCAAAGAAATACGCAATTAAACTATTTCCGTGATGCTCCTCGATAATATTTATAACAGGTCGCGGAAGATGAAGTTGGTGTGCTTTTTCCACACCTTTTCTCACATGACTTCTGATTACAGAAACAGAAAGATTGGGATTCATTGAGTTGTGTTTATTCACTCCGTTACTTTGATTTTCAACAAAATACTCGCTCTGATCCATTTTTCCAATATCGTGGTAATATGCACCAACTCGCGCTAAAAGAGAATCCGCCCCAATATCGCGACAAGCATTTTCTGCAAGCTGCGCAACCATTTGTGAATGCTGATACGTGCCGCTCGCCGTAACAAGCATTTTTCTCATCATCGGATTGTTCAAGTCGCTCAAGTCCATCATTCTAAATACCGATGCAGTGTTCAATAAAAATTCAATTGGGGTGATAAATCCTAACGCTAATATTCCGGAAAGAAAGCCGTTCGCCGCAACGCCTCCCAAAATCGGTAGCATCTGCGAAAATTTTTCATTAAAAATCACGCTAAGCAAGGTTATTATAACCGCATCAACAAACGCCTGCACTATCGCCACCAACACCATATCAATTCTTCGCTCAATTTTTCTCACAATCATAGACGATGCTATGCACACTGCAAGCGTAAACAAGAACGGCACAATTTGAAAAGCGCACGCATTAAAAACGCCAAACGCCAAAATTATAGAAAAAAACAGAGAATTAATAGAGCCAAAAAGAATTGACTCTATCAAAACAAACAGAGAGGACGGAATTACGATCGTAAGCGCAAACGGCGACGTTGACAACAGCGGTGTTTTTGCTCCAAATGCAACCGCCGCATACACAATAAGAAAGCAAACTGTTTGGAAAATATATTCACGCAGCAATGGCTTGCCTTTTCGCGGAAGAAATGCAAAAAACAAATACCAAGCCACTACAATCAAAAGCAAAAACAACTCGGAATTTGCAAACGCACGGTAGTCCATATACAGAGGAGATTCCGACATCTTTTGTAATTTTTGATAAGCCTCCTCTGTAATCGGAAACCCCTTTCGGATGATTTTCTCCCCCTCCTCAATAAAAATAGGGTTCATCTCATCAGCGGGAATTGACTTTGAAGCGTAAATTGTTCTGTCTGCAATTTGCCCAACTTCAAAGTCGTCCATAGTATAGGTGGCAATAGTTTGACTTGTCGCAACATTCATAAAGTTCAAAGCAGAAACTGCCAAATAACCTATTATCACAAGCAAAATAAACTGATAATTTTTTCGGATAAAAGAACCACAATTCTTGAAAAACGCCGAAAACACATTTTCCTTATTCGTTTTCTTTTTCATTTTCGTAAGCCTTCACTATTTTTTTCACCAAAGGATTTCTCACAACATCTTTCGCAGTTAGAGTAATTGCACCAATTTCATTCACGGAAGCCAAGACCCGCATTGCATGTGACAGCCCTGACTCAACATGCTTCGGAAGATCGGTTTGTGTAACATCCCCAGTAACAAAAACCTTAGATTTTTCCCCCATACGGGTAAGAAACATTTTCATTTGGGAAACAGCAGTATTCTGCGCCTCATCCAAAATCATTACACTATCATTGAGCGTGCGTCCACGCATATACGCAAGAGGCGCAATCTCAATTGCATTGGTTTCAAGCAAACGGTTCACAGTCTCGCGGGGAAGAAGCATCTCCATCGCATCAAAAAGAGGCCGTAAATACGGACTGATTTTTTCGCGCAAGTCACCCGGCAAAAATCCGAGACTTTCTCCCGCCTCCATAACAGGACGAGAAAGGACTATGCGCGACTTTTGATGCGTCAACAAAAGCCGCAACGCCTCCGCCACAGCAAGAAATGTTTTGCCAGTCCCCGATTCTCCGCAACAAAACACCATATCGCACGTTCGGAGTGCATTTATATAGTCCGCTTGTCGCTGTCCCCGCGCATACACCTTTCTAAACGCGCCAGGGATAGAAATCGATGCCTTTTGCAAATCGGCATGTCGCTCTAAATTCAAAACAGAAGCAACAATATCCTGAAAGTTGTGCGCACCGCTAGAAACCTCATCTGAAACCCTATCAATTATATATTTCAATTCCTCTTGCAGAGCACTATCATTCGTGTCCACAGAAAGTTCACATCCCATCACAAAGACAGGAATGCCTAGATGTTCTTCAATGAGTTTTAAATTGCTATCATTCGTGCCGCAGATACAGGAAAGCACATCCGCATCGCTCACAACTATTTTATATTCGTTCAATGCATTTATTTTAGAGGGTTATGCGGATATTTGTCAAGAGTTGACAGAATGGATGAAACAGTGGCGGAAGATTCATTTTTCTTCCACCTTTAATTCCTCAAACATTCGACAAAATAAAACTCTACACCCTATACTTAATTTTCTTTCCTGTTCCAGCGTATAGTTCTGTGCGAAGTTCGGTCACAGTGTCATCTGTTATATAGTTGTCGAATGAAGTCATTCTATCAATTATGCCGTTCGGAGTTATTTCCACAATACGATTTGCAATTGACTGTATAAACTCGTGGTCGTGACTGGTAAAAAGCACAACTCCCGGGAAAGAAATCAATGCTTCGTTCAAACTTTGTATTGCTTCAAGATCAAGGTGATTTGTGGGATCGTCCATTATCAAGACGTTTGCCCCGGAAAGCATAAGTTTTGAAAGCATACAGCGAACTTTTTCGCCGCCGCTCAACACCTTCACTTTTTTTAGCGACTCATCTCCAGAAAAAAGCATTCTTCCCAAGAATCCTCGCACATACGCATCGTCCTGTTCCTTTGAATATTGCTTCAGCCAATCGGTAATATTCAAATCATTCTCAAAATAAGAGCCCGTGTCCCGCGGCAAATAGACATGGCTTGTCGTCTGCCCCCAGAAGAATTCACCATCGGACGGCTTTTTCACATCATTTATTATGTCAAACAGCGCGGAAATAGAATTATGCTCAATTCCAACAAAGGCAATTTTGTCCTTTCGGTTTACAGTGAGCGAAAAATTCTTCAAAAGCGATGCACCATCTTCTTCATAAGAGATTTTTTTTATTTCAAGCACATTATTTCCTATTTCTCGATCCGCCTTAAAGTTCACATAAGGAAATTTACGCGTTGTAACAGGAATGTCCTCAACCTCTTGTGCCAACTTGTCAAAAACCTTTTTTCGGCTCGTCGCCTGCTTTGACTTCGCTGCGTTAGAACTAAAGCGCAAGATAAATTCCTTCAAGTCCTTCATCTTGTCCTCCGCCTTTTTCTGCTGATCCTTCGCCTGCTTTTGCATAATCTGGCTCATTTGAAACCAAAAGTCGTAGTTTCCTGCATATTGAGTGATTTTTCCAAAATCAATGTCACAAATATACGTGCAAACCGTGTTCAAAAAGTGCCTGTCATGGCTTACAACAATCACCGTGTTTTCAAATTCAAGCAAAAAATTTTCAAGCCAAGAAATAGACTCAATGTCAAGACCGTTTGTCGGCTCGTCCAAAAGCAAAATATCAGGATTTCCAAAAATCGACTGCGCAAGCAAAACGCGAACTTTTTGGCTTTCATCAAGGTCACTCATCATCTTGTCATGAAATTCCTCTTCCAAACCCAGTCCGCTCAACATTTGCTCAATTTGATTTTCAGCCTCCCAGCCTCCAATTTCGCTAAATTCGCCCTCTATCTCACTCGCGCGAATTCCATCCTCCTCCGAAAAATCTTCCTTTGCATAAATTGCCTCCCGCTCTCTGTTCAAATCATACAGTTTTGGAAAGCCCATCATCACGGTGTCTTTTACCGAATATTCATCATAAGCAAAGTGATCCTGCTTTAAAACCGCAAGACGCTCTCCCGTGGAAACTGAAATCGTTCCAGAATCGTGCTCCAAGTCGCCTGAAAGCACTTTTAAAAAAGTTGACTTCCCCGCTCCATTAGCACCAATAATTCCATAGCAGTTTCCAGGCGTAAACTTCAAATTCACATCCTTAAACAAAGGCTTTTCACTAAATCCAACACTAACATCCGTAACTGTAATCATACTTCCTCTCTTAAAAAGAAACGTAAATTGCTTCAGCAATTTGCGTTTCTTTTTACGCGCATTCGCAACGCAGTGAGAATGCGCAGTCTATATTAAGTTTGCCCTGCAAACTTTTCTTGCCAACAGTCGCGCCATCAAAGCGGCTGTTGGCATACTTCCTCTCTTAAAGATATATTATAATTGCTTCAGCAATTGTAATATATCTTTACGCGCATTCGCAACGCAGTGAGAATGCGCAGTCTATATTAAGTTTGCCCTGCAAACTTTTCTTGCTAACAGTCGCGCCATCAAAGCGGCTGTTGGCATACTTCCTCTCTTAAAAAGAAATGTAAATTGCTTCAACAATCTCACTTTTTGTAATATGCTAGGGGACCGTAAACCCTCTACACAAAGCGGGGTTTTCTTTCCCCTAGAACCCTTATCTTTCCCAGCCTACATCACCGTAAAAAAATCTTATTTCTTGCCAAAAAGCGACTTTAACTTTGCAAAAAATCCTTTTTGTTCTTTTTTCTGCTCCTGCTTTTTTTGACGGTTTTGCACATTATTTGAACGAGGCTTTGACGTGTCGTTAAAATTCCTTTTGTCGTATCCGCCTTTTCTGTAATTCTTATTTTCCCGTGGAAAATTAGTACGACTTCCCTTGTTGCCAGCCCTATTCTTTTGTCTCTTCTGTCGAAATTCGGTTTTACTATAGTCAGATTTATACGCCTTTGCATATTTATCCTTATAGATTTTCATTCTCTCTTCAAAAGACATTTCTTCCATAGTTTCTAGGTTTTCATATCTTTCATAAGACTTCTTGCCGTCGTTTTTATATCCGACCTTTGCACCGCTGTTAGACTTATAGTTTCTGCGCTTTTGACCGTCTTTTGAATCACCTGTTCGTTTGCCATCACGTTTTTTATAGCCATCTCGCCTGTCATCATGACCACGCCCCGTTTTTCGTCCGTCTCCCCTGCTCCGTTCTGAATGATGAGAGCCTCTTCGCGGGGAATGGGAATCGTCAAAATCACCGCCCCAATTTTCAGTCTTAATGTAAACGCCCGCACTCTTATCTTCGCTCATTTGCTCTGGATATGCGACCGTTGCCGGAATTTGCATTTCTATAAAACGCTCTATTGCAGGAAGATTGTAAACATCCTGCTCTGAACAAAATGTATACGCCTTTCCAGACTTTCCTGCGCGCGCAGTGCGTCCAATTCTATGCACATAGTTTTCCGCTTCATTTGGAAGATCAAAATTGATAACCATTGCAAGATCTGACACATCTATTCCGCGAGCAGCAACATCAGTTGCCACAAGAATGGGAAGAAGTGAAGACTTAAAGTCATTTAAAATTTTCAAACGACGAGTTTGAGGCAAATCTCCAATAATAAAATCCGCCTTTAAGTCATTCATTTTTAACCGCTTTGCCACAACTTCACACGCACGCTTTGTGTTGCAAAATACAATGACGCTTGAAGGGTTTTCATTTTTCAAAATGCCGATGAGAAGCTTCATTTTATCATCACTTGAAACGTGAAGAAGCTCTTGCGCTATTTCAGAAACTGTTATATTTTCTGCTGCAATTTCAATTTCTTTAGGATCGCGCGTATATTCCCATGCAAGATTTTTCACATAGGTATTTAAAGTCGCGCTAAAAAGCATCGTTTGTCGCTCTTCGCTTTTTGGAACAAGCTTTAAAATCTGCCGCAGTTCAGGATAAAATCCCATGTCAAACATACGATCCGCTTCATCCACAACTACGAAAGAGCATTTTTCCAAAGAAAGGTTTTTGCCCTCGCATAAATCAATCAAGCGACCAGGAGTTCCAATAATAAAGTCCACATCTTTTTTAATGGCGGCAATTTGCTTTTCATATCCCACGCCACCATAAACACTAACCGTCTTTAGATTTGTAAATTTCAAAAGGGTGTTCGCCTCTTCCTCCACTTGAACAGCAAGTTCTCGCGTTGGAACCATAATCAATGCCTTTGTTTTTTCTTCAGCCGCGCCTTTTTCCGCTCTCACAAGCATTTCCTGTATTATAGCAACAAGATAAGCTGCAGTTTTTCCAGTTCCTGTTTGACTTTGCACATACAAATCTGAACCGTCCTGCGAAAACTTCAATACTTGCTCCTGAACATCGGTGCAAGTCGTGTACCCCGCCGCCTCAATTCCCTTAAGCAGCGTTTCTTTTAAATTAAATTCAGTAAAATCCATAAATGTACTATATAATTTTTTGCTGATTGTTACAACTAGGGCTGGCAAATGCCCACGTCTTACACACGAAAAGAAATTTGCTCCCTCATTTTGCAACGCAAACTCAAACGATTAAAATCCAAAGAAAAAATAGAAAAACATTCTTCCAGTTGCAAAGGCGGAAGATACATTGTTCTTCTACTTTTTATTCCTCAACTTCCGCCTCCAGTTTTGTACGCTTCGCTATCAAAACTGGCTAGCGAATTGTGATTTGAACAGAAGTACGCAATTCCATAGTATTTGCATGCTAGTTTTTGTTTGCTTGCACTGCTTGGCTTTACGCAAAACTGGCTAGTGGATTGTCATTGATTTTTTCTCACCAGTTTTGTGTGCGAGTTTTGGTAGCGCAGCGTACAAAACTCGGTAGCGAGCGTAGGGTGTTGCGGGGTGTTCCCGCAGAGAGTGGCGGAAGATACACTGTTTTTTCAGTTTTTATTCCTTTACTTCCGCCACCAGTTTTGCTACCTCGCAATGCTCGGCTTTACGCAAAACTGGCTAGTAAGTTGAAAACGCTAGCAGTGCAAGCGAGGAGGATACCTCCCCCTCCTTAATTTAAAAATGATTGTAACACACATATTTGAAACGGACAGGACGCTTTTCAATCCGTGTAAAAAATACTATACTTTTAGAATGAACTATACACGGAATTCACTTGCAATTTTCTTTTCATACTACAAACCACACTGGACGCTTTTTGTGGGAGATATTTTTTGCGCAACAGTCTATGCTGCAATTGACATATTGTTTCCAATGGCAAGCCGATGGGCAATTGACGCTATCATTCCTCAAAAGAACTTTAAACTGTTTTTTATTTTAATTGCGGCAATTCTTGTGGCGTTTTTGTTGAAAAGCGCGTGCAACTATTTTATCACATACTGGGGACACATTTTCGGAACACGTGTGGAAGCAGATATGAGGCGCGATGTTTTTGCACAAATCGAAAGACAATCGTTTTCTTTTTTTGACAAAAACCGCACGGGAAAACTGATGAGCCGCGTCACAACCGACTTATTTGACATAACAGAGCTTGCACACCACGGACCGGAAGACGTTTGGATTTCGCTGCTAACAATTTTGGGGGCATCGGTAATACTTTTAAAAATACGCTGGGAACTGGCGGTAATAGTGTTCATATTTTTGCCAGCAACGATTTTTGTAACAAGCCTTGCACAAAAAAGAATGCTTTCCACATCAAAAAAAGTCAAGGAGAGCACTTCGGAAATCAACGCGGCAATAGAATCAAGCATTTCTGGCATACGCGTAACAAAAGTCTTTGGAAATGAAAAATTTGAAGAGAAAAAATTCAACAAGGGCAACAGCGAATACAAAATGGCAAAACGAATGTACTACAAAGAAATGTCCCGCTTCCATACAAAAATTGAATTATTCAGCAACATTTTGAACCTTATTGTTTTGTGTGCAGGCGGATTTTTCATTATGAAAGGCTCGATGAAAGTCTCTGATTTGGTAGCGGCAAATCTTTTCGTTGCGGCATTCACCTCCCCAGTCCGCAGGCTTTCGTTTTTCATGGAACAGTTTACAACGGGCATGGCAGGATTTAACAGATTCCTAGAAATAATGAAAACTGACACTGCCATCCATGAAACGAGTGGCGCAAAAGAAATTTTCTGCGCGCGCGGAAATATACGCTATGAAGACGTTTCCTTTTCTTATAATGGCTCTAAAGAAGTGTTAAGTCATATCAACCTTGACATTAAGCCCGGGCAAAAATACGCGCTCGTTGGACTTTCAGGAGGTGGAAAAACTACGATCGCAAATCTGCTTCCGCGTTTTTATGAAATAACTTCGGGGAACATTTTTCTTGACGGAATTGACATAAAAGATATAACCGTTTCTTCACTGAGAAAGCAAATTGGAATCGTGCAGCAAGATGTTTTTCTTTTTGCGGGAACAATAAAAGAAAATATAGCCTACGGAAAAATCACCGCAACGAACGAAGAAATCGAACAGGCGGCGAGACGCGCAAAAATTCACGATGACATTATGAAAATGCCATTTGGATACGACACAATTGTAGGAGAGCGCGGAGTTTTGCTTTCTGGCGGACAAAAACAGCGCATTTCAATAGCACGGTGTTTTTTGAAAAACCCTCCAATCCTTATTTTAGACGAGGCAACAAGTGCTCTTGACAGCGCAACCGAATTACAAATTCAAGCGGCGTTCGACTCCCTTTCAAAAGGTCGCACAACAATAGTTATAGCACACAGACTTTCCACTATCTGCAATGCCGACTGCATCGCTGTAGTGGGAGAAAATGGAATCATAGAACAGGGAACACATCAAGAACTGATAGCATTAAACGGTGAGTATGCACAACTGTATAAAGTGCAAAGCACGATAACGACAATATAGTTTCTCACGCTCAACCGCGCTGTTTTTCCGCTAAAATTAGTTTAGCACAAGAAGCAATGGAAAGGGATTCTGTTGTTTCCCGGTTTTTAAGGTTTTTTAAAGTGAGAGTGCTGGTTTCTAGAGCAAAAATCTCTACTCCATAAAGTTTGCAGTCAATCCAATTTATTTTCAGCATTTTCTAAACACCACAGCCTTGCTGAACTGCCCTGAAAAAGAACCCAAGATAGCATCTTCCCTGACGATTCCAACAAAATTCTCTGAAAGTTTTATAGAATGATGCACCATTTGCATTGTACCAAAGAAAAACTGCAACTCGTCAGGAAGCGGATGTAAATCTGAATCTACAATCTGTAAATGTAAGTTACCGTCTGAAAGTGTTCCTTCGTAGAATTCAGTTGAATAACTACCATTATCAAACAGTGTTTTTACCAACGCTTTTACGCAGTTTCCTTGAATACTTTCTATAATAAAATATTGAGTCATATACTTATCTCTATGCACATAATGCCCCAACAATGACGATTTTTTCTCTATTGCATTTTTCGTTTGTATCGCTTTCACTACGATGTCATTAAATGGATGTACATTTCGAAAATCGTCCTCGATAATGCCCTCTTTCATGCGATTTGTCTGAAGAATCGATGCCATACGGTCTGGTGAGATGAAAACAGGCGTTTGCTCTTTTACTTCTTCATCATCTTCAATTATTATTGCACTTTCTTCCTGTTCAATTTTACATCCGCATTCCGAGCAAAAAAGGTCATCGTCTTCAAGCGGACTATTGCAATTTGTGCAAAATCGACCATGTATTTGCTCGCCAAAGGAAGCGTTTGTATTTTTCAATGTGTTTTTTTTTGATAGCGGTGACTGTTCGCTAGAAAATTTCATCATAATATGCCAGCTCCCGCATCAAGCAAAAAATCTTCACTTATAATAGTCGCAAGAGCAGTTTTTGTGCGCTCCGATTCGCTTAAAGCTATCAATCGGGAATTTTTCTTTCTCACAACCGTATCAAAAAGTTTTCTGATTGTACGACCGTTTGCAAAATCACTGGTTCTATTCTGCCATATTTCAGTAATAAAATCTTGCGCGATGTTCTCCGCCTCTTTCGTAAGCACAAGACGCTCTTTTTTTGCATAAAGGCAGAATAATTCGTAGAGTTCAGAAGCATTATAATCATCAATATGAATGTGATGCGTAAATCGGCTTGACAAACCCTGGTTTGTTTCCATCCATTCGTTCATTTTGTTTTTATATCCTGCTACAATTACAATGAATTTACCGCGATCATCTTCCATTCGTTTCATGAGAGTGTCTGTCGCTTCGTGTCCAAAGTCATCGGTAGCGAGCGTGTACACTTCATCAATAAACAATATGCCACCCGTTGCATCATCGCACAGCCGTTGCATATTCTGCGCTGTGTGCCCCACATATTTTGCTACGACTTGGCTACGGTCACACTCAATGACTTTGTTGCTTGAAAGCAAGCCGATTGCGGCAAAAAGTTTTCCAAGAATTCGGGCGACGGTTGTTTTTCCAGTTCCTGGATTTCCTGTAAGAGCGATATGGATTTCTGGCTTTTTTGGAGTCTGTCCGAATCGTTCCATCTCCTTGTTGATTTGAATTGTGTCATACAGTTCATGTATAGCCTTTTTTACTTTTTCCATTCCAATCAGTTCGTCCAATTCAGCAAATGCTTCTTCCGATGTAAACGCTTTATGCTCTTCATAAGGAATATCACAGGAACAGATTGTCATTAACGTTTCTCTTGTAAGTGATTCAGGTGTTAATTTTGCAATACGAGAATCCATGCGAAACTTTATCGTGTCACAGAGATTTCTTACAGCACGAGCATTAGAGAAATCCTTTCCTTTATTTTTGTATAAATCTTCCACCGCGAGCCGAGCCATCCTTTCTGCATCGTCATCAGGTGAAAAAACAAATTGCGACTTTTTTACTTGCAAGCACAATATCGCAAACAGTTCGTCCGATGTATAATCGTCAATGTGAATTTTATGCTCAAATCTGCTGTTTAAACCAGGGTTCATACGCAGGAAGTTTTGCATTTCATTTTGATACCCTGCTGCAATAACAACAAATTTACCTCGGTCATCTTCCATTCGTTTTAAGAGCGTTCCGACCGCCTCGTTTCCAAAAGAATTCGCAGAGTTGTCCGTTCCCGCAAGATAATATGCCTCGTCTATAAAAAGCACACCACCCATCGCTTTATCGCAGAGTTCATTCACCTTGTCTTTGGTTTGCCCAACAAAACCAGCCGTCATATCCAAACCGGCTGTTTCTATTACCTTATCACTTGGTAAAAGTTGCATCGTATAAAACAATTTGCCCAAAATACGGGCAACGGTCGTTTTTCCAGTTCCCGGATTTCCAGTAAGAACTATGTGAATTTTTGGATTATCAACCTCAAAACCTAATACTTTTCGTTTCTGATTGTTTTGAATAGTCTGACAAAGTTCCCGCACGGCGTTCTTGACACTTTCCATACCGATAAGTTCATCAAGCATTGCAAGAACATTTTCCACACTTTCAGGCTTTTTTGTAATAGGCAAATCATCAAGTATGATTCGCCTTAAATCATCATCTGTTAAATCTGTTTTTGTGCTTAAACGCCCCGCTTGTTTTTCAAAAATCGTGCGAAGAATATCTTTCTCTACAATCCAACCATTTTTGTAAGGACTAGATGAACGAGACTTCGCTTCCTGCACACAGCGAAAAAACGATTTCTGCACAGAATCTGAAAAGACAAAGCCGTTTTCACGAAGTTTTTTTTCAAGAATGCTTGTAAGGTTTTCATCGCTTATTGGGGGAAAATCATAAAAAGTAACCAAATCGACAAGCTCATTCTTTTCTGTGAAAAATTGCTCCAGAGGCTCTTGAATTCCAAGCAGGATGCATATTGTCTCGGATTTTTGCTCCGTAAGCCCCAGTAAAAGTTGGTGAAGATAATTCACATCGTTATGAACTTCATCAACTAGGAAAATGCCTAGTTTCTGCTCGGAAAGATATTTTGCAATTTGAGTGTCTGTAGCATATTGCCGTTGCAATTTATGCGCAGTAGTCCTTGCAACTGTGTTATACGTAAGGCACTGAGTTTTTTTGAGTTGTGAAATAAAACATTCCGCCATAAGTGACTTGCCAGTCCCTGTCTCGCCTCGAAAAACTAGCACATTAGTTGCCTCGCAGACCGCAATGCCGATTTTTTTCTGTTTTTGCCGAATGATGAGCGTATTTATAAACATCTGCAAACGAGAGCGAATTTCATCCATGCCGATATAGTCTGTATTAACAGCCTGACAATCAAATTTCGTTTGCACTTTCACGCAAGGATGGCTCTGTGTATTGCATTGATTATGGGAAGAAACAGGCTCTTGTTCAGGGATACTATTCTGTTCAGGAAGCTTTGTTCCGCACTTACGACAGAATTTTGCAAGAGGGCGGTTTTGTGCGGAACATACAGGACAAGTAAAAGCAGACATAAAACCTCACACACAACCCACTACTTTGAAAGCCAAGCCTGCATTTCCTGCCATTTAACTTCCGCCACTCTTTTGCGTTCTCTTTCTGCTTCTTCCGCTTCTTGCCGACGTTTTCTTTCTGTCTCTTCCGCTTCTTGCCGACGTTTTCTTTCTGTCTCTTCCGCTTCTCGTCTTTTCCTTTCTTTATCCTGTATATCGCAGACTATACCAAATACCGCTCCAATAACAGTTCCAATGATTGTTAGATATATCAAATAGTTTTTTATCTTCTTTTTTGCATCAGGATCATTCGATAATTCTGCTTGTGTATAATCACAGTCTCTTTTACACCCATCGGTACATTCTTCACAACCCTCGCCACAATAATAAAACCCACAGTCATCACAACCTTCCTTACAACCTTCAATACAACCTGGAATAGCACTAAATCCACAACTGGAGCAATCGAAACAACCGTTGAGAAAACCACAAGTTCCATAAAAACAACCTTTGAAACAACCTTCACACCCATCCGTACACCCCATGCCATACCATTCACAACTACCAACACAGCCTTTACATGTATTTTCACATGTAGAATGACACCCTACAACCCCGATTGATAACAAGCCACCAAGTGCCAATCCTATTAATGCCCCGATTATCGTATATTTTTTAAATTTCATTTTTTACACCTCTCTTTAAAAAAAGGAATATGCTAATCACAAATACCACAATGCTTACTATTTGACTAAATGACAACAGTCCAAAGAACCCCCTGTTGCCATCTCCTCTTAGGAATTCCATAAAAAATCTCCCTATCGAGTATAAAATGAAATACATGACAAGCATATTTTTATTTGCATTCTTCACCGTAATACAATATGTAACAAGCATAAAGCAAAATATACTCAACTCCATAATGGATTCTAACAATTGGACAGGAAATGTCTCCATAGTTATGCAATCCCGAATATAATTAATGTGACCATATCCGTGATACTCTTTCCCATAACAACATCCAGCAAACAAGCATCCTAACCGCCCAAAAACATGAAACAATGGAATGGATACAGCAAAAGAATTTATCAAACCTGCATCGTACTGATTTCTAAATAATGTACGCACCCCAATACAATAAAAAAACACTCCACCAAACAAACCGCCATAATAAACTAATCCCGCCCTATAAACAACATCCATGCTAATTCTCTTCTTGGTATGCAATGCGATTGCTATATTAGTAAGACATCCAAATAATCTAGCCCCCAACAACACTCCTATTGCGGCAAACAAGCACAGCAACAGATTCTTCTTGGAGACTTTTGTATCGGATATCAGCAACAAAATCATATAACAACTTATGCTTACAGCAAAACCAAGTACAGCAAAGAAAAAATAGGGAGGAAACTCGAATAGTGTAAACTTTCCCACTTCTATCATCATTTGTTACTCGCATTCCTTAAACCTTTAATTTTCTCATTCAATTCAGAAAGCGACCATTCAAAATAAGACAAAGAATTTTGAAGAAAATTATCTTTTTTAAGTTTTTTGTACTTTTTTACAATGGAATAATAATCATCTCCCTGCAGATTTCCAAAATATCCAAAAACTTCCTCTAATCGAGATTCCATTGTATTCAACTCAATTTCTAATGCTGACTTTTCGTCAAAATCTTTATATGAAAGTTGTTGTCTCAATTCGCAAATACGTGACTGCCATGAATTATGAATCTCCCTCCATTCTCTTGTAATCTCATCTTTATATTCATCTCGCAGTTTATTTTTATCCCACTTATGTTGCGCATCAATATATGATTGTAAGGTTTTTACATTATTCTTCAGTTCTTCGTATTTTTCATGAAAGTTCTTAAGTGAATGATGTATCATAGTGGTCAATTTATCTCGCTGCGGAGTAAAATTTGGAGAATTGTCATTACTGCCACAGAAGTTGCTATATTTGTCTCGTACAGAAAAATAATCATTTTCTTTTTTCAGTATCGATTCAATCTGACCAATCTCCAGTTCAACATTGGACTCTATTTTATTGAATTCAATATTCCATGACAGTCTTTCGTTACGTACGTTTTGTATTACCCATTTACAGTTTATAACATCTTCAATATATAAATTTTTTCCCTTCGCAAGTTCATCAAAATCATTGTATATAATCTGCATTAAAGTCTCATCTGTTTCAAATTCTTTATACATAAGTTCAGAATGATAAAAGCGTTCAAATTCCCTGATTTGTTCTTCATCCGGAAATTTTATATCTGTAAGTAGTTCATTTCCCATTTTTCCCAATGTACGAATCGCGGTGAATTCCTTGACAAGTTTATCTGCAAGCTCATCACGTAGTGTTTTTACAAGATTATCAATTCTATCCCACAAACTTTCAAAGTTCTTGTCGTTACATGCCCTAAGCGCATAGTTTTTGTCTGTACGGATAAGTTTTTCTATCAGCCGCAATGCCTCATCATCTCTGCCCAAAAAGTGCACTTCTTTTGCCAACTCATACAGTGCCAGTAAATTTTTATTATCCAAATGATAGGCTTCGCGACTTGCTTTCTCTGCTTCTTCCAGTTTCTTTTTAGACTCCGCTATCTTTTTTTCGACAAGCAAATCATTGCTTTTTGTAAGCCTTGCAAGTCCCAAACAATAGTAAAACTCGGAGCCATACATATTTCCTTCTTCAGACTTTCCAAGTGCGTAATCTATATATTTAGCGGCATTAAAAAACGCTTCTTCCGCTTTGTCAATATCAATAACATAGCAGAATTTGCCCACTCCGCGCAGATAAATAAGTCCGAGAAAATACCAAGAGAAGAAGTCAGTTTTATTCTTTTCCACCGCTCCTATAAAGTCTTCCATAGCCTCTTCGTACAAACCTTTTTTGCAGTTATCAATCGCACGCCGATAAAGTTCCTGACTCGCCGTAAAAAGAGGATTTTTCAGAGTGTCATGAAGTTTATCCAAATTTGAACAAAAGCGGTCTGTCATGGCATCTAGTTTTGAATTGACCCTAGAAAAGCCAAGATCAAGCATATTATTCACAGCGTTAAAACCTTGTTTAAATGTTCGTGCCAGCATTGCCTGAGATGCGACAACGGTATATGTACTTTCACGAATAGTACAGTTCATTCCTAATGACATATCTTGAATTTCATTCGTAATTGTACCAAAACCTGCCATCATATTATTTTCGATTTCTGCACCCTTTGCTAACGTTGCGCCAAATCCTGCTCTCATAATATCATTGTTTTCTTGAAATCTATCATTAACTGTTTGAAAGCCATTTCTGAGATTAGAATTGATAGCATGCGTATTGGCTAAACTTGTTGTCTCTAGTTCGGTGAGCTGTCTTCTTACAGCATCTTCATACGAACTGCTTCCGCGATAATAATCATACATAGTTCTTTCTCCTAGATTTGGCTTTTAATTTCAACAGAAAAAGTAGCGTTTCGCAATATTTCATTTCTTTTTCACTCAATTTAATTGATAAATATCATTATATTACCACTAAAACATTATTTCAATATGAAAAACTGCATTTTATACTGATAAATTATGGATAAACATCAGAGAAATTTTGTAACAAACGTAAAGTATTTACGCCATAAGAAAGGCTTTTCACAAGCAGAGTTTGCGGAAAAATGCAATGTTGCAACTGGCACAATCGGCAATATTGAGTGTGGAATTGCAAAGCCATCGTTCGACTTAATTATCAAAATGGCAAACGTCCTTTGTGTAGAGCCAGCCGCATTTTTTGCGACAATAGAAATCCAAAACTCTCCAAATGCAAAAGATGATATTATAGAAGAACACAAAATACTCTCTGATATTTATGAAAAATTGAAAACACACTTTGAAAGATAGACAATGAAAAGTAAGGAAATCGCCTCTCCCAAAGAAAAGAAGTTGTCACCTTGAAGAAATATGCAGACTATTTACATTTAACGATACGATTTTGAGTGGCATAGTTACAGCAATGTGTCATTGCGGCAAGGATTGTAGGGGAGCCGCAGGCTGCCACTGGACTGAACGAGTTTACGAGTGAGGAAAGCGGCTGGAGGCGAATGCCGAAACCCCGAAAAGGTCGCAGGGCAAGCCCTGCTTACCGAGTTTTGCGTTGCAAAACTCGCCAGTGAATTGTTTTCACGAATTTTTACTTGCTTGCAAGCAGGCAAAGCCTAAAACATGAG
>JAAVAO010000008.1 GCA_014803985.1 Treponema sp.
GGAATGAGAAACTGCAATAAATAAGCAAGTTTTGAAAAGATAGAAAGAACATTCTTCCAGTTGCAGTGAAAAAGGCAAAACCATGCGCTCGCGCATTTCGCGCTCATTGTGGCAAAGATTTTTTTCGCTGCTACCGCAGCGACCACAATCAGAGCGATTTTGCCTTTTTCACTGCGCCTTCGCGAATGTGTTTTATATTTTCAAAAATCGCAGTTGATAAGCGAGTTTTTGAAAAAAACTCGCCATTAAAAACAGCAACGCTATTTCAGTTGCTGTTTTTAAACCTTCGTTTCCCTTACACCATCTCATTGAGCATTCTGTAGGCCTCGTTGATTTTTTGTTGTTGTTCAGGGGTAAAAAACTCGTCTTTGTCAACAAGGGATTCAAGGGATGCCAGACTTTCATTGACGGCAGTGGCAATGCCACGAGAAATTGAAACCCAATAATTGTCCTTGCCATCGGTGAAAAGACAGATAAATCCGTACTCGCGGCTTTTTTGCTTCGCCACAACAATTTGTAAAATCAATTCAATCGCTTCAGTCAAAAGGTCGGCAGCATTTTCATCTTGTAAATTCACATTACATTTTTTGTTCCACGGATTATTCACCTCGTCACGAGGATACAGCCCGATGTTTTTCGCCGCCATGACCGCAGTATACAGTCGCTCGCCCCCCATCAAAGAGTAGCCGTTTTCATACACAATTTTAGCCTTTATATTTCCAAACGATTTTGGTGTCAATTCGTTCTTTTCAAGACGCACCGCAATAAGAAATTCTTTTATCGGAAGAATTGCAACGCTTTCGCCCTTTATTTTTCTTAAGGCAAATCGCTTTCCACCGATTATTACGCTGTCATCATCAAAAATCTTTTTCTCTTCATCCCTGTGACTTTCTCCGCGTCTTCGGCTTTTTTCAAGGTTTTTGTCAAAAATCTCAATTTCATTTTCAAAAGACTTTTGAGGTCGTGCATTATCAAGACGATTTACAAATCCCGCAGAAAGTTTTTCCAAAATTCGCTTTGTGAGCGGAGAAACGCTCATCGCAAACATTCTTGAAGTTCTCACAATCTCCCCTGCCACAATATACAGCGGATCTTGCCTGAACATCACGCTTCCCGGATGAATGCATATATGGTCTTGGGTGAGACTCTTGTATTTATTCTTTCCTGTTCTTACGCAAACAAATTGAATCATTCCAGACGCAATGCAAGAAAGGTAGTCCGCCTTGTCGCCACCAGAACTAATTGGTATGTTCATTTCAGAAACGATTTCGCTCAACTGCTTGTCTATATTTTCAATTTCAAGCAGAATTCGTTCGTCAAGATAATATCGTTTGCAGAATTTCGCCTTTGCATCAGGAGTCGTGCACTTTTCAAAGGCATCAAACATATTCAAAAACGAAACAAAATCACCGTGAATGTCTCGGAACGAATGGTGCGCTTTTCTCGCCTCCATCTCTTCTCCCGGCGGTAAAATATAGGGAGAATTAGCAGAAAGAAAACTTGACGCAACAAGAGCCTCTTTCAAAACGCTTGGATAGTGCATAATAGATTCCACTATTATTCGACTAACGCGCGGTTCAAGCGGAAATCGCACCATCATTTTTCCAATTGAAGAAAGCGTGTTGTCCTCGTTGAGCGCACCGAGCATATTAAGCGTTTCCACTGCGCTGTCAATTCCATCCGCACCAGGAGATGAGATAAAATCAAAGCCCTTAAAGTTCGTAATTCCCAAATCAGCCATTTGCAAAACGACTTCACTTAAGTCCGTACGGTAAATTTCTTCTGTTGTATACATTGAGCGGGTGTCAAAATCCTTTTTTGAATACAGTCTGTAGCAAGTGCCAGGAGCAGTTCTTCCTGCACGCCCACGCCTTTGGTTGCAACTCGCCCTTGAAACTTGTGTTTCAATAAGACTTGAAGTGAATGTGTGTGGATTATAAAAATTCAACTTTGCAAGTCCTGAATCTATAACAGCAGTAATGTCTGGAATAGTAACAGATGTTTCCGCAATGTTTGTAGAAATGATAATTTTTTTCTTTCCGTGAGGTGCTTTTAAAAACACTCGTTCCTGATCTTCCTTTGAAAGACGACCATACAGCGGAAGCGTGTGTATTCGCGAAGCAAAGTGCGACTTGTCAAGCAGCCTCATACAATCCTTGATAATTTTTTCACCAGGAAGAAAAATTAAAATGCCACCATTCACATTTCCATTGCCACTGGCATCTCTGTCGTTGTCAAGAATACGCTGAACTGTATCACAAATTTTTCCAAGAAGTTCGTCGCATCCTGCATCCGTTAATGTAGTCGTGGGATTTTTTGGCGAATCATACACCATCGTTATAGGATATGTCACTGTGTCAATTGTTACGATGGGGCAGCCTCCAAAATAATCCTGAAACGCCTCCGCATTCATCGTTGCAGAACTCACTATGACTTTAAATTCCCTTCTCTCCTTTAAAACCCGCTTTAAAAGTCCCAGCACAAAATCAATGTTCAAGCTTCTCTCGTGCGCTTCGTCAACCATCATCACAGAATACTTTGAAAGCCACGGGTCAAGTTTCATCTCTTGAAGCAAAATCCCATCTGTCATTATCTTGATTTTTGTTGTCAAATCTGTTTTGTCTTCAAAGCGCATTTTATATCCCACAAGCCCTGGATATGTTGTTCCCAGTTGCTTTGAAATAAATTCGCTCACAGAAAGAGCGGCAATTCGGCGAGGTTGGGTTACAGCAATCATTCCCGTTTGATCATACCCCGCCTCGTGTAAAATTATGGGAATCTGAGTTGTTTTCCCAGACCCTGTCGGACTTTGCACAACAACAACTTGATTTTCCCGCAATGCATCTAGAATTCGATTTTTTTGCTCATACACTGGCAAAGTTTTATATTCAAAGTCATTTTTTTCTATTTCCATATAATTGTTTCCTTTGTGTTTTCAGCCTTTTTCATTCGGCTTTGTATATAAGACGCCCATTTGTTTTTTCCAGCGTCTGTTAGTTCTTGAACAAAATCATTGTCCAGTTTTTTTATAACAAATTCCCCTGTCTCATTTATATAGGTCGTTATATAAACAGGCTCGTATTTCGCTATTATAACATTTTTTTCATCTTGAGAAGCGGTGTTTTTAGAAAAAGTTACCCTCATCATAACACCATCCCCTCTGTCATCTCGTGCATTCATCGGATTTTCAAGTTGCGGTTGCCGTCGTTGACCGCTCACTGTGTTTCCGTTTCCATACATCACGATTTTTTGAATAGATCCAGTTGCCTCATCTCCATACATTTCTCGTTCACGGATTATATGCGTATGGTTTGCCCAAATTACATCAACGCCATTTTCCAAAAGCATTGCATAATACTCCCGTCTCGTTTGCTTCACATCGGCAACATATTCCGATTCGTCCGTGTGAATCGAAGCAATAAATAGATCACACGGATTTTTTTCTCGCACATTCTTTACGTACTCTGCAAATTTTTTTCGTCCATCAACGGTATAGGGAGTGTAATTTAGATACGACTGATAGTTCGGAGTGTTCAGAATTTCAGTGACAGCAACAAATAAAATTCTCCAATCATTTTTTTCTATTAGACAAACGCTAAAAGCGTCATCAGGGGAATTTTTCAAGCCTGAAAAATAAATTGGATTGTCAGTTGACTTTGTTTTTTCGTGAACTTCATTTGCCCATAATAGAGTGCTTTTTATTCCGCCAAGTCCCTGATCATTGGCATGATTATTGACAAGGGAAAAGACAGAAAAACCTGCATTTATCACTTCGTCAACATAATCTGAATGCATATTGAACGTTGGATAGCTTTCATACGGACGAGAGTTGTCAACAGGGGCTTCAATATTTGCAAAAGCAATGTCACAGTCTTTTGTCTCCGAATAAACGCCCTCCCAAATTTTCCTGTAGCCCTTCATCCTAAAATTTTCTTCGTGAGCCATAACATCGCCTGCAAAAAGCAATGTTATCTCGCTAGACGGCATCTCGCCAAAAGCATTTTCACCATTGAAACCCTCTTCGTCTGAAATTTTTGAGGATACACACGAAAAAAGAATTGGAAAAAGAAACAAAGCCGCTAAAAGCGTTGCTGCAATTTTTAACGGCTGCATCTTTTTTGTATCAAACGAATCAGATTTCACTTGCACCACTATGCTTACGCCTGAAGTGCTGTAACAGCAACAGTTGCAATGATGTCTTCCACAGAGCAACCGCGACTCAAGTCGTTGAGTGGCTTTGCAAATCCTTGACAAACAGGGCCAACCGCCATCCAGCCTCCCATTCGCTGTGCAATTTTATAGCCTATGTTTCCTGCGTTGATATTGGGGAAAACAAACACATTTGCATGACCTGCAACATCACTTTCAGGGGCTTTTAAAGCGGCAACTTCAGGACTCACGGCAGCGTCAAATTGAAATTCACCATCTAGTTTTAAATCGGGGGCTTTTTCATGCGCAATTCGCACAGCCTCCTGCACTTTTGGAACAGACTTCAAATACTTATCGTCGTTTCCGCTGCCCTTTGTGCTAAAAGAAAGAAGCGCAACGCGTGGCTCAATACCAGCAATCTTTTTCGCAGTGTCGGCAGACGCAATTGCAATCTCCGAAAGTTCCTCCGCGCTTGGCTCGATATTTATGGCGCAGTCTGCAAGAAGCGCAACACCCTCTGAAATATATTTATTTCCACCTTCTGGAGCAACCATTATAAAACATGAAGAAACTGTTTTCACCCCTTCCCTTGTTTTTATCACTTGCAAACCTGGTCGAAGCGTGTTTGCGGTAGAATGGCATGCGCCAGAGACAAAGCCATCGGCATCTCCAGCCTTTAGCATAAGCGCGCCAAACATTGTCCTGTCCTTTAGGATATACGCTTTTGCCGCAGAAACATCTGCATATTCAGGCTGCCCCGTTTTTTTGTTAATTTTTCCTTCGCGCGCTTTAAAAAGAAGCTCGGCGTATTCATCAGTTTTTGAGTATGTTGCAGGCTCCACAAGTTCAACGCCCGTCAAATCAACATTTGGCGCAACGGTAGCGCACTCTTCTGCATTTCCAATCAAAATGATTTTTGCAATTCCCTCTTTTACGATTTGAGAGGCAGCCTCAACAACACGCTTGTCCTCCCCTTCGCAAAGCACGATTTTTCTTCCTGCCTTTTTAGCCTTTTCCTTTAGCTCCGTCACAAAGTCCATATTCTACCTCAATATAATTTTTATAAATCAACATTCACCCACATTGCAAGCCACCCCGCAAGCACTTTTTTCGTCTCGTTGCAAAATGAGAGTATACATTGCATTATAGCACAATTTTTTCCCGATGACAAATTCCCACACAAAAGATCAAAAAATGCAGCCTTTGCCCTTACCCAAAATAGAATTTTTTTAAAATGCTAGTCGATACAAAAAAAATTGTGTATAATTTATAAGGGAGATATTTATAAAAAACAACATTTTAGAATGAAACAAATTATGGAGTGTTAGTATGAAAAAAGGATCATTGTTTTTGGGACTTTTGTTTTGTCTAGCGGGTTTGCTTTTGTTGATTATGCCCGGCTTCGTGATAAAAGTTCTTGTAATTCTTTTTGGAATAGAGGCTATTGCCAATGGAATTTATGGCTTGATTTATATGCGCCGTCTTATTCCCGATTCATCTTTTCAGTCTACTGTAGTCACACGCTCTATGCTAAGCATTGTAATCGGCTTGCTCGCTGTATTCCTGCCGCTTAAATTTGCACAGACAATGTGGACCATTATGCTTTTTACACTCGCCATATATATGATTATAGTTGCACTTATGGAAATGTACCTTTTGGGTAAACTGCGCACAACTTCAGTTGAAAGAAAACCGTTTATTTTTGAAGCAATCATTTCAATTGTAGTTGCAATTTTAATGTTTATCATCGGGGCAAAGAACGGAGCAGTATTTGTAAGAATTGTCGGTGCACTTATTTTGCTAGCGGGATCTCTTTTCCTGTTCTTGCTGTGGAAAAACCGTCCTATCGTGCAAGAACCCGTTGAAGTGGTAGACGACATTTCAGGCACAATAGAAAAACCAGGCGAGTAAAACGATTATGATTACCATTAATAAAGTTGAAGTATTCGGATGGGAAGCGGCTATCCGAGGAATGAGAAATTCGTTTAACAGCTGGGATAAAAGCGACTCAGCATATAACAGCAAAACGGGAAAATTTGAAGTGGGAGAAGCGGACATTGAATTGATGGACAGGCTTAGTCGTTCAGGTCCAAGCCATGCAAAATTTCTGCGATATATTGTCGTTACATTTGACATCACGGCTCCCCGCTATTGGTGGGCGGAAATGGACACATATAAAGTCGGAACTGTTCGCAACAGCTGCTCCACAATGCACAAAGTGCAGGCAAAGGAATTTGAACGGTCTGACTTCAGCGTTGAACATTTGAATGAAGAGTCCCTCACAATTTTAGACGAACTCATAAAAACGATCAACGCAGCCCGAAATAGATACAACGCAGAAAAGAACAAAGACGATTGGTGGCAAATGATAGAATTGCTTCCTGCAAGTTTAAATCAAAAAGCGACCTTACAATTAAACTATCAAGTTTTGCAAGGTATTTATTTTACAAGAAAGGATCACAGGCTAGATGAATGGCACGACTTTTGCCATTGGATAGAAAGCCTTCCGCATTCACAGTTAATTATAGGAAAATGAGTTCTGAATCTGTTTTTACAGCTGACAAAAACGACACAACCGCTCTCATCGAAGAATTTTTTGAGAAGAATCCGCTGTACACGGAAGACGCAAAATCAAAAATTCTTAACGCATGGAATTTTCTGTGCGAAAAATGCGGAGATAAAAAACGCTCTTGCGGATCTCCCTATTATCTTCACTGCCTGAGAATTGCATATATCCTTGCAGAAGCAAAGCTTGACGATGACTGCGTGGCGGCAGGAATATTGCATTGCATTTATGACTTGGGAGTGACAGACGAGGAGTTGCAAGAACAGTTTGGAAAAACTATTGCAAATTTGGTCAATGGATCAGAAAAGTTCAAGGAATTTTCTGTCGCTTCAAAAACGCTAAAACAGGCAGATGCAATTCGCAAAATGCTTTTCGCATTGGCTGATGATGTTCGGATCATATTTGTGAAACTTGCAGATAAACTTGATCGCATCAGAAATATAAAATCTCTTGAACAAAACGAACGGCGCACTCTCGCTTCTGAAGCCCTTGATATATGGGCGCCCCTTGCGGATAGGCTTGGCATACAAAACGCAAAAAACGAATTTGAGGACTTAAGCCTAAAATATATGAATCCCGATGCATTTCAACAAATAAAGGCTGTAATCGCGCAAAAGAAAAATGAAAGAGCAACGTACCTACATAATGCCGTTTCAAAAATTCAAGAAGAAGCAAAAAAGGCGGGAATTGAAGTGAGCATTTCAAGCCGCGCAAAACATTTCTATTCAATATATCAGAAAATGAGAAAACGAAACAAAGAGCCTGGAGAACTCTTTGATTTGTTGGCGTTGAGAATCATTTGTAAGAAGAACAGCGACTGCTATATTCTCATTGGAATTGTTCATGGACTATGGAAGCCTCTTGAGGGGCGTTTCAAAGACTACATAGCAATGCCAAAGTCAAACGGCTACCAGTCACTGCACACAACGGTTATGTGCGAAGGACGCCCCCTTGAAATACAAATTAGAACTCAAAAAATGCATGACATGGCAGAAAATGGCATTGCATCGCACTGGCTTTATAAAAAAGGGATGAACCATGATGCGGTTGATGTAAAAAGCCTTGAAATTTTTAATAAATTGCACGAAATAAAAAACAGCGAAATTATAGACGAGGGATTTTTCCAAAAATACAAAAATGAACTTTTAAAAGATGAAATTCTTGTTTTTACACCAAAGGGCGATGTGAAAAAACTTCCCGTTGGAGCAAACGCAATTGATTTTGCCTATTCAATTCATTCAGCGGTGGGCGAAAAAATTGTTGGCGCAAAGGCAAATGGAAAAATAATTCCTATTACAAAACCGCTAGAAAACACTCAGATTATTGAAATTCTCACAAACCCAAATGCACATCCAACTGAAGCGCAATTAAAGAGTGCGAAAACAGCAAAGGCTCACCAAAAAATTCATTCGTGGCTTTGCGCAAACGACCCCAACTTTGTGGACAAACCGTTCCTTGAAAAAACGGAAGCCGAAAACAATGCGCATGCAGCAAACGCACGCCACATTCAAAACGAAAAGCGGAATCAAAAAAAGAAAAAAGCCGGCATTGCACAAGAAAAAAGCAATAGAGTGAGCATCGGAGGGGAAACAAATTTTCTTGTAACGTTTGCAAAGTGTTGCAATCCGCAGTACCCAGATCCTATCGCAGGATATATTTCAAGAAATCGCGGCATAACAATACATCGCGCAGACTGCTACATTTACCAAAGAATACAAGACTTGACAAGGCGTTCTATAAAAGTTGAATGGGATGAACAACCTATCGCCCAAAATCCCTAACAACACCTGGTCTGTAGTCAGGGTCTTCGATGCGAATGAGCGCGCCATCTTGAAGAGAATGCTTTGTGTATAAAACGCAATCATGGCTATCACAAACCCAGGACATAATCGTGCCGTTTTCAGGGTTAATCATCAACCAATCTTCTGGATCTGCCTTGACAGACACGACATCAGGGAAAACAAACTCTATTTTATCTCTCGAGCGAATCATATTGAGCGCAGTGATTTTATACATTTTCCAATCGGTATATTTTTTCACAATCGGAGGATTTTTTTCAGGGTGCATTTCATAATCCTTTATAAGAGCCGCCCTTTTTGCAGGATGCATCGAATCCATTTCAGCGCGCTTGCTTTCATCATACAGTTTAGCCGCCTCAAAAATCGCCCGCTCTTCATCGTCTGACAAAAGAGCATCCACTTCCGCAGAAAGCACATATCGACTATCCGTCGCCCCCGAAACAGTCACATCTGCATCAGAACGATTATAGTAAAAACCAGTGCCCGACTCTCTATGACTTACGTTTTCAAGCTCCTCAACAAACGGTCGTGCCTCTTCACCGCTTATTTTTCCGTCAAGAACATCAAGAGCCTTTCTATAAGCGCGGGTGACAAGAGCGACATAGTAAACGCTTTTCATCCGCCCTTCGATTTTTATTGAATCAAGCCCTGAATCTCTCATATCCTTTAGATGTTCAATCATACGCAAATCCTTGCTCGAAAGAACAGCAGTAAAGTCGTCCCCCTCAAACACAGGGTAAAACTCACCCGCGCGTTTTTTTTCACGGAGAACAAGCGCGCCGCTTTGAGAAAGTTCCTTGACCTTTGAACTGTCCGCAAGAACATCGTAGTCCCACCTACAAGAGTGGCTGCATGCACCACTTTGCGCGCTTCTTCCTGTAAGATACGCACTCATAATACATCTGCCGGCATAGGCAATGCACATCGCCCCATGACAAAACGCTTCCAATTCCATATCCGGCACTGCGTCTTTTATCTCCCTGATTTCCTTCAGCGTAATTTCACGCCCCAGAACAATACGAGAGAACCCCATGGAACGATACATTTTCACCGCTTCTCGATTCACGCAACTAGCCTGCGTGCTTAAATGAAGAGCAGCATTTGGAAAATGAGTTTGCAAGATTGAAACCAACCCTATATCTTGAATAATAAATGCATCTATCGGATATTTTTTAAAATAATCTAAATTTGAAATAAAATTGTCAATGTCCGCATTGTGAAACGAAATATTCAATGCACAATGAAGTTTTTTTCCTGGAAAACGCTCTTTTAACTCATGCACTCTTTTGTATTCGTCATCATAAAAATTATCAGCCTTCACGCGCAGGGAAAATTTTTTCAACCCTATATAGGCGGCATCAGCGCCATACGCGTAGGCATAATACAATTTTTCCACATTTCCCGCAGGTGATAAAAGCTCCATATTCTAAAAACCTGTTCGCTCCATACTATGCTTCAGAATGAAAGCTGTTTTCAAGGCGCGGCTTATTTTCAAAAGTTTGACGCTCATTTAAAGCCCCAATTCCTGAAATAACTGTTGAAACCTTTCGCAAAGCATCATGCGCCTCATCAAAATACTCATCAGCCAGTTGAAAAAGATGCGGCATATCGTCCCAAACATCAATATCACACTCGCTTCCAGCCTCTCTCAACAATCCCGCCATTTTTTTTGCATCAGACAAAAGCAATTCGTTTTCGCCAACTTGAATATAAACGGGCGGAAAATCTTTTAATAAATCTTTAGAGGCATACACAGGAGAAACAAGCGGATTTACAAGATTTGATGCAAAGGTATAGGACTCACCGCATTTTTGATATGAATCGCTGTTCATAACCTCATCAGAAACTTTTTTTTCAGAGCGCAACACAGAAGTTTCGGAAAGGTCAAACCACGGAGAAAAAAACACAACGCGCTTTATGCATTTTCTATATCTTTCGCGTAAATTTAAAAGAAGCGACATCGCAATGCTCGCCCCCGCTCCATCAGCCGCAATTATAATTTCAGGCACAAAAGATTCCTCTGTAGCATTCTTTACCACGCCCGCCGCAGTTTCCCCTGTTTTTGTGTTTAGTGCGTTTCTAACGTTTTTTGTATTGGAATCAAGAGAATGCGCAATTTGCTCCTCTGTAAAAAGGGAGCGAAATGCCAATTGAATATCTTCTGTTGCCGCAGGAAAAGGATGTGAGGGAGCAAGCCTATATTCAGGAACAACAGTTCTACTATACGCCTTGTTTGCCAGCATTGCGCAAAAATTTCTATAAGATGCCCGAGATCCGCCAACAAAACAACCTCCATGCACATAAAACAAAATTCTACCTGAAGAATACAACTCTGGGAAAAGAAAATCGCAAGTAACTCCACCAAAAACCTTCTCTTGCCGTTCAACATTGTTTGGCAAAAACACCGTTTTAAAGAGAGATTCAATTTTTGCACGATACACATTCACATCAGAACGAGAGTTAAAGATTAAAGCCTTTAGTTTTTTTATAGCGGCTTTGCGATTTGTATTTGCCATACAATTAGTATAGCAAATACACGTATTTTTTGCTATACTAGTTACAAAAATAAATTGCTTCAACAGAGAAGGTGCTGTCAAGGTGTTTGTAAAAGGACACCTCGAAAAACGGCAGTTTTTAGAAGTTCTCATAACAGGAGATCATAATGCCGATAAAAATTCAATCGGATTTACCTGCCTGCAAAATTCTTGGACAGGAAAACATATTTGTTATAACTGAAAAACGCGCACAAACACAAGACATTCGACCGCTAAAGGTGGCGATTGTCAATTTAATGCCAACGCGTGAAGTCACAGAAACACAAATTCTTCGTCTTCTTGCAAACACACCGCTACAAATTGAAATATCTCTTGTGAGAATGGAAAATCACCTCTATAAGCACACAGGAATGGATTATCTTAAAAAATTCTACATCCCCTCAAGCGCACTTTTTTCACAGAAATTCGATGGTTTGATTATAACTGGCGCACCTGTTGAACATCTACCGTTTGAGAAAGTTGACTACTGGAAAGAACTCTGTGAAATTATGGACTACGCAAAAGAAAATGTGTTTTCCACGCTCTACGTTTGCTGGGGGGCATTTGCAGGTCTTTATCACTTGCACGGGATACAAAAGCATCAAACGGAAAACAAACTTTTTGGAATCTTTATGAACTACCGCACAACAATAAACGATCCTCTCTTGAGAGGGCTTGATGACACCTTCCCCATTCCGCAATCAAGAAACGCAACAATTTATGAGAAGGATCTACTGCCACACCAAGAATTAACGGTACTTGCAAAATCTCCTGATGCAGGAATAACCATAGCAAAATCAAATGATAACCGCGAAATTTTTATGACGGGACATCTTGAGTATGACACAATGACGCTCGCAGATGAATATTGGCGGGATATAAAAAAAGGACTGAAAATCAACCTTCCAAGAAATTACTTCCCGAACAACAACACAAGCCTTCCACCGTCATCGTATTGGAGAAGCACAGCGCACTTGCTATTTAGCAACTGGATGAACTACTATGTCTATCAGGAAACGCCCTATAACTTTACAACATAACTTTACAACGCGCCAAACAAAAACGCCTTAAATCCATCCCATCCCTCAAAAAACCGCTTGCGCAAATTCAATCCTATAAATTGTCTCTCATCCTTTGCAGGGGCGCAATGATTCCTTAATTTTCAACAGCGAACGAATCTTCAGATTCGGGAGTTGTTGAAAAGGCAGTTTCGCAATGGAATGAGAAACTGCATTAAATAAGCGAGTTTTGAAAAAACTCGCATTAAAATGGGCAACGCTATTTTAGTTGCCCATTTTAAACCTTCCTTAATTTTCAACAGCGAGCGAATCTTCAGATTCGGGAGTTGTTGAAAAGGCAGTTTCGCAATGAAATGAGAAACTGCATTAAATAAGCGAGTTTTGAAAAGATAGAAAGAACATTCTTCCAGTTGCAGTGAAAAAGGCAAAACCATGCGCTCGCGCATTTCGCGCTTATTGTGGCAAAGATTTTTTTCGCTGCTACCGCAGCGACCACAATCAGAGCGATTTTGCCTTTTTCACTGCGCCTTCGCGAATGTGTTTTATATTTTCAAAACTCGCATTAAAATGGGCAACGCTATTTTAGTTGCCCATTTTAAACCTTCGCAACAACAAGGCGAAAGTGCAGGGCGGATGGTATATTGTTTTTTCTATTCCTCAACGTTTGGTGAGCAGGGCAAAATCCTGTTCACCGAGTGTACATTAAAAACAAGAGGCATCTCTCTCTTCCCCTCTCCCCCGCAATGTAATTCTTAAACATTTAAATTTCGTAAATCCAGCCATCGGGAGCTTTTTCAGTTCCCAGTTGAATCCCAACCAAAGTTTCGCGAAGTTTTCCCAAAACAGGACCGCATTCATCCATTCCAGAAGGGATTTCAATAGTAGTGTCATGGTCAACAATTCTTCCAATAGGAGAAATAACAGCCGCAGTTCCACAAAGACCGCACTCCGCAAAATCGCCCAATTCGTTCTTGTGTACCGCCCGCTCCTCAACTTCAATTCCAAGATATTCATGCGCAACATAAACTAAAGAACGACGAGTAATAGACGGCAAAATTGAATCAGAATGAGGAGTAACAAGGCGGCCGTCTTTTGTAACAAAAAGAATATTTGCACCGCCCGTTTCCTCAATATATGTGTGCGTTGCGGGATCAGTATATATATTTTCATCAAAACCACACTTATGCGCGTCAACAATATTATGCAAACTCATTGCATAATTCAAACCCGCTTTTACATCTCCTGTTCCACGAGGAGCCGCCCTGTCGAGATCAGAAACACGAACAACAATCGGCTTCACACCACCTTTAAAATAAGGTCCAACCGGAGTAACCAAAATGCGAAATTCATATTCATCGGCGGGCTTCACACCTATAACAGCGTTTGCGCCATACATATATGGTCTAATATAAAGGGTTGCGCCGCTTCCATACGGAGGAACATAATCGATATTCGCCTTGACAACGTCTTTTACAGCCTGAATAAACTTTTCTTTTGGGAACACAGGCATTTCAAGTCGCCTGCATGTTTTTTCCATGCGCTCAGCATTCAAATCTGGACGGAAAGTTACAATGCGCCCATCCTTTGTTGTGTATGCCTTCAAGCCTTCAAAGCATGTTTGAGCGTATTGCAAAACGCCCGCGCACTCAGAAATAGTAATCTCATGCTTTTCTGTAAGGCATCCTGCATCCCACGCTCCGTCCTTGTAATACGAAGTGAAACTTTTGTCGGTTTTCATATACCCAAATGGCAAATGAGCCCAGTCAAGATTTTTCCCCATTTTTAACCTCTCAATTAAGTCGCAATCCAAGCGGCGTTTTTTTTATCATAGTGCTTTTAAGGAATTTAGTCAATTTTTAAAAACAAAAGGCAGACTAAGACACATTGCAATAGTAGGTAAAAATGAGGATTTTATCTTCTTACATAATTTGGCGGCTTTTTGTTCCGCTCCGCTCCACAAAAAACAGGCTTTTCGGGGTTCCGGCTTCCGCCTCCAGCCGCTTCCCTCACTCGTAAACTCGTTCAGTCCAGTGGCAGCCTGCGGCTCCCCTACAATCCTTGCCGCAATACAACCCGACATTTGAATGATACAAAAACAAATGTACGCATTCTCTCTTGCTACAAAACTGATCTAGAGTGTTAACTTTGAAGCACACTCCGCCGCTTTTTTTACATCTTGCGAGCGTTCCATTTTGGAAACGAGAATTGCCTCTTCGCCTTCAACAACAATTACATCTTCCAATCCAATGAGCGCAACAATTTTTTTGGAGTTTACATAACATTTTTTTGAGTCAATAAAAATTGCCTTTCCACGCTGAACATTTCCACACGCATCTTTTTCATTTATATCATAAAGCGATGCCCATGAGCCAACATCATTCCACCCTGCATCAAGTGGAATCACCCTTCCCTTGTCTGTCTTTTCCATAACAGCATAATCAATGGAGTTAGCGGCAATTTTTTCAAAATGATCTTTATCAATCCTGATAAAGTCCGCGTCAACAGCGGCACAATCAAAAGCGGCTTTTGAAAGAGCATACATTTCAGGCTCCAATCTCTGTAATTCTGAAAGAAAAACACTTGCCTTAAAAACAAACATCCCGCTATTCCAAAAATAATCGCCAGAAGCAAGATACGCTTTTGCCGTAGAAGAATCGGGTTTTTCAACAAAACGCTCCGTCCTAAAAACAGAATTGTCATTCTTATGAATAGAATTTCCCTTTTGTATATAACCATAGCCCGTGTGCGGAGAATCAGGCACAATTCCAAAAGTCACAAGTGCATTGTCAAGAGCATTTTTCACCGCAAGATTCAACGCATTTTTAAAAACATCCGTTTTTTTTATAATATGATCCGACGGCAAAACAATCATAACAGCATTTTCATCACGCTTCATCGCCTGAAAAGCCCCAACTGCAATTGCAGGTGCAGTATTCCTTGGAAGAGGCTCCAACATAATTGAAGGGGCTGCACTGCACATTTCAGAAAGCTGTTCCGCTACAATAAATCTGTGCCTCTCATTGCAAATAACAATTGGAGAATCAATTTCAAGTCCCGAAAGACGCAAAAGAGTTTCTTGAATCATTGTATGCCTCCCCATAAGAGGCAAAAACTGTTTTGGACATGATGAAGTTGAAAGCGGCCAAAGACGAGTACCCGATCCACCCGAAAGAATTACAGGAACAATAGACATACTCCACCTCTCATAAAAGACAAATAAGATAAAAAATACTGTTTTACCAATACAAACTTAAGGAAGAATAACACCATCCTCTTCAACAGGCACAGCCTTGTTTCCCTCTCGCAACGCTTTATCACGATTCAAAAGCCGCCTTGTTACCGACTTGCTTGCATAGTGCAATACAGTAAAAAAGCCAATCATAAACACATACACTGCAGACATAACAGGAATAGAAATTGTCTTTCGCTTGAATATAACAATAACTACAGCCGCACAAATGCACACTTGAATAACAGAAATAATAAACAGTGTATGTCTTTTGTTAAAGCCTATATTCAAAAATTTATGATGAAGATGATATTTATCAGGACTCATAATAGGTTTGTGATCGCGAAGCCTTCTCCAAATTGCGGCGATTGTATCTATCATAGGAATTGAAACAATAATTAGCAAGGCGAGAAATTTATTATACTCAAAATTATCTATCAAAGGAGTTCTCGCAGAAACTCTTATAGAATAAAGAGGAATCGTTGCAATCATAAAACCCAAAAACTGACTTCCCCCATCTCCCATAAAGATTTTTGCATCTGGAAATGGCAAATTAAACACTAGAAATCCCAAAACGCTTGCCGCAAGAATAAGAGAAATTATAGACCCCTCTGCAAATACATCCTTTAAGATAATTCCATACGTCACCAAAGCGGACAAGGAAAGCATTCCGCACAGACCATCAAGTCCATCAATAAGGTTGTATGCATTTATAATTCCCAAAATCCAGCAAAATGTAAGTAAAATGCTAATATACGGGGGAAGATTGTATTTAAAAATTTGATGAAAACTGTATTTATCAACAACCACCAACACAGAGGCAATCACCTGAACCACTAACTTTATAATTGCAGGCAATTCAAAAATATCATCAAACACGCCAAAAACAAAGATTATCACACCCGCAATTACAATTGAAATAGGATTCCTATCAAAATTCGAGTAGTTTGCAATAAAATAGACAATGATTCCGATTAAAAAAGCAAGCATCATAGCCACGCCCCCCAAACGAGGAATATTCCCCGAATGGATTTTGCGTGCATTCACAGAATCATAAAGATTGTAAAAACGACAGAACTTTATTGTCAGAGGCACAAAAAGCACACAAAGCACGAACGAGAGCACAATCGGAAAAAAAATAGTTATGGACATTTAACAATACCCCCCCCCCTACCTACAAAATAACTCTTCCTATTATGAAACTTTTTGCGCCAACTGTCAATAAAAATTTGAGCATTAACGGATTATTCTGTTGGTCGTTTTTTAAAACTTTTGCTTTCAATAATCGCCTGCCCCTCTCCAACAGTTTGTTCCATCATTGCACGAACTTTCAATGGAAGTCCAAACAACGTGATAAAGCCTTGCGCATCCTTATGATCATACAGGTCGCCCGTTGTAAACGATGCAATACTCTCATTGTAAAGGCTATATTTTGAATTGCTACCTGCTCCCCGAATTGCACCTTTGCAAAGACGAAGTTTTGCCCAGCCAGTAACAGTTTCCTCTGTTTTATCCACAAAAGCCATAAGAGAATCAAAAAGCGTTGTAAACCATTTTCCGTCATAAATCAATTCGGCAATTTTTATTGAAACCTGCTGTTTATAGTGGTATGTGTCGCGGTCAAGACAAAGATGCTCCATCATTCTGTGCGCTGCATACAAAATTGCCCCTCCTGGCGTTTCATAAACACCCCGACTTTTCATTCCTACACAACGATTTTCACAAATGTCAACAAGTCCGATTCCGTTTCGTCCGCCAATTTTGTTCAATTCATTCATCAAGTCAAGGCAATCCATTTTCTTGCCATTAAGACCGACTGGTATTCCCTTTTCAAAATCTATTTGAACATATTCCCCCTCAACAGGAGCGTCCTCCGGCACAACTGTATTTTTAAGCATCTGCTTGTAATTGGGTTCGTTCTCAGTCTTTTCAAGCTCAAGTCCTTCATGACTCAAGTGCCATATATTTTCATCACGGCTATATGACTGTTCGTGCGTCATCGGAACTTCTAGATTTCTATCCTCAAGATATTTTATCTCTGCCTCACGACTATCCATATTCCATTTATCATCACGCCATGCGGCAATAACTTTTATATCGGGAGCAAACGCCTTAATCGCCAGCTCAAAGCGCACTTGATCATTTCCTTTGCCAGTCGCACCATGACAAATCGCCACCGCACCTTCCTGACGTGCATACTCCACCAAAATTTTTCCAATCAATGGTCGAGCAGTTGAAGTGCCTAAAAGATATTCATCTTCATAAACAGCGTTCGCCTTTAAAGCGGGCCACACATACTCTTCTATATATTCCTTGCGGGCATCAACCACATAGCATGCAGCTGCCCCCGTTTTTAAAGCGCGAGATTTTATCGCAGTCCAATCATCGCCTTGTCCCAAATCAATGCACACAGCAATAACATCATAATCGTAGTTTTCCTTTAGCCACGGAATAATTACTGTTGTATCAAGTCCGCCAGAATAAGCTAAAACAACCTTTTCCTTTGCCATATAAACACCTCGATCCCTTGCTCAAAGGGCATATAATTCTATAAATAAAAATGTATCTCTATTAAACAGTTAAGTCAAGAACTACAAAAAAACACTCAAAGCAGATTTTATATCTCCTCCCCCACTATAAAAGCGCGCTTGTAAGCCACGGAATGTATGTAACCATAAGCAAAACCACCAGTTGAAAAACAAAGAATGGCAAAACGCCCTTTATAACCTTGGGAAGCGGTTTTCCAAATGCATAAGATGAAATAAACAAGTCCATTCCGACAGGAGGAGTTAAAAATCCAATTGACAAATTCATTAGGAAAATAACGCCCGCTTGAACCGACGGGATACCAAAACTTTCAGCAAGAGGTAAAAGAAGTGGAGAAACTATCAATATTGCAGAGAACATATCCATCAAACAACCGATTACCAAAAGGAATATATTCATTAAAATCAAAAATATAAACGGACTGTGAACATATTGAGTGATATAGTCCGTCAATAGCACTGGAAGCTGAGCGTCAAGAATAAAATATGAAATTCCACTTGCCGCTCCAAGGATAAAAAGCACGCCACCACTAACCGGAACGGAGGAAGCAATCACTTCACAAGATTCAGAAAAGGAAAAATCACGGCGAACAAATGTTGACAACACAAACGCATAAATCACCGCAAAAGAAGCGACTTCAAGCAAATCAAAAATTCCATTGAAATACAAAATGCATATAAAAATCGGCATCAACAGTTCAGGAATACAGCCTAACAGAGCGTTTCCAATCTCACGACCTGAAAATTGAGGGCGCGTTTTTTGTCTGTCAAAGAAAATTCCAACGCCTATCATAGCAAGAGCCATCAAAACCCCTGGCAATAGCGCGCCCTTGAACAACTCTATCACATCAACTGAAAAATAGTTTGTTGTTGCATACATAATAATTGCCGCGCTCGGAGGAAAGAGCAATCCAATCGCACCGCTTGAAGTGACAAGACTTTCCGCAGTGTTCTTTGAATATCCTGATCCCGTCAACACAACGGAAAGCAGAGAGCCAAGCGCAAGAATTGTAACGCCACTCACTCCTGTAAATGTACTGAAAAACGTTGTAACAATTACGGCAGCAACTACAGTTCCTCCACGAAACCACCCAAACAGAGAGCTAAACACTTTTACATAACGCTGACCCGCACTGCTTTGCGACAAAATATAGCCAGCAATGGTAAACAGCGGAATAGCGGCGATATTTCGATCTGTTAAAATCCTGTATGTTTCAAGTGGAATCACGTCAACATAACCGCCACTCTGCGAAAAAGCGATATATGAAATTCCTGCAAGCACTAAAAACAGGGGAAGCCCCATAAATGCAAGGAACACCATAATCACAATCAACGGCCAGCAAAGAAGCGTTGAAAAATGAAACCAACCGTTTGAAATTTTATATAAAATCGGTAAAGTTTCATCGGTTGCACCGAACATATACCATGCTATTCCAGTTACAGAACTTTGAGAAATCAAGAGTCCCAAAAATAGACCCAACACAATAGAAAGCAAAGAGCATTTTTTTTCACCCGATTCACTTTTTCTGCATGCGGTCATTATCACCATCGCAAGATAGCAAACAGGTAAAAACACAAAGAAAAATCTTGTTGTAAAAATTGCCCAAAACGACTCGATAAATTGAAGTGGATTTACAAGCTGGCAAAGTGAAGTTAAAAACAAAGCAGTGAGAATACAAAGGGTTACCGTATTGCAAATCTCGCGGAAGATTGCCTGCACAAGAGGGGGAAATTTTTCTGTAAAAGACGCAAGGCTCAAATGCCGGTCATCTCGCCACGTAACAATTCCCGCTATGCATGCAAAAAGAAAGACAAAATGAAGAACTGCCAAATCCGCGCTCGGAACTGGAACATGCAAAACACTTTGTATAAACTTTAGAACAAGAGGCATAACAGCAAGAATAGCAACAAGCGCAGTTGAAATTCCGTCTTCAATTTTCTTTAGCATTTTTACTCCCCGCGATGTTTCTTTAACGCTTCCTTTATCTTTGAAAATAAATCAACATCCATCAAGCCCGTTTTTGCCATTGCATACGCATCATTGCTCAATGTTTCTTCCATAACTCTATATTCTTCAGGAGTGAGGGTAACCAATGTGCATCCGCCCTGAACACATAAATTTAAGTATTCAGCATCTGTATTTTGCTGTTCTTTAACAAAGTTTTCTTCGGCAACCTTGACTGCATCCAAAAGGATTTTGCGTTCTGATTCAGAAAACGACTCCCAAACAGTCTTGTTTATTATAAAAGTTGCTATTACCGGACAAATCGGCGCGTTTAAAATATATGGCAATGACTTATAATATTGCCCTGCATACGCATAAAGCGGTATTGTATAAAAACCTTCCGCACCTCCAGGAGTTTTTACACTCTGCAAAAGTTTGTCAGGAGCAATGTCAATTGTATTGAATCCCGCCTCCTTAAACGAATCGGAAAGCGTTGAAAGACCAAGCCCCGCGACGGACAGTTTTTGCGTCTTTAAATCTGTTGGAGTGTGAACAGGCTTCTTTGTGTAAAAATACGCCCAGCCCACGCTAAAGGTCCCCAAAAACACATACCCTTTTTTTGAAAGCTCTGACTGGATAAGCGGCTTTATTGTTTCATACACAAAATCAACTTCTGCTTGATCTCTAAAAAGGAACGGAGCGCAAAGAGTCATAATGTGCACATCAGGAACAAGATCGGCAATACCAATGTTTGTGAACACCGCTCCATCAATGGGGGCTTTTTGTCCGGGACGAACTGCATTTAGTTTCTGGATAACGCCTATTTCTCCACCCATAGCAGTTGCATTCATAAGCTTCATTTGAACTTTGCCATTCGTAAGGTTATACCAATTTTGAGCGAGTTTATTCGCTTCAATGTCCCAAACAGAGCGAGCAGGAGCAATCGAAGCAATCTTCAAAGTTTGAGCAAAGCAAACACAAGCACACAGCACAACCATTCCTGCAAGAATACATTTTTTAAATTTCATAGTTCCTCCAAATAAAAAGGTAAAAGCGAAATTTGTTTAAAGCCTCCTAGAATTGCTGCAAATACAATTTCGCAAAACAACCATCTATGCACATTTGTATGAAACAACACACAATCGCCATAACAGTTTCTTTATTTATAAGCCCTTCCATTCATCAAACAACGCCCAACAATTTTCATCCTCACAAAACCAGTTAAAACTGACAAAGAAATTGTGGCGTGTCTCGCCTCCTCAAACCATTATGTCAGTTTTATTGTCCGCAATAAAACCGAAGGCACACGCAAAACCAGTTAAAACTGATAAAGAAATTGCGGCGTGCCTCGCCCCTCAAACCATCATGTCAGTTTTATTGCCTGCAATAAAACTGAAGGCACACGCAAAACCAGTTAAAACTGATAAAGAAATTGCGGTGTGTCTCGCCTCCTCAAACCATCATGTCAGTTTTATTGCCTGCAATAAAACTGAAGGCACACGCAAAACCAGTTAAAACTGATAAAGAAATTGCGGCGTGTCTCGCCTCCTCAAACCATCATGTCAGTTTTATTGTCCGCAATAAAACTGAAGGCACACGCAAAACCAGTTAAAACTGATAAAAAAATTGTAGCGTGTGCCCCTACCACTGCAAAAAATAATCCCCCTTGTTCTTTAAAAGGTAACGCGCTTTTTCTTGATTTATTGTTGTCATCAGCCTTGTAGAAGGATTGTCATCAGGGTTTATTGCAAGAGCCTTGTTCAAAGCATCAACAAATCCCTCTTCATCTCCATCAAGTATGCAAAAACTCTGTGCGTATATAATATACGGACCGGGTGTTTTTCCTTTGGAAGCCCGAAGTGCCTCTTCATAGCAATACAACGCCCTCTCTTCATTTCCGCCAAATTCACCAGGCGCGCTCTTATAAAACTGCGCAAGAATTTCCCAAATTGCACCATCGGAATAGTCAGGATCAAGGGAAGCCGCCTTTTCCAAAATTGCAACAGGAATAGAAAGCCGCATCAACAAATCAGCATTTAACGGATCAAGGCTAAACGCCCCTAAATATCCTGCGCCCGCCCAATACGCCGTTGCAACATCGTTTTTATCAAGCATGGAAATCGCCTTGTCAATTTTTTCCTCTTCATTAGAATCAATCAAGTCTTTAAAGCCCTTATGCCTGCCATCAAGTGCATCAATACAAAAATCACGACCTCGAAGATAATGGAGTTTTGCCCTATCATATTCTTTATTTTGCTTTTCAAAATCACGCAAAGACAACAAAGAAGCGGGACTTTGAACAAAGGCATTAGCATACATAATATTTAAACTGCCCGTCATACTCATAAGCCCTAAATGGTTTGGATTTTGCGTTTGAATAATTTCATATAATTTTAGCGCAGTGGGAAAAAAATCGCCAACTAAAGTAACATCGGTTTCACCCGTCAAAGCAAGCATTGCAGTATTTTCAGTTTTTTGTTTTTTGGGCACCCCCTTTTTGTCGCTTCCAGAAAGAGAAGAGGAAACTGCATTCAAGGCGGCAGTTGTTACAAAGCAAGACGAAATAAGAATAGATAAGAACAAAATAAAAAACGAAAATATAAATCGGCGCATACACCAATTATATAGAAATTTAAAAAATAAACAACCGAAAAATTATTTAAAATTAAAATTCTTTTTTATTTCTTAACAACGATGCAGAGCAGATATGAGCGTTTTCAAAGAAGCCATCCCGCCTACTTTTTTGCTTGTTATTGATAGAAAGATAATCAAAAGACATATTGAATTTAACGAAAGGATGTGCTATAATTGGAATGTTGCTTTTTTTGTAAAAAAATGGGGTAAAAAGCCAATTGAAAGTGTATTTATAACAAGTTGCAAGGCATCGTTTTCTGCATTTTTTCTTGGTTTTTTTTAAGGGGGAACGTATGGATAAACTTCAAGAAAAAATATTAAAAAAGATTTCATCCCGTGCAGTTTTAAATGACCCCATAAATCCTGATCTGTATGAAAAGTACGATGTAAAAAGAGGATTAAGAAACGCCAATGGCACAGGAGTCCTTGTAGGATTAACTCGAATCGGTGATGTCGTAGGATATAAAACAGGTTCTGCGGGCGAAAAAATTTCAGTTCCAGGAAGACTGTTATATCGTGGATATGACATTATTGACTTGATAAAGGATGCAGAATCCCATGATGACTATTGCTATGAACAATGTGTATACTTGCTTTTGATGGGAGAACTGCCAACAGAAAGCGAACTTGAAACCTTTAAAGAATTTTTAGGACATGCCCGATTTCTTCCTGAAAATTTTACAAACGACATGATTCTAAACGCTCCATCTCCTGATATAATGAATAAACTTGCGCGAGGAGTTTTAGCAAATTACTCTTTTGATAAAAATCCCGAAGATCGTTCTGTCATAAATGTAATGAGACAGTGCATAGAACTCATAGCACGTTTTCCGACCATGGCGGCTTACAGTTATCAGGCATTGCGTCGCCTCAAATTAGAAAGCATGTATATTCACAATCCTGTATCCACCTTTTCTACAGCGGAAAATTTTCTACACTTAATTAGACCCGATGGCAACTTCTCAAGACTTGAGGCAGAAACGCTTGACCTTGCGCTTATCATTCATGCAGAACACGGAGGTGGAAACAACTCATCCCTCACCGTGCATGTTGTTGCATCTGCGGACACGGACACATACTCTGCAATTGCCGCCGCAGTAGGCTCTCTCAAAGGAAGAAAACACGGAGGAGCAAACATACGAGTAGTTGAAATGATGGACGAAATAAAAGCGTCAGTTCAACATTGGAACAGCGAAGATGAAATCCGCGCATACCTTTATAAAATTGCAACTCGCGAGGCTTTTGACAAAACTGGCTTGATTTATGGAATGGGCCATGCAGTTTACACTATAAGCGACCCGCGCGTGCTTCTTTTACGCGACAAAGCAAAGAAACTTGCAGAAGAAAAAGGACGGCTTGAAGAATTTGAACTCTATAATACGATTGAACGAATTGCCCCGCAAATTTTAATGGAATTACATTCTTCTGCAAAAGGCATTTGTGCAAATGTTGACCTCTATTCAGGATTTGTCTACGATATGCTTGGCATTCCGCGAGAATTGTTCACTCCTGTTTTCGCAATTTCTCGCATCGCGGGGTGGTCTGCTCACCGAATGGAGGAATTGATAGCAGGGGGAAGAATTTATCGCCCTGCCTATAAAAATGTCTGCGAAGAAAGAACATATATTCCCATAGATGAGCGTAAAAAGTGAGCAAAGAGCGAATCGACAAAATTCTTTCGCATGAAAACTTCGGCTCCCGAAAGCAAATAAAGGCATTTTTAAAAGAACACAACGTGTTTGTAAATGGAGAGAGAGTTTTTGACACCGCCTTTCAAGTAAATCCAGACACAGACTCCATTATTGCCGATGGCAATCCTATTTCTCTGACAAAAAACATATACCTTATGATGAATAAAAAGCAAAACACCGTAAGCGCAAACAAGGACGGACTTCACGAAACTGTTTTTGACCTTCTTTCAGAAGAGTATAAAACTCCGTATTTGCTTGAAAACCTTCATATAGCAGGACGGCTCGATATTGACACAGAGGGGCTGCTTCTTTTCACAACAGATGGCGCGCTCATACATAAAATCATCTCGCCCAAAACGCATTTCTCAAAGAAATATTTTGTAAAGCTTGAAGACGCGGTTAAAAGCGCGCGTCAAAATGAAATTGCACACATATTTGCAAATGGAATTCATATTGATGCAGAAGGAAAAGAGCCTGCTTTCAATGCAAAAAGTGCTTCTCTAGAATGGAAAAGCGAAAACAGCGCACAACTCACCATTAATGAAGGAAAATATCATCAAGTTAAGCGAATGTTTTTGCAAACAGGATGCCACGTTGTGTTTTTAAAAAGACTTTCCATCGGTTCTCTTTATCTAGACGAATCGCTAAAGCCCGGAGAATTCCGCCCGCTCTTTCAAAAAGAAGTTGAACTATTGCTTGAAAGGTGAATATCACCCTCTCCCCCTGCCATTCCCAAAACAAAGTCAAGATAATTTTCCTTGTTCACTACCTCATAGTGCGCATCAGGATACGCCTTTGCAAATGCAGGAGGAATTTTTGATTTTGCCTTTGGGTTATACTTGAACTCATACGCACTGAGTTTCCCATCCCCTTCTTCAAGATAATCTATTTCCTGTTGCGAGTGTGTACGCCAAAAAAAACTGTGCGAATAATCATTCAAAAGAGCCTTTCGTTTTTGTCTTTCCATTATTATAAAATTCTTCCAAAGAATACCCACATCATTTCGTGTTTCAAGTGGAGAAAAATTATTGATTGCAGCGTTTCTAATTCCGTTATCATAAAAATAAATTTTCTTTCCTTTTTTAATTTCATTGCGCAAATTACGACTATACGAGTCGAGTCGAAAAACCACAAAAACTTTTTCAAGAAGATTTATATAGTTTTCAACAGTTTCCTTGTCAACGCCCAACATATTTGCAAGCTCATTATAACTCACCTCGCTCCCCACTTGAAAAGCAAGTGCACGCACAAGTTTTTGCAAAAGATCAGATTTTTTTATTCCACCAAACGCAGGAATATCTTTGTAAAGATAATTTTCAATTATATTTGAAAGGATTTCACGTGCATATCCTAAATGAGTAACAACTTCCGGATACATCCCATAAATAAGACGATTTTCAAGCATTCTTCTTTCCTCACGCTCATCGGTATGGAAAATCATTTCTTGTGTTGACAGAGGATAAAACTTGTATTGCATAATTCTGCCAGTCGCAGGTTCATTAGAACTTCCCGCTAAATCAAATGAAGACGAACCTGTAACAAAAATTTTAGAGTCCAAATGCAAATCGCCAATTTTCTTTAAAACAAGACCTACATTTTTTATGCGCTGGGCCTCATCAATAAAAACATAGTCATAACCAAAAAGCAACTTTCGTAATTCCGAGGAGGATTTTTCTTCAAGCATAAAAACATCATCGCTGTCATCGCAATTTAACGAAAGAACATGCTGCCCTTTGCCAGCAAGCTGCCTCAAGAAAGTTGTTTTTCCTATTTGACGAGGTCCTATTAAAAGTATGATTTTTTTTAAATTATACGCTGCATTGAACGAAGGCTCTGCAATACGCGTGATTCCATAAGTATCTGCCATATCGCCAATTTTATATAAATTTTTCGGTTATGTCCACCAAATTTATATGAATTTTTCGGTTATAACCGCCAATTTTATATGAATTTTTCGGTTATAACCGCCGAATTTATATAAATTTGGCGGTTATATGCATTTTTTCATAAAAGTCGTCTCTCGTATTTCATATAGATTTTTCGGAATTAAAATGCGATACAGTTTTAAGGTATGTAGAAAATGTAAAAAGTATGTACACAAGGTTTTCTCATTTTTAGCAACTCTTCTCATACAATAACAGAATGCACTAGCATTGAGAGGACAGAACTCTGCGACAATCTACAGTCTCCGTCATAAGAAAACGGGTCGCCATCGCAAACTAAAGATGCAAGGAATTGAAATCGAAAGATATTTTTTAATTTGGATTGATAACAGTGCAAAACTGGATTATACAATTCTACATCAACGGAGCAAACAGCCGCAGAATTGATTCAAAAAGACGCGTAAATATATTTCCTTTTTTAGAAAGGGAAATCAATTCGCACTCTTCAAGGGTTTTCAAAAAGTCAGCTTTTATTGTGCTTATTTCGTCATTTTCATACAAAACAACACCACATTCAAAATGTAAATACAGGCTTCTAAAATCAAGATTCGTTGTTCCAACGGTTGCCGTTATGTCATCAGAGATAAAAACTTTTGAGTGAATAAAACCATTTGTATATTCATAAATTTTCACACCCGCCTCAATAAGACGGCGATAATATGAGCGTGTAGTTAAATGCACAATCCGCTTGTCCCATTTATGGGGAGTGACAATTATAATGTCAACGCCACTCTTTGCGGCAAGACAAAGAGCAGAATTCAAACTGTCATCTAAAATCAAGTAGGGGGTGTTTATATAAACATATTTTTTCGCATTTGAAATAATTTGAAGATACACATGTTCGCCAACATTTTCATAGTCAAGAGGACTATCAGCATAAGGTTGAACAAATCCATTATTTCCACCCACCGAAAACGCATTTACCTCATTTTCCTTGCAATCGTTCTGATCGTACGGATAAAAATCAGAGTAATTTTCCGCAATTCCTGTTGTAAACTGCCACATTTGCAAAAACATAACCGTAAAACTCCAAGAAGCCTTTCCCTTAATCAAAACCGCTGCATCTTTCCAATAACCGTGCTTTCGTATCTCATTTATATATTCATCAGCAAGATTTGCACCCCCTGTAAAGGCAGTTCTTCCATCAATCACAGTGATTTTTCGGTGGTCGCGGTTGTTTTGAACTGAAGAAAGGAATGGTGTAAACGGATTAAAAATTTCACAGTGAATTCCATCTTTTTCAAGACTTCTTTTAAAGTCAGAAGGGAGCGTCATAAAACAACCTATATCGTCAAACAAAACGCGCACACACACGCCATTTGCCGCCTTTTCTTTGAGGACTTCATAAATAGCCCCCCACATCTTTCCGCCTTCTATGATAAAATACTCCATAAAGATATATTTCTTCGCTTTTTGCAGTTCGGAAATAAGGCTTTCAAAGAATTTCTCACCCGGAGAAAGATACGTAATCTCACAATTTTCATACACAGGAAAACCGCATTTCTCAAGATAAAAAACGCGCGGCAAATAGGAATAATCGTTTTTTCTCACAATTTCAAAGTCATTTCCCCCAATAAAAAACGAGGAGCGCGTTTCACTTTCAATTTTTACGATTTTTTTACCAAATTTTTTTGTGCCTGTCCGCAAGTTCAAGACAATATAAAGGCTTCCGCCCACAAAAGGAAACGACAACAAAAGAAAGACCCATATAAGCTTATAACCGCCTTTTTCCCGTTTTGAAACGATGAGTAATGATATAACAAGTGAAAAGAAATTCAGAGCAAAAGTTACGATCTTTGAAGAAAAACTCCTGCTCCATATCAAATATACTAAAAGAGAAAGTTCGGCAAGAAGAATTAAGATAACCGAAATTCTTCTGCCTAAAACTTTATAAAACCACTTTTTCCTCATACAAAAACTTCTGTACACATGCCTCTATATTTTATAGAAAAAGTTGCAATTGCAATTAAAACAAATAAACGTTTAAGACAGGCAACTAAAATAGCGTTGCTGTTTTTAATGCGAGTTTTCTTCAAAAACTCGCCTATTGTACTGCGATTTTTCGCTTCGCTACAAAATCACATTTTCAGCAACTCCCGAATTTGAAAATTCGCTCGTTGCTGAAAATTAAGGAATTTTAAATAACGTCTTGAATTATCAACTTAAGAACTCCGCCATCCGGCTTATGGGCAATGTCAATCTGTTTTTCAATCTCCGATTTTTCAAGCGAAATTCCAACGCACTTCGAGAAATCACGCATTCCATCGCTGATGGTTGAAAGAGTTGAAGATGAACAGGCAACAACCACATCCTTTTCCTTCATAAAACGAATGAATTGATTTCGGAACTTTTCGTTGTCAAGTTTTATCCCATAAAAATAGAAAATGCTAGAATAATTATGCACTTCTGCAAGACGATGACAACATTTTGTGAGGGGAGCGGAGAATGTCTTTCCAAATTGACCTTCATCAAGCCGCTCTGCAAACACAAAAAGAATGCGTCTGCTTGCATTCTCTGAATCAAGTTTTTGCTGTTCAACTTTATCAGCCTCAAACACACAATTATTTAAAACAGACCTTTCCAAATCCTCTTCACTTTCTAAAGAATCATCCGCCGATTCTGAATCCGCGTTCAAAGCAGGGGCAACTCCGCTCGTTTCTGCGTTCACATCGGCTTCGGCAACTATTTCACTTGTATCCCCAGACAGCGGCGGCTCTTGCGTCATAATATCTGCAACCTGTTCATTCATTGTTTTTTCTTGCGGTTCACTTGCATTGTCAGTCTCGGACAAAGAAGTGTCTTCCACAGATTCCGATGTTTCAAGGGTTTGCGCCTCCTCAACAACATCTCCCTCTGCTTCAGAAGCGACAGATTCTGTTGCATTGCCAGAATCGCCATTTGACGGAGCAAGCACATTCGCCTCAATCTCCTCTTCAGAAGCCTCAGGAATATCCATAATCGAAAAGTCGCCTTCGCCGTATTGCTTTTCCTGTTTCATTATATCCGCCAATTTTGATGACATATCGTCATTTTCCATCTTCGTTTCCTCCATCAAATCTTTTTCATTATTACAATCATTGTCACAGCCATTAGAAAGAGTCTTGTCATCGCCTTTGCCTTCATCCTCAACGCCACATTCAGAAGCCGCAACAAACTCTTCATTTTCTTCATCATCCTCTTCGTCAAAATCGACAATTGAAGGATTTTCAGATTCCAACTCTTCATTCAAACAGGGAACTTCCACACAGACCTTATTTGAAACCGTAAAAATTTCAGTTTGAGTGCCATCTTCGTTTTTCTTATAGAGAACACAACCATCATCGTCAACAGAAAAAAACTCGTTTGCATCAGAAATGCGAAGCCTGCTCAAGAGAGGGCAATTTGCTATTGCGTCAGGTTCAAAAACCTTTAAAGACGCGGGCAAAACTATCGTTTTTAAAGAAGAACAACCTGAAATTGCACTTGAACATATTTTTGTCACAGAATCTGGAATTACAAGAGAAACCAAAGACTCGCAGCCTGCAAAAACATTTTCTAGAAGTGTAACAACAGTGGAACGGAACGGAATTTCGCCCAATGAAGAACATCCCGAAAAAAGCCCCTCTGAAAAATCTTGGATTTCATAGGGCATTTCAACTTTTGAAAGAGCCGTGCAACCTGAAAACATATAGGGGGAAAGTTCCTTCAAGCCAGATGGAAGCCTCACTTCTTTTAAAGCAGTTGCATTGCAAAAAAGATTCGCCCCCACAGACATAACGGAATCGGGCAGAGAAATTTTCTCAAGACTACAACAAGAAAAAGCATCCTCTTCTATATGAGTTGCTCCGTAAGGAACATTCCCATCAAATTCCTTGCTTTCAGAATCCACTCCCAAAACAGATTTAAAATCAGAAGAATAAATAAGACCGTGTTTTTTTGCGATTTCAACCATAGTTCTATTTTAATCTGAAACTAATCGTTTTACAAGACAGTAATTAAGAGAAATATAAAAATTTTCTTTGCCAGCAGCAAAAGAGTTCAGTGACAGTTTACAATACACCTTTTCTAGCGAAGGCAAAAACTCGCAGTTAGACGCGAGCAATACCTCTATCAATTTACAATGCTGTTTTGTACATTTCCTCAAACGCACAATTTACACTAAAACAGGGTGTATTTTACGCTTGTGGCAAGTTCAACGCCCTGCTCAAATCGGTTTTTCTCATTTTTATAGTTAAAGCAAAAGATATATGAAAAAGATGCGTCAAAACGAAAGTGCTTGTTCAAGGAGTAATACCCAGAAAGCGTAAGACAGTTATTAAAAGACACCGTGCCTGTTAATCCCATGTCTCTTGCCCACGATTCAATTTCCGCATCAGACAGGCTAGATTCCAACTTTCCTCCCTGTTTCAAAAATCCCCTGTAGGCACGAGGATAAAATATATAAAACTTTTGGTCGTAGCCCTCTATAGATCCATATTGATTGAATAAACCAAAAGAGTTTGTTCCGTGCGCTAAAAAAAGATATGATGCTTCAGCACCCCATTTTTGTACATTCTCATATTTTACAAGCGCCTTTCCGCCTATGCAGTCAGGACCAAACGGACTTCCTATCCACGAATACAAAGGTATATTCTTTGGAGTTTGCATATCATACCGTTCTTTTATGAGAGAAGAATCGGGCGTGTCCTTCAAATATAAATACGGGCTTGTATAAATCGCCTCCAGCCCTATTTTAAAGAATCCTAATTTTTTATGAGGGATCACAATTTCAGTTCCAAATTGCGCTCCTATACCGTTTGGAGTGTACTTTCCCGAACCCGAAAGCTCTGCCTTTGATTGTATTTCTGTTTGAGCGTACAGAAAATAAAGCCTCCAGTTTTTACAAGGAACAACGTCTATATTGAACCCCATATAGGCACAAAAATCCGCCTCGCCATACACCTTTTCCTCTATGTCAGATCTATATTCAGTCCAGCCGCCAAACGAATGCATTATCATCAGGGGATTTAAAAAGCGAATTTCAAACGGACCATGAACTAAAGAGCCTTCAAGAACAGTGATTTTGAGCCATTTAAAGAAATTCACGTCAATAACATGCAAATACATATATTTATCGTTTTCAACCTGCACAATGTCAAGGTTGTATTTTAAGCGTTCACTGTATACGTTCAACTGCACATATCCATCAGTTTCAAAAGAGTCGTTGTATATAATGGAACCGGTGAGTGTGCGCCCGACTTTTAACCCCTGCCTTCCCACGTTCAAGTTAAAACCCCATTTTTCAAACGCATATCCTACAGATCCATAGGCAGTTTGCGGCCACAAAAAGTCAAAGTCGCTTGTACGATAAATTAAATTAGTGAAGTTTTTATCATTCTGCATTCCCCAATAACTTTTTGCAAGGACAGGAACTGTTTCAATCATAAAATAATCGCCCCATCCAAGATAAATCGGCAGAGAAATCGAAGGTTTGTTCAGCGGGCTTGCTTGAAAAGTCGAAGTGTTCCCATACAATCTATTTGCATTTTCATCCTCTGTTCCGCTCGTGTAGTCAGTCGCAAACGACCAGTCCATATCCTTATTGGATTTAAAGAGAAATTCAACATCTGCGCTCAAATTGAATCCAGCAAACGCCCCTCCAAACCGCAAGCCAACTGCATCAGAATATAAAAAATTCTCCGCCTCTTCATAAAGCAATTTCCCAGAATCTGAAAGAAGGTCTTTATCTATCCTTTTGAATTGAATGCGAAGTTCTGCAACTGAAACAGGTCCTAAATCAACAACAGGTCTTCTGCCAGATTGCACGGACAATGCGGAAATTGCATCATAAATCCAATGATCGCTTTTAATTATCTGTTGAGCGGAGTAAACTTCTGCCCAAAGAGAAAAGCACAGCCAAAACATACACAAAATCAATACAAAACGAAATTTTGATGAATTCATAAAGCAACTGTACCATTTTCGATTAAGAAAAACAAGTTATTGGACACATCGAAAAACGTGCTTTTGGCAATTCCTTTGAATGCAACGCCTTAAAAAAACGCCGACATATTTTATCCACTTTTATTCGATAAAAAAATTCAGTACAATAAGCGTATGAAAGTTAATGAAAAACCGCAGTTAGTTCAACTAACAGAAAACATATCGTATCTTCCTGCAACTCACAAGCCATTTTCGTGCGATGTAGTTTTTATAAAAACCGCTGATGCAACATGGATTTTTGATGTGGGATGTTCAAAAATCGCCGCAAAAACAATAAACGAAATAACGGGAACAAAAAACATCGTCCTCTCTCATTTTCATCCTGATCACTGCCTTAATTTACTGCGCGTTTCATATACCAATTTGTATGTGAGCAAGTACACAAAAAAATACACTTTAAAGGGAACTGTTATCAACAACGACACGCATTTTAATACAAAGCCTGAAATCTCCGTTATTTTGTTGCCTTCAAGCCACACTAAAGGCTGTCTCTGTTTGCTTTGCGGTGATTATGCATTTATGGGAGACGGAACATACGCAAAGGAAAGAAAGGGCAACCACACATACAACGCTCAAATCTTACAGGAAGAAATTGCAATTTTAGAAAGAATTCCGAGCAAGTACGTGTGTCTTTCTCACGACCCGCGATTTGTTCAAGAACGCGTTGACTTGATTGCACTTCACAAACAAATTTATGCGCGGAAAAGTCCAAACAATCCCATAATCAGCGTGGAAGATTTTTTTAATAAAGATGGCAGCGTCAAACGAGACTATTCGATTGAAAGTGAATTCTCGAAAACTGATGTTTCCTGTACTAATGCAAACTAAATAAAAATAAAAACAAAAAAAACACCCCTCACCCTCTTCTCTCTTCAAAAACCACATCGGAGACTTGGCTCACGTTGCAGGCTTCGCCTGCGTACGAGTTTTTTCTCCTACTCTGCGAGCAAAGACATGCGTGAGGGATTGGAGCGGGCGCGAAGCGAAATACGCAATTCCTACGGAATTGCTACCGAGTTTGCAAAGCAAACTCGCTTGTTCAGTACCATTTTTCATTTTGGTGAAAATTCAGGGAAAAACCGCAACGTATCTTTCGCCTGCAAAAACCCTCTTGCACCCTTGAAACAAAATCTCCTCATCCCGTTGTGAACTTGAAAAGAGGAGGGCACGCCCAAAGATGACTTTTTGAATCCAGTCGCTTTTTATGTATTTGAAACGGACACCCCTCTTGCGGAAATTTTTATTTTGGTGTATACTTATTTTATTATTTGCGGTCATCGTATATCGGTATTATCCAGGCTTCCCAAGCCCGTGAGGCGGGTTCGACTCCCGTTGACCGCTTCTGCATAATGCACTCGGCTTTCAGTTGAAAAACTTTGTTTTGACACATACTGTTGCCCCTATTCTTACAAACCTGCAATGTCCTTTATAACTTCGCTTGCAATCATAAGCCCCGCAACAGATGGAACATACGCAACGCTCCCTGGAACAGAACGACGAGCCGTTTTTTCGCCCGCTTCAGACTCCGCATCATCATAAAAAACCGCAACGGGCTTTTCCGTTGAAAAAACCACTTTCACGCCTTGCACCCCTTTCTTTCTCAATTCCTGCCTCATAACACGGGCAAGAGGACACACAGAGGTTTCATAAATATCGGCAATGCAAAATTGCGACGGATCAAGCTTATTTCCAGCCCCCATAGAACTAATCACTGGAACAGAAAACGCCTTTGCACGAAGAATAATTTCAATTTTTGCAGAAACAGTATCAACGGCATCGACCACATAGTCGAATTTTGAAAAATCAAACCTATCCGCAGTTTCGGGGAGAAAAAAACACTCTTCATCGCACACTACTGCATCGGGATTTATTTCTAAAATGCGCTCTTTCATCACACTCACCTTTGACCGACCGAGTGTTTTATGCGTTGCGATAATCTGCCGATTTATATTTGTGACGGATACAACATCTGAATCAACGATCGTAAAAAATCCAACGCCACTGCGAGCAAGTGCCTCTATTGCGTAAGAACCAACTCCCCCCACCCCAAAAACCACAATATGTGCGCGCCTTATTTTTTCCATAGCGCGAAAGCCAAGCAGCCGCTCCGTCCGTGAAAACTGATTTTCCATAAAAAAAATATAGCGTGTTTTTATAAATTGGTAAAGTTTTTGAACAGTTAAAAACAAAACAGGGCGTTCCCGCCCGCATAGCGGTCGGTCGGGTGTTCCGCGGCCCGCTATCCGCTCGGTCCCGCCATTCGGCGGTCCTGCATCGTCGCTCTGCTCCTCGCACCGCTCCATACCCTAACGCATTCATCCACCTCCCGTCAGTGCAATTACAACACACTAGACGGTTTTGGCACTGAAGCATACAAAACACGCGGCAAAAGATACAGTTATTTTTCAGTTTTTATCCTTCCTTAATTTTCAGTCGCATGGTTTTGCCCTGCTCACCCCGTTTGTGCGCTACTGCTTCCCAAACTGGCTAGTGAGTTGTAATCGCATAGCAACATAACAAGCCGCCCTCATTATATAAAAATGTAAATCTTGAATTTTGAAAATATAAAAAACATTCGCAAAGGCGCAGTGAAAAAGGCAAAATTGCTCTAATTGTGGTCGCTCGCTAGTAGCGAAAGAATAATCCTCGCCACAATGAGCGCAAAATGCGCGAGCGCATGTTGCGAATGCATTTAGCCAGTTTTGCGTAAAGCCGAGCCGTGCGAGGTAGTAAAACTGGAGGCGAAAGTCGAGGAGTTAAAAAACAGAAGAACAATGTATCTTTCGCCACTGCAACTGGAAGAATGTTTTTACATCTTTATTAAAAAACTTACAAGACGACATATAAACAATAAAATTTGGTTTATTATCTTGCGTTCACAGCCTTGACTTAACATTTATAAAATCCAATAATTATAGTATATGCAAGGAACAGTTTTAGCGGGGAGCAATAATATCTTTGAGGTTGAGTGCGAAGACGGAAATACGCGCTCTTGTTCAATTAAAGGGAAAATTTTAAAGTCGGATACAGAATACTACAATCCTTTAGCCCCAGGCGACATTGTGGAAATTGAAGTGGATTCAATCGACGATGAAAAAGGACAAATCAAAGAACTTGTGCCGCGGAAGAACAAATTCGTGCGGTGGAATGTAAAAGGACGATGTCCGCAGCTTCTTGCGGCGAATATTGACTATGTGATTTTGGTAACAACTCCAGAAGAGCCGCCATTTCGTCCGCGTTTTATCGACCGGGAACTGATTCAAGCGGAATTGCAAAACCTCAATCCTGTAATCGTCCTGAATAAATGCGACTTGCTTGAAAAAGCCACGTTGGACGTGGAAAAGCATCTTTCAAACTGGGAAAGCCTCGGCTACAAAGTTATGCGAATTTCTGCAAAAACAGGCGAAGGAATAAGCGAGTTTGCCCAATTGCTTGAAAATAATATAAGCGCGTTTGTTGGACAATCTGGAGTTGGAAAATCAAGTCTTGTCAATGTTCTTGACGAAAGCTGCATTTTGAAAGTTGGAAGTCTCTCAAAAAAATACGGACGCGGAAATCACACCACAACAAAAGGAACGCTGCACCGAATAGAATTGAACACCTCTCTCACAGACGGAGCAAAAGGAATATTTGCGTCAATTATCGACACCCCTGGAATCAGACGATTCATGCTAAACGGAATAGAAGATGCAAACGACCTTGCATTTTACTTTAGGGAATTCAAGCCGTTTCTCGGAAAATGCGATTTTGGCATGAAGTGCACACACACGCACGAAAAAGGCTGCGCCATTCTCAAGGCGATTGACGATGGAGACATTTCAAAGGAACGGTATGACAGTTATATCCGAATTACAAATCAAATCAAAAACAAAACATGGGAAGACTAGACGACAGCAAAAAAAACTGTGAAAAATGAATAGAAAAACGCTTTTTGAACTAGAGTTTTATAGAATCCGCGATGAAATTTCACATTTCTGCTCAAGCGAAGAAGGACGCTACACACTTTCAAAGATTGAGCCTTTAAAAAACATCGCAGAAATTGAGGACAAAAAAAATCTCGGGCGAGAAATGAGTCTTTTGCTAGACATTCCACGCTCCTCTCCCATTCTCGCATGGCCTGAAGTTCACGGAATTATACAGATGCTAAAAGTCTCTGGAGTTTCCATAACTCTTGAGCAAGCAAAATCGCTCCTGCTCTTTTGCATTTCAATAAAAAAAATAAAGGAAACCATAAAGAACGCATCTTTAAACTATGCAATTCCAAACCTCATGCATTTAACAGACACCATTCCAGATGTGTCGCCTGTGGAATCAGAAATTTCAAAAGTCATCACCATCGATGGGCAGATAAAAGATTTACCATCCCTGCGTGAAATACATACAAAAATCGCCTCATTAAAATCAAAAATCCGCGCCTCCCTTACCTTCTTCACATCCAACACAAAATATCTGAATATTCTTGAAGCAAATGTGCCCGTTTTACGGGGCGGTCGCCAAGTGCTTGCAGTAAAAGCACAGTTTCGCTCGTCAATTCCAGGAATTATCTATGATGTTTCTTCATCAGGACAAACAGTCTACATAGAACCTGAAGAAAGCGTAAGATATGCAAATAAACTAGTTGAAGCGGAAGCGGCTCTTCAAGCAGAAATAAAGAGGATTTTGGCGGAGCTTGCACAGACAATCTCTCCGCACTCCATAAATCTACAGCACGCCATAAAAATTATGCAAAACCTTGACGTGATAACGGCAGCAGCAAAATGGGGAAAGTCAAACGAAGCCATTTATGCAGACGAATGCAAAAACGATGAGCCTCTTTTCATTTTGGGCGCACGACATCCCATTTTAGGCGAAAAAGCAGTTCCCATTGACATACGGTTTGTGCAGGGGAAAAAAGTGCTGATTATAACAGGTCCAAATACAGGCGGAAAAACGGTTGCTCTAAAAACCGTTGCGCTTTTTGCAATGATGAACCAATGCGCTTTTCCAGTTCCTGCAAAAGAGGGAACACGGCTTCCTATTTTTAACAGTGTATTTTCCGACATTGGAGATGAGCAATCTCTTGATGAATCTCTTTCAACTTTCAGCGGGCATATAAAGAATATTGCAAACGCGGTAAAAAACGCGGATGAAAAATCCCTCGTATTGCTTGATGAACTGGGAAGCGGAACAGATCCGCAGGAAGGCGCGGCAATTTCCCTTGCGGCACTAGACGCGCTTCTTGAAAAAAAGGCTCTTGTTTTAATCACAACACATCAAGGAGCGATAAAAAACTATGGCTACACCCACTCAGAATGCATAAACGCCTCTGTTGAATTCAACGCTAAAACATTGACCCCCTCCTATAGAATTGTAATGGGAGTTCCAGGAGAAAGCCACGCGCTTGACATTGCAAAAAAAGCGGGACTTCCCAAAAAAGTCATAGAATGTGCCTGCCGCTATTTAGCAAGTGAACAAGCAGATGTGTCTTCTCTGATAAGGGGGCTTTCAGAAAAAAACAGCGAGGCTGACAAACTGTTGCAAGAAATTGCCTGCAAAGAACAAGAAATAAACGATAAAATACGAAAAAATGATTTAAAGAGCCTTGCACTACGACAAAAAGAACTTGAATTAAAAAAGGAGAGGCAGCAAGAATCATACAAGTTTCTTTCAGAAACCCGCAAACAACTTGAAAATTTGGTGAGGGTGCTGCGCGAAGGAGAAATCACTCGTGAAAAAACGCTTTCAGTGAGAAACTTTATTTCTGACTTGACTACCCACATAGAGGAAAACGAAAAGTCCATTGAAAAAGAAGAAACTGCCATTGCAAAAGAAGAAAACCGACTAAAAGAAAATGGCGTTCTTTTTCAACCTACTTCCCAAAAAGAGGAGGGGTCGCATAAAAAATCGAAGAAAAAACGAATACGGACGGCAGAAGCCCTTGCCACCGCACAAAGCTATGCAAACATCATTGTACATAATAAACAAAAGAGTAAAACACACAATGATTTTTCAGTAGGTGCAACAGTGAGTGCAGGAAAGTCAAATCAAATTGGAACGATCATTTCAAAGATAGACGATGAATTGTGGAGCGTTCAATTCGGAAGCATTAGAATGCCTCTCAAGCAAAAAGATTTGACGTTCATTTCACAAAATGAAAGTAGAACGCCATCTTACACCATAGAAAGAGCGGAAAAACAAGACGAACGGCCAGTTTTTGAATTGCGACTGTTGGGAATGAGGGCGGAAGAGGCTCTTCGCGCACTAGAAAAACAAATTGACCGTTGCGTAATGCAGGACTTCAAAAACTTCAGCATAATACACGGAACAGGAGCCGGCGTTTTGCAGCAAAAAGTTCGCGACTACCTTTCAAATTGCAGGGCGGTAAAGGATTTTGAATTTGCACATCCTGAAGACGGTGGCTTTGGAAAAACGTATGTCACATTGCACTGATACAAACGAAGAAATCTAGTTGTCGATAATGGTGATTTCAACCCGGCGATTTTTAGCACGCCCCTCTTCCGTTTTATTTGAAGCGACAGGAGAAGATGAGCCGAGTCCCCGCACAAAAATGCACTCTGGCGAACGAACTCCCAACTCCGAAAGATAGTCTGCAACAGAAGCGGCTCGCTCTTCCGAAATGCGCTGTTGATTTTGTTTTGTTCCCCTATCCGCACAATAACCTGTAATTAAAAGGTCGTTTGGAAAGCCCTTTAAAATCTCTGCAATCTTTTTAATCTTTTCCTTTTCACTCTTCACAAGCATTGATGAATCCGCTTCAAACTGTATGCTCTCAATGCTAATTGTAACGCCCCTGTCATCTGTCTTGACAGCAACATTGTCATATCCAAGCCCCGAAATAGATTCTGAAATTCTTTTTACATTTTCCTTTGTGTTCATTCGCTCCGTTTCCATAACTTCGGCATACGCAGTCCCTGAAAACGTGTATTGCGCTCCTGAAAAATCTTCAATTATGATTCTAAATTCCTCATTGTAATGGTCAATCATCCCGCGCTCATTATCCCACCAAATCTTTTGGGCGGAATGCCCCATTGTCACCGCAGGAAGAAACACATTTTCGCTCGTAAAAGATGAGGGTTTGGGACTTTCAAAATACATATCATATTCCACTTCAATAAGATTCAGCGTCCTGCCCGTTTTTTCATCAACTTCATCATCAGCATAGGTATATTTTGCCATAAACGGAACTTTAAACGGCTTTTGCATATTAAATGTATTTCTCAAGTCATGCGCTTCATGCCCTTCAAACACCCATCCATCGCCTTTTTTTACAGGATGCTCGGGAAAAACGGGAACATCCCGAACAGTCGGCATAAAATAAATGTCATCTATAGTGTAGCGACCTCGCTTATCACGAGTGAAAATACTGGTATACTCATTGCCCCAAGAAAAACTTGATCCTTTTTGATTGACTGAAGTTTCTGAAGTCATAAAGGTGGCATTACACTCTCCGCTGCCGTCTTCAAAAACGGCTGTCACGCTGCTAGAAATGCGGTTCACAATTTTTGCGCGATGGGTGAGCTGTCCGTTCACAAAGACATCTTCATCCACGGTAGAAAGAATTCGAGAACTGTCTCCTTGTGAGAATTTAAATGCAAACAGAACGCCCTCATCACTTGAAGACGTTTTTATTTCTGAAGACACGGCATCATTTGCAAAAACAGTGAAAAGCCCTGCAAACAAAAATACAACGATAAAAATTATAAACGCTCTTTTTCTCATATTCTATATATCGGCAAAATTGAAACGCATATTACAAGGCATCCCTAGAATCTCATCTATCAGAGATTTTTTACAGACGCCGCAAGACGGCTTACTACCATCCGTTCATTTCACCGCCCTACGTTCGCTGCGCTCACTAGCGAATTTTTGTTTGCTACACGCATTTTTTCCATATTGCAAGCAAAAACCACCAAACACGATATGCAAGATGGAAAAGCGGTATTGCGAAAGAGGCTGCAAAATACTAAAATAAGAGACATACTTTGGTTAGATTTTTTAGAGGTGATTTATGGTTCCGGTTTTGATAAAGGATTTGCTTACTTCCGCACCAGACGGAAGAGATGTTACCGTTTGCGGTTGGGTTAGAACAGTTCGAGATTCAAAAAACCTCGTTTTCATTCAAGTTAATGACGGCTCTTGTTTTGCGAACATTCAACTCACATTTGACAGAAACGCACCGTCAAAAAATGCAAATGTTGAAAAAATTGAATCGGAATTAAAAAATCTGAACACAGGCGCATCAATTTGCGCAATGGGAAAAATCATTCCGTCGCCAGCTTCAGGGCAAGCGGTGGAAGTGACGCTAGAAGACTTAGACTGCATTGGAAAATGCCCTCCTGATGAATATCCCCTTCAAAAAAACAAAATGTCTATGGAATATTTGCGCAGCGTGGCGTATTTGCGTCCTCGAACAAATACATTCGGCGCAGTTTTCCGAGTGAGAAACCAAATGGCGTTCGCAGTTCATTCATTCTTTCAAGAACGCGGATTTGTATACATAAACGCCCCTGAAATCACTTGCTCTGACTGCGAGGGCGCAGGAGAAATGTTTCAAGTGACAACTCTTTCGCTGGAAAAAATCGCTGAAATGGGCGTGAAAGCGGGAATCGGCGGAATGAAAATTGAAGAAGCACATAAAATTGTTGACTATTCAAAGGATTTTTTTGGCAAGAAGGCAAGCCTCACCGTCTCAGGACAACTTGAGGCAGAAACGATGGCTCTTGCCTTGAGTCGTGTGTATACATTCGGTCCAACGTTCCGCGCAGAAAATTCCAACACGCCGCGCCACCTGTCAGAGTTTTGGATGATTGAGCCAGAAATGGCGTTTTACAACTTGGAAGACGATATGGACTTGCAAGAAGACTTTGTAAAATATCTATTAAAATGGGCGCTTGAAAAATGTGCGGCGGACTTGGAGTTCTTTGAAAAACGCGTTCAAAAAGGATTGATTGATCAACTGCAACATGTCGCCTCTTCTCAATTCGTTAGAATCACATACACGGACGCAATAAAAGAATTGCAAAAAAGCGGCGCAAAATTTGAATTCGCACCCGAATGGGGAGCGGACATTGCAACAGAACATGAACGTTATTTGACCGAACACATTTTTAAAAGCCCCGTAATGGTTTACAACTATCCGCGCGACATAAAATCATTTTATATGAAACAAAACGAGGACGGGAAAACCGTAAAGGCTGTTGATGTTCTTGTTCCTGGAATTGGAGAACTGAACGGAGGAAGCGAACGAGAAGAAGACTACGAAAAATTGGTTGCAGAAATAAAGCGACGCAATATGGACGAAACAATCTATGAGTGGTACTTGAATTTGAGAAAATTCGGCACTGTTCCTCATTCAGGTTTTGGCATGGGATTTGAACGGCTTATCCGCTACGTTACGGGAATGGAAAACATTCGTGATGTCATTCCATATCCACGCGCCCCAAAACTTGCGGATTTTTAATAGACTTTTGATACACTTTTTGCAGATTTTCAAATGAAAGAAAAATTAAAAAGAGGATTTATTCATCTTGCTCAAATAGTATATCTTACGGCTAGTTTTTATATGCAAAATAAACTTGACGCAGCGGCATCTGCTTGCACTTTTGGATTTATTTTTTCATTTATGCCGATTTTGCTAATGATTTTGACAACTTTCTTTGAAATTTTGCATGCCTCTCCCGAAATCCTTGATGTAATTGCAGAGATTGTTGAAAATCTATACCCCCTGTTTGACTTTAAGGAATTTGCAAAAGGTGTTTTGCCAGGCATTTCTCTTTCAATTGTAAACATTGTCCTTATTTTTTTTATTATGTGGATGGCGAGAAAGCTTTTTCTTTCAATACTACAAGGTTTTTCTTTAATTTTTAAAACCGAAGCCCCGCCGAGACCCATTATAAACCAGCTTTTTACATTTGCAGGCTCTCTTTTGCTTGTGGTAATATGCACAGTGGTGTTTGTCACATCATTTATAACAAGGCAGATTCTATCCCTTCCATTTTTCCAAAGCATCGCAGATTTTTTTCCCATACTCTTTAGCTCTGGATCAAATATTGTTACAAACATTGCACTTTATCTTATACTTTTTATTTTTACAATTGTGGCATATAAAGTCGCCTCCGGAACAAAACCTAAAATGTGGCTCTGCACTTTGAGCGCAACGCTTTGCATCGTTTGTTTTTACATTTGCCTTTGCATAATAACAACCTTTTTAAACCGAACAAACTATTCCACAATTTATGGAATGCTGAGCAACTCCATAATCATTTTACTTGAAGTGTATTTTTTCTTTATGTTTTTTATGATTTTTGCACAATTTATATATGTAGTTCAATTCTCTCATTCCTTGCTTTTAAGCGAACTCTATCTTATACCACAAAGCAACACGTCAAATATAATGAATTCACTTCAAAGACTGCTTTTTGTAACTCCCGATGCATTGAAAACAAAAGACAATTCGCACATTTTTTCTGCGGGGGAAAAGATTTTTGATGAAGGCAACGATGCAACATCCATATTTTACGTTTCGGAAGGAACAGTGCGTGAAATAAAGGCTGGAAGTCAAACACTGTACAAAAAGGGTGATTTTTTTGGAGAAGTTGAATATTTGCTGGAAATTAAAAGACGTGGCTATGCCTCTGCAAAAGAGCCTTGCACGATCATTGAAATAAGCGGAGAGGAATTTTCAGAGCTGATGAAAAAGACCCCTGCCGCCGCCACAAAAGCAATCTCAAAAATTTCCGCCCAGTTTAGAAAAATGTAGAGGGAGAGAAGAAGAATTTTACTTCTCCGCACTATAAATCACAAGTTCAGGATGGTATTCAAAATGCATATTATCCCACACTATCCAGCGTCCACCCCAAACAAAGCCTTCCTCACAAAAAATATCTATCACCTCTTTTGGTGGCATCCATCTCTTTGAAATAGGGGTTTTCCACCATCCTTCCGGATCAAGTTGCTTTTGCCACCCCCAATAAATAATCTTTTGATAATACCCACGCGGCAAAATGTCTATGGCAAGACCTCGACTATGAAATGAACGAGACTGAGTATCTCTGACTGTTCTCCAAGAAAAACCATCGGTTCGGTTTAAACTTTTAAAGAATTCGTCAATTTCCGCCGTTCTCTCTAACGCCATAATTCTTTCCGAAGCACGCAACAGGGGCTTTTCTATTTTTTCATGAACGTTTACGCTCCATCCCCCAAAAAACACCACTTTCTTTATGTGGCTTTCCGTGCTAACCCTATCCGCCACATCATATATTATGTCAAACAAAAACGGAGGATCTATTGGACCGTTTGCACGGTTTTCAGTTGAAGTGACGTTTTTTATACGTTCAATCTGCTTTTCTGTAAAATCGTCGGGGTTTGGAATTTCAGTCGCTATTTTATAAAGCATTGGTCGGTACTGTTCTTTTTCATTGCGTTTTTCCTTTGGCAAAAAACGACTTTCGCACCAATATAACTGCGCCTCTCTTGCAACAGGTAACTTCTCATCTTTTACAGAAACGGTAATCAACCAATCTTTTTCCGATTTGTCATAAGATGAAGTAAATTCTACATCAGGATACGCCTTTCTAAAAACTTCCAATTCTTTTGGCTCCCACCACTTTGAAAAGCCATGAGAAGCACCAAATGAAAACGTAGGCGCAAAAACCACTATTAAAACAAAGGAAATCAAAGAAAAAAAACGCTTGTTCATCAAACCTCCTGCGCTGTCTAACACTTTATGCAAAATCGTAATTGATTTTGGCGCGTATGGCAAGCAACTAATTTGCTGTAGACACATTATTGCACTGCACACAAATAAATACCTTCTTTGAAAACGCATTTTACTAATTAAAATACGTTTTTTGTACTGAATGAGATGATTTGCATAATTCATACGAGAAATGGCATAGAAAAATACAGCATAAAACTATATAAAAACAATCTCTAGTGAAAAATAGCTTTCACTCTGTCCATAAATTGATTTCCCCTGTCAAACTCATTTGCAAACATTCCAAAACTCGTGGCACCAGGAGAAAACACAACTATTTCATCATCTCCATTTTCAAAAATCTCTTTTTTTAACTCAAGATTTTTCTTCAAGTCAAAAAGCAAACCGTCAAGATTTGAATAAGGGCCATAATAGTTCACACCATTCTTGTCAAGTTCAGGAATAACTTTATCAGTTCCTGTTCCCGAAAGAAAATACAGTGCCTTTGGAGCAACAGCATCGCTGCCTTTTGCAGAAAGCGTTTTCACCAGCACATCAAACGAAAGCCCTTTGTCCGTACCGCCAGTAATTAAAATCACTGGTTTTCCAAACGCTTGACTTGCAGCACTAGAAGCCTCTGGAACAGTTGCACATGAATCATTAAAAAATCGCACGTTTTTATATGTATAGAAAAATTGCAAGCGATGTGCAACACCCTGCCAGTCACCCATAATTGTAATTATATGTTCAGGAGGCACTTTCATAAGATACATAACAAGAGCGGCATTCAAAACGTTTATTTTAGCGTGTTCGCCAGGAACTGCCAAATTCTTTAGAATTGTGACTGGAGTTTTTTCACCCTCCAAAATCACTTTTCCTTCAAAACCAGCATCTCCATTCTCTTGATATACGCCAAAAGCATTTTCTAAAACAGACCCCCTTGTATATCGAAGAACAGTGCCTTTTGTTTCAGCGGCAAAAAGATCCCCCCACGTTTTATGCTCATCACATCCAGATTTTCCATCTATGCAATCACACGGACTGCTTCCCATCTCGTCACCGTCATAATCAATTATCGTATAATCGTCCTTTGTTTGGTCAGCATAAATCAGTCGCTTGTCAGCGATATAGTCATACATATTGCCATACCAATTCAAATGATCTGGGACAATTTTTGTTATGATCGCAATAAACGGTTTCAACGCCTTGCGCCCACGTAAATCTGCAAGTTGCCAACTGGAAAGTTCAAGCACAACCGGTGTATTTTCATTTGTCTGTTCAAGAAACGAAAGTGGACTTACCGTTATATTGCCGCCCAAAAAGCATGTAAATCCTGCCTTGTTCAAGCCGTAATGTAATGCACTAACCGTGCTGCTTTTCCCTTTGCTGCCAGTCACCGCAATTATCGGGGCTTTTGAAAAGTGCAAAAAAATGCTTATATCGGTTTCAATTGCATGAGCGGCAGCAAGATACTTGTTTCCCTCAATTTTTATTCCAGGGTTTTTGATAACACAATCCGCATTTTCAAAATCTTCAAGGCGATGACAGCCCAAAACATATTTTAAGCGAGATTTGCACACTTCCTCGTCTTGTGAAAGCGCATCTATTGAAGACGCAAGCTGCTCTTCCGTCTTCATATCGGTTACCGTAACAAACGCTCCGTATTTGAGAAAAAATCGAACGGTAGCCAATCCACCGCCGTTTAATCCAAGCCCCATTACGGTTATGTTCTTGCCCTTGATGTCATCTAAAGAATTAAAAACGCACCCTTCGTTATATGTATACATTTTTCACCTTCTACAAGCACATTATCAGGTATCGGAAACCGTAAAAAAATTACGAAAGCAATTTTTAGGTTTTCTTAAATAACAGGCTTACCGTGCAAGCAACTGCACCCCCTAGCGAGATGTTTGAAGCGCGTTTTTTGAGTTGTATCGCGCAAGCCCTTGAGCCAAAAGTCTTTCCAGCAGCGATTCAAAATCAAGTCCAGCCTCAGCACACATTTTCGGGAACATACTGATCGGCGTAAAACCTGGCATTGTGTTTATCTCATTAAAATAAAGTTCGTCCGTTTGCCTGTCGATAAAGAAATCCACGCGAGAAAGACCCGAACAATCAAGCAGTTTGTAAATTCGCGCCGCCGCCACACGCACCGTTTCTTCCATATCCACACTCAAATCAGCAGGAATGGTGATATGCGCACCATCGGGATCAGTGTATTTTGCATCAAAATCATAGAACGTATGAGTAGGGTTTATTTCTCCAGGAATATACGCAGTAACAATTTCCGCTTCGTTTTCCATAGATGCTGAAACGGCATTTCCCGTTACACTGCATTCAATTTCGCGCGCATCTACAGCCGTTTCAATGAGCACTTTGTCGTCCCAACTGAACGCTTCCATAAGCGCATAAGAAAGCCCCTTTGCATTTTCCACTCTGTTCACTCCATTTGTAGAACCAGCACAACACGGTTTAACAAACATCGGGAATCCCAATGTGTCAACTGCCTTTTTAAATAATTCATCATATCTATTGCTATCGTTCAAATCACATCGCTTTATGCAAATATAGGGAACAATTTTTATTCCTGAAGCCTCAACAATCTGCTTGGCCTTTTCCTTGTCCATAGCAAGGGCACTAGCTAAAGTTCCGCAACCAACATAAGCAATGTCCGCCATCTCAAAAAGTCCTTGTATCGTTCCGTCCTCGCCATAACTTCCGTGAAGAACTGGAAAAACTATATCAATTGCAAGAGACTTTTTTGCCGTTTTAAAGCACTTATTCTTTCCTGCCGGCACGATAAACAGCTCATTTTCAGGATTTTCATCAATTTTTAGAGGTGAATTTGATTGCGTGCAAATTCGTGTATACTCACTTTCTGGCTGAAGATACCATTTTCCGTCACTTGCAATTCCTATCAATGTTACCGTATGATTTTTCCCAAGTCCTCGTGCAATTGCCGCCGCTGAAACCAAAGAAATCTCGTGTTCTCCAGAGCGACCTCCATACATTACCGCTACATTCATTTTCTTCTTTTTTCTCCTGTGTAATCGGAAATCGTTAAAAAATTGCGAAAGCAATTTTTAGGTTCTCCGACTCTCTTGATAAAACTATTTTTTATACCCTATTTCACTTAAAGCCGATTCTGCCTCTTCTATTTCATTATACGGCATTGTGTAATCCGCATAAATTATACTGTTCTCGTGAGATTTTCCCAAAAGAAGCACTATATCTCCCTCCCCCGCTCTTTTAAATGCCTCGCGAATCGCTTTTTTTCTATCGGGAATTATAAAAACATTCTCATTCACTTTCATTCCGCCCTGTATTGCCCCTTCCGCAATCTGTGAAAGAAGCGTGTACGGGTCTTCACCGCGAGGATCTTCGTCCGTAAGAAAAATTTCATCACAAAAGCGAGCGGCTATTTTCCCTTGCAGAGGGCGTTTTGTCAAATCACGCTCCCCTCCACTTCCAAAAAGCGCGAAAATTTTGCCAGAACAGCGTTTTTTTATCGGCGGAAAAATTGTTTCAAAAGAACTTGGCGTATGCGCATAATCCACAATAACTTCAAAGGGCTGCCCTTTGTCTATGGCAGTCATTCGTCCCTTTATAGGAGTTAAAAGCGGCATTTTTTCAGCCAAAGAGTCAAAACTAATCCCTGTAACACTGGAAACAGCAATAAGAGAAGCCATACTATTATACACATTGAATGCGCCGGCCAAATGTGCATTTACAGAAAAAGAGCAGCGTTCTAAACGGTGAGGAAAACTAATCTCGTTTTCAAAAGCAGCATTTTTTCCATCAGCAGAAACCGAAAAAGAAATGCCGTCTTTTGCAGAAACAATGTCTTTAGCCTTCATAAGACGCACTGTGCCACTGGTATTTTGGAAGGACTCGGAAATAGAAACGCTATCTTGCTTTGGAGCGTCGTCAAAAACACAGACACCTTTTCCAGCCATTCCGTCACTTGTAAATCCATAGATATTTTGCTTTGTCGATTTTATAAAGTACTCCGCACTCGCATCTTCCATATTTACAACACCTATGGAAGGAACCTTCACGCTTTCCCCCGCGATACACTTTACATGGTCATGCTTGTCAAGTGCGCGAAAAAGGTTTGCCTTGTCACTTCTATATTGTTCAAAAGTCTTGTGAAATTCCAAATGCTCAAGCGTAACATTCATAAAAACCGCAGTGTCAAAAAGGATGTTTCCAAGCCTGTTCAATTTTGTTGAAAGCCCGTGACTTGAAGCCTCGATGACAGCATACTGACAACCATTTTCAAGCATTTTGGCAAGATAACTTTGAATTATCGGGGCTTCAGGGGTTGTTTGATGCTGTGGATTTGGAAGAGCCTCCCCTCCAAATGAATATTCAACAGTAGAAATAAAACCGCATTTTTTTCCGCATGCACGCAACAACTGCCATATAAACGACACTGTAGAACTTTTTCCCTCCGTTCCAGTAACTCCAATCACCACAAGACGCTTTGATGGATTATCAAAAAAACTTGCGCTCAACGGAGCCATAGAAAAACGCGCATCTTTTACCTTAATAAACGCAGGACCTGCAAATTGAGAAGCATCTCCATCTTTTGAAACGGCATTTTCCAACTGTCGCTTTATGATAGCATTTGCCGAAAGCGTTTGTATTTCCTTTGAAAGCACCCCTTCAAAAACAATCGCATTTGCACCCTTTTCAATTGCCTGTGGAATAAAATTATTTCCATGAGTGTGAGTTCCTGGAAGTGCAAAATAAAGACAGCCGTCTGAAACCTCTCGAGAATCAAACACGAGAGAAGAAATAGGAAGATTGTCAACCAACTCTCTGTCAACAGGAGTGATGCAATCACATGCAATCAACTCCCCTTCAATAGACGGCAAAATCTGTGAAAGAATTTTCTGCATAGAATTCATTTTATCGTTTATAGGAATTATTTACAATGATATAAAGGGGATTTTTTTTGCAACAGACGTGTAAAAAACTCGCATATCCACTGCCATTTTCTTTTAAAACTTCGTGCTACGCACTTGTTGTAAAAACAGTCCACTACAAAATGGCGTTTTCAAAGACTTTCAAATCTGAATATTCGCTTGCTATTGAACCTTATAGTGCGCAGGACAATTCCGCCACTCTGCCCCCTCTGTTTATCGTAGTCGCATTTCGTCACTCATGAGAGACGCGCTTTTTATCGCGCGGAATTTTTCAACAAGATCGTCCATTGTGAGATTTTGTTTTTCCTCCCGGGCAATATCCATAATAATTCTGCCAGAGTCCATCATCAAAAGTCGGTTGCCGTAGTCCAATGCATGCTGCATATTGTGGGTAACCATCATCACCGTGAGGTTATAATCGGCAGCAAATTTCTTTGTGAGTTCCATAACGATTACCGCGTTTGTAGGATCGAGAGCCGCTGTGTGTTCATCAAGCAACAAAAGCGATGGACGAGACATCACAGCCATCAAAAGAGTGAGAGCCTGTCTTTGTCCGCCTGAAAAAAGCTCCACATTGTCACGAAGACGATTTTCAAGCCCCATATTTAAAATTGAAAGATTCTCCTTAAATTCCTCACGCTTCTTGTTGTTTAAAGTAATTTTTAAGCCTTTAAAGCCTTTTTTCGACGCAATAACCATGTTGTCTTCAAGAGTCATTTTTCCAGCAGTACCCAAAAGCGGGTTTTGATAAATGCGCCCAATATAAGCCGCCCTCTTGTACTCCTTTTCATGTGTAATATCAAGCACACCTTTCTCCATTTCAAGAGTAATTTTTCCTTCACTCGGAGCAAGCGTTCCTGCAATTACATTGTACAAAGTGGATTTTCCCGCTCCATTAGAGCCTATCACGGTCACAAAGTCGCCCTTGTTCACAGAAAGATGTATGTTTTTTAACGCGTGATTTTCATCTGGAGTGTTTTTGTTAAAAACAATGCTGATATTTTCAAGAGTTAGCATCGGTCTCCCCCTTCGCTCCATTTCCTTTTTTTCTGTGCGACTCTATTTTTTCGAGTAAATTGGTGCGCGTTATAATCAAGCATATTATAATCAAAATTCCAGTCATCAACTTCAAATCGTTTGCCGTCATATATATTTTATAGCCGTAACTTCGAGCCACCATCATCAAGGAGCGATATAGTATAGAGCCAACCAACACGCGCAACGTCTGAAGAGAAATTTTATTCGTCCTTATTATAAATTCGCCAAGCATAAGGGATGCAAGCCCCGAAACAACAACTCCTGTTCCCATTCCAACATCAGCAAAACCGTTATACATCGCTGCAAATGCCCCTGCCAAAGAAGCCAGTCCGTTTCCAAAACAAATGCCAATTCCACGCACCACGCTCGGATTAACTCCCTGTGAAATCACAAGCTGAGGGTTTGAGCCAAGAACACCCATTGTAAGCCCCAAGTCAGTGTGATAAAATAAATCCAAAAGAAACTTCAAGGCAAACACAAAAACAACAAGAAAAATCGCAATTCCCCACTCAGAGTCAACGGCAGGAAAATGCACAGTCATAAATGTGTGTATTTTTGAAAAAAAAGTCGGAACACGAAGCAGGGAAATATTCGCCCTGTTAGACATAATCCTTAAATTGACTGAATACAGCATTGTCATCGTAAGGATTCCAGAAAGTAAATCAGGAATTTTTAGATACGTGTAAATTCCCGTTGTCACAAGACCTGCAAAAAGCCCCGCAACAAAGGCAACAAAAAGTGAAACTGACGGCGGAAGTCCCGATGAAAGGCAAGCGGCCAAAACACATGCGCCAAGAGGAAAAGAACCGTCAACTGTCATATCACAGAAATTCAGCACTCGGAATGTAGCAAACACTCCAAGCACCATAATTCCATAAATCAACCCTTCTATAATTATAGACGAAATCATAAGGTCTACCTAATCTCAAACGCTTACTGCAAACGGCAAAAATAGTGCCACTCACTCCACTAGTAGACTGCCCAGCAAACTACCCTACCATTGCTATTTTTCTGTAAGAACTCCGTTTTGAAAAATCAAATTCGCAGAATCAATCAATTCATCGCTCAACGCAATTCCACAATGAGCGGCTACATCCAAATCAATTAAAAAGTCTGAATCAGACGGCTCTGTCATAAAACGAATTGGCATTTCACTCGGCAAAGCGCCCTGTAAAATCGCAACAACCATTTCGCCAGTCGCTCGCCCCGCCTTATAGTAGTTAAAGCCACTCGCTATAAAAATGCCGCCTTCACGAGCCGCTGTCACATCGCCTGAAAAAATTGGTTTTTTAGCCTTTCCGAAAACATCCACCAATGCGGAAATTGCGCTGAACACAGTGTTGTCGGTAGAAAGATAAACGCCATCAACTCGGTTCACAATCGCCTCTGCAGCCTGCTTCACTTCGTCAGACTTTGTGATGCTTTGAGTAACAAGTGCAATTCCTGCCTCTTCGCACCCTTTTTTCACCAATTCAAGCGAACTTGAAGAGTTGTCTTCATTGCTTGTATAAATATAACCCAGTGTTTTTATCCCTGCAACCTCTGCAAACAACCGTATATGCTGGTCTGTAGGAATCGCATCGCTCATTCCAGTAACATTGCCTTCGCCGTGTTCCAACGTTGTAACAAGCCCCGCTCCAAGCGGATCTGTAACAGTGCCAAAAACAACAGGTATTTCTTTCAACGTATTTGCGAGCGCAAGCGCAATCGGAGTTGCAATTCCAACCGCCACATCCACTTTTTCAGCCTTGAATTGAGAGGCAATTTGCGCGGCAGTTCCCACATCCCCATTGGCGTTTTGCAAGTCAAATTCCGCATCAATACCGGCCTCCTTCACAACATCAATCACTCCTCGCTCAATGTCGTCTAGAGCAATATGCTGCACAATCTTTGCAATGCCAATTTTTGTCTTTTCGCTCTTTTTACAACCAGAAAAAAAAGCGCATGTCATAACAGCAACCATCATAAAAGAAAGAATCTTTTTCATATACATTCACCTCAAAAAATTTTAAACGTTTAAAATAGGCAACTAAAATAGTACGCAGGGCTGCTCCGCCACCATGCTACTGGAAGCCAGAAAATAGAAATGAAAAACCAACGCATCTTTCGCCATTTCTCACTGCAATTGGAAGAATGTTTTCTCCATTCTTTCCTTTGAGTTTTTAACGTGCAAGTTTGCAACACAAAATCGGTAGTAATCCCGCAGGAATTGCGCACTTCGTTAAAAAAACACTTTTTCAGCAACAAGAAAGCTTTATGCCTATTTTCAATAAAATGAAAATGTTTCTATAAATAGTAATTCTACTGAATCAGAGGACGAATGACAAGTGAATTGCAAGAAGAAATTAAAAAAAAGCACAAGAATTTACCTTAAAAAAAATGAATGAAGAGAGGAGTCTTCATCGCAAAAATGTGAAAGTTCTCCCCTAACTCAATAAAATTCCAGCATATATTTACCGATCAAGAATACTTCTCTCCTCATTCTCTTTGAAAGAAGAGTGTATTGCTCTGGAAGCATATTGAAAAATGTATAATTTTATCATAAAACTATATTGAAAAATGTATAATTTTATCATAAAACTATATTGAAAAATGTATAATTTTATCATAAAACTATATTGAAAAGTGTATAAATTTATGCTAAAATTATATTGAAAAGTGTAAGTTGAGAGGTGTACAATGCTTTTTCGCAAAATAGAAAAACAAATCAAAGACTTTCTCACATCCCCCAGCAACAAAATTCTTCTCGTAACAGGCGCGCGGCAAATCGGAAAAACATTTATTATACGACAAATTGGAAAAAGTCTTTTTGAAAATTTTATCGAACTAAATATGGCGGAAGATGCCATTGGTCCTCGCCTTTTTTCAAATGTCAGAACAGTCCAGGACTTTTACATTCAAACAAGCATAATCGCAGGTGCAAAAATGAAGGAAAAATCAAACACCCTTGTTTTTATCGATGAAATTCAAGAGTACCCAGAACTTTTGACCCTGCTCAAATTTTTAAAGCAAGATGACAAATTCACATACATTGCAAGTGGCTCTGCGCTCGGAATTGCACTAAAAAACACAACTTCAATTCCTATAGGCACTATTGAAAACCTCAATATGTTTCCCCTTGACTTTGAAGAATTTCTGATAGCAAATGGATTTAGTACAATCGCCATTGACGCACTCCAAAGTAAATTTCAAAGCAGGGAAACACTTGATGAAAATGTTCACAACAAAATTATGGACTTGTTCAAAAAATATCTATTAGTAGGAGGACTTCCAGACGCAGTGAATTCATTTCTAGCGAATTCAAATATTGTAAAATTAAGAAAAATTCAAAATGACATTCACCGTTTTTATTCCGCCGACGCTTCAAAATATGATGAAATAAACAAATTAAAAATCCGCCGAATATATGAAATGATTCCTTCAACTCTCGAAAATAAAAAAAAGCGAATTGTTGCAAAAAATATTGAAAATAAAACGGGAAAGCGATTTTCAGACTACCAAGATGAATTTGAATACCTAATAAATTCGGGAATTGCGCTTGAAGTGCATGCAATTTCAAATCCAGCCTTCCCTTTGATTGAGTCAAGTCAAAAAAATCTTTTAAAACTGTATCTCAATGACGTTGGGATTCTCACAAACATTCTATACAAACACAATGCAAATGCCATTCTTGCTGATGAATCAAGCATCAATTTAGGCTCGGTTTATGAAAGCGTTGTAGCAAGTGAATTAAAAGCCCACGGACACAGTCTTTTTTACTATGACAACCGCTCAAAAGGAGAAGTGGATTTTCTTATTGATAATTATGACACGCTTTCTGTTCTACCACTAGAAATAAAGTCGGGAAAAAACTACACCGTCCACAGTTCATTGAACAATTTCACGAAAAACGATGATTATAAAATCAAAAGCGCAATCGTCTTTTCAAACGAACGCACAATAAAGCACGTTGGGAAAATTGTGTATCTCCCCATTTATTTCGTTATGTTCTTATAGTCTCTTTCTTATTCCCACACCTTCTCCCCTCGCTCTCAATTCAAACAACCATCACGCGCCAAAACAATCATAAAAACGCAAGTCAGAACGTTTCAATCACCCCCATCGCAGTTCCATCATAGTTGTATTATAACGTCGTCAATTGTTGTAAAGAATGCGCAACCAAAAATTTACTCTAAAATTTATTGATTTTTCAAAGCGTTTTCGTTGAGAATTGTCCGCTTTTCCGCTAAAATGAAAACTATCTTTTTTCAAGGGAGACTGCTATGGCTGACATTCCGATTTTTGAAGCACTTCCAGAAGGAACTCCAAAATCAAACTTCGTGCATCTCCACGTGCATTCGGACTATTCATTGCTTGACGGAACGGCGAAAATTTCCTCACTCGTAAAAAAAGCACACGATTTAAATATGCCCGCTCTTGCTTTAACTGATCACGGAAATATGTTCGGAGTTTTAAATTTTGAACATATCTGCCATGCAAATGGAATAAACCCCATTGTTGGTTGCGAATTTTACGTTTCCGAAACAAACCACAAAATTCAAGAAAGGACAAAATACGGCGGAAAATACTATCACTTGATTCTTTTATGTGAAAATGAAATAGGCTACAAAAATATGAGCCACCTTTCAAGCGCGGCTTACACAGAAGGTCTCCATTATGGAAAACCGTGCATAGACTTTGAAATGCTAAAAGAGCGTCATGAAGGCTTGATTTGTCTTTCCGCCTGCATTCAGGGGCAAATTCCACAGGCACTTTTAAACAATGATGACACATGGGCGGAAGAAGTTGCAAAAAAATATTTCGAGCTTTTCGGTCCTGATCGCTATTATATTGAACTGCAAGATCACGGAATCCCCGATCAAAAAATCGCTGCAAAAAAAATGATTGCGCTTGCTGAAAAGTTAAACATTCCTCTCGTTGTGACAAATGACATTCATTATTGTGAAAAGGAAGACGCAGAGGCTCAAGACGTTCTTCGTTGCATCGGTTTTAAAAAACAACTTGATCAGCCCCATCAAACTATGGGAGATGGACGCACAGAATGGTATTTTAAAACGGAAGAGGAAATGCGACTGCTTTTTCCAGACCACCCAGAGGCTTATGAAAACACGCTGAAAATTGCAAATATGTGCAACCTTCATATACGGCAGTATAAAACGCAGGAGTTAAAAGACTGCCTTCCTCGTTTTGACTTGCCAAAGGAATTTCAAAAGCATGAAGTGTACTCTCAAAATCAAGATGACTACGTTCGACACCTTGTTGAAAAGGGATTGAGAATGCGCTACAAGGAAATCACCCCGGAAATCCGAAAAAGATGCGAATACGAACTTGCAATCATTTTTAAAATGGGATTTTCTGGATACTTCCTTATCGTTTGGGAATTTATAAATTGGGCGAAAGCGCATAACAAACCAATCGGTCCTGGACGCGGATCGGGAGCAGGAAGCCTTGTTGCATATTGCATGCACATTACCGACATAGACCCATTTCGATTCAATTTGATTTTTGAAAGGTTCTTAAATCCAGAGCGAATATCAATGCCTGACTTTGATATTGATATGGATTTCGATTATCGCCAGGATATTATCGACCATACGCGGGAAATGTATGGAGAATCAAAGGTAGGCCATATTGTAACATTTGGCACACTCAAGCCAAAGCAATGCATTGCAGATGTGGGGCGAGTTTTGGGAATTCCATTGAGTGAAGTCACCTTGTTAAAATCCTGCATTCCAGACAATCCAAAGGCAACTATACAGTCCGCATTCACTCCACCATCAGATAAATTCCCTGACGGCGGAAAACTCATTCCCTACAAAGACAATCCAAAATACAAAAAACTCTTTGAACTTTGCTTTAAACTTGAAGGCGTAAATAGAAACACCGGTCTTCACGCCTCTGGAATGGTAATAGGACTTACAGACCTTCCAAACTGGGCTCCTGTTTTTAAAGACCCCAAAACAGGAGAAGTTGGCGTTCAATACACAATGGATATAATAGAGCCGTGCGGACTGGTAAAATTCGACTACCTCGGATTAAAAACGCTTTCTTTAATTAGATACGCCGAAGACATCATAAACAAACACAGAGCCCCTGAAGAACCTGAATTCCACATAGCAAACATAGATGAATGCGACAAAGAAACGTTTGAAATGTTCTGTAGAGGCGACACAGTTGCCATCTTCCAGTTTGAATCCCCTGGAATGCAAAAATGGATGAAACAACTCAAGCCCACTTGTATTGAAGATTTGGTTGCTATGAACGCCCTTTACAGACCAGGACCGATGGATTACATTCCTGTATTTGTACAAGGGAAAAACGACCCGTCCACAGTCCATTACCCGGACCCCTGCCTTGAAAACATTCTAAAGGAAACCTATGGCGTAATGGTTTATCAAGAGCAGGTTATGCAGGTTTCACAAAAAATTGCAGGCTTCTCGCTTGGCGGCGCAGATGTGCTTCGTCGTGCAATGGGAAAGAAAAAGCCTGAAGTTCTTATGGAAAAGAAAAAGGACTTCATAGCTGGCGCACTAAAGCAAGGCTTTACAGAACAACACGCCGCTGAAATATTTGAAATTATGACACCCTTTGCAGGATACGGATTCAATAAATCGCATGCAGCGGCATACACTGTATTAGCATATAGAACAGGATGGTTAAAATGCCATAAGCCCGTTGAATTTATGGCTGCAAACCTCACAAATGAAATCAATTCAACTGATGGAGTGCCAACCTACATAGCAGAATGCAAACGGCTTGGAATCCCCATCGACCCGCCAGACATAAATCGTTCGGACGTGCGCTTTGACGCTATTGACAACCACATAGTATTTGCGCTTATGGGCTTGAAGGGAATGGGTGAAGAGGCGGCAAAAACCATAGTCAGCGAACGAAATGAAAACGGACCATACAAAAGTTTTATAGACTTTCTTGAGCGGGTTATGCAAAAGCAAACAGCCTACACAAACGAGGACGGCAAGGAAGTGAGAAAGGCATTTGTAAACTCAAAAGCGATTGAAGCCTGCATAAAAACAGGAGCGTTCGATAAACTTGGCAAAAACCGAACAACTCTTCTGAACGATATGGAAAGGGCAATCAAATACGTTCAAAATAAAGTCACGGGAACTGAAAACGGACAAGGAAATCTTTTTGAAGATACAAATGAAAAAGTGTACGATGACTTTGTTTTCAATGATTTAGACGACCTTCCATCAATGGAAAGATTGAATTGGGAAATAGAAGTTGTTGGGTGCTATATATCAGGGCATCCGTTGGACGACTATGAAACAGTGATAAAAAATTCTGTAACCCTCACCTCTAAAAACATAGAAAGAGCGGCAAAGGAATCCCTTGCAGAAAAAAACGCAGAGGCAGGCGACCAATGGAAAAATCCGCGCGACTCGGGGAAAACATACACAATATTGGGTTTTGTACACAATATACACGAAATCGTTACAAAAAAAGGCAAAAACATGGCGTTCATAAAATTAACTGACTATGACGGAGAAATGGACTTGACTGTCTTTCCTGACGCATGGGAAACCTTAAAGACGCAAATTCAAGACGGAAAAGTCTGCGCATTCAAGGGCAAAGTTGATGCCACAAGGGAAACGCCGTCGTTCATAGTAAACAGCATTGAAGACCCTGCCGTTTTAAAGGAAAAAGCAATACGCGAAGTGCATATTGAAATAGAAGACTCGTTCTCCGAAGAAAAATCGTTATTGCAAATAAAGGATTTTTTATTTGGACAATCGGGTAATTGTTCAGTATATTTTCATATAGACACAAAAAGCGGACCTTATATCGTGAAAGCAAACTCGCAGCTCAAAATTTCAAACAACAGCGACATGCTTGAGAAAATTGGTTTAATGCCTTTGGTAAAGGACGTTTGGTGCGAATAATTTTAGATAATAGGACTTGAAAACTATGCAAGCATTATTTCACATTGCCTCTTATGCGGCATCCCTCTATGTTATTCTCTGTTTTATAAGAATAATCTTAACGTGGTTTCCACAGGTTGAGTATTCAGTTGTTGGAAAATTTTTTTCAACGCTTTGCGATCCGTATCTCAATCTTTTTAGACGGTTGCCATTGAGAATTGGACTCATTGATTTTTCGCCGATGATTTCAATCGGCCTTCTTTCGTTAGTTTCATCGGTATTAGGCAATATCGCACAAACAGGAAAACTGTATATAGGCGGCATTCTCTCAAGTCTTTTTTTATTACTATGGAGCATATTTTCCTCTCTTATAACACTATTCATCATCGTTCTTGTGGTCAGGCTTATTGTAATGCTTTTTTCAAAACGCGAAAATTATTACAACTCCGTTTGGAGCAGCTTGGACAGTTCTCTATCTCCACTCATCTTTCGGTTAACAAAACCTTTTTCTTTCGGACGAACACTAAATTACAGAAGTGCACTTATTCTCACAATTTTTGAGTTGATTTTAATTTCGGTTTTTGGAAATATACTAATCTCTATTATAGCGCAACTTCTTTTAAAGCTTCCATTCTAATGAAAGCCATGGCAAAGCGAGAAAACAAATGCAAATAAGCGCAATAAAAACGCCTGTAGAATCTCTTGGTGGTGTGGGCCCTGCAACAGGAAAACTATTTGCAAAGTTAAATATTTTCACGGTGGGAGATTTGCTTTCGTTTTATCCGCGCGACTATGAAGACAGACGAAAAAGAGTCTCTCTTTCACAATTTGAAATCGCAAAAGTTCACACCGTGGCGCAAGTCGTTTCACATCAATGGTTTGGATACAGTGCAATGAAAACTTTAAAAATTATAATCTCTGATGGAGACACATCCGCCGCTTTAATTTGTTTTAACCGCCAGTTTTTGGAAAAATCGCTTCCTATTGGATGCATCATTTCTGTAACAGGCACTTTTTCCGTAAAATACGGGCAAATACAAAGCACTGCATTCGACGTAACAAAACTTGCAGAAAGCGGAAACGTTTTAGACTACAAGGATGCCCCGCTTCCTGATTCTATGATAATCCCAAACTATCCGCTCACCGAAGGATTGACGCAAAAAGTCGTGCGAAAAGCCATTGGAATGGCAATAAAGCAATACGACAAAGGCATTGAAACAGAATTACCCCAATACATAATTGAAATGCGAAAAATTCTTCCCAAATCTGAAGCAATACGGCTCATTCACCAAGGATCATCTCCCGAAGAAATACAAAATGCACGATATGCGCTGATTTATGAGGAATTGTTCAATTTGCAAACAGCGATTGCCGAACGAGCGTATAAACATAGAGGAGAAGTGCCTCCAGCGGATTTAAAGGCAATTCCAACAATCACAGGCGGTGAAAATAGAAATGACTTTGAAATTACAAAGGATGCATTTGAAAAAGACCTTTCTCCCCTGCAAAAGAGACTTTACACAAATCTGAACTTTTTTCTCACGCAAGACCAAATGAAAGTGATATGCCAAATGAACCACGACATTGACAGAGGCTATATGGAACGAAGCGCACTGTCAAGTTCTGAAAACATCCATCGACTTCCATTTACTATGCAGCGACTCTTGCAAGGCGATGTTGGAAGCGGAAAAACGCTTGTCTCCTTTTTTGCCTGTCTTCGCGTCATAGAATGGAAGGGGCAATGCGCCCTTATGGCCCCCACCGAAATACTTGCGCGTCAACATGCAGAAAACGCTTCAAAATTTTTAGAGCCGTATGGAATAAAAGTTGCTTTTCTCACCGGCAATATAAAAGCATCTGGCAGAACAACGCTTTTAAAAGCATTAAAATCGGGAGAAATTGATATTTTAATAGGAACACACGCGTTATTTTCAAAGCAAACTGAATACAAAGATTTGCAGCTTGCAATCATTGACGAGCAGCATAGGTTTGGAGTGGTGCAGCGGCAGGCAATTATCGGCAAAGGGCGAAAAACAAACGCACATTCAAACATACCATTTGAACCTCATCTATTGATGATGAGTGCAACCCCGATTCCTCAAACGCTTGCCCTGACAGTTTTTGGTGATTTGGACGTGTCCGTGATAAAAACAATGCCACACGGTCGAAAACCCATTCAAACATACCTTGTAAAACAAGGAAATGAAGCAAACGCTTACAATGCAGTGCGAAAAGAGTTAAAAGACGGTCATCAAGCATATTTTGTATACCCCGCAATAGACGCTGCAAACATAACGCAAGAACTAAAAAGCGCGGAGGAAGCATTTAAAAATCTTTCAGAAAACATCTACCCTGAATACAAATGTGCCCTTGTACATTCAAAGATAGATGACGAAGAGCAAATCCGAATTCTCAAGGAATTTCGAGAGGGAAAAATCAATGTCCTTGCATCCACAACAGTTATTGAAGTGGGCGTTGATGTGCCAAACGCATCGTGTATAGTTATAGAGCAGGCGGACAGATTTGGACTTGCGCAGTTGCATCAACTTCGAGGACGAGTGGGACGTGGTGCAGAACAGTCCTATTGTTTTTTAATTTACAGCAACAAAATCACGGAAACAGGCATTGAGCGAATGAAAATTGTACGACAAAACACAGATGGATTTGTCATTGCGGAAGAGGATTTAAAGCTTCGCGGGCCTGGAGAAATCACTGGAACTGTCCAGGCAGGAGCATTAACACTTGGAATTGCAGATTTATCGCGCGATCATGACATATTGCTGCAAGCAAGAGCAGATGCCTTTGAGTATGTTTCAAAAAAACACTAGTCATCGAGCGGAGATTCTGGCGGAATTTCAAGAATTAACTCAACTTCACCAGGGGTGAGTTTCAAAGTAGACGCAATTTCGTTATTTGTCCATCCCTGTCTATGCAAACTTCTCACTTGCTCGTGATGCTGAGGAACAATGGTTTTGCCTTTAACACCGTTTTTCTCAATATTTTTTTGCGCAAGCGTCTTTAAAAGGTCAAACTTTGAATCTATATTTCTTGAAAGCTCTTGAAGTCGTTGCTCGCTTCTGCCAATTCCTTGTCGCGCAGAGTTAATCTCTTCCATTTTTCGTTCTGCATCCAAAAGAATTTCGTGCAGTGAATCAAGCCGTTTTACCGCCTCGCTCACTTTAGGACCGTTTCTCAAAAGTTCGTCCACATTTTTTTGCACGTCGCTGATTTCATCTGGCAATGTATCCGCTTTTCGCGTACAATCAGAAATTCGCTTTTCAAGATTCTTTAGATTTTCAAAAGAGGTGTCAACATCTTTCATAACCCGGTTAATAACATCCTCTTTTTGCTCCAGTCTATCATACCTAACGGAAATAGATGAAAGGCTTTCTTGAAAATCCCTCACCTGCACTTCCATAGCCTGAAGTTCATCATAGGTTGTATTCAAGCTATAAATTTTTTCATCAATCGTGCTAGATAAATTGATAAGCTTCTCATATTTTTGAGCAAGATTATCCACACGCCCCTTTCCGTCTTCAAATTCAGAAATTCGAGTTTCAACATCCGCTTTTATTTGAAGAATTTCATCGTATTGCAATGACAATTTTTGGGACGTTGCTTTATACGCTTCAAGACGCTCAAAATCTTCGTCAAGTTCCTTTATTTTTTCATCAAGCCGGTTTTTCATTTCATCGGCCTTTTCGTAAATGCTTATTTGGGAACGAATAGTCTGCAATTCCTTTGCAAGTTCACTCATTTTCGTCTGCATTGAATTTGAATCCCCCTGCATTTTTAGTATAAATGTAGACTGATTTTGTCTCGCTTCCGCTGAAATTCTCTGAATTTCTGAATTCAACTCCTGAATCTTTCTAGATGACTCTGTGTTCTGATTTTTCACCCGATCCTCTGTATCAGTCAACATAACTTCATACATTTTTTGCAGTTGCTCAACAATCTCCTTTGTGCGATTTTCGTAATTTTGAATCGACTCATTTGCTTTGCTATCAAGTTCACCCATTTTCTTTTGAGTTTGATCAATAAATTGTTGATGCTCGGTTTCAAAATAATTTTTTGCATCCACAATCTTATTCACTGCATTTTCATTAAGACCTGCAATTTCATTTTCAAATAAATTCTTTGCCTCGTCAAACTGATCTTTGAGCTGTTGCTTCCATGTATTAAATTCCATCAACGCAGAATCAATGGAGGCGCTACTTGTGGCTTGCTGAGTTTTCGCCTTTTCCTCAAAATTCTTGAGATCAATTAAAAGAGTCTCCTGTATTTTGGACAATTGCTCATTAACGCTTCTTTCGGACTTGTCAAAAGTTTCCCGCAACAAATCATCACTTTTTACATTCGCATCTGAAATTTTCTTGTTAACGTCATCGGCAAATGTGCTAACATAAGACTTCAAACCATCGATTTCAGAATGTATTTTTTGTTCTGTCTGTAAAATTTGATTTTCAATGCGTCCGCTTTGTTCCTCACTCCTTTGCAAGAGGGATGCAAGCTTATTCTTCAAATTTTCAGTGTACTCAGACTCAATGTTGCGCCGTGACTCTGCAAATTCATTGGCAATCAACGTCATCTTTCCATCAAATTCACTTCGCCACGATGCCAAGTCTTCGTTAATTTTGTCGCCCCGTGTTTTTAAGTCGCGATCAAATTCCACTTCAAACCCTTTGAGTTTTTCACTCATACTGCCAAGAGCGGTTGCTTGCAATGCTTCAAGCTTCTTTTCCAAAATCGAAATTTCGTTTTCCATTTTAGTTGCGTTTTCTTTCATTGCGCCGGCAAATTCATCGTGTCGTTTATCCTGTTCCGTTACAAATCCATTGAATTCAGACAAAACTCGCTTTGAAATTTCGCCCATAGCGGCACGAACATTTTTCTCAAGTTCATCTATATCACTTCCAGAGATTTCAAGTTTTGACAGGCGATACTCCAAGTCCTTTTTATATTCTGACAGTTTTTCATCAACGCCGCTCAACGCCTTTAATTCCTGCCTTTCACATGCACTCTTTATTTTTTCAGAAGAATCCTCAAGCATTTCCGTTAGAGCCTTTATTGCATCGTCTGAATTATCACGGAACGCTGAGATTTTTTCACTGATTGAAGAAAGCTTCCTATCAACCTCAGATTGCATATTCTCCATAGCCTTTGCATTTCCGCTGACCATCGAATTTATACTGTCCGCATTTTTTTGCAGCAAGTCATCGACATTTTCATTGATTGTAGAAATTTTTTGGTCAACCTCACGTTTTGCATTTTCCAAAGCCTGTGCATTTTCGGTAATCATTGCATGTATGCCAGCAACATTTTTTTGTAGCAATGCCTCGGCGTTTTCATGGATCGCAGCCACCTTCCTGCTCACTTCTGCCTGTGCATCCTCCAATGCCTTTGCATTTCCTGTGGACATTAGATTTATGACATCTGCATTCTTCTGCATAAGTGCGTCAATATTTTCATTTATTGCAGCGATCTTTTTATCGGCTTCCGTTTGTGCGTCTTCCACTGTCTTTGCATTTTCGTCAATAATTATATGTATATTGTCCGTGTTTTTCTGTAGCAACGCTTTGACATTTTCATGGATCTCCGCAATCTTCCTGTCAACTTCTGCCTGTGCATCCTCCAACGCCTTTGAATTTCCTGTAGTCATTAAATTTATGACATCTGCATTTTTCTGCATAAGCGCGTCAATATTTTCATTTATCGCAGCGATCTTTTTATCGGCTTCCGCCTGTGCATCTTCCAATGTCTTTGCATTCCCGTCAATAATTACATTTATATCGTCCCTGTTTTTCTGCAGCAACGCTTCAACATTTTCATGGATCTCCGCAATTTTCCTATCAACTTCCGCCTGCGCATCCTCCAACGCCTTTGCATTTCCTGTGGACATTAAATGTATGACATCTGCATTTTTCTGCATAAGCGCGTCAATATTTTCATTTATTGCAGCAATCTTCTTGTCAACTTCAGTTTGCGCGTCTTCCACCGCCCTTGCATTCTCGTCAATAATTATATGTATATTGTCCGTATTTCTCTGTAGCAACGCTTCAACATTTCCATGGATCTCTGCAATTTTCCTGTCAACTTCCGCCTGAGCATCCTCCAACGCCTTTGAATTTCCTGTAGTCATTAAATGTATGACATCTGCATTTTTCTGCATAAGCGCGTCAATATTTTCATTTATCGCAGCAACCTTCTTGTCGACTTCAGTTTGCGCATTTTCCAATGTCTTTGAAGTATCGTCAATAATTACATTTATATTGTCCCTGTTTTTTTGCAACAACGCTTCAACATTTTCATTCACCGTGGCAATCTTCCTGTCAAACTCAGATTGTGCATTCTCCAAAGACTTTAAATTATCATCAATAATTACCTGTATGTTGTCCTCGTTCCTCTGCAACAACAGCGCAACATTCTCATTTATCGCGGCGATCTTTCTGTCAACTTCTGCTTGCGCATTTTCCAATGCCCGTGAACTATCGCCAATAATTACCTGTATGCCGCTCTCATTTTTCTGCAACAACTCCGCAATATTTTCATTTATCGCGGCAATTTTCCTATCGACTTCTGCCTGTGCATCTTCCAACGCCTTTGAAGTATCGCTCACCAGAGAATGTATGCCATCCTCTTTTTGACGCAACAACGCATCAACGTTTTCGTTTATCGCGGCAATTTTCCTATCGACTTCTGCCTGTGCATCTTCCAACGCCTTTGAAGTGTCGCTCACCAGAGAATGTATGCCATCCTCTTTTTGACGCAACAACGCATCAACGTTTTCATTTATCGCGGCAATCTTCCTGTCTACTTCTGCCTGTGCATCTTCCAACGCCTTTGAATTTCCTGTGGACATTAAATTGATAATATCCGCATTCTTTTGCATAAGCGCATCGATATTTTCATTTATTGTGACTATCTTATTATCAAATTCTGCCTGAGCATCTTCCAAAGTCCTTGCATTTTCACTGACAATCAAATTTACATTGTCCGCATTTTTCTTTAACAACGCCTCAATGTTTTCATTTATTGCAGCGATCTTCCTATCGACTTCAGACTGTGCATCTTCCAATGTCTTTGAACTGTCGTTCACCAGTGAATGTATGCCGTCCACATTTTGCTGTAGTATCGCCTCGACATTTTCATTTACCACAGAAATTTTCCGGTCAACTTCTGCTTGAATCTCATCCAAAGACTTTGCATTCTCGCTAATAATTGCATTTATACTGTTTTCATTTTTTTGCATGAGCGTGTCAACGCTTTCGTTTATCGCAGCAAGCCTTTCATCAACATCAAACTTGGCATCCTGCAATGCCTTTGAATTATCACTAATAATCGTATTTATACTGTCCGTGCTTTTTTGCAACAATTCATCAACTTTTTCATTGATTGTGGCAATTTTCTCGTCAACCACAAACCGTGCATTTTCCAAATCCTTGTCATTTTCAGCAATAATTACTTGTATATTCTCCGCCTTTTTCTGCATTTCAAAAAGCGATGTCTCTAGATTTTCCCCCAGTTTGTCTATTTCCCCACTATATCTTTCAGAAAGTTCATTTATGCGCTGAATAATTCCATTGTCAACTTCATTTTCATGGTCGCCATACAGTTTTTTAACCGCTTCAAGTTGCTCAGAAAGATTTGCAGTTTCATCGATATAGCGACTTCTTAAGTCGGAGAATGTTGCTTCAAACCGTGCCTCAAGATCTGAAAGGCGCGTCTCGCCATTTTGCCGTATTTCATTTATAGATTTTGTAGAGCCATCGTCAAGATTGATAATTTGCTCATTAATATGAGTTGTAATTTCTGCAATGAGGTCTGAATTTTTTAAATCTATTTCTGAAAGCCGCGACTCATATCCTGTCTTTAAAGATTCAAGAGACTGATTGTATTTTGCATTCAAAGAGATAATTTGTCCCTTGCACTTTTCAAACGCCTGCTGCACTTTTTGTTGCAATTCTGTTATGCGATCACTGTAATTTTGCATAGCGGAATTGTAATTTTGAGATGCCTTGCCATCAACTTCATCAATTTTCATTTTTATATCGCCAAGACGAGTGTCATTCTTCAAGTCTATTTCAGAAAGCTGCTTTTCATATTTTTCATGCAAACCGCTAACTTTGTACTCAAATTCCTTTGAAAGACCATCGACCTTCTCTTTTGACTTCTTTTCAATGTCGTCTATTTTTGCCTGCAAATCAAAAAGCGTTTTGTCGCTCTTTCCTCCGGTTTGATCAATCAGCGTTGAATATCGTTTTTGAACAAGTGCCATTTTTTCATTTATTTTGTTTTGCATATCTTTTATATTGGAATCCATAACAGCATTCGCACTGTTAACACGCTCCGCAATCTGGTTTTGAAGGTGTGTTTGAGACTCCTTTATTTTTCCGTCAATAACAACAGAGGAGTCATACACTTGCTTTTCAAGGCTATTAACAACGTCTTTAATTTTTTCCTCTATTTCAGACTGAGATTTTATAAGCTGCTTTCTATATCCATCACTTCTTTGACCCGCTATATCACTCAAATGTTTAAATGCCTTGTCCTCCAAATCATCTGCTTTTTTAGCCGCACTTTCATAGACAGACGAAATTTCAACTTTGAATGCATCCATTGCCGCCAGAGAAGCTTGTTCAATGCTCTCCAAATCATCCCGTAATTTTTTAGAACGACCATCGTATTCAGAAAGGAGTTGTTTTCCGATCGCCTTTAACTGCTCTCCGTTTATTTGAGAAAAATCCTTTGAAATCTGCGGAATTCTTTTTTCCATTGCATCAAGCGTATTTTTTTGCTCGCTTATTCTTGCAACGGTTTTGCTAATTTCGGATGAAAAATTGCTTAAATTTTCTAGATTGTCTTCAACACGAACTGTCATTTCAGCCAAATTCTGCAATTTTGAATCATAGTCCGCTATGTTAGATTCTATAGTATGAACAGAATCCATATCTTTTTTTAGATTTTCCAGCAATTCCGTAAGCTGCTCCTTATCCTCTGCAATGCGCTTTATAATAGCAACAGAGGTCAACCGATAGGCTTCAAAATCGGCTCTTGATTGAGTCAGCTTTCTTTCTTGCTCATCGCTATAGTTCTTTATATCTTCAAGTCTTTTATCTGCATATCTTCTAACCTTTTCCATTGCATTGTTATTCTTAGCAATAACATTCAGAGTATATGAAATTCCTGCTGATAAAAATATAGAAAGCAAAATGGTTATAATGAACATCTTTTATCCCCACCCATAAAAGAAAAAGATTTTGTTTGTTCATTATAGCACAATTTCTTGTAGTTGACGATAGGTTGAAAAGGAAATATCGGCCTCTTTTAAAGGTTTATTTAAAATTTTTCGCCAAAAGGGGAGCAAATACGCAACCTTCATTCCAGCACGATGTGCACCACGAACGTCATATTTTTTGCTGTTGCCAACATACAGTATCTTTTCAGGAGAAACATCCAGCGCCGCCGCCATTTTTAAAAATGAATAAGAGTTCGGTTTTAACGCACCCAGTTTTTCAGTTCCTAAAATCACATCGCAGTACTTTTTCACCCCCCAAACACTTCCCTTTTGCTCTGGTGGAAAATCTGAAAGCAGGGCAAGTTTAAATCCCGCCTCCTTGAATTTTCTAAATGTTTCTTCAACATGTGGATAGCACCGCACTTTTTTCAAATACGGTTCAAGTCCAGAGTAAACTATTTTATCCATTCGATCGGAAGCCTCTTCAGGAGAGCACTTCATTCTTTTTGCCATTTTTTCAGCTTGCACTTGAAAAAAATTATCGCTTGGTGGAAGCAAATGCATTTCATTGCGGACAAGACCATAATGCAAGAAGAAAATGCTGTGAGCAATATAACGAAAAATAGCGCGAACAGTCAGTCTCCATTGAGCATATATAGTTCCGTCAATATCAAAGCCTATCGCCTCAATTTCACCTAATCCTTTTATATTCACAAAACCACCTATAAAATCACCAAAATAATCTATTGTTTTTCTATAGTATATTCCAATCGTGCAAGCGCCTCCGATGAAGAAGTGCTAAACCGCCACTTTGAAATCTGTTCCCGTATTTCCGACTGCACAGTCTGTGGCAAAAGAGATGACGGAATAAAGTCAACTCTGGAAAAAGGAACAGCACCAGAGGGAAGAACAGCAAATTCTATCACAACTTTGCGAGAACTGTCTATAAAAGATGCACTTTCCTCTGAAAGTATTATATACGGTTTTTGAGGATCTAGCAAAATTCTTGTCGATCTGTCTACCATTTCAATTGACACAGAACCTTCAGAATTCGTTGCAGAATTCACAGAAACGCTTGATACCACCCCGTCTATCGCAGGAGCAGTGTATGTTGCTTGAGCAATTTGCTTTAACAGATCACGAGTTGCACTAGATGCTTCGTTTGGTAATGTGGGTTTGTCAACTTGTGCCACAGCACCACTGTTATCGTCAGCCGATGTTCCTGCTGTTCCAGAAAGTGCCTCCGCTCCAGAAAAACTGGCTGAAGAAATAGCGGCATTATCGCTTTCATGAGATGAAACTTCCTGTACAGAATCGCTTGCAAAAAGACTTTCATTCCATTGCGGAGTTTCTGCCGAATTAAACTGTTCTTCTAAAAGCTCCTCCACGCTTTTTTTGTATGTTATATTTTCGTTTTTAGAATCAGTTGAAGTTTCCGAACGTATATTTTGGGAGGACTTATCGCTGGCCTTTTCAACTGCTGAAGATGCAGAAGAGGACGCAGATTGAACGGGGTTCTTTTTTGTCTGTTGAGAAGTACCTTTTTGCGAAGAAGATGGATTTTTTAACTGCAAAGAAGACGTGCTTTCAACAGAAGATGCTTTCATAGCCTCAGAAGAGGTGTTTTCCAAAGACTTTTGAATTGATTTTTCTGCGGAAGCACTTTCCGTCTTTGAAACATTTTCTAAAGGAACGACTGGCTTACGTTTTTCAATTTCCTGCGGACGCGCACGTACAGCAGTTTCTTCAGGAATTTCAAGCCATATCTGAATGGGTCTATACACCTCTTTTTCTTGAAACAGAGGCGCAAACGCAAAAAGCATCATCAAAATCATCCAAAGAATACTGGTAAGAACGAGAGAAACATAAAATGCATTTTTTTGGATTGACATATTTTCCTCAGCAGAATACCCCGTCTTTCGGACTACGTCAAACACTTTCACAATTGTCCCGTTTGTCACTTCAGAATCCGCCTCAAACGTAACGGGAAAATCCTTCTTTTTTATTTTCTGCGTGTCGTAAGATAAAAGCTCTTTTTCCAAATCCGTGTAGCTCACCTGCACTCCATTAAACCAAATCGCTCCATTTTTATCTGCGCTGATTGTAATTCCTAAATTTGATGTATTTTCAGCAGTTTCGCTTGCCGGAAGCTGCAATTTTATTCCTGGCAACACTGCAAATGTTGTTGAAACCAAAAAGAATATAATCAATTGAAAAACAACGTCAAGCATTGGAGTCATATCGATTGATGATTTTATAGAATTTCTTCTCGCCTTTATCTTCATCGCACCCTTCCTGTAAGCCGAATAACAACATTTGTAACGCTTTTTTCCATATCAGAAATGCGCCGGTTCACTCGTGAGACAAAATAATTGTAAAAAATAACGGCAGGAATTGCAACAATAAGCCCCGCCACTGTTGTCACCAGAGCCTCTGCAATCGCACCAGCAAGAACGGCTGGATCTCCCATAGTGCCTCCCGCCCCCAAAACAGCAAACGCCTTTATATTTCCAGTAACTGTCCCCAAAAGACCGAGCAACGTTGAAATATTTGAAATTGTACCAAGAGGAGTAAGCCAATGCTCGTAGCAAGGCACAACGGAAGACAGTTCTGTCTCCACCGCATCCTTTAAATCCCGCTCATCCCACATTCTACAGGACAACGCTTTTTTTAAAACAATGGCTAACGGAGTTTCCACCTCCCCGCATATTTTTTCCGCCTCGCCCAATTTTCCCTTCGCAATCAAATCATCAAGGTCAAACAGCAATTTTGCATCCCGTTTTTTGGTGAGATAAAAGTAAAAGCACCGCTCAATGATTATAAACGTAGCAAAAATTCCACACAGAATAATAGGAATCATAATAATTCCACCAGATTTTAACACTCCAAACATATTTATATTGTCCTCCCATAAAAAGTCATGATAAAAGTACCGCGCCATTTGTGCGGTGCTTTTATCATACCTCCACATAAAATACATAATTCTTACGGAATTGCTCAAAAACTCACAAACAAGGCAAAACCATGCGCTCGTGCATTTTGCACTCATTGTGGCAAAGCTTTTCTTTCGCTGCTATCGCAACTACCACAATCAAAGCGATTTTGCCTTTCTCACTGCGCCTTTGCAAATGTTTTTATATATAAACGAACAATTTTTTTTCGTGCGTAACCCCTGAGGTCACCCCCTGCAATTATCATAAAAAGAATTTTACTAGTGCTGCAACCGTTCCACTACGCTTTACATATTCACCTGCATACACCCGTGATTTTGCCATCATCAATTTTAGTATGTCCGCTCCGCTAATGGCAAGGCGCACTGCATTTGACGCTTTAAAAGAAAGCTCAAAATCCCACACAGGAATTGCATCAACTCCCTTTCCTAAAGGAACTGCAAACGTCATATCATATATAACACGAGACTTTTTGTCCTGCACATTAAAAGAAAATCCAATTTCATGTGGATTTTTAGTCGGCAGAACATCCACCCATTTCGCATTCCAAAAGGCAACAAGGGAAATAATTCCCCATTTTGCTTGAACAGATAAATCGGTATTGAACTGTGTTATGTCATTGGAAATAAAAATATACTGTCCGTTTGAAAAATACGTTTCTTCATACAGCGGGAAAAGAGTTCCGTTTCCAAAAGCCGTTTTTCTAAACTCTCCATCAAATGAAATTGAAACAATGTCCTTTATCGGAAAATACACATGCGTCTTTCCAAACCAGTCGGAAGTTTCAGTTGAAATTTCATTCATCGCAGAAAATTTGTATTCTTTTTCAAGGCTCGAAATCTTTTGCAATGAAGAATCCATTCCGCCTATAACTGAAACTTTCATATCACGAGAAGAAAGACTTGTTTTAAAGTGAAAATCCGCCCCCACATCAAACGGCACTAAAACGGCATTATCTCCTATCCTGTTCCCCAAAACACCATCCACATCTGCAAACACATCCATAAAGTCGTTTTTAAATCCAAAATCAAGACCAAAGTCAAATCGGTTTGCATCCCGTGTATAAAGCGAGTTTCCAATGTCATACTCAAGTTGATAGTCGGCATCAAAAGACAAGTGAACTTGCCCAAGATCCAAAGAAAAACCAATGCGCGGATTTAGTGAAAACACGCTTAAAGACTCTTCAAAATCCTGCAAATCAGGAGAGCCTACTATATTTCCATAACGATTGTACCATGCGCCATCAGTAAAAACAGTGAGTGAAATGTTTTTTGTAAAATTCACCAAAAAATCAACAGTTGCTTCTAACTCATGCTTCGTTATATCGCTCATATTATCGCATTTTGATTGCAGTCCGTCGGCAACTGAATTATATTTTCCAGACAAAACCCACTTTGTTTTATCTGTTGAAAACATCTTCTCCGCCTCAAGGTATGTGTTTCTGTCAAAGTAGCCTGATGAAAAAGAATGCCAGACATAACGATTTGCGCTTTCATGCCCAAAATTGATACGAAACGGATTTTTACCCGTCTGACGGTAAATAGAAAAATCCCCGATGAAAAAAGCAGGCAACCCAAGCCCCGCCTTTCCTTCAACATACAGTTTTTTTTCCGCCCTTTGATTTAAAATGACAGCCTCACTTGAAGTTCCCTCCGCCTTTCCCGGTTCAGGAAGTCGCGGCACAACTTCAGCCGTTTCTGCACTGGGAAAAATTTCGGAAAAGTCTGGAATAGCACTTTTTCCAACCTTTGGCGCACCGCCTGAAATCACCGTGGAAACATCTGGCAGAGCAATTTCCTCCTCTGCTTCAGACAGCGCAGAAGAACTTTGAGAAGTTGCTGCAAAAACCAAAATCATTGTAAACAACATCAAAAACACACTACATTTTTTCATATCCAAAATCATCCTTTCATTTTCAACAACAAGCGAATTTTTAAATTCGGGAGGCGTTGAAAAGACCGTTTCGCAATGAAATAGTTTCAAAACAAGTACGCAAGTCGAAGACGTGCTGTCGAAATTTCAAAGCGAAAATAACAGTAACAATAAAAAACATGCGCTCGCGCATTTCGCACTCATTGTGGCACTGATTTTTTTCGATGCAATCGCAGAAACCACAATCAGAGCGATTTTTCCTTTTCACTGCGCTTTTACAAATGTTTTTTTATATTTTCAAAGAAAACTCGCCAGTAAAAGCCACTTTTTACACTTCTGTAACGTTCACGCTTTTTGCATATCTGCTTTCAGGATAGAGCATTTTCAACATCCGAGCAGTTTCATTTGCATCCGCAAAAAGAGATGCAGCCCTAAAAGCATCCTGCGCCCCGTAAAGGCTCATCGCCGCGTCATCGTCCATTGCATTCATTCTAAAATATTCCGATGCCGCCAAATACATTTCCGCAGCCTCCTTGTTTCTTCCATCTCGTCTATAGCACTTGCCTAAAAACATCGCATTTTTAGCAGCACCGAGACTTTCGGAAGTGACATTCTTTTTTTGCAGCGAGAAAAGCAACTCCGCAAGAGAGAGAGCATTCCTTTCAAACTGAGCGTCGGCAGCATACAGAAACACTAAATCCGTTCCTGCATTTCTTCCCTGCACTGTTTCCTCTCGTCCATTTTTTTCATATTCCGCTTCCTTTTGAATAATCGCCTCTGATTTTCCCGCGTTCAACTTTTCCAAAGCAATAAGTTCTGAACTAAGCCCATCGATTTTTGCTTGTTCCGTGTAGTTTGCAAGAAGAAATTCCGCGCATTCCTTTGCATTTTTACTATCTCCCTTTAACCGATAAAGAGAAACAAGATTTTTATAGGAACTGTATATATATGTGCTTTTTGGAAATCTCTTTATGAGCGCACGGAACTGTAAAATTGCACGATCCGCATCGTTTTCACCAAAAAAGCACTGCGCCATAAAATACCAGGACGCGTCAACATAGTTTCCAAGAGGATACGTCTTTTGATATTCTGAAAAACACAAAATTGCCTTGTTAAAAATTCCAGCATTGTAATAAAGCTCCCCTCTTCTATACATAGCCTCGTCTGACAGTTTTTCCGATGGAAATTTTTTCGCAAGACTTTTATATTCATCATCGGCTTTTTTTAACTCACCTTGCCTTTCATAAATCTGGGCAATTTTATACAAAGCCTTCATTCCCAAATTCGAATTTCTCGTTGCATACGGCTTCAATATGGCAAGCGCATCCCTATAGTTTTTTTCATCTGAATATATATCAGCGCAAAGCAAAACAGCCTCTTCAAGAGCACCGTCATTTGAAGCGGAATTTATTGCTCCAATTGCATGACGGACTGCAAGAGAGTTGCTGCCATTTTGAATTGCAGAATGAGCCGCAGCAATTTGCGCATTCCAAATGAGCTCATGGTGAGGGTATCTGTCCACAAAATTTGAAAGATTTCTATACGCCTCAGCCGTCTTTCCCTGCCTATACTGTGCATATCCCAAATAAAACAAAGCGTAGGAAACAGTTTTTTCATCTTTTATAGAGCGTGAATTGAGATACACTTGAAAACTCCGCTCCGCATACGGCCAAGACCATGTATTAAACTGCGCCAGACCCAAGATATAATTCGCTTCGATCAAAGCACATTTTGCAGCCTCGATTTGTGACTCCTTGTAGCGTCCTAAATAAAGCAAAATCTTTGCATAGTTAAGTCTCTCTTCATCAGTAAGACCCCTCGACTCTTCAATTCCTGCATAGATAAACGCCGCATTTTTCAAATCGCCAGAACGAGCAAGAGAAAGTCCGTGCAAATCAGTGTATTGCCCGCGCAAAAGCATATTCGCCGCCTCATAGTTGCCCGTGTTGTACTCTGCAAAAGCGAGGTAATATGTTGTGTCGATATCAAGAGGATTCACATTGGCGGCATATTTTTTTACCGCCTCCCAGTCTTCTTGCAAGGCGGCATATCTCGCAAGCAAAATATAACTTTCACGCTCCCAATAATGAGTGTTCTCCTCATTGAGAATTGAGCGACTTCGCAAAATCATTTTCTCCGCATTGGAGGCATCCTCTTTGCTCGGATAATTTCCAGCGACAATTTGAGCACGGTAAAGAGAGGCAAACAAAAATAAATCAAGCGGTGCGTTTTTTTCAGCCTCGTCAAAATATGCAAGGGCTTTTTCAAAATCACCAGCGGTGTATGCATCAGCACCAAGTCGAGTCCAAAACTCCCCCAAAAGTTCAGGGGAATCGGCAAGAAATTGTTGCGCACTTTCTAAAACCCTGCCTGGGGAGTCCTCCACCTGCGCTTTATGCAATGAAGAAACCGTGTACGCTTTTTTTAACGCATTAGAAACAAGCAGTTTCTCACCACTTGCAAGAATCTCGCAATACAGAGTATAGGCGGTTTTATATTCTCCAAGATTTTGATATGCATCGCCCGCTTTTTCCATAAAAATATAATAGGAGTATGATGGCAAGCCCATAGCGGAAAAATCATCACGTGAAATCTTGTTAAAAAGCGAAATTGTTTTTTCACTCATTCCCGAATTATTATAAGAGTCCAGCAAACTAAAAAGAGCCGATGCATAATCTTCAGGGGAAACCATTTCTCCGTTCTGCACAACATATTCAAAAAAGGGAATCGCCTTTTTATAGTCACTCCTTTTAAAGTAAATTCTTCCCACTTCTAAAATCGCCGCAGCATAATAAGTTCCTTCTCCTGAAGAACAATACTCAAAATAATTTTTCAACGCCTCATCATAATCAAAAAGACCTTCATACACAGCCCCTAACCAAAACGCACACTCATTCAAAAGCGGCTTGTTTGTTTCGCAAAAACGCTTCGCCTGCAACAAGGTTTCTTCCGCCTCAAAAAATCTATTCAAGCGGACAAGGCACTCCCCCTTTATTAAAAGAGCGTTCCCCAAAGATTGCGAGTCTGGAAAATCCCTTTCCAAAATTTCAGCATACTGAATTGCACCAGGATAAATGGTAGAATTATACGCAAAAAGAAGTTCGTTGAAAACCGCAATGTCGGTTTTATAGGAAGAGGCGCATATCGTTCCTGTAATCAAAAAAAGACATAAAACATATTTTTTCATACACAATCAACCTTGCTTTTCAAAACACAAAATGCGAACGGACAAGCCAACTATATAAACACACAAAAAACTCCAATTACAAAAAAAAATCATTCCAAAACAAATTGATTTGAAGAATGCACCCTCACAAGAAAAATGAAGTCATTAGAGTACTTCTCTACAAAACTGTCAAAAGGGATTTCCTCCCCATCCTTAAAGATTATACAGTTAAATCTATTTTTCGCATCAAAATAGGGAAACAAAACAACGCCATCGTTAAAAAAAGTAATTTCAGGAGAGCGCGTTCTATCCGTCTGTCTAATCGCACCAAAGAAAAAATTATCCGGCTCTGAAACAGCAAGAACATACAGCAACGGCTTTAAAGTTGAAACCACGTATCCTGAGTTCGCGGTAAAGCCAATTGTGTTTTCAACCCCCACATCAGTGAGTTGTGCAGTAAACGGTTCAACTTGAACATCAACCCCTAATTCACTATAAAGAAAATTCCTTCTGTTTTTGATTGAAACAATTGCGCTTGCAAGATTGCGAATCCAATCCAATGACATAAAAATCGCGTTTTTTTCAGACACAACCCCTTGCAGTCCCGTTTTTTTATATGAAACCGTTTCTTCAATTAAGGGATCACGCTTTAAATGAGTTCCCGTAAGCGGAAATATCAGTCCATCTCCTATCCATTTTAAAAACCCAAGTCCATTGACTGTAACTTTGTCTTCAAGCCCCTCGTTTACTGCTCTTTTTTTTCCTGATGAAATGTATACAGGCTCATTGTCTCCGTCATACATTGCATCCTCTGTAAAAACAACCTTGTCTAAATTTTCACGAATAACTTCAACCATTTGAAGAGATGGATAATAGTTTCCGCTGTAAATTTCAGTGTAACTCCAGGGAAGAATATTTTGAGTCCACTTTTGCATTTCGGCAAAGGAAGCCGTATAGAATCTTTCAAATGGTATTCCCGTTTGAAAGGATTTTGCCGCATAGCAATTGTATATCAAAAAGTCAGCAACCCCTTGATTTTTATACGGACTAAATTGAACAAAAACATCGCTTTCATTTGAAAAATAGCATCGAATATAGAGCGGCGCACCCGTACTCTTACTGCGCACCAAAACCCAGCTTCCCGGCGCGTCTTTTGGATACATATCCTGCACGGTAGTAAAATTACCTTTATCCGAATAAACCTCCATTTCAATTTGCATGCACGGACACACTAAAATGCTAAATGTATCATCGGTTTCCTCGTGATAAATTTTGAATTTCTCTCCAATCCTATTATTTCTAATTTCAGGTTCATTGTGTCTGACCATTTCCAGGGGTGCAAAAAACCACGTTTCAAGCAAATCCCCCCGCACTTCAGAAGAATCGGGAATTTTCAGCACATTATAATCAGCAAAAGCAAAAGAACAAACTAAAATGATAAACATAAATGCACATATATATTTAACTGAATGTCTTTTTAAAATATACATTTCCCTCACCTCTAAAAATAGTTTTTCGCTGACCACCAAGATAACAACCCCTTATATTGTTCATCAGGAAACACATCACGCGCCTGCACAAGAACACCCTCAAAATGTATCAAGAGTCCACCTCTTCTTACGCAACTGGCATTTCCATCGGTTTTATCGGCTCTGTGTCGTTCATACTAGTCGCTCCTTCTGCAAGCCGAACTTCCGGACAGATGGTTTTCCCCTCAGGAGTAATAATCATTCCGTCATCATTTTCATCAGGGTGGCGACCAGCAGGCGCATTGCTCAAAAGCAATTTCAATCGATTTAGTTGATTCACTTCAGAACTTCCAGGATCATAGTCAATCGCACTAATATTCGCTCCAGGAAATCGCCTGCGAAGCTCTTTTATCATCCCCTTTCCAGTAACATGATTTGGAAGACAGGCAAATGGCTGCACACACGCAATGGACGGAGTGCCTCCTTCGATTAACTCAACCATTTCCGCCGTCAAAAACCAGCCCTCGCCAGTAATATTTCCCAACTGCACAATATCATTAACGCCCTTCATCATCTTGTAAATTTGAGTCGGGGGGTCAAACCGCTTGCTCTTATTCAAATATTTGATCATCTTTTTACGATATAAATCCAAGAACCACACTAAAAGGCGAGCGTTCCTTTCTGTCTTTTTGGGGAATGCCAACTCCTTGTGTCTAAAAATGCCTGTAGCAAATGTGTAAAAGAAAAAGTCCGCCAAATCCGGCATAACGCATTCCGCGCCTTCCCTTTCAATTGTTTCAACAATTTGATTATTCGCCGTTGGATGGAATTTCACCAGAATTTCTCCAACCACACCAACACGCGGCTTTTTTATCGGCTTTAAAGGCAGATTGTCAAAATCCTTTATAATGTCTTTCATCAATTTGTGATACCCACGAAGAGAAAGTGACTTCACCTGCTTTTCCGCCTTTGAATTCCACTTTTCATACAGGGCATTTGCACTTCCAGGAATTTCCTCGTAAGGCCGCGTTCTGTAAAGCAAGCGCATAAGCAAATCCCCTAGCATAACAGACATCAAAAGACGATGCAGAAGTGAAAACGTAATCTTAAAGCCCGGATTTTTTTCAAAGCCCTGCGCACTTAAACTCAAAACAGGAACTTGCCCCCATCCCGCATCGTTTAAGGCGCGACGAATAAATCCAATATAGTTAGTGGCGCGGCATCCTCCGCCAGTCTGTGTAATTATAAGCGACGTTTTGTTTATGTCATATTTGCCGCTTTCAAGAGCCGCAATCATCTGACCAGCCACAAGAATTGACGGATAGCACGCATCATTATTCACATATTTTAATCCCGCTTCAACTGCTTTTGGATCAACTGCATCAAGAACAACAAAATTATACCCTGAATATTGAAACGCCCTTTGCAAAATCCTAAAGTGAATCGGACTCATCTGCGGACCAATAATTGTATGGGTATGCTTCATCTCTTTTGTAAAAATCTGTCTATGATACGCTGCACTTTTTATAACAGGCTTTCTCTGATGACGCTGCCGCTCCTTAACAGCCGCAATAAGAGAGCGAATACGTATTCTAACCGCGCCCAAGTTGCTTCCCTCGTCAATTTTGATAAGCGTGTACATTCTTCCCTTTGAATGCATAATCTCATCAACTTGATCGGCAGTAACAGCATCAAGTCCGCAACCAAAGCTAGTCAACTGCAACATTTCAAGATTTGGCATCTCGCTCACAAACGCCGCCGCCCGATAAAGCCTGTTGTGATACACCCACTGATCTATAATGCGAAGAGGACGTTCTATGCTTCCAAAATGCGCAACACTGTCTTCTGTAAAAACGGCAAGCCCCAACGCATTTATCATTTCTGGAATTCCGTGATTTATTTCAGGGTCAAGATGATACGGACGACCGCTTAAAACAATTCCATTTCCTCCCGCACGAATCATTTGCTCAAGGGCATCCTCACCTGCCTGCTGCACATCCTTTCTAAATTGCTCCTGCTCATCCCATGCTGCATCAACAGCAGAAAGAATTTTCTCATCCGTCAATTGTGGAAAGTGCTTTTTCATTTCCTCACACAATCGCTCGCCAAGTCTTTTTTTATCATAAATTGGTAAAAACGGATTCATATACAGCAAATCAGAACGCTGTCTGATTTCATCAACATTGTTTCGCAAAACCTCAGGATAACTGGTAACAATCGGGCAGTTATAATGATTTCCCGCGCCACCATCCTCCTGCTTTTCATACGGTGCACATGGATAGAAAATAAATTGTATCCCTTGCTGCAGAAGAGACATAACATGTCCATGGCTTATCTTTCCTGGGTAACAAACGCTTTCCGATGGAATGGTTTCAATTCCCTTTTCATACACACTTCTGCTTGAACGTTGACTCAATCTCACCCGAAAGCCAAGTTTTGTAAAGAATGTGAACCACAGCGGGTAGTTTTCATACATATTCAAAACGCGAGGAATCCCCACGTCACCCATTGGTGCATCCTCCGCCTTCAATGGAACATAGTGAAAAAGACGCTTATACTTCCATTCAAAAAGATTTGGCATTTTTTCGCCAACATCTTCAACTCCTGTATTCGCTTTATTTGAAGCGTCAACAATTTTTGCGCCGTCAGCAACACTGGCATTTTCAATTTCAAGTCCGCGCTCGCACCTATTTCCCGTTATAAAGACGCGTTTTTCCTCTCCGCTTTTAAATGTATTTATAGTCAACAGACAATTATTTTGGCACTTACCGCATCTTCGGCTTTCCAAATCAACAGCAAAATTTTCCAAGTTTGAAAGAGTTGCAATCCCCGAACGAACGGAAGACGGATCAATAGGGTCTTCTCCCGGTTTTGGCGTTGTCAAGTCAACCCACTGATCATAGGCAATCAAAGACGCTCCATACGCACCCATAAGCCCTGCAACATCAGGACGGAAAACTTCAACTCCCGCAATTTTTTCAAAGGCGCGCAAAACCGCATCATTAAAGAACGTTCCGCCCTGGACTACAACTTTTGTTCCAATATCAGTGGCTTTTCTGAGCTTAATGACTTTAAAAAGCGCGTTTTTAATAACAGAATATGAAAGGCCTGCTGAAATGTCTGCAACAGACGCACCCTCCTTTTGAGCCTGCTTAACACGACTATTCATAAACACCGTGCAACGGCTTCCCAAATCAACCGGCTTATCTGCCAAAAGCGCGATATTAGAGAATTCCCTCACGTCCATTCCCATTGTTCGCGCAAAATTATCAAGGAAAGAGCCGCACCCTGAAGAACACGCTTCATTCAACTGAATTGAAACAATTGCACCGTCCTTCATTCTCAGGCATTTCATATCCTGTCCGCCGATGTCCAAGAGAAATTCCACGCCAGGAACAAAAAAATCCGCCGCACGGAAATGCGTAATAGTTTCAACCTCTCCTGCATCAACACCAAACGCCGCCTGAAACAGAGCCTCTCCATAGCCAGTTGAAACGGCACGTGCTATATATACGTCTTTTGGCAATACATGATACAAATCGCGCAAAACCTTTGCCGCAAGTTCAACGGGATTTCCCTGATTGTTTGCATAAAAATCCCACAGTATTCTTCCCTTTTGGTCAATTAAAACCGCCTTTGTAGTCGTTGAGCCTGAATCAAGCCCAAGAAAAACAGGACCAGTTGTAAGATTCAAATCTCCTCGCAGAGCCTTTTCCCCTGCATGTCGTTTTCTAAATGCATCAAGTTCTGTTGCATTGTTAAAAAGCGGTTCAAGCCGCTGAACTTCAGACAGTTCCGCACCAACAAGATTTTTTAGATTTTCCCGAAATTCTTTTATAGTGGGAAACGCCTTTTTTTCATCTCCACAACAAGCAGTTCTATCTGCACTCAACGCACTTCCTTGCGCCACAAAAAGCTGGCTGTTCTCAGGAACAATTATTTCATCATCCTTTAATTTTAATGTTTCTGCAAAACGAAAGCGCAGTCCGTCCATAAAATGAAGCGGTCCGCCCAAAAATGCAACACACCCTCGAATAGGTTTTCCGCAGGCAAGCCCTGAAATAGTTTGGTTTACAACTGCTTGAAAAATAGATGCAGCAATATCTTCTCGTCTCGCACCTTCGTTAATAAGAGGCTGAACATCCGTTTTTGCAAAAACGCCACACCTTGCCGCAATTGGATAAATCGTTTCGGCATTACGAGAAAGTTCGTTCAATCCCGCCGCATCGGTTTCAAGAAGAGCCGCCATTTGGTCAATAAACGCGCCAGTGCCGCCGGCGCATGTTCCATTCATACGCTGTTCAACGCCGCCAGTAAAATAGGTGATTTTTGCGTCCTCTCCACCAAGTTCAATCACCACATCCGTTTGCGGAATGAGTTTTTTAACGGCGGTTGTAGCCGCCACAACTTCCTGAATGAACGGAATGTTCAACCACTGGCTCACGGAAAAACCACCTGATCCCGTCACTTTCACGCTCAAAGGTTGGTCTTCAGAATAGCCAAGTTCGTTAACTAATTTTTCAAACGCCGCAGACACAACGCTAATAATCGTGCTCCGTATATCTGCACGATGACGCTGATAGTCGCCATAAATCAATATATCATTATCATCGATAATCGCAATTTTTACCGTTGTAGATCCAACATCAATTCCAATGCGAACTGGCAATTTTTTTTCTGTCATTAACACACCACTTAAAATAACTTTTCTTAACTATTATAATAAAGGTAAAACTGTTTTTTGGCAATTGCCAGCAAATTTTTTGAAAAAATACACAAAAAAATGCATTATGCCTATTAACACGCATTTATTTTTAACATATAATAACACAAGTGTTTTCGGGCGGTTAACTCAGCGGTAGAGTGCTACCTTCACACGGTAGAAGTCACTGGTTCAATCCCAGTACCGCCTATAAAAGGTTTATAAAACTAATACTCAGTTCCTCCCCACCATTTGAAAATGCTAACATTATTTTGTAGTATTGGAGTATATTTTGAAAAGATTCAAAAAAGTTTTGGCGATATTTGCCGTTGTACAAGCAATAGAAGGAGGGGGTATAATACTTACCTCCTGTAACAGTTCATCCCACATTACAATTGAAGAAGCGGGAATGTTCATTCAAGATGGTGTAATATTTGGAGGAGATCCAAAAACAGCAAAGGGAAGTCTAGCGATTCCAGATGGTGTAACTGGAATCGGAAACGGTGCATTCCGCAATTGTAGTGGTTTAAAAAGCATAGAAATCCCAGAGGGAGTGACACACATCGGATTCAATGCGTTCAGTGGATGCACAGGATTAAAAAGCATTACAATCCCTTCAAGCGTAACATATATTAGTAGCGATGCATTTACTGATTGTACTAGTTTAAAAAATGTAATAATTTCAGAAGGTGTAGAGCATATCGTTTTCGCATTCAATGGTTGCATAAACCTAGAAAGCGTGACAATACCATCAAGTACAAAAAGAGTCGATGGCTTTCATAATTGTCCAAAACTCAAAACTATAACAGTAGCAGAAGATAATCCCAGTTATACAGCGGAAAATGGTGTTCTTTATACCAAAGTCAAAACTGGACTAATTGCATGGCCATCTGCCAATGGAAACATTACAATACCCTCCACCGTAGAAGCAATCGGATCTTCAGCATTTGAAGAGTGCCTCTCTTTAACAGGCGTAACAATTTCAGAAGGTGTAATAGCAATTGAAAGAAACGCCTTTCAAAATTGTAAAAATCTCAAGAATATAACAATACCATCAAGCGTAAAGTACATACAAAACGACGCATTTACTGGTTGTGAGAATCTTAAAAGCATAACGATAGCAGAAGATAATCCAAATTGTTCAGCGGAAAATGGTATTATTTATGATGACAAAAATAGAACTGAACTAACTGCATGGCCGTCTGCCAACGGGAACATTACAATACCCTCCACTGTAGAAACTATCGAAACTTCAGCATTTGAAGGATGCCGTTTTTTAACAGGCGTAACAATCCCAGAAAGCATAACAGAAATTAAAAGCAATGCTTTTAAAAATTGCACGAATCTCAAAACTATAACGGTAGCAGAAGACAATCCCAATTATTCAGCGGAAAATGGTATTCTTTATGACAAAGACAAAACTGAACTAATTGCATGGCCGTCTGCCAATGGAAACATCACAATATCCTCCACTGTAGAAACAATCGGATCTTCAGCATTTGAAGAGTGCTTATCTTTAACAGGCGTAACAATTTCAGAAGGTGTAATATACATTGAAAGTAACGCTTTTCAAAATTGCAAAAATCTCAAAAACATAACAATACCATCAAGCGCAGAGGACATAGACACCGGCGCATTTGCTGGCTGTGAAAATCTTAAAAGCATAACAGTAGCAGAAAACAACCCTGTATATTTCGCCGAGTTTGGCGTTCTTTATAACAAAGATGAAACTGAACTAATTGCATGGCCATCCGCTAATGGAAATATCAAAATCCTCCCAACGGTAGAAGCTATCGGAGATTATGCATTTTCAGGGTGCACTGCTTTAACGGGCGTAATAATTCCAAACGGAGTAAGAAAAATAGGATATAAAGCATTCATAGGGTGTTGTCTTACAAGCATTGAAATCCCTAAAAATATAAATGAAATCGAAAGCCTCGCATTCTGTAGTAGTATGTTGAAAAAAGCCTCATATCACGGTACAAAATATGAATGGAAAAGAATCAAACTTGGAAGTTATGTTTTCCCTAAAAAACAAATGCGAATAACATGTTCTGATGGCACTGCTATTGTGGAATGGTAAAATTTATCAAAGAAATAATCCGTAAAACTATGATTTGTCATATCAATCCCCCATAAAAAAAGCGGGCTTAAAAACCCGCTTTTTGTCGGAAATCCTAAAGACTTTTATTAGTGATGGAACAATCGAATGCCATTAAAACACATAACCATTCCATAGTCATCGGCGGCTTTTATCACCAAATCATCGCGAACGCTTCCACCAGGTTGAACAACAACACTCACTCCGGATTTATGCGCGCGATCTATATTATCGCCAAACGGAAAAAATGCATCGCTTCCAAGCGCAACATTTGTATTCTTTGAAATCCACTCCGCCTTTTCCGCTTCAGTGAAAACCTCAGGTTTTTCTTTAAAAACAGTCTGCCACTTTCCATCCGCAAGAACGTCCATATATTCATTGCCAATGTAAACATCAATCGCATTATCTCGATCAGCACGCTTTATGCCGTCCACAAACTGTAAATTCATAACTTTTGGACTTTGACGAAGCCACCAATTGTCCGCCTTTGACGCTGCAAGCCTTGTGCAATGAACTCTGCTTTGCTGACCTGCTCCAATTCCAATCGCCTGCCCATCCTTTGCAAAACAAACCGAGTTTGACTGTGTATATTTCAAAACAATCAGGGAAAGAATTAAATTACGCTTGTCATCATCTGAAAGGGCTTTATTTTTCGTAACAATATGTTCAAGGCAAGAGTCATCAATTTTTATAAAATTATGTCCTTGTTCAAAGGTAACTCCAAAAACCTGCTTCTTTTCAGTTTTAGGGGGAATATACTGTGCATCTATTTTTAGAATGCAATAAGCGCCTCCCTTTTTCGCCTTTAAAATTTCCAATGCCTCTTTTGTATACGCAGGGGCAATAACTCCATCCGAAACTTCCTTTTTTATCAAAAGGGCGGTTGCCTCATCGCACTCGTCCGAAAGCGAAATAAAATCTCCAAAACTAGACATTCTATCCGCACCGCGAGCACGTGCATAGGCGGCGGCAAGAGGAGTAAGTGCAACTCCGTCCGTAAAATATATTTTTTGCAGCGTTTCAGAAAGCGGAAGACCAATAGCAGCCCCAGCAGGACTCACATGCTTAAAACTCGTTGCCGCAGCAAGCCCCGTGGCCTCCTTCAATTCCTTTACCAACTGCCAGCCGTTCAAAGCATCAAGTAAATTGATATATCCTGGTCGTCCATTCAACACCTCAAGAGGAAGCTCGCCGTTTTCCATAAACACTTTCGCAGGCCTTTGATTTGGATTGCAACCATACTTTAATTCCAACTCAGTCATAACAACTCCCATAAAAACACCGTATAATTACAACTCTCTCATTTTCCATTAAAATCGACAGCATATAACAACATACGAAATATAAAAGCACCTCTAAAAATTTCAGTTTTTAAAGGTACCCATAAAAAAAAGACCGCCTCAAAATGAGGCGACCTTTACATTCATTACTCTGGCATTAAATCTTGAACTTCTTCAAGTGACCATCCATAATGGAAATGTTCTCTTGCGTTTGATGAGCCAAATCTTTGACAGCCTGTGAAGACTGACTAATCTGCTGCGCACCAATCGCCATTTCATCCATACTTCCAGCAATTGTATCAGAAATCTGCTGAAGAGTGTTAACATCATGTTCAATTGATACAATTGCATCAGACATATAATGCGCCTTTTCAGTTACATCAACTGCCATAGTTCTTGTGTCGCTCAATGCCTCAAAAATCTGCTGTGACGCAGTTTCTTGTTCTGTCATTGCAGAATTGATTTGATTTATAATCGTGTCAGTTGTTTTGATATGCTGCACAATTTCACCAAATGCACCCTGCGCCGCACTTGAGTATGAAACGACATCTGCAATAGACGTTGCGATATTGTTAAGTTCTTTACCGATTGCATCAGATTGACTTGAAGAATTTTCAGCAAGCTTTCTAATTTCGTCAGCAACAACGCTAAATCCTTTTCCTGCATCCCCTGCATGAGCGGCCTCAATAGCGGCGTTCATAGCAAGCAAGTTTGTCTGAGAAGCAATTTGAGCGATAATGTCGTTCGCTTGAATAAGCATCTTTGAGTTATCTGAAATATTGTTGACTTTTTCAGCAACAAGAGAAAGCTTTTCATTTCCAGCCTGAACAATTTTATCAAGCAAATGGAAACTTTCCGTCATCTTAAAGACAGATGCAGAAACCGACTTGATATTACCCAACATCTCTTCAATCGCAGCAGAAGATTCGGTTGTAGCCGCGCTTTGGTTTTCAATAAGTTGATTAAGAGAAGAAGCGGCATCTTCTGATTTAGCTGTAGTTTCAGTCGTTCCAGTAACGGCTGACTTCTGCTCGTTTGCTTGGTGACGAACGCTTTCAATATTGGCAAGAATCTCAGCAGTGGCAGATGCTGACTGTTGTGAACTGCTGTCCAAGTCAGAAACCAATTCCACAATGGATTTTTGAACCGATGAAAGTTCGCTCATAATTGTATGAAGCATATTGATAAAGGTGTTTACAGACTCACACACACTTGCGAATTCATCATTTCCCTTAACTGGAATTTGAATAGAAAGATCTGCATCTCCAGAACTAAGATTTAACATTGCATTATCAACAGCCTTCAAAGGCTTTGTAACCTTGATAATGAAAATCACTATGATAATAATAGATTCAATAAGTGTACACAAAAGCGCAACTACAGCAACACCTGCAAAAATACTACGTGAAATATTATCGACATCCGCAAAACTTTTGCCTAAATAAATCATCGTGAGGATTTCCCCTTCCATATCCTTGAACGGATAGTAGAAAGCAATTTGTTTTTCACCTGCAAGTATACGCGTTGTAAGCACTTCGCCACCAGCCATAACCTTAGAAACTGTCTCGGCATCGTCAAGGCGAGTTCCCTTTATGGCAGGCATAGTTGTACGAGCGCGCTTATTTCCATCAGCAAAAACGATCACGTCATATCCAGTGTCATACAAAACTTCATTTAACACAGCGTCAGCAGTACAGTCAGCGCGCAAAAGGCATGCCCCTATAATTCTATCGCCAGACTTCAAAGGAAAGCATCGCGCAGCATTGATTTCTTCATTTTGAGAAAGATAATCGTTTGTTTCATTTCCGTTTAACGCTCGGCGCAAAAACTCAACTCCTCTTGCGGTAGGTTTGCCATAACGCTCAGATGAAATTTGATTTCCATTGGCATCAACGATCATCGCTGCATTAGCATCAAAATAGGTCATGGCCTCTGATGCCAGCATGTCCGCCCAGCGGTCAGCATGATCTTCACGATAGCGCATGTGTGATTTTGAAACATATTCGCTACACAACTGCAATCGATCAAGAACATCTTTAAATTTTGAAATTGGAACAGTCTGAGCCTCTCTCAACTGCATCTCTGCCATATTAAACAAACCATTTTTAATGCCATAATTTGTTCCAACAAGCAGAACAGTCGTGTAGGCACAAACACAAACAACAAGAACCCCGATGACAAACTTTCCAAGCGAAGTCTTTTTCTTCATTTTATGTCTCCATAATTTTAGTTTGACTGAAAAGTACATTCAGTATTTCACATTATATATCTAATAAACTATAATATCTAGTAAAATTTTGCAAATTTTTACTAAATTACTCATTTTTAAGATACTTTTTTAGTGTATTTAAAAGCCTGTTGAACTCCAACGGCTTGGAAATATGTCCATTCATCCCTGACGCTATCGCTTTGTCAATATCATCGCTAAACGCATTCGCTGTCATTGCAACAATCGGAAGAGTCTGTGCGTATTCGCTGTCCAGCCCGCGAATTTTTTTAGTGGCCTCATAGCCGTTCATAACCGGCATTTGCACATCCATAAAAACAATGTCGTAGTATCCGTCAGGAGAAGATTGCACCTTTTCAACAGCCTCCGCCCCATTTTCGGCAAATTCCACATCAAGACTTGCAGTTTTTAGGATTTCAGAAGTAATCTCTCGGTTCAATTCAATGTCATCAACAAGAAGGACTCTTCTTCCTGAAAAATCAGAGTTTGAAAAATCCTTTAAAGAAATCTTTCTGTCCCCCGCTTCGTCAGGATCATCGACTTTTTGCTGAATTTCAAGATACACGACAAACGTAAATATGGAGCCTCTATCAAGTTTGCTTTGCACCTTTACATCTCCGCCCATCTTTTGAATTATAGTGCGCGCAATTGTCATTCCAAGACCCGCCCCTTGAATTTGAGAAAGACGTTCATCCTCGGCTCGTGTAAACGGCTCGAAAATGTGCGCCTGATATTCATCACTCATTCCTATCCCGTTGTCCTCGATACTGAACTCAAAGCAAGCCATTCCACTTTTCGCGCTTTCCTTTTCAACGACCGAAAGATGTATGCTTCCGGCTTCAGGAGTGTATTTCACCGCGTTGCTTATAAAATTCATAAGAACTTGCTGAAGCCGCTTTCCATCTCCGATTACATTTTCATGCTCCAACTCCCCAATCGAAAGCGTTAAAGTATGTTTTTTTGTTTCCACCAATGGCTTTGCAATAACTAACACTATGTCTATAGCATCCCGAATTGAAAAGTGCTCTTCATTCAACTCAATTTTGCCAGATTCAATTCTTTTCATATCAAGAACTTGGTTTATCAAGTCCATAAGGTGATTAGATGAAACGGTAATTTTTCGCAGACAATCTGCTATATAATCCTTGTCATCCAAATGAAGAGATGCAATTGCAGTCATTCCGATTATTGCGTTCATCGGGGTGCGAATTTCGTGACTCATACTTGAAAGAAATTCCGACTTTGCCCTGTTCGCCTTGTCCGCGGCGGAATAAGCGTTCTCCAATTGAATTTCCCGTGCAACGTCATCGTTAATGTCAAGCATATACAAAACCACGACTGGATTATCAATTGTATATTCCGCGCTTTTTAAGAGCTCCATCTTCACCCAGCGGGAATTGCCATTTATCATACGGCGATAACGGTGAATGATATGCGCATCGCTTTCCTCAAATTGTTTAAAAATGTCTGTTCGATTAAAGCAACGGACAAAGTCTTCAACATCATCTGCATATATAAAGCCACCGACAGAAAAATAATGAACACACTCATCAATAGTGTCAAAGTTATCAAAGTCAAAATCAGCAGACTTTACGACTTTAAAAGTTCCGTCCAAAAGATTCAGTTTCAACACCATATAATAATATTCAGAAAGAACCGCAAGTGAATCGGCGAGATCCATTGAACTGTTTTTTAAAATGCTTTGAGTTGCAGACCTCAAAACCTTTTGACTGTGCATTTGTGTCGTTGCAAAGTAAATTATATACAAAGCAAAAATTATTATGCTTATAACCTGCATTTTTATAAGCACCAAATTATAGCGTTCTGCCATTCTCGCAATTGTTGAAGGAGGACATATTTGTAACAGCGTCCAAGCCTCCCTATCGTTTTGAATTAAAAACGCACTTTCAAGTCCATCTTCAAATTTATAGCTAAAACTAAGACTTCCGCCATTTGAAAAAACATTCTTCACTTTTTCATACGTGTCATCTGGCAACTTTATTATATTTTTATAGTAATATAAAATATTTCTACTGGAAAATTCTCTATTTGAAGTTGCAACTACACTTCCATCCGGCGCACATAAGAACGAAATCACTCCATTGTCAAATCTGCCGCATATTAAAAGATCTGCAAGCCAATCGCTTTGATGAATGCCTATAAAAACGCCAATTATTTTTCCGTTGTAGAAAAGCGGTGCATAAACCACAAAGACAGACTCGTCATTAAAGCGACTTTTTAAAATAATGTCCGCCCCAATACCGCCCTGTATTCCTTTTATATAATAATTGCGATCCCTCACGTCATGCGTTACGCCCTCTGAATCAATCGAAATTCCCTTTAGGTTGACAAAACGCAAATGGTCAAAAAGAGAGTTATCCTCCATTTCCTTTAAATCCCTCCAATCGACATCGGGAGAATCCATTTGCTTTTCATAAAGCATAGCAATATTGTTTATAGACAGTTGAGACGATAAAAATATCCTGTCAAAAAATTTCTCGGATTGTATGGCTTCGCTCTCAATATACGAGGCATTTTGCTCTTTCACTATATCACTAAAGCAATCAGAGAAAAACATCACAAGCACTGCAATTACCACAACCAACACAAACAAAATAATCGCATCGCTTCGATGTTCTTTTGGATATATCATCTCTTTAAAATTAACATTAGTTTTATCGAAATCCATTTTTACATATTACCACCATTCTAGAAATTCCACAAGAAAAATGGCGGAAGGTATATTGATTTTTCAGTTTTTATTTCTCGACTTCCAGTCATAGGGCTTACCCTGCTTACCCCGTTTTGATATTGAAATGCGAGCGTTGCGAACAAATAAAAACAAAGAACAGAAGGGAAAACAAAAAAATGAGGGGGTGGACAACACGCTTTTTACAGTCGGCAGTCCTCCCCCATCAATCATAGTCGTTTTTTTTTAGTTTTTATACGGACTAGAATCTTTCAGTCCTTCGCTTTGCAAAACCAGAACTGCCATTGCGCTCTGTTGGCGTATGAAAATTCGGACGGCTGGAACTTCTGCCCCTGCCAAAATCCCGTTCCCTATCACGCCGAGAACCACGGTCTCTCTCTCTGCCCCTATCTCTGTCTCCAAAACCACGGCTACGACCGCCTCTGTCACCAAAGCCACGACCTCGTCCGCCGCCTCTGCGCCTTCCGCGACCGCCGTCATCATCGAATCCGCCGCCTGCATCCCTTGCATCAATATGAATATGCGGAACGCTTCCATCAGATTTTGAAATCTCCAAAGCCCGTTTCGCCGCTTCTTTTGGAAGACTAATCAAACTGAAATTCTGCGACATATCAATTCTGTCAACATCACGACCTGGAATGTGCAAAAGCTGGCTAAAATAATCTGCAACGGCTTTTGCCGTGTAGCCGTCTCGTTTTCCCAGCTGGACATACAATCTTGTTTGGTCAGGATTTGAAGCGGCTCCGCTTGAACGCGATTGCACTTTTCCATAGCGAGATCTATCAAGAGATTTGCTATACATAACAGAAAGAACAGACGCAAGAACATCAAGAGAATCATTTTCACGGCATAAGTCTTCCGCCATTTTTATGAACTGCTTTCCAGGCTTTATTAAGTTTGTTGCACCACGAGGAGTTTCAAACACTTCGTCCTCAAAAAGCTGTTTTTCCGCTGAATTTTCAGTCATATTGGTAACAGCACGAACTTCTTCCGCACTCCCATTCAATACACTTTCGTTTTCAACGCCTTCAGCACAAACATCCTGCGTCTCTGTTGCTCCTACATCAGTGGCAGCATCCTGCATTTCAGATGCATTTTCAAAAGAGTCTTTATTTTTCTCTGTCTTTTCAGCAACAGTTATTTGGTTCAAGCCCAGTTTTTCACGAAGTTCAATATAAAGTCGTTCTCTCTTTCTTTCAATTATTTCATCCACAGTCGGAACAGTATCTTCGTTCATTTCGCCTTTGCTCGCCCTGCGAATTGCACGCTGCAAAAACGAAAGTTTTCTCGTTTCATTCGGACAAACAAAAGTCACCGCCGTACCAGCCGCACCTGCGCGTCCAGTTCGTCCAATTCTGTGAACATACGTTGCACCGTCAAAAGGCAGAGAATAGTTTACAACATGGCTCAATCCTGAAATGTCAATTCCACGAGCCGCAACATCAGTTGCAACAAGAACGCGAGTCTTTTTTATTCTAAAGCGGGCCAAAATTTTCTCTCGCTGGTTTTGTGCAATATCTCCGTGCAATGCCGCCACTTCATATCCTTTTTCGTCAAGAACTCGACTGACAAAATCGGCATCGCTCTTTGTTTGCGTAAACACAAGACCATAAAAATCATCAGCATAATCTATAAGACGCACAAGCGCATCAATTTTTTCGCCTTCCTTTAAAACCCAATATTTTTGGTCAATTAAAAGCGGCTCATCAACAACACCCTCTTCCTCAACGATTTCATAGTCGCCCATAAATTTCTGCGCAATTTTCAAAATGGGTGCGGGCATCGTTGCGCTGAACAATAGAATTCGTGCGTTTGGATTTGCCTGTTCAAAAATATGCTCAATATCGTCAACAAAGCCCATATCAAGCATTTCATCGCCTTCATCAAGAATAAAATAGTCGATTTTAGAAATGTCCAAAGTTCTGCGCTCAAGATGATCTTGAACACGACCAGGAGTTCCAACCACTATTTCAGACCCTTTTTTCAAATCACGAAATTGAGTTGTATAAGACGCTCCGCCATACAAAACACAACTTCTCGGAGGCTTTCCCTCTGTGAAAGACTGCATTTCATTGCATGTCTGAATTGCAAGCTCTCGAGTTGGCTCAAGAATAAGAGCCTTTGTCATACCTGTTTGCCCGCGAAGCCTCTGAATGATTGGCAGTCCAAAGGCGGCTGTTTTTCCCGTACCAGTTCTTGCCCGGGCAATCATATTTGCCTCGCCATTAAGCAATCGTGGAATTGCAAGCGTTTGAATAGGAGAAGGAACTTTAAACCCCTTCCTTTCAACAGCCGCAAGCGTTTCTTCATCAAGTCCTAAATCTTCAAATGACATCTCGCCATCGACATCATCACTCTCAAGAGCCTCGTCTTCCTGTACCTGTGACTCTGTGTCCACCGCTTCGTTCTCTAATTCCTTTTCTTCCATTTCCATACCGTTTCCCTACATAATATAGTTTAATTGCGGCACGACGAATAAATAAAAAAATCCTAAAGCATCATTCAATTTTTCAATTTACATTGCGTGCCAATTTTTCAGAAGTCCTTATGACCCATCTTTATCAAATAGAACTTCCATCTTTAAGAGCAGCATTTAAGAATATACTAGAAAATCACGAAACATACAAGCAATCAATCGAAAAATATTGAAAAAAATGGAAAATATCGCAAAAAACACCCTTTCAATGCCCTTTCATTACGTATAAAATCACAAGCCTCAAGAACAACGCATAGTGAATTGCTATGAGATTTTAATAGCGAATTTTCTTCAAAAATATAAAAAAACATTCGCAAAGGCGCAGTGAAAAAGGCAAAATCGCTCTGATTGTGGTCGCTGCGATAGCAGCAAAAAAATCCGTGCCACAATCCTTGCCACAATCCGTGCGAAATGCGCGAGCGCATGTTGCGAATGCATTTAGCCAGTTTTGATAGCGAAGCGTACAAAACTGGAGACGAAAGCCGAGGAATTAAAAGTAGAAGAACAATGTATCTTTCGCCACTGCAACTGGAAGAATGTTTTTTCTATTTTTTCAAAACTCGCTTTTATTCATTGCTGAAAAGTAAGAAACCTCAAACGACATCACATAGAAAAATGCCCTGTTCGTCCTCTTGCAATAGTTTTTTAGAATTTAAAAAAAGTTTCTAATTTGCAGGGTTGTTGACCACAAATTTTTTTTCAATGTTTGCGTCGCCATGAATTTTTGAGCCGCCGCCGTTTTTGCTTGACTGCTGTTTTCCGGCATCCCCGCTTCCCGTCGAATTGTCTTCGACCGCCGGCGTTGTGCTTGCACTATCCGCATCCGCACCCTCCTGATTCGCATTCCCGGTGTTTTGTGGATTCGCATTTTGCGACTGACTTTCAGTCTTTTCATTCTGTCCTGCTGCGACTGGATTTTGGTTTGCTCTTGCCATAGATTTTTTCTCCCAATAAAAACAAAGATTTCCGTTCACGTTTGATTTGACGGCAAAATTTGCCGCCAAACCGAAGCGGTTTGAAATGAGGGAATGCCTTTGCGGACATCCCCCATCACACATCAATTCATCTTGATGACGTAAAACGAGCCGGCTTTAGTAAAGCCCGCCGCCGTAACCGATGTTCGACACCAATCCGCAGAATTTCGGCGCGTAGACCATCAAGCCGCCGTAAGTGGCGACAAGGAATTCATCCTTCGCTTTCACCTTTCCAAGAGGAATCGTGCACACCGGCATCAACTGCCCGAATTTGATGATTGGCTGAACCTTGTTCTCCGTCAAGAGAATCATGGAAGCCGTTCCCGGCAAATCCTCGTTCAAGTCAGTGTATTCGGTTGTGCCATTTTCGTTCGCAGGAATTCGCACCATCTCCATCACCTTGTTTCCGTTCTTTGCCGAACGGCAGATAATGTAGCCTGTCGTTTCATTCCCACTTGCGGCTGTGATGGAAAGTTTCACTCCCGCACCGCTCGCAACGGCAACGGCGGCGGAAAGAGCCTTGCCTTCTGAATACCCCGCCGAGTTCACCGCGTGAACCTCATAAAGGTAGTCGCCGGCATCGCTTCCAGTGAATTTCGACCCACTCGCGCTTGCGACGGGAGTTGCCGTGAAACCAGACGGAGTTGAAGGACGTTTCTGCGCGTTGCCTTCGGCGTAAACTTCGCCCTTGGCATAATAGAACTTGTCCGCGCCGGCATCGTTTCCCGAAAGCCTGATTGTCTCGCCAGTCGCGGTCGGATAGTCAAGTATTCGTCCAAAGGAATACTGCTTGTCTTCGACACCGAAACGGATTCTGTCCTCGAACAACGCCTTGATGTCTTTTGCAAGCACAGGCGGGAAATACGCCTTTTCAAGCGAGCCTCCGCTCCTGAAAACCTTGAGCGCGATTTCGTCAAACACCTTTTCGCCATAAGATCCGATTGTCGCGCCGCGCAGGTCAAGGATGTTTTGATGAGCCTTTTTTGCATTGCGAATCTGTGTTTCAAAGCCGTCAAATTCCGTCGGAACTACGCGGCTGTCGCCATGAAAGCACTGATATTCAGAAGATTTCAAAACAGTGTTGATTCCGCTGATTTTTTCGCTCGCCAACGCGCCCTCAAAAGTCTCGGATTCAATCATCTGCCTAGTGATTCCGCGCTTCGTCTGAACATATTTCATCTCAAACGTCTTGCGTTTGACCTGCTGGTCTGTTTCCTCCAAATCTCCGCCCTCTGTCGTGGTGAGATGGCGGAAATCGCCCTCGTCCTCGCGAAGATTTTTTTCGTGAACAGTGGAGCGGACTTTCTCCGTTTTGAGAGAAGCCATCACCTTGCAGTCGTCCTTCGTCATGTCAAGGATGTTCAAGGTTTCCTGCTCACAATCCTCCGGGATGATAGCGCGACCGCCTTCAAAGTCGGCGGAATTCGTGCCATAACCGGCAGTCAGGGCTTTTTCAAGTTCTTCCTGATATTCGCTTGCGCCCGAATTGTCGAAAAACGCCATTTCATTTACCTCCGTTGATTTTTTTGCTCAAGAAGTCCCAAGTGCTTTTGCTGATTGGAACGCCAGTTTTCATCTGCCGCTGGAATTCGGACGACATGATGGACGATTTTTGGAGAGATATTTCGCCCTCCATGACGCTCTTTTTGAGAACGTCCTGCACTTTTCCAAAATCTTCCCGTGTCGGACGTGTCAGGGGAACATTGCTCCCTACCTCACCGGCGTCGAGCGACTTGTTCATGACTGAACGAGGAGGCATTTTTTGCCCGCCGAGTGCCGACACCATCTCGCCGAGCATGACTACGCCCTCGCCCATGTCGGCAATCTGTTTTTCAAGACTGTCAATGGACTTTCTCAAGGCTTCGTTTTCAGCGACGAGTGCCTTCATGAATGGCGTGCCGTCAACAACCTCGTCATCGTCTTCATTGACAGGGGTGTTATCGCTGTTGTCGTTGTCTTTGCCTTCGGGGTTGATATTCTCATTTTCCCCAACGCCCTTTTCGCCCTGCTTGGGCTTGTCTTTTTCAGAATCATCGTCGCTTTTTCCCGAAAGTGATTTCATCATCGCCTTGAGAGATTCGCTAACAGACTTTCCCATTTTCAGACCTCCATAATCTATAATTTCACGCACCGCAATGCGTGATTACTTACCGTCAAATCCGTTTTCAATCAAAAAACTTTCCGCCTGTTTTCGTCCTTTAATTTCTCCCGTCCGCAAAGCCGCAAGCAACGCCCTTAAAGTTTCTTTTTCCGCGCCCTCATTGCCAGTATCGCCTGTGTCAGCCACCTTGCTTTCGACATCTTCCTTGACAAGCGCGTTTCCATTTCCGCTTTCGGCGTTGCTCGCGCCATAGCCCGCTTCCAAAGCCTTCAAGATTTCGTTCTGATTCATTGATTTTGCGAAAACCGCATCGCCCACCGTATTGTTTACCGGAGAGCAAGTGAGAGCCAAGTCGTTCCACAAGACGTGCGTTATCTTCTCGATTCCCGAGTCGGGGTCTTTGACAATCTTTGGAAGCAAGCCTCCCACGCTCCCGCGCACACGGTTTGAATTCGCCTTCAAGAGGTCTATGAACGGCTTCGCGCTCGCGACATTCCCATAAAGTTTGCCCCTTACAATCGTTGACTTTCCGTCCTTTTTTACAGCAATCGGCTCACCTATTACCATCGTGTTGTCCACGATTGTGTTTCCGTTCTTGTCCTTGCGCCTGTGCTGATGGTCGTTGCTTATGACCCCGTTTTTCAGGAAAAAATCCTCGCTCTCAAGCAACGCCCTTTGCAAGGTTATCTGCCCCTGCAAGTCAAGGTTCTCATTGCTCGCCTCGAGTTCAAAAATATAGTTGCCGTCCTTGTCGGTATAGCCCAGCCCTTCCGAATTCGCGCCTTCCGCCTTTCTGAATTGCAGGTTGAGATAAAAGTCATTGTCGTTTTCCACGCCATGCATAAACGCTCCGAAACAAAAAAAAAGGCAGCCCGAAAACCTGAAACGCCGCTACGCGCTTCCGATTCTTGGGCTGCCCTTTCGGTCAAACCAACGTAAATTCTTAAAACAGAATTTGTTATAGCATATTTCTTGTTTTACAACATTTTAAGTCTATTGTTTGCGGTTGTCAAGAGATGTAAAGAAATTTGGCAAAAAAATATCCGACTTTTTTATCTGCGACTTATAAACCTGCTTCTTCACATAACAAGCGTGTTTCTTCCGAAAACTCGTCGCAGAATTCCGCGTAAAATGAGATTGCCGAAATCTTCATTTTTTATTTCCATCTTTTCCGTAAGCGAAATGGTTACGCTTATTGCATATCGTCCTTACGACTATAAATAAACAGGCAATAGAGGATTTTCCAATAAATTAGCATTTTTAGAAAAATAGTTTTTCACCAATATCGACACAGCATTTTCGATTTTACAAACATCTTGCCAAGTAGACGCTTTAAAGCAGTTTCCATCAAAATAGATTGAACTGTAAGATTTTTTTATATCTCGGCAACTTGTCAAACAGTTAAAAAGCACATTACCCGAAAAAGATTTTTTGCATAATTCCTGTTCTACATCTTTCATCTTGTGAGTTATAGAGGTTATGTCTTTGTTAATCACCATATATTTATACGACTTACAATTCAATTCAATAATATCAAAAGATTCAGACATAACAAAACTCCTTATAACAAATTATTTGCTATATCAAAAATACAAGTACCTATTTTCGACAGAATCTCATCAACTTCGCTAGGAATCTCTATAATCTTGATTTCATGCGGACGAGCGTGAAAATACACATTCCTAATTGAAGTATAATAATAATATCCTTCTTCAAGACATTCAACAGTTTTTTCGTTTATCTTATTTTTATAAAGACTTGTCTTGAATTGATGTTTTTTCATATTCAAGCCAAAAAAATCACAAAAGCCCTTATGAGTATCTACAATTTCATCCGTATTCTTTTCTATTGCAAAAGTCAAAATATATTCCAATGCCTTGCAAATAGGAGTAATGAATAAAGTTTTATCATTTAATGTTGATATATCGCATTTATTTATAGCAAGCGAATCATAAATAAACTTTTTAATTTCTTCAGTAAATTTCGAATCAACAGAACCAAAAAGATTATTATATTCAGCATCTATTGAATCCTCGCTTAAAGCCACATATTCTTTTTTACACTCAGCATCAATTAAATCTTTGAATGGCGTTTTATCACACAAAAAATAACGCATTTCATTAAATAATAAAGATGGTCGTCCCTGAATGAAAAGAGTTTTATTATCATAGTATGTAATTGTAAGTTCAGCCTTATACTTGCCATGAACCTTGTACACTAGATTTCCATCTTGGGATAATTTTTCATCATTCTGAAAAGACTTTATCAGACTGTCAAAATTATCTCTAGAAAAACCTCTTACAGTTAAAGAAGTTTCACTTTCTGACAAGGAACATTGTTCTATAACTTTGTCACGTATCTTATTTGTCAACTCTTGATTTTTTCCTTGAACATTAAAACTCTGTCCTTTTACCTTGAAATAAATAACCAACAACAATTCTTTGTCGTCTGCTTTTATTTTTATTTCACATTTATCTTTATCAGTCGGCAACGAATCTGGCTCTATTTTAAAATTATCACTACCAAATAGTTCCTTGCAACATCCTTGTATAACCGTCATCACATTCAAACAATTTAAATTATAAGTTTTAGCCATAAACTCTCCTTTGCTAAAGACAATTTTTTTCAAACCATACATACAACGGCAAATGCCGTGGAAGCGTTTTTATGAAATTTAAAATGTTATAATTTTATAGTCTGATTTTTCATCTATAAACAATGAGAAATCATTACAACTCTAATTGCTGAAGGGCATCCTTTTTTACTATTTCTTTTTGAAACATTTTCCGCACCTGCATATCTTCAAGTCTCACATAGCCATCATTTACAGAAGATGAAACTTTGAACATAACTTTCAAGCGGTAAATGCTGTTGCTCTTATAATAAAATTCAAGCCATTGTTCGCAACGCTTCTTATTTCCGCTATCGCAGTTATCCATTAAGGCAAGACACATGGCATCAGCGTTCTTTGGACAAGAGGGTTTCGGAGAAATGACATCTACATCCACATTTTTTTCAAGGGCAACCAGTAAACTGGCGTAAGAAATCGCAGACATTAGGCGACCTTCTTTTGATATAACACAATTTTTAGTTGCAAGGACTTTTTGTTTTTCTTATACATATTCAATTCCTCAGTGAGTTGCTGAATTTGCTTTTCAAGTGCAGCTTGAAAGTCAGTGTTAATTCCTTTCTCTGCAAGATTTACCTGCATTGTTTTATATGCACTCCAATACTCCTCAAGCGGTTCGTTAAAAAGTTCGCGCAACATATCCCACGGATCTATCTTATTGCTATCAAAAATAGTTTTCAGATACCCCAAACAACCGCGCTCCATACTTTTTATCGCCTCTTCCTCCGAATCACCCTCTCCGTCCGTAACCATTTGCAAACAAGATGCAACAAAACGTCCATCGTCCGATTTTGCCACAAGAAAACTAAAAGTAGGTATTTCGTGCTGAAATTTCTCTGTAGGGAAGACTTTTAGTTTTCCAATTCCCACAACTTCCCCTGTAGGAACTTTGATTGCGGATACCATTATTTTACTCCTTAAAAAAACTCTTTTGTATTATAACATAATTTAATAAAAATGTGTAAATTTTTTGATATTTTTAAAATCTTTTTCCGGCGGAAATTATCATCGCACGGATTCTTTTCGCATTCATTATTTCATTCTCAAAAACAAAAAAAAGGAAGCGTTGAACTTCCTTTTTTTAATCCTATGCGACTTTCAAGCCAGCCTTGATTTCAGCCTGTTTCTGCTTCGCATATTCAACGGTGCAACCGCCCCACATTGGATTAACCGAACCATTTTCAACTTCAAAAAGTTCGCCAGTCTTATAAGACAAGCCATAAACTTTTCTATCTTTCGACAGTCCGACAATCACATCATTGTCATTCATAAAAAATTTCAAGTCTTCGAATTTCGGCATTTTATCTACCTCCATCTAGTTACATTATATCTATTTTCGGAATTCAGTCAACCGAAATCAAGCCAATTTTTTCAACAAACTCTGAAATGGGAAGTTCAACAACTTCTACCTTTTCGTTGAGCCAATCTACATATCCATCGTTTTTGCACGAAACGCTCCACGCAACTTTGTTTCCGTTCTGAAAAACAAGGAAATTTTCCGCGTTTTCTTTGCTGACTATTGGCATAAAGTAAGCGTACCCAATGCTCATCAGCGCGTCGTCAGCGGTCGTGCTGAATGTTTCATACGGGCGGCAGCAGAAACGCCGTTCTTCGCTTTCCGCCAGCACCATGACAAGGCGCGACATTCTTTCCGCGCTTCCGTAGTCGTGTCCTGCGAAAAGTTCCTTTACTTCCGCAAGGGTGTTCCCGGCATATCCAAGCATACCTACAGAAACATCTGCCGTATCGTTTCCTGCGTAAATCTTTCTCTTTATCATTATCATTCCGCCCTCCTAGCGTCCTTTTCCTGCACACGTAGCAACGCCGCCTCGATGTCCACGCCTTCTCTCTCCGCCTCGATGTCCACGCCTTCTCTCTCCGCCGCAATCAACGCGCATGTCATCACGTCCGCCAATTCATCAGCAAGATTTTCCTTGTTTCTATCTCTTTTGAAGTATATCCAGTTAAAAAACGCTTCTGTTGCCTCGCACAACTCACCCGCACAATGCTTCAAAATTAACATCGTGTCGCTCTTCAACTGCCCTTTCTTCTCGCGCTTTATCGCGGTTTTCAGCGCGTATCGCGCCAGTTTGTTCAAGTCAATCATTTCTACCTCCTAGTCAAAATCACAAGCCCCCTGTCCGTTAGCAACTTCAATTTCCATTTCCAACCTCTGGATATTGCTGGAATTTTTGCCCCTGCAAAAGGAATCCGTTCGCCTTCTTGTCGCGCCTAACGCCGTCCGCGCCCCAAGTTCCCCACTGCTTGAAGAAGAACGGAACGCCCTGCTCCTCGCACTGCCGCCTGATGTTCAAAACCCATTCCTCTTTCATCGGACGGGCTTTCGCGCCGCTCTCGCCGCCGACAATCACCCAGCCAATGCCGCGCAAATCCAACTCGCCCAAATCTTCAAGCAGAGGCTCGCAGGAAAGAAAGCGGACTGCGCAAGTTTCTATGTCTCTCAAGCACCCTATCCTTTCCTTCGTCTCCCTGTTTTCGACGGTAACTCCAAGCCACAAATTTTCCGGTATGTAGCGCGTGCTTGATTCCTCAAGCAGTTTGAAATACATCCTCATGTCGTCTGCGCGTTTCGTCAGGATTTGATAGGTGTTATTTGGAGTTTTGCTTATAACCTCCAACACTCCGTCGATGAAATCACACGGCACGTCCTCGTGAAACAGGTCGCCCATGGAACACACGAAAACCATGTTCCTGCCCTTAAGTTTCAGCGGCTCGCCGAGGCGTTCTGGGTGCAGCGTTACCTTGAATCCGTCCTCGTAGCCTTTCGCGCCCATCGCTTTCAGACGGCGAGCCATCGTCTCCGCGTAGCAGTTTCGGCACTCCTCGCTGTGCTTCGTGCAGCCAGTAACAGGATTCCAAGTCTTTTCAGTCCACGATATTTCCGTATCGTTCATAAATTCCCCCTATATTTCAAATTTTCCTTTGAAAACTATGTTGAAAGCAAACCTTATCCTTTTTTTCAGCGGAAGAAGTTCGACGTATTCCTTTAGTTCGAGAATCGCCTTTCTCCAAAGCCTGCTCACATTTCTTTTTACCTGCCTTGAGTATCTATCACCCATCTTTCCTCACCCCCTTTATGTTCAAGTTGCGGAACATCGCGCACATCACGTCCACCACTATTGAATTTCCGAACTGCCTGTAAAGTTGGCTGTTGGAATTCACCGCCTCCATCTTGTCAATGTCGGAATCGTCCACGCCCATAAGCCGTCCGCACTCCCTCGGCGTGAGTTTCCTGATTCGATACAGAGTGCCTCTCCGTAAGGTCGTTGTCGAAGTACCTTTCGAAGCAACGCTCGCACCCCCGACTTCCGTGCGGGCAGTCGCGCGAGAAATGCGTGTTCGACAGAATCATGAACGGCTTGTTTCTCGTATGCCGCTTGTCGAGTATGTAACTCAACAGGTTAAGTTCGAACTCGCTTCCCTTGCTCCTTCCCACCTCGTCGATGACCAAGAGCGGCGCGTCTATGAGCGAATTCGCGAACTGCCACTCGCTCATGTCGTTTTTCCCGAGGCTGCGGATTTTGAGCGAGAGTTGGAAAACCGTGTAAATCACTCCGTCCATGGACTTCGCCGCCACCGCGCCGAGCATCGACTTGCCCGTTCCGTTTCCGCCCAAGACGACCAGTTTTCCCGCCTTCCGCTCAATCAGCGTCCTGACGGCTTCCCTGAATTCGGCTTGCCTCGCCGTCTGCGGCTTGTAGTCGCCGAGCGTCTTCTCGTAGAATTCAGGCTCTATGTTCATCTTGGCGTACTTGCAAATCCGCTTTTTCTCGGCTCTTTCGTCCGCCTCCTGCCTTTCCCTTTCCGCTTCCGCGTCAATCCTTTCTTTTTCGCACAGCGGACATTCCACGGAATCCTTGAAAAGAGGCTTGCCATCTCTTACGAAAATGAAGCCGCTCACTTCGCCATGTTTTTTGCAGACAAAGCGTTTCGTAACCTTCTCGATTTTCCCGAAAGGGTTTTCCAGTGTTTTTATCTCGTCATGAATATCCTGCATGCGCTTCCTCCTAAATCCTTATCCTGTCTTCCGGCAGTCCGCCGCCCTTATCGGGCTTTTCCTTCGCGTAGTCCGCGACCTTGAAATTGTCGGGAAGAAAGTTCAGGATGAGTTTCTTCCGTCCGCTGCAAAGTTGGTCGAGCCGCAGGTCGCGCTCCCACCAAGTCCTGCCCTCACGCCTCAATTTCAGCACTTCGCCGTAGTTTTTCAACGCGCCCAAAACCTCGTCGCTGTGGAGTTTCAGTTCGCGGATTCCCTCCAAGGCGAGCCTGAAATCCCGCTGGATGAAATTTATGAAATTGCCGTTGCAGTTCGGCATGCCGATTCTTGCGCATGTGTCGAACACCTGCCGCGCATAATCCTTGGACAAAGAACAAGGCGGTAAATCAATTGGCGCATGTTCATCGGAATTTTCACGCTCGGATTCTGTTTTTTCGTCCTTATATGTGTTTAAAGAGTGCGTGTAAATTTCTTTGTCTTTATCTCTATCTTTTTCTTTATCTTTATCTAGTGTGGCGAAATCATTTTTTACCACTTCCTGCAATGGCTTTTCGTGGTTATTCGTGTCAAATTTTGGATTGTCTTTGTCCGCCGTGGCACTGCCACTTCCTTTTGTGTCGGCGTTTCGCTTCTGATGTTCCCTTGCGTTGACAATCATGATGCGCATCTCTTTTGAAACCGTGTTCATGTCAAGGCGGCTCAAAATCTTGAGGCAGGAAACGGTGCCTTTCGCGTCGCCTTCCAAAAGGTACAGTTCAATGCAGGTTGCAAGGATTTTCTCGACTTCCGACTGCTCCATTCCGAAATCGAAACTTATTGATTCGGCGGCATACGGCAGTTCGCAAGCCGTATTCTTCGAGGTGATGGACTGCGCTATCAGATACAGCGAATGCTGGTACACGAAATATCCGTCACGTCCGTATTTTTTGCGAAGCACCTTGATTTTAGGGTCTTCAAATATATTTGTCGAAATCTTCAAAAAATCCATATCTCGATCCCTTTATTCAGTTAATCCATTCAATGACAGTTTTGCCGTCAAACCCTTTTTCCCAAACAAACCAAGCATAACAGACCGCGCCGTTGCCGTATTTTTTGAAATCTCCGTTTTTGGCACAACTTAAACGCTTTGACGGAACATAAACCGTTTTTGGCGGCTCCTTGTCAAACAATTTCCTGCGCCTCTGCCCTTCCAAAAATTGAATCCTCAAGAACATCGCGACTTTCCGTCCTTTTTCGATGAGCGACAATGCCTTTTCGACGAATTCAAGCGCATACTTGTATGGAGGGTTCGTCACTATGTCGCCATACCACTTTTTCTTGTTTTCGTTCGAGAGAAAATTCAAAATTTCCATACCCCCCCCCACTCTATCGACGACATCGCTTTTTCGCTTCAAAATTCCGCGTGNTTCTAGAATTTTCGCAAGGTGGCATTCCCCCGCCGCGCATTCCCAGACTTCTGAAAAGCACTCCTTTTCAAGCAGAAGTTCTATTGCCTTCGGACTTGTCGCGTAAAAATCAAATTCCTCTCTAGGACTTTTTGAATTTTTGTTTACGCCCAAAGTTAAATATGTTTTTCGTTCTCCGTTTGTCATTACTTTTCCTCACTTCGTCGCGCTCGCCTTTCCTTCCCAAACGCCCTGCTCGCGCAGGATTTTCTCAAGGTGGTATGAGCACTCGAAATTTTCGCCCGTGTTGTTGTCCGCGCAATGCGCGAAAATCAAGTCCTTCGGCAGGAAGTCCTTGCATACATAGCCGCTGCAAAAACTGCTCGTCTTTCCGTCGAAAGAAATCTTCTTGTCGGGAACGAGCAGTTGCACCGGATTGTCGGCNAACAGGCTTCCGATTTCCTGATAGTTCAACGCCATAATGTTCATCAGCATTGCGAACGGCTTCTCGAATCCGAAGAGCCTCTCGAATACCGACTTCTTGAGGCTGAACGGCGGATTCGACACGGCTACATCCCATTCCGGCGGCTCGTATGCGAAGAAATCCCTTTTCGGGCTGTCGCCAATCCACGACCTNCACACATGGACGTTCGGAATGTCCTTCAGCCGCCTGTAGAATTCGCTTTCCTCCGAATCGAACGGACACCACACGTACAGCGGGTTGTCGCTGTAGTGGGNTTTCCTTTCCGCCTTTTTCGCCACGTATGGCGCAATCAGGCGCACCAGTTTCGGCGGNGTGTGGCGTTCGTCNTTCTCGCTGAACGCCTTTTTTATGCTTCGCTTCATTTTTTCACCTCCAAGGTGAGGAAGTGNGTTTTTTCATAGGCAAATTCGCCCGCCACGAACGACTTTTTCAGTTGCTCAATCTGCGCCGCAGTCGCCTCAAATGTGAGCGATGGAACNCTTCTCNTCCCTGCGCTCATAGCCATTTCTGCTACGCGGGCTATGACAGTGGCTTCCGCAATCACGTTGAACAGGTATTTTTTCTCGCTTGCCGCTTCCTTTTCCCGNTTCGGAAGTTCGGGCGCGGCGGGCGTTGCTTCCGCTTCGGCCGCGTTCTTCGCGAGGCTTTCCCTTATCTCCCTAGCCCTTTCTCTCGCCTCCGCGTTGGACAGCGGCGATTCATCGGNGACTGGCGGCTTTTCCGCTCCGGCTTTTTCCCGCGCGAGCCGAGCCTCTTCTTCTTTCTTCGCCGCTTCTTCCGCCTTTCGCCTTTCTTNCTCCGCNATGCGNTCCCTGTTCGCCTTGAGTTCCGCGCCCTTGTTCAGGGTTTTCGGCAAGTCCAGCGTTGAGAGGTACAGNCCTTTCAGTTNCGNNGTGTCNTCGCCGAACGAATCAAGCGCGTTCAGGTCGCCCTCAATCCGCGNGATGATGCCGTCGATGTCGCTTTCGATTGTCTGCAACTTGTAGGACTTGTTTTCCCATTTCGTGTTGTAGACCTTTTCGAGCGGCACGAGCGTGANTTTTTTCGATTCCCANANNTCGGCGATTTTCGCCTTCTTCTCCGCCTTTTCGCGCCGCACCTTCTCCTTGACGATGGCGTCGAGTTTCGCGCTCGCCGTCTCGATGAGGCTCACCGTGTCGTTCACGATGTTTTTGAANTCGTTGAACGGCGACATGAATTCCNTTTCNAGTTTGATTCGCTCNTTGTTCAGACAGTTTCGCGGCGNNGTTCAATTCCGCCTTGTCCTTCGCGGCTTGATTCTCGTCGCCCTNATAGTTGTCCACGGAATATTCCNNGATTTTCANNGCGACNAGTTCCTTGATTTGCCTCGCGTTGGTGACGAGCGTTCCGAGAGTTTTCTCTTNGACGACCAATGTCAATGATTTTTCTTCCGTCATTTTTNTTTNCTCCTTAAAAATCCAGTTCCACGACGTTTTTTCTTTCGACCGTACAGATGGTGTCGTTCTTGCTTCCGCCGTGCGCGACCACCANCATCTCAATNATCTCAAATCCNCTTTTCTTTCCAAGTCCGTTTGAATTNCATCCGAAAGANAAGCAGAGANCTTTCGGNTTCAGGATTCTCGCCGCCTCATCCTTGCAGTCCGCCCAATACTTCATGTTCGCNACGTTGGTTTCAAGACGTTCCTTTCCGTAAGACTTGTAGCACTGCGCCGCTTGTGTTATGGAATATGGCGGGTCGTAGAACACCGCGTCGGCGGACTTTGNTTCCANCATTTTCAGGAATTCCAANGCGTCAAGGTGATAGTCCGTGTCATAATCAGGACACAGGTCGTTCGTGACGCTCGCAATCCTGCTTTTGTTCGCGAACGGGTCTACNGACACTTTGAATCCGCTTCCGTTCATATATCTTTCAAGCAATTCCGCAATCGGCTTTATCGTGAACGTGTTCTTGCTGGGCATAGCCCATGCTCGCTCAATTTTCATTTTTCACGCTCCTTTNTGCACTCGTCAAGGACGGAGTTGAAGTCTTCATNNTGAATCTGCCCGACGACCAAATTCAATGACAACNCGATGTTGATTTCGAGCATCGCGCCCGCGCTTTTCTCGAANCCCGGAATCGCCACAAGCCTGTCGCANTCCATCAANTCGCTTATGTCNTTCTTCAGGTATTCGTGGCGTGGAAGCGAATCGGGCTTCGCGCCCCTGTTCCACTCTAGTTCCCGCGAAAGCCTTACGGGATTCNCGACCTCCGCTTCGGGATATTTTCTCCGAATCCATATTTCCGCCGCGTTGAACTTTTCCTCGTAGTCCGGGTCGCTCGTCATCGCTCCGCTTATGTAGATTCTCATCGCTCAATCCTCCGTTGCCTCTTGCGCGAGGCTTTTCATTTCTTCGTATGTCCGCGCCGTCGCTTCCATGAAGCCTTCGGGAACTGGCAAGTGTCCCGCCTTTTGGAACGCCCTGTGAACCTTCGGACGCAGGTGCGGGTACTTGTTCAGGAAGCAGCCCCAGCCCTTGCGGTGGAATTTTCCTCGTGCTCTTCCCTCGTGAGGGCTAGGATGTTCCAAGCGCAGTCAACGAACTGCGGCGCGGCTCCGCGCGACACGATGTGGTGGAAGTCACCGGGGCTTCGCCCGCTCGCCTCGCTGTACGTGACGCGCTCCCTCATTTCCGCCACGCTCCTGAAGTCGTTCAGGTCGAGTTTCCGCTTCCCGCGCCATTCCTCCCACTCGTAAATCACGCTCCGAACGTCCGCCTGCAAGTCCAGTTTCAGGTCGCACTCGTTCGCCAAATGGTAGAGCAAGCCGTCTATGAGCCTCGCCGCCGCCATCGTGTTGCTTTCCGATATGTGCACCGGTCTCAACTTGCCCGTGATTTTCGAGGGCGTTTTGTCCGCGTAAAGTTCCAAAAGGTCGATGTACAGGTCGTACATCTCCTCCTTGGTCGGCTTCCGCATTTCGGGCGTTGTTGAGATGAAGATTATCTCCACCAGCTTCCATATCGCGCCGAGTTGCTTGAAAGTCCGTTTTTGGAGCGGCGCGTCAATCTCGCATTTCAGCAGGATTTCGCGTCCCGTGCGTTCCTTGCGGCTTTTCTTCGAATCAAACATCTTCTTCACGAGCGGCAAGTCCCTGCCGTCCGTCGCCCGCAGGATTATTTGATTCTTGAAGAAGATTCCATGAAAGAACGCCACGACTTTCATTCATGCCCCCTAGAACAGCGCGTCGGGAATTTCCGATTCGCCCGCCAGTCCGTTTTCCCACGCCTCGTCGATTTCCGCCTCCTCTTCGGGCGTGAGTTCCATAGTCTCTTGCACAGGGATCTCCGCTCCTGTCGCTTGCGTCTGTCACTGCGGAATCTTTGCCGCTTCTTTCGGTGCTTCAATCTCTGCCGGTGTGTTGTTTCCGATTTCCGTATTCACGATGTCAACAAAAGCGTTTTTACCGTCCTGAATGACATTCGCGCTCAAAACTTCGCTGTCCCTTGCAACCGCGTTGGCAATCTCAACGGTCTTGGGCGCGTACTTCATCACCTTTTTAAGGACTGTCTTTTTTGCCATTGCCTCCGGGTCGCTCTGCCACGGAGAGGATTTCTTGTGTTTCACGCTCTGCGAATACTGTTCCGCAAACTTCATCACCTCATTCCATGACATGACCTCGAAGGCGTGTCCGCCGCTTGTCAGTTCGTAGTATGCGTAAACAAAGATAGGCTTGCTTGTTTTTTTGCGCGGAATGTGTCGCAAATTCTCGTTGAATCCATATGAGTAATCAAACTCATCGCCCTCGTACACGACACGCGCCTGAATGGTCTTGTACTGATTCGTGCGGTAGCACAAGTCAAGCATTCCCTGATAGCCCAACTGGAACTGTGTCTCGACGCGCCCTGTATTTCCGTTTTTATATGGAATGAGATACGCCTGTCCGAGCGGCGTGTTGCACTCCAAGCCCAACTGTGCCGATGTGAGCAACACTCCCAAGAACGATTCGGGCGTTGATTGCGCAAGCAACTCATTCTTGGTTAAGGCGGTCATCGCGATTCTCGCCATGCGCTCCGGCATAATGTTCGCCAGAAGTGCCATAGCGATTTGGTCTGTCATCTTCGCAACCCACTGCTTCAAAGTCGCCTGTTTGCTTGAGCCGTTGTTTGCGGCAGTCCTTGCGTTCGTTCCGTCTGTTTTCATTCATTTTCTCCTTGCTTTTGCTGTTCTTCCACCACAAGCGGAACTCCCAACTTGTGGAGGGATTTAGCGACCTCACGGGTCGCTCTTATGTCGGACAAGGCGTTGTGCGCCTTGTTCATTTTGATTCTAAAGTGGGCGCAGACCGTTCCCAACTTCCTGTTTGGAAGGCAAGGCATTTTCCTTGCTATGCCCGCGCTTTTCACTTGCCTGAACACGTCCGCCTTTCCGCAGAAGAAGTCCTCCATTCTCGCGCCGTTGCGTTCCAAGACCGCCTTGACGTGATTCCAGTCGAATTCGTTGGAGTTGTACCCTGCGAAAACCATCTTCTCGTGTTTGCTGCCGTCCGCGCGGAAAAGGTTTGCCGCATCGTTCAGGAATCTGATGATGTTCGACGCAATCTCGCTTTCGGGCGGAAAGGATTCAATCTGCTCCCTCGTGTAGCCGTGGATTTTTCCCGCGTCCTCGTCGTAGAGAATTTTGTCGGAAAGCGGGTTGAACTCAAAGCAACGCTCGCCGTAATCCCTGCCGTTGTCCACGAGGATGAAAGCAATCTGGAACGCGGAGAAATTCGCCGCGTCTATTCCGGTCGTCTCCACGTCGCACCAAAGGTATCTCATCGCGCGAATCCCTGCCTTTTCTGTTCCGAAAGCCAAAGTTCGCAGAACGTCTTTCTGTCGATTCTCTTTTCCGCATAGTCAGCGATGATTTTCTTGAACTCCTTGAAAACCATTCTCCCACCCCCTTGAATTCTATTTGTTCGCCGAAATCCGCATCACTTTCGACACGCTCTTTTTCGAGAACGTGTCGTAAAGCCCCGCCTTCTTGAGCGCGTCCGAATCCACCGTGCACCGCGTCTGCTTGTTCCACGTAATTCTCCATGCGCCGCAGACGGCGGTCGTCCTTTCCGCGTCCTCGCCGTCCGAGGCGTTGAACATCGCAAGTTTCACGGATTCCTCGAGCGCGGTTTTCTCGGCTTCGAGTTCCTTGATTCGCGACTTGATTTCCTGCAACTTGTCAATGACGGTTTCCGAATCCGAGCCGAGTTGAATGCTCTCTGCCGCCAGAAGCGACTTCACCAAGTCCGCCTCGCTCTCGTTTCCCGTCGGCGCGGGCGGATTGTTCGCAAGGATGTTGTCGTTCCAGAAATCCTCTTCCGCCTTGACGAGTTGCTCGATGAATTTGTCGTTCCGTGGAATCACGTAATGCCTTCCCTCGTACCTGTCCATGATGTAGACGGTGAGGATAAAATACGGCAGACCAGTGACCGCCATGTAGTGCTGGACTTGGCAGTAGTAACTGTCGGGGATTTCGTCCTCCGTGAATCCGTCGCCGGTGCGCGAAGTCTTTATCTCGTGTCCTCCAAGCCCGCTCACAACGCTTCCCGCGATTTCCCTTTCGCCCTCGACAAGTACAAGCCCGTCGAGATTCGCATTCATGAACGGATGGTTGACGCTAGTGAACATTCCCGGAACTGTCTCTATATAGATTCCGAGTTCCTCCTGCGCTTTCCGCCGAATCGGGTCTTCAAGTATATTTCCCCATTCCGTGGCGGCGTTTCCCTCGAAGCGCGACAAGCCTTTTTTGTCCAGATAGACGAAAAGCGGGGTGGCGTACTTGTTCAGCCCCATTACCGCTCCCGCGTCGCTTCCGCCGATTCCAGTCCTGCGGAGTTCGAGCCATTCCTTGCGGCTCGTTCCATCCGTGTCGGCGAAAGTGCATTCGCCGCTCTCAAGGATTCTCTCATACAGCATTTTATACCTCCAAAATCTTAAAAGGCGGAACGCGCCCTCGCTACAATCCCCGAAAACTTCGGGAAAGATGCGCCCTGCCGATTTTCCTATTCGTCGTTCTCGTATACAATGAGAAATGAATCTTCGTCAGTGTTGACGCAGACAATCCTGTAGCCCGCCGCTATAAGTTCCTCGCATTTGGCTTTCGCATCGCGAAGTTTGCCGTTCGCCGTAAGGCGAAAATAATTCGTTGACAGGTATACATACTGCTTCGCCCACATAACGGACGTAGAAATCAATACCGCCATCGCCAAAATAAATTTCTTCATGCTTAATCTCCTGTTTTTTGCGCGGCATGAAGCCGCGTGATTTCAAGATACGCGCATTGCTATGCAATGCGGAAAGCGGGGGCGACGCCACCGTCACTATGTCTGGCATTGTAGTCGCCGCTACGGCCATCGCTGCCGACACCGCAAAAGCCGGTGGCGGCATTCGACGCAATAGGCGTACCCAGCCACCACCATGTATCGTTCTCGAATATCTTGATTCTGTGCGTCTGTTTCTCGAAGAACGGCATGTAGTCCTTGCTTTTGTCGTTGAAAACATTGTCATAGGACAGCAAGAAAACGTCTCTCAAATCTGCGCCAAGACGGTTTTCAAGAGCCTTTCTGAAAGGTCCGGCAAGGTATTTTCCCAACGGAGTTTCAGGAAACGGCTTGCCTGATTCCTTCGCATCAATGTCGTGCAGAAAAAGGATGTCCTCAAAGAGAAAAGTTTTTCCGTCTCCCACATCGACCAAAATTGCCTCCACGTCTTTCAGGTGAAGCACATTGAAACACTCCCCGTCAATTTCGCATTCATCGACATCGATAGAATCGATTCTGATTCTGTCGCCAACTTGTTGCGCCCGACTTGGACGCGGCAAAGCCTTTCCCGCGTTGCCGGCTGCTTTCAGCCGAATGTCCAATCCATCCTCATCGATGACGATGGACTTTATCGACAAGCCCATCTTTTCAGCCATGCTCTCAATTTCCGACAGCATTTTTCATACCTCCACTTTTCGTTCCGCTCCTTATGTAGCGCAGTTCCGCCGCTTGGTCGCAGCCGAAGCCCAGCGCGAAAAGATACGCCTCGCCGAACGTGCCGATGAAAGTCTTTCCTCCGCGCCTCGTCTCGTACAGCCTAACCTCGCCGCCGCCCGCATTGACCCTCGCGATGCATTTGAACATCATGAGCGTTCTCCCTTGTACACGTAGCGGACATAGTTTGTCGTATGCCCGTATCGGTTCTTGCACTTCTGTGGAACGCTCTCAATGTCGTACCCCAAACCGCGCAACTCGAAAATCACGGCGGAAAGCCTCGTTATGCCGAATCCGAAGGCTTCCATGCTTGTTATTCCTTTTTTGTGCCGCTTTATGTACTTCCCTACAAAAGCGACCTGTAAAGCGCCCATACCCCCCCCCATCCCGAATTTTTCCTATTCGCCTTGAATGCTTGCCAAAGTTTCCTCGACCTGCACAAGACGGTCTTGAAGTCGCTCGATTGTGCGTTCAAGCCGTTTTTTCTCTCTTTTAAGACTGGAGGGGTCGTCCAAGTCGTCGTCGCTTGCCAACGCCGGCTTTTTGCTTGCAATCGCCTTGATTTGTGCCAATGTTTTTCCGTTTTCCGCCGCTTTTTTCGCCGCCGCAACTTCCTTTACGGTTTCTATGACTTTTGAGATTTCGTCCGAATATTCGCATTGGCTTGCGGACATTGAGCGCAATTCTTGCGCCTTGCTTCGGGAAAGTTGCAGGTCGGATTCAACCACGTCTTCGTAACGTTCGCCGTTGCTTTTGCAGGATTCGTTTATTTTGCCTATCAGTTCTCCGAGCCGCTTTTGGGCTTCGATGATTTCCTTTTGGATTTTTCTTGCTGTTGTTGCAGGCATATTTCTTTTGTGGCTGGTCGGTAGAATCCGTTCACCCTTGAGGACTTTTTCCCCGTTTGGATTACTGAAAAATCATTCTTGCACTCCCATATTTTTTGGAGCGATGTTTTGATTTCTTCGTTGGTCATCGGCGTTTCTCCTTGAAAATAAAAAGGGTTTCGTGCGCCTTTGCCACACACGAAACCCAATATTCCAAGCGTCCGAAAACGCCTAAAACTACAATTGTGTTTGCAAAGGTGTCTTAAAAAGTTGATTCCCAATTAAAGATTGATTTTCTAACTTCGTAAGATACCTTGATTTTAGATTATAATTGCGATAATGCCCTGTTCGTCCTCTTGCAATAGCCCCGCTCCAAAGGATATACTTTTCTGTATGATAACATTACTTTGCAAAATCTTTATCAAGGATTGCAACAACACACAGGATCTTGCAGTGAGAAAAAGATACGGAGAATTGTGTGGAATTGTCGGAATAGGCTTGAACCTCTTTTTATTTGCAGGAAAACTTGTCGCGGGACTCTTCAGTCATTCAGTCTCAGTTATAGCGGACGCATTAAACAATTTGAGCGACAGCGCAGCATCTATAGTCACAATCATAGGATTTAAAGCCAGCGCAAAAAAGCCCGATGCAGCCCATCCTTTTGGACACGGACGCATTGAATACATAGCCGCCCTTATCGTTTCATTTTTCATTTTAACGATGGGATGGGAGCTCTTTAAAAGTTCACTAGATTCAATAAGAAGCAACACTCCTCTTGATGCATCCCTATTTACGATAATCACGCTGATTGTTTCAATTTTCATAAAATTGTATATGTTCATCTACAATTCACGCATCGGGAAAAAAATAAAATCCAAAGCAATGGAGGCAACCTCAAAAGACAGCCTCTGTGATATGGTATCAACAATGGTAGTTCTAGCCTGCATACTTACAACAATGCTCGTTCCCACTATAAAAATACCATTGGATGGCATTGCAGGCATTCTTGTTTCGCTTTTTATATTTTACAATGGAATCAATTCTATTTTGGACACAATAAATCCACTTTTGGGGAGCAAGGCGGATCCAGAATTTGTTTCGGAAATCGAAAAAGAAGCGATGAAACACACGCCCATCAGAGGAATACACGATTTAATTGTTCACGACTACGGTCCTGGACGCACAATGATTAGCCTTCACGCAGAAGTTCCTGGAGATAGAAATATATTTGATTTGCATGAAGCCATTGACAATGCAGAAGTGGCAATAAGCAAGAAATTCAACTGCGACATAACGATTCATCTCGACCCGATAGATGTTTCAAATCCAGAAACCTCATCTCTCAAAACAATTGTTTCGGACTTTGCAAAGACATTGGACAAAAACATCACAATACACGACTTGAGAATAGTTCCAGGAAAAGAACATACAAACGTCATATTTGATGCCGTTCACCCGTATTCTTGCACAATGAGCCGAGAGGAACTTTCAAATGCGCTTGTCCAAAGAATAAAGGACTACAACCCTACGTACAATGCAATAGTCCACATAGACGAACCGTTTTTTTAACTCCTGTTTTTTCCGCCATTCCGTAAAAATCGTTATTACGTTTTTGTTTGCCCGCAACGCTGAAGCGCAAAAACTCGCCGCTAAAATTTCAATGTGCAATTTACGCACTGAAATTTTAGCCTCTTTAATTTTCAACAGCGAGCGAAACTTCAGTTTCGAGAGTTGTTGAAAACGCAGTTTCACAATAGAATGAGAAACTGCATTAAATAAGCGAGTTTTCACAGAAAACTCGCCGCTAAAATTTCAGTGCGCAATTTTAGCACTGAAATTTTAGCCTCTTTAATTTTCAACAGCGAGCGAAACTTCAGTTTCGGGAGTTGTTGAAAACCCAGTTTCGCAATAGAATGAGAAACTGCATTAAATAAGCGAGTTTTCGCAGAAAACTCGCCGCTAAAATTTCAGTGCGCAATTTTAGCACTGAAATTTTAGCCTCTTTAATTTTCAACAGCGAGCGAAACTTCAGTTTCGGGAATTGTTGAAAACGCAGTTTCACAATAGAATGAGAAACTGCATTAAATAAGCGAGTTTTCACAGAAAACTCGCCGCTAAAATTGCAGTGCGCAATTTACGCACTGCAATTTTAGCCTTGATAAAGACGAAAATTACATATAGAATAGAAAATATGAAGAGTGTTTTAATCGTTGATGCCACTTCATTATTCATAGATTTTCTCAAAGAAAAATTTTCTACGCTTAAAATTGAAGTTTCAGTTGTTCAAGACAAAATGGATTCAATTCCTAGAATGGTGTCTTTATTTCCTGATCTCGTAATTGTAGAAGTACATAGCACAAGTGAAATTTCATTCTTTGCCGAATACCTGCAAAAAATCAAAGCAGATCCCAACGCCTGTCGTCTTCCATTGATCGTAGCGGGACCTTCAATCGACAAGCAATACATCGCTCTCTTTAAAAAATTGGGAGTTTTACAATATTTTATAAAGCCCCTGAAATTTGACGCTTTTTTTGAAGGAATTTTCAACATTCTGCAAATATCAAGCATAGTTGATAAAACACCGTCTGTTATAAATCTTCATAAAAAAGAAAACCTTATAATCATTGAAGTTGCACAAGGATTAAACCGCGAAAAAATCGCCATACTACGCTATAAACTTGCCAGCATAATTGAAAAGGGAAACATTGACATTCCAAAAATCATCTTGATAATTTCAAATATAAACCTTTCATTCATAGACGCAATCAACATAGAATTTTTAATGACAACCATTCTTGCAAACCACAAGATAATTGCCAAAAATATAAAGGTTCTAACCACAAGCAAATTCCTAAAAGATCTTCTATCAGGACACACCGAATATGCAGAAATTGAGACGGTCTCTGAAATATCCTCCTTTGCAAATTTTATAGCAGACAGTGTAACAACTACAAGCATCACGGACTTAATCGAAGAAAAAATTTGCACTCTTGAACCAAGCGAAGAAAGCCATGCAGAGATTCGTTTTGTTTCAGATGAAAACACGCCGTCACGATCCGTAGTAAAAAGCAATGGATTTGATCCTTATTTAATCCACGTTGCCATAATAGACGATGACTCTGTTATTTGTGATTTACTTTCAAACGCATTCCGCACAAAACGAATACACGTTGACAATTTCTTGAACTGCGTTTCATTTATGGAAAAAATGACAGAAAAAGAATATGACTTGATTATCCTTGACATACTTATACCAGGCATTTCAGGCATCGACTTGATGAAAAAAATAAAATCCATGCAAAACACTCCGGCAATTTTTGTGTATTCGCAGTCAACAAAAAAAGAAATAATCGCGCAGGCACTTTTATTGGGGGCAAAACAATTCTTTGTAAAACCTCAAAAACCAGACTTCATTGTGCAAAAAGCCATCGACTTTTTAAATGGAACAAAATAATTTAAAAAACGACGCCTCAAAAAATGACGATTCCTCCCAACTGATTGTGGCAAATGCAGTCCATGAAATGCGCACCCCTGTACAAACAATAATTGGCATTTTGGACTTGCTTTCAGAAACAGAGCTTTCACAAGAGCAAAAGGAATATATCCAACTCCTCAAATTCAGTTCAAACATCCTGCTTTCAATCTCCAACGACATACTTGACTTCGCAAAAGTGCGCTCCAAGACACTTGCCATAGAAAAAATTCCATTCAACGCCAAAAGCCTTGTGGAATCCGCAACAACACTCATAAGCACAGAGGCTTTTTCAAAGTCATTGGAAATTGAATTTGACATTGACTATTCACTGCCTGACTTGTTGTTAGGAGATCCAACGCGCACAAGCCAAATTTTAATAAACATTCTAAAAAACGCTGTAAAATTTACAAAGCACGGATATATATATACAGAGCTTCAAAGCGTAGAAAAAGAAACCGGCAAATTCTTGCTTTTTAGGGTCACGGACAGTGGAATTGGAGTCGATGACAAAAAGAAAGAAAACCTATTCCAAGAATTCTATCAAGGGGAGGATGCATCATTTTTCAGGCACTATGGGGGAAGCGGACTGGGACTTGCGCTCTGCCGTCTCCTTACAACGCAAATGGGTGGAGAAATAGGCTTTTCTCCAAATGAATTTGGAGGCTCAATTTTCTGGTTTACACTTCCATTTGAAAGTGAGAGCGATAAAAACGACATTCAAGACGAAATTCTCTTCCCTGAAGACACAAAAATTTTGATTGCTGCAAAAAACACGCTCGTTGCAAACAGTCTTTCAAGAAAATTGCATTTTCTGGGGTTGAAAAATATAACGCGCACAAAAGAAGATTATGAAACACTTTTTGTAATGCACCATGCATCCAAAATCGGAGAACCGTTTTCATTTGTCTTTATTGAAGACGAAATAAACGATGTTGAAGGACTTGCAATAAAAATTCAAACTTCTGCTATTTTTTCCGCAACAAATATATATCTCCTTGAAAAAAAAGGCTTTGAAAAACAGTTCCGCATAGAAAAAAGCACATTATTCACGGACATAGTAAAAAAGCCGATTACACTAAAAACGCTTTCATCAATTTTCATCGATGCGAATCCGCAGGAAAAAGCAAAACCCCTCGTTGAAAGGAAGGATAAAACTCAAGAGGAAGGACAGAAGCAAGACCTTTTAAAAAAGCAGGATATAGAATTTGCAAAAGGAATAAAAATTCTCGTTGCAGACGATCATCCCGTAAATCGTCGCATACTCGTTGAATTTTTAAAGCGTTTTGGCGCAGAACTGTTTGAATGCGAAAACGGTGAGGAAGTCCTTGAAATGCAAAATCTTCATCCCGACATACACATTATATTTATGGATATGAAAATGCCCCTTTTAGGAGGGCTAGACACCACAATAGAATTGAGAAAAAGACTGTACACTGGTGTAATAATCGCATGCTCAGCAAACACATTGAAAAGCGACTATGCACAATATAAAAAAGCAGGGATAAACGACATACTGCATAAACCGTTTCACTGCGATGCTATAAAACAAATACTCGACAAATGGAAAAGCGTATTGTTCATGCCCATTCACTCACAGGAAATTTTCATTGAATCAAATGGAGTGAAAAATGACGAACTATGGGACATACCAGATTTTGAAGATACAATAAATGGAAACTGGGATGTGGGGTTGCAAATAGTGCTGGACTACATAGACCAAACAAAAAAACTCATTGACGATGGAAAAAAGGCGATTGCTGAAATGAATTTTACAAAACTTGACATAGTTGCTCACACATTAAAAGGGAGCTCCGCTGCAATTTCGGCAAACCGACTATTTAAAATTGCAGAAACGTTAAATCAAGCGGTGAAAAACAAAAACAGCGAGACGGTAAAAAACGCTCTCTCATATTTTGAAAAAATGTTTGCTGTTTTTGTACTGTCAGCAGGAAAAATACAGGAAAAAATTACGGAATAAAAAAGGTGAACAATGCTTAAAACTAATTTTCATACACACACACAGTATTGCGATGGAAAAAACACTATCGAAGAAATGATTTTGGCTGCCATTGAAAGAAATTTTGACATAATCGGGTTTTCAAGCCATTCTGCATATCCATTCGCCTCCGACTGGCATGTTGCGCCTCAAAATCTTTCTGCCTACATAAACGAAGTGAGAAGCCTTGCAAAAGTCTATTCTGATAAAATCACGGTTCTTTGCGGATTCGAGGCGGATTATCTCCCGCCCCTTACAAAACCCTCTCTATCCAAAGAATACGCCATTCTCGCCCCCGACTATTTAATTGGCTCTGTGCATTATCTTATGAATGAAAAAGGATTTTTCACTGTTGATGAAAGCGCAGAGGGTGTTCTTGACGGCATAAAACGACTTTACAATTCGGATGCACGTGCGGCCGTTTGCGACTATTTTTCCGCTGAACGAAAAATGCTTTCCAACTGCGATTTCACTATTTGGGGGCACCCTGATTTATTCAGACGAAGAAACAGCGTTCTTCATCTGTTTGACGAACGGGAAAGCTGGTATCAAGAAGAATTGCGGTTAACTGCAAAATCCGCTGCAAACACAGGCATTATCGCAGAAATAAACACGGGCGGAATGGCGAGGGGCTGCACAACAACGCCATATCCATCACAAGAGTTTCTCTCCCTCTTGCACGATGAAAAAGTGCCCATAACATTTTCAAGCGATGCGCACACATCAGATACAATTGACTTTGCGTTTGACCACGCCCTAAAAGCCGCATTACAAGCAGGCTACACCGAATGCGCATACATCGACGCAGAAAAACACATTCGCTTTCAAAAAATTTTTTAGAGAAAACGGCTGACCACTAGTTTCTTTGTCAATTTTTATTCCTCGTAGGTCAGCTCCAGTTTTGTATGCTTCCGCTACCCAAACTGGGCATTTGTTTTCGTGCCAGATTTTGTTTCATAAAACAAATCTCTTCGCCGACTAAATGCGCTTTTTACCTTCTGCGCCGCTCTTCCGCGCTGGCACAGGTGATGCACAACAGGGCGTACGGCAAGGCTTCTAGACGGGCTTGGGGGATTTCTTTTCCACAGCCTAGACAAATTCCATACTTATTCAAGCGAATTCGTTCAAGCGCACCGTCTATTTGCTTTAAAAGCTGAGCATCTTGCGCGCCAAGAGAATCTAATAAAGTTCGGTCAATCGCATCAGAAGCAACATCTGCCTCATCTCCTGATTCAACTGGCTTAACAAGATTTCTCATATCTACAGACTGATTGTCAAGAGACGCTAAAATTCGCTCTCTTTGCTCCAACAATTTTTCCTTAACACCCATTATAAGTTGCTCATCCATAAGAAGACCTCCACTGCCAACAAACTAAAACTATTCCTTGTTGACAACTTTTTTTATTTTGTACATACTAATATAAAAGCAAATTGTCAAAAAGGCAACTTTTTTTATCAATTTTGTAAATTTAAAAACGGGCGTTTGCCCTGGAGGAATTGTGGCTAAAGAAGAAGCTATTGAAGTTGAAGGCGTTGTAAAAGAGGCCTTACCAAACACTATGTTCCGTGTGATGTTGCAAAACGGTCATGTCATTATGGCTCATCTTTCAGGAAAAATGAGAAAACACTACATAAAAATTACACCAGGAGACAGCGTAAAAGTCGCTCTCTCTCCTTATGACCTTGACCGCGGACGAATTATTTTTAGGCAGCGATAACTACAGTAAAAACGTTAAGTTTGTTTTTTAAAGTGTATCAGTCTTGAAAGAGATTTTATCGCACCTGAGATTCCAGTTCCGATAATTCCAAAACAAATCAAAGGTCCGAAAGGCAAAAGCCAAAAGAATACCCTAAAAAGGGCTAGGCCTGCAATAGTTTGGACAACTTTCAATACAAACGTAACAAACAAATCCATTCTAGACTCTTCGCGTTTTTCATACTGTCTTGAAGATGCATAGTGATAGTATTCATTCTCTTCAGAATCCGATGCACCACCACCAAACCACTGCCAGAACGCATCTTCATTTTGGAATGGATTTTGCTGATACTGCCTGTATCCATTATTTGCATACGTATTTTGGCTAGAGGAATTTGCAAATCCCGATGAACCGTATCGATCGTAATCGGCGCGTTTTTTATCATCACTCAAAACAGTATATGCCTCTGAAATCTTCTTGAATTTTTCTTCCGCGATCTTGTCGCCTTGATTTCTGTCAGGATGATATTTAAAGGCTAAATTTCTATATGCTTTTTTTATTTCATCGCCACTTGCGCCTTTTGAAACGCCAAGTATTTCGTAATAATCTTCCACTTCTTTCTCACCTAAATAATAAAGGTACTCATTTATAAAAATTAAAGCAATAGGAAATAGTAACATTTTAACCAAAATTAACAAGAAAAAACAAACACTTACTTTACCTGTAGGGTTTCAGCATGAAAAATAACGGTCTCAAGAAGAATAAGAAAATGAGCAGAAGAAACAAAATCTTTGCTTCCTTCATATACCATAATCGCTCGTGTTGAAGTTGTGATCCTACCTTCTGTAAATAAATTGACTTGTCTTTTTACACAACAGAAAACATCATCAGCGCACGTTTCGCCCTTGCAAGTGCAACAAACGTTCTTTGAAGTTTGTAAATGTGTCTGCGTGCAGGCGAAGAAAGCAATCTCAGAAGATTTTAAAGGCGTTTATTTTCGTGGGAGAGTGCCAAACTTTCACTCCTTGAAATAAATGCGCAAAAAAATATGAATTGAAAGAGGGAGGGGGAGGGGCATCATACTACAAAAAAAAGCGAGTGTCATATCTTTTAACAAAAAAACTAATTTTTTTCAAAAAGCATTGCCGATTTTCCCTCCTCCCGCGCGAATATATATACGGGAGGAAAAAATGACAGAAGAAAAAATCATTCCGTGGGAGAAACTTCCAATCACAAACACGTTCATGTTCAACA
>JAAVAO010000001.1 GCA_014803985.1 Treponema sp.
GTCGGCAACTGGCAGAAATCGGCTTACGGGAAAGAGCTGAAAGAGCGGTATGCGAACTGCCCGAACATCCGCCTGCTCGACCCGATTTACGAGCCGCACGAAATAAACTGGCTGCGCTCGAATGCCGCCGTGTACGTCCATGGGCATTCTGCGGGCGGCACGAACCCGTCGCTTGTGGAGGCGATGTGCCTTGCGCTGCCGGTGCTCGCGTTCGACTGCGTGTACAACCGCGCCACCACGGAGGACAGGGCATTCTACTGGAAGTCCGTGGAGGACATCGTTTCGCTCGTGGAGGAGAGTGCGGAACGCTTCGCGCGCGTGGCGCAGGACATAGCGGAAATCGCGAGCCGCCGCTACCGATGGGGAGTCGTAGCACGGCAGTACAACTCGCTGTACTGAATGGCTTTCTTGCGGCAATGATGGGAGCCCCTGCGTAGCAGTCCCGTAGCATATGCGTAGGGATGAGCCGCGTAAGACGGCGAAGGGCGGACAGCATGGTTTTTGTGGAGCGAAGCGCAACAAAAAGCCGCCCGAATAGTGACTATAAGACTGAAAGGCAAAAATCAATTGCATGCCAGAGTCTAGTTTATGATGCTGTTGATATAATCCACGGTCTCCTTTCGCAAGCCTGCTTCTTTTGCGAAATCGGGAAAATGGGCGATGACCTCTGTGCATTCTTCTGCGATGTCCTTGCAGCGCCTTTCTCTCAGCCCCATCGCCGTTCCTGCCGCTACGATGTCCGCCGCTTTGATGTCCGTTGTCTTGCCGTTGACCGTCATCTGGTGTCCGCGAAGCCACTTGTTGTCCTTGTCATAAGCGAACGTGATGTCATAGGCTGGCGCGAGAGTCCATCTTCCCGTCCTGTCCATTAGGAACGACACGTTCTTGACGTGATCGTCTTGATTTGCGGCGAGGCAATTGAATGTCATTCTTCTATAAAATTGCTCGATTTCCCTCGGCACAAGTCCGATTTCTTTCATATACCTTGCGGCGAGTTCATAACTGCACAATGCTGGCTCTTGATAACTGATATGCGCGAGGGCTCCGAGAGACTGCATGTGGATTTTCTTGCCGTCGGCGCGGTCGAATCGCTTTGTCATAAAATGGTTGTCGTTTCCAGAAGGGTAAAGTTTGCACTCGTTCATTTGGATTCCACAGGCGACCGCCATTTTGTGATAGGCATATTCGATCAAGGTGTATTCGGGATGATCTTCAAGCCCATGGTCGCCATTTTTTGAAACGTTATCAAATTTCATAAGCCAGTAATCAAACCCCTCGCCAAGTTGCAATTGTCCGGATTTCACCTCGTTTGTCCGCTCATTCCATGCGATGAGNGCCTTNGCCCTTGCNCCGCCTGCAGAGCTTCCCACTTGAACAAGTTGTGAGTAGGCGAGTTCGTTTTTTGCGTTCANAGTGATTTTCTNTCGGTCGTTTANGACTTCGGAAGCGAANCGCACCATTTCCTGTACATTGATGTTTTCATNGATGTCTTCTATGTCCGCNGTCGCNGGGACATATTCCAACGCCCCCATGCCNCTTTTTCCCNTGTAACAGAGCCTGTCGATGGCGGTGAAATCTGAGATGGACTTGCCNTGCGACAAAAGCCAGTTTTCTATGACCNCATTGCCGAATTTGTCCGGCAATGAGNCCGCAACAAGCCCCGGCAGTCCGTGGAACGCGCCGTCTGCCAAATCAGGGAATTCATACACGTTGGANGCGAGCGGCATTTTAAGCGGAGAGACTTCNATNCCNCTGTTCAAAAAGTTTNTGTCATATTCAAAGGAGGNNTACNTGCGGNCGCGCGGCTGNTGGATNATTCCTATTCTCGTTCCCCAAAGGTACACTTCNGCCGTNTCGTTCATTTTTCATCCCCCCATTGGAATGTCGTTTTCTTTTCTCCTGTTTTTCTTGCGCGGCGTTTTTCTTTGCGNTCTTTGTCAAGGTGATAGGACGGGCGGTTTTTTATATTCGGCACGAGNACGGACAGGTTGTCCTCGAGATTCAGCGCCGACAGGACTTTTATGAAGTTGTCCAGCTGGATTCCGCCACCCTGCTCCAGGCGGGAGATGCTTCTTTTTGATACGCCGGATTTCTCTTCAATGTCTGCCTGCGACAGGTTCAGCGAAACCCTGTACAATTTCANCGTCTCGCCCAGTTCGGATAAAATNGTCCGTACATCCTTGTATTTTTTCATTTTAAAACGCCACCTTTGTCTAATTAGATTTATATTTTACGATAAAATGCCATATTTGTCTAGTAANAAATGAGTTTTCAATCTTCTAAAACTAAATTGATTTGTTTTTCTAATATCATTTCTTTATGTTATGTCTTTTGTTTTCTACTGCTCGATTTTGGCGATAGTTGGGATGAAAACATNNGGGATAAAAGAAATCATGCAATCAGAGAACACAGTGTTTGAGATTTATACAAATAAATTTCAAAATATTTGACAAAAACTTGTTGAAGTGTGATATNATTATAAATAAAAGATAATTTAGGATTATTTGGCGCTTATAGAATGGTGATGTCCTTTTACTTATTATAAAATATACTCATTTATTGAATTGGAGATGATATGCCAAATATATATAATGCATTAGAGAGTCAAGAACTAGAGATTTTTTTTAATCGAGTAGCCGAAAAAATATTACAGAATCATCTTAGTCTTTTCTTGGGTGCAGGCTCTTCTATACAATATGGCGCAATGAATTGGGATGTTCTTATCGAAAAAGTTCAACATAGAAATCTAAATTGGACTAATACACAAAAGGCTCAATATATTGAACTTCAAGGAATGAATATCAAGAAAGAAATAGCCGACATTCTTTCAAATGTATCAATTGATTATAAAGAAACAAAGACCTTTTTGAATTATCTTCTGAGTTTTGATTACAAAAGCCTGTGGACAACAAACTATGATTGTATAATAGAAAATGTATTGGCTCAAAAAGCAAAAAGTTTTATTCCCATTTTTAAATATCAAGATTTTCAGAAATTATCACACCCAGGAGGATACTTTCTTTATAAAATTAATGGCTCTCAGGCAGACTGGAAAACGATAGTAATTACTCATGAAGATTTTATAGACTATAGAAGATCCCATGAGGCATATCTAATTTTATTAAAGAGGGAATTACTTTGTCAAAGTTTTCTTTTTTTAGGCTGTTCTTTTGAGGACGACATACTTAGGATATGTATTAAAGACATATTAAACTGCATTGGCAATAATTCTGAAAACTATTCTACCGATCATTTTGCCATTGTTGTTGATGATAATATCGAAAAATTAAACTTTATATGTCAAGATTTGAATAAACATTACAACATGAATTGCTTAAGTGTAAATAATCCTTCTGTTGCATATACTGTGGCTTATGGAATTGCTAGTAAGGTAAAGTATAACTCAATATTTGTTTCAGGTGCAAAATGTTTTGAGCGGTATTCTGCCGCTGAGAATCACGCAAAAAAGGTATGTCAGGGGTTAGTTAATGCTTTCATGCGTATTGAAGATTTTCCTTTTAAATTTATATCTGGAATGGGTATGAGTATTGGTCATTTTATTTCGGGAACAGTAAAACAAAATTGTCAAAACAAAAATTTAAATCGTTATTTACAGATGGAGCCCTTTCCATTTTCTGGAAAGAATGCTAATAAAACTCACCGCGAAAATATAATTAGTAAGGCAGGGATTTTCATATTCCTTTATGGAGATATATCAAAAAATAATTCGCCTATCGAGCAAAATGGTATGTGGGAGGAATACATGCTTGCTAAATCAGATAAAGACAATATTATTATTCCAATTCCCTGTGGTAACAATTCTATATCAAATATTATCTTTCAAAATGAATTGAATGACAAGGATTCTTTTTCTACAAAACACAAATTGTTAATAGAAACTTTTGATTGTGATTTAGATAATGATTATTTTTTTTCTCAACTCGTTGAGGAAGTAATCTTGGCTACTCGAAAAAGAAGCGATCAAATTATAGAAAAAATAGTAACAAACTTAGTTAAATAACTCTTGTTCAAAATTCTCTTTGAATAAGTAAATTTTATTAATAATGTCTTCTAAATATTGATTTTCCTTTAACACAAAATGTGATAGTGGATTATACCGTTTTAAATAGGCGGGATTTGTCCAAATATCATAGTTTTTTACCAACTTTGTTAGCCATATATCTATATTATTAATGTGCGAGTTATCTCTCAAAAGAAACCGTCCAAACCATTGTTGCTTAATCAGTTGTTTTTCTTTTTCTGATAATTCCAGTGAATTGTCAGGAGCAACTGTAATAAATGGTATATTTCTCATTTTTAATTCTAACAATACTTCATCATGTTGTGAAATTAAAATAAAATCATAATATCCAATTTTATTTTCTATATAGTCCACGTAGCAAGTTTCCCAATGCTTATTATTTTTAAATTTACCACTATCTATATCAATGATGTGATAACCAATATTATTTTGATACTTGGAAAGATATGTCTTGCCACAGGCAGGGAATGTGCTTATAACTAGTGTCTTCATATGAATTATAATTCTCCTTAATAATTACCAGATTATTCTAACTATTTTTTTCTAAAAAAATAGATGCATTTATCAAAAAAATTGACTCAGTGATTTTAAATATATCAAAAGATATAGTATCGTTATTGTATATTTTATATGAAATCTCTCTTAACGTCTTTTTATATGAATAATCATCAAATAGTCGTATCAAACATATCAAAAAAATAGTTTTTTCGCGATAACAAGTTTCATCAAAATCTTTTATTGCCAATAATGCATTATATATATTAATACTATCACTCAATGTTAGTCTCTTAAAATAATTCAAGGCATGTTCATAAGTATGGATATCTTTTTTTCTTGCAATATCAAAAAAAATCCTATTTAGAATTTGTAAACCAATATGTTCAATTGTATCCCCGTCGTGTAAAAATTGATATTTAATTTGAAGAAGAAAATCCAATTTTGAGTTTCTTAATTCTTCTTTTGTTATGTCCAATAAAATTGGAAAAATCACATAATTCGGTTCTTTCTTAAATCTATTATAAAATCGTAAGGCCTCCTCACATGGCCAATCTCTATTTAAATATGTTTTGTCTATAAATAAGACACAATAATCAACTCGTTCGATTCCCTCCCTTATGATAGTTTCCGCCAACATATCTCCCAACAAAAGCTCATGCTGATCATACCAACCATGAACTCCATACTTATTAAAAAAATTTAGGAATTTAATTGCATATTTTTCTCTAGCATCTCCAGAAAAAGAAATAAAAACATTCATATACTCCACCATAATAATAAGTAAAAGGACATCACCATTCTATAAGCGCCAAATAATCCTAAATTATCCTTTATCTATCTCCATCAAATTCCTAGGATGTTTGTGCAGTAAAATATCCTTCTGCTTCGCGTTCGACACGTGGGTGTAAATCTCCGTCGTGCTGATGGAGCTGTGTCCGAGCATCCTTTGTATATAGCGGATGTCAACGTCCTGCTCTAGCAAAAGGGTGGCGAAGGAGTGGCGGAACATGTGCGGGGTGATGTGCTGGCTGATGCCGGCGAGCCGCGCGTAACGGTTTATCATAAAGCGGACGGATTGGTCGGACAGCTTGCGGCACAGGCGGTTCACGAAGAAATATCCGCAGGTCGCAATGTCATTTTTGAAGGCTTCCTGATACAGCGTCAGCACGTCGATGACTTCTCGGTTGCCGATCTGGATAATCCTTTCTCGTGCGCCTTTTCCATAAATTAAGATGTTGCCGCTTTCGAGATCGATGTCGGACGGCTTCAATGAGCACAGCTCGGATATTCTCATCCCGGTGGCGAACAGCAGCTCGATGACAGCGATGTCCCTGACGCAACTGCGGAACTGATAGTCGGACTCGGCTGCCGACTTTTGCGCATACATAGTGGACAGGAACGTTCGGATTGAATGGAACGGGATTGTCTTTGGCAGGAGCTTTGCCTCTCGGAAACGGATGTCAAGCTTTGCGAACGGATTCTCGGTCAGCAGTTCCCTGTATTCCAAGTGATGAAAGAATGCTTTCAGGCTCGCAATCTTGCGCCTGACGGTCTTGGGCTTATAGCACCTGTGCAGTCCGGTGATAAAGTCGTCCACGGTGCGCTTTCCGAAGCAGTCCTTTCTGCCGGCGCAGAAAGCTACATACTGATTCAGGTCGATCCTGTAGGCTTTCAGGGTCTTGGAATCCAGCCGCTTGCGATATGTGCAGTACTCGATATATTCCGCGATATTTTTGTTCAAACTTTTCATCTTGATTGTCCCTCGTTTTTTAAGTTTTTGAATAAGTATGGATGCCATCCGGCGGATTGTCTATCGGAAAGGATTCTGATAAAATAAATCGAAAAGGGGAGCGCGCATGAATTTTATGTGCGCTTTATGCCCCACTGTAAAAATTTGACATCCGTTTTGGAACTACTGTTAATAATTGCAATTTTCTTTCTTGACATTGTTCGCATTTTATACTCTATTTGTATATAGAAGGTCTCCATTAACCTGCGGTTTCAGTCCGTGAAGAGATGAAGATTAAGGAAAGACTGCTTGGCTCTCGGGCAGCCTTCATTGTGACGTTGACACACAACACCCTTGCCAATTTCATCTGATTGTGCTATATTTGTAGCAAACATACAGAAAAAGGTGTTTCATGCTGTTAAAATTCTCTGTTACTAATTTTTATTCGATAAAGGACACGCTGACTGTCGATTTTGAAGCCGCGCGGATTTCTACGGAAAAGGCAAAAGAGTTGGCAGACAATGTGTTCTGTACGGACGGAAAGAAAGTGTTGAAGTCCATCGGGATTTTCGGACCGAACGCTTCGGGCAAGTCAAGCATTTTTAAAGCACTTCTGTTCTGCACGCAGATGATTTTGAAATCCCACGTCAACAACGAAGGCGGCGTATTCAACTTTGCCCCGTTCAAGTTCGATGGATTTCACGAGAAACCGAGCGAATTTTCAATCAGTTTTGTCTGTGACGGAACGGAATACGAATATTCTTTTTCGCTGAATCGCAAGGAAATTATTTCAGAAAGTCTCTATCATTATCCGGGAAAGCGACGGGCAAAAGTGTTTACGCGCAAAGAACAGGTTGGAAAAACTAAAGCAGAGATTTTCAGTTTCGGAGACGGACTTTTTGTGAAGCCGTTTGACGTAGCCCAAAGCACGGGTCGCAATACGCTGTTCATCAGCCGGGCAAGTCAAATGGACAGGGAGCTTGCCAAAAAGATTTACCGTTTTTTCCTGACGGAATTCTATGTCGGCGTTCCACAAGTTCCCGATGAATATGCCGTGCAACTTTTTTCGGAGAACAAGCGGCTGCTGCTTGAGGCGTTGCGAATGGCAGACAGTGACATAGTTGACATAGAAGTGCGCCGCGAGCAGGTGAATGTTCCCGTTTCGCCAGCATACATGCAATTGGGGCGAAATGTAATCCCGACTTTGCCCGCAGTTGGAGCAGAAACGGTAACGCGCTTTCTGACGATGCACAAACGAAATCCCGCTGTGAAGTTTGATTTGTTTTCGGAGGAATCCGACGGAACTATACGATTGTTTTACCTGCTGCTCGCTCTGCTTGACGTATGCCGTCGCGGAAAAACTATTGTAGTCGATGAATTTGACTTGAGTTTTCATACGGAACTTTCCGATTTCATCATCAATTTAGTTCATGCGTCAAAAGGGGCTCAGCTTCTGTTCACTAGCCACAATACAAATCTCATCGACATGAAGAAATTCCGCCGCGATCAAATCTGCTTCACTAACAAACGGGAGGACGGTTCAACGGATTTTTATTCGCTGTTTGACTTCAAGGACTTTCGCGAAAACATGGATGCGGAAAAAGGGTATCTGCAAGGGCGTTTTGACGCGGTTCCGTATACGGCTTCTTCCGTAGCGGAAATCAAAAAACTGTTCGGAGGATAATATGGCAAGGATGCGCAATGCCAATTCTGTCAGGAAAATGAAACCGATTATCCTCGTCTTGTGCGAAGGCGAAACGGAAGAATGCTATGTCGAATTCTTGAAACGGCGATATCGGCTTCCAATAAAAATCGTTTCTAAAGTGGTCGGGCAAAAAATAAACGAAAGGCTCGTCAGCAGAATCCTGAACGAACTGAAGTTGAATGCGTCCGAACGGATTGACTGTTTTTTGATGTATGATGCCGATGTTCCTGCCGTTGTCAAAAACATCCAATCCTGCAAGAACGCCATCGCGTTGTTTAGTCGCCCCTGTCTTGAAGTGTGGTTTCTTGCGCATTCCGATTGTGTTTCTGGAACAGATTTTACTACCTCAGACTGTATGCGCAAATTGAAAAATGTCCCAGCTTGGAAAGATTATCGGAAAGGATTTCTTACCGCAGTGCAGCAGGAACTCTTGTGGCAGAACCGTCACACGGCCGCAAAGAACATCAGCAACAGTCCATCCAAACAAAGCACTTTTTCAATGGTCGGTGACTTCATTGAAAAACTGGAATCTGTTGGGAAGCAAATATGAATATTATAGGGATTTGCAATATACTGGTTGTAGTTCATCTGCAATTTTTCAATATGTTTTTAAAAAACACATTCTCACACAGATTTTTCAAAAAACCTGTGTTATACTTTATGCATACAAAGCGAGGCGAATATGGCGACTATTGAAATTCTAAAATGGCAGGAAGGCAAAAATCTGCAATGGCTGAGCCGCGAACAGGTTTTTGATGCGATACAAAAAATCGACCATGCTGTTTTCCATGAGAACGGACTTGCGACAAAGGAAAGCGATATTGCTCGGTACGAGGCTTTCAAGGATTCCTATATGTTCGCGGTTTCCGAAAACGAAATCGTCGGCTATGTCTGCTACTTCCCAATAACGAAAGATTTTTATCAGCTGGTCATAAAAGGCGAGGACGTATATGACGGGAATATTGCGCCAAAGGATATTTGCGGCATGAAAGAACATGAGAACTATATCTTCCTCCTGTCGGTGGCAATCCTCCCAGCATTTCAAAAGCAGGGCATCTCAAGGCAATTCTCAGCACTCCTTAATGCCGAATTTGAAAACGTTGCGATAAAAGATATTGTTTCTTATGCGTTCACTTCCGGCGGAGAGCATTTTCTGAATTCGCTCGGACTTAAGGCTGTCAAAGATATGGAAGACGATATAAAACTGATGAGGATTCATACGTATGGAAACTGATACTTTCGACCTGGTACTGGCGATTCCCTGCGCAGTATCGCACAAAAACAAGAAAAATATAAGCAAGCACATAAGAGCCGACAAATTGCTCCATGATGTCGAAGCGCGATTTAAAAACATTATTCGGCAGCTTCCCCTGTCCGACCAAGAGAAAGAAAAATATTGCGGCTATTTTGACAAAAAATACAAGCCCATCCTGTCAAAGCCATTTCCACGAAGAAGCAAACGGGAAAAAGATGATTTGCTTATTTTAGCGACAGGGCTGGCTTCTCTAGAAGGATTAGAAGATGACAACATGCATTTGCTGCACTATGCGAAAGTGTTTTGCAAGCAGCTTGAAGAACACAGCAATTATGAACTGATTTTCAATGACAACAACAGCAACATCAAGACAGAACGAACGCCCATTCTGTTCGGGCAGGCACGACTGTATGATGATGACAAAAACAGCAAGTTCGAGCAAATATGCTCCTACAATTTCTTCTGCGTTCTCAGCGAACTGACTATAGACAAAGACAAGTCGTTCAAAAACGATGCTTTCAATATCATTTATTTTGTCGTCCCTAATATCGGCTACGACGATTTGACGCTGCTGATGGATCAGTCCCATGAAATTTGGTGCGACATCCCCGGTTTGGATGCCAAATCCATGGTGTTGGACACATACAAACAGCGGCAGGCGGAAAAACTCGGGAAGGGCGAGCCGTATCATCTGATACTGACGGATTTTTTGGCAAGCATCGGGTATTCGTATTTTGGGAAAATGTACCGCATCGTATTCTCCGATGAGAAACAGTTCGAGTTGATTAAAGACACCAATAAAATTTTTAACCTCATGGCATCGGAATATTTTGCGGATTCTGATTGCACCGACCATCAAATTACATTGTCCGAGACTAGCAGCGAATACACGCTGCGCCGTAGGAATCATTCCACGCCGTTCAGGTTGGCGAAAAAGGAAAAATTCTTTGAAGACTTCAATATGTATACTTCATACAAAGCATACGCCTCGCTTTACTCATATTACTACATCATTTCGGAAGCAGAGCCAAAGCCCGACTTTTGGCACAGGATTTCTCCCGATGCGAACAATCAGGATTTCAGCAGCGAGGCAAACATACTATTCATACTTGAGACGGAACTGTTCAAAATAACAGCCTGCCTTGTTCTATGCAAGAATATAAACGAGCAGATGAGATTTCCCGACATGGGTGAAATTGAGATCATGTTCAAGCGGTTCATAAGCACCAAGCCGCTGTTTGAAAAATTGCAGTACCGTTATTTAGGCGCGCAGAAAGAGGCGGACTTTATTTTCGATCAATTCCAAATCGATGGCATTTTTGCAGAATATGAAAAGTCAAAGGAACTGTTGAAAAATTATGCAGAAGTCGCCAATTCCATCCGCGCGAACAAGAATTCAAAAATATTGAATTTTATTGGAATTGTTTTTACATTCATGGCAGGATACGGCATTCTTGACAGCATACAAAAAATATGTCAACATTCAAACCGCACATAAAGCCATGCATGGAAGCAATCAAGGCTCATTGGATGCCAGCTTCAGTTTTTGTACTGATAATTCTTGTATTTGTAATACCACTGGGGAGATGTCTTCAGAAATTTATAGACCGCATAAAAGCAAAAGACTAGCGTGAGGAATGTTACTATATAGTACTGTATGGTTATTAAGATTTACGATGTCTATATGTATGAATTTTTCCACTTCGTTTTGGTCGTATACCATACGGACAGAAAAATTGTTTGCTACCTAAATAAAAGGTTTTAATAATAAACTCGAAGTAATTGTAAGGAGATAAAGATATGGAAAAACTGAAGGTAAAGAATTTTGGCACTGTAGGTGCCGGATTGAAAAAGAACGATGACTTTATCGAAATTGGCAAGATGACCGTGTTCTTGGGATAGCAGGGGAGCGGAAAGAGCACCATTGCTAAATTGCTCTCAACCTTTCTTTGGCTTGAAAAAGCCCTTCTTCGCGGCGACTTCTCTGACGAGGAGATAACTTATGAAGTCTTCGTAAAGAAATACTTGGCATGGCAGACCATAGAAACATATATTCATGATAATTCAGAATTAGAATTCATAGGGGCAAAGTATAGGTTTTTGCTCAAGGATAAGACGTTCTCAATCTGCCTTCAAGAGGGCTTACATATCAGTCAGTTACGGCTCTTCAAAAAACTTTTGGGTTCTCACCTCGCCTTTATGCGCGAGAAGTCTATATGAAAGACAAGGATGATCGCGAAGCAAAATCTTTCCGACGAATCTTCCATTATTATATAGAATCGGGCATTCCGATTGCGCTCGGCATTGTGAGGAAAAATACTGACAGCGATATAGAAGAAAAGCATTCAATTGTGGCCATAGGTCATACAAAACGAAAGATGACTCCTGAAGCAGAGCGACTGGGGGATTTGCCGTTTGTCAATACTGCCGACTTGTACAATGAATATATAATAATGGACGACAATTCCATTCCATATACCGTTGAACAATACGATAAATTTTCTATATTCAAAAACGGAAAAGCAACTTGTTTCTCCGTCCCTCTTTACAAGCGCATCTTCATGGAAGCGAAAGACGCGGAAGGTATTATTTATGAATTATTGAGAACTCCAAGCCTACAAAAGAAAATCAAAGACACCATGCCTGTCAATGATTCGACGCCGTTAATGGCGCAAATATATTTGACCTCCTCAAGAAAGTATAAAAAATTAAGAGGAAGATTATCGGCATCATTGGAGGCAGCCGCATTCTATTAACAACTCGCCTATCCGAAATTTTTATGGGTTGCAGAGTTAACGACATACGAAAAATATGACGATGAAGAAATATATGGTGAAATCGTTTTGGACGCAACTGCGGACAGAAATAATCCCGAAGACAGCATCATTTGCATGCGTTTCTTGAGTTCCTTTTCATATCGTATGCCAAACGAATCCGTGTCAGTTCTCGAAGATTTTTATAAATTTTCCGACGCATCTGCAAATAATACATATAAAATGTACAAGAATAACCTTAACGAAGGAGACTTCTGACATGGAAGCAACACAAAATATAAAAAGAAAGGGGTTCATTCCTACTTATGATTTGACTATGGCATGGAAACGTCCGCAGGCGGAAGAACGGGTGAATATCGACTTCGATGCGCTTCATGAGACTCTCAGTAAAAAAATGAAACTCAACGCCATCATGGAGACAAAAAGCATAGAACTTGCGGCGAGTTTCAGAACCAACAGTTAGTTTTTAGAAAATCATAAAAAATTCTTTTAAAAACATTTTTTTGATTTGGATAGTTATGTCATAACTATGTACAAAATTTGCCTAGTTTTGTAAGATAATTCTTTGCTATTTCATATTATATATAACAAAACAGAGAATGTGCAATATAGATTCGTTCGGCAGTATTTTGCAAAGTGAATTTCCAAAATCGCATTCAGCGGTGCGACAGGCATGTTCAAAAGCGAATTTGTCAAAATAAAAAATTCAAAGAACTATTCTATTTCAAAGCCTCAAAAATTATATCTGCGATAAATATTGCCGTTAGAATCCATGTTACGGTGGGAATTTCTCTTGCCTTTCGACCGGCACATTTTGCAATTACATAAGTGATCATTCCCCATGCAATTCCTTTTGAAATTGAATATGAGAAGGGCATGACCATAATTGTGATAAAGGCTGGAATCCCCTCAGTGGGATCTAAAAAGTCTATTTCCATAACAGATTTCATCATCAAAAATCCAACGAATATCAATGCAGGTGCTGTGGCGCAAGATGGAATCAATGCAAACAGTTCTGAAAAGAAGAGTGCAAAAAGGAAGAGAATTCCTGTTACAACAGAGGCAAATCCTGTTCTTGCTCCTGCAGCCACTCCCGAAGTTGATTCAACAAACGATGTGACTGTAGAAGTTCCAAGACACGCGCCAAGTACCGTTCCGATTGAGTCCGTGAGAAGTGCGCCTTTTGCATTTTTTATGTTGCCGTTTTTATCCTTTAGATTGCCTTGCTCTGCAATGCCCATAAACGTTCCAAGTGTGTCAAATAAATCTGTAAATAAAAATGTGATTAGAACAACAATAAATTTTAAAAACAGTGCAGTGCCTGATCCAAATGCTTCCTTGAAAGCAAAGTTAAACATATTTGGAGCGGCAGGAAGTGAAAAAAGTTTGAAATCCTCTGGTATTTTCGTGACGCCAAACGGAATTCCAATCACTGTAGTCAATGCAATTGCAATAAGAATTGCGCCTGGAATCCTTAACGTGTAAAGAATAATTGTTAAAATCAGTCCGATTATAGCAACGATGGCAGTTACATTCTTCATATTGAGAGGTACAAATCCAATGACCGTTCCTGTGTCAGGGGAAACAAGTCCTGCTCCAGAAGACGAAAGTCCGATAAGAGTGATAAAAAGTCCGATTCCGACAGAAACTGCCTTTTTCATAGACACAGGAATTGACTTTATGATTGCCTCGCGAACACCAAAAACTGAAAGCACAATAAAAATGAGTCCTTCGGCAAGAACAGCAGTTAATGCAAAGGCAGCGGAACATTTCATTGACGCACAAACCGTATAAGTAAAGAAAGCGTTCAGTCCAAGTCCTGGTGCAAGGGCAACAGGCAAATTTGCCAAAAAAGCCATTAGAAGCGTAGTGATTCCCGCTGAAAGCGCAGTTGCTGTAAACACAGCGTCTTTTGACAAACCTGTTATAGGATCTCCAAGAATCTGCGGGTTTACGACAAGAATGTAGACCATAGCAAGAAATGTTGTTACGCCTCCAATAACTTCGCGGCTGACTGTAGAACCTTGCGACTTAATTTTAAAAAATTTCTCCATTGCGACTTCCTTTCACTTCATAAATATGAAACCAATTATAAACGATATTATGCAAAAAGTGAAGACTTGATAAGAAAAAGCGTTTGCACGCTATAAAAGCACACGAGTGAAATGGTGATTTTCATTTCACAATGCAAACATATCATCGATGACAGTTGCGCTATTCAGGTGGTGTGTGGGGGTTTTGTGCAAATACAAAATGCGTGTGGCAGGTAAAAAATAGTAGTGGTTGCTTTTTCAAGATTTGTATTTGAAGCAGACAACTATCTTGTGATTTTCTATGGATTTTGGTATTATCCTTATATAATGGCAACAATAACTTTAGAAAACAAAACAATTCTCATAACAGGAGCGGCAGGCTTCATCGGGTCATTTTTATGCAAGCAACTTTTGGATGGTGTGTCTCCTCGATTGGTTATAGGAATTGATTGCATTACGGACTACTACGATGTTTCTTTGAAAGAAGAACGGCTGAAAATGCTTTCATGCTTTGGTGAAAAATTCGTTTTCAAGAAAATCGACATTGCGGACAAGACTTCACTTGAAAATGTTTTTACCGAATACAAGCCGCAGATTGTTGTGAACCTCGCAGCGCAAGCGGGCGTTCGCTATTCAATTGAAAATCCTGAAAGTTATATTCATTCAAACTTAATCGGCTTTTTCAACATTTTAGAATGCTGTCGCCACAATCCAGTGGAACATTTGGTTTTCGCCTCAAGTTCGAGCGTATATGGCACGAACAAAAAAATTCCATATTCCACGGACGACAAGGTTGACAATCCTGTTTCGCTTTACGCTGCTACAAAAAAATCCAATGAACTTATGGCGCATGCATACAGCAAGTTGTATGGCATTTCTACGACAGGCTTGCGCTTTTTTACCGTGTATGGACCGATGGGACGACCTGACATGGCTTATTTCAAATTCACAAACAAGTTGGTAAAAGGCGAGCCGATTCAGATTTACAATAATGGAAATATGCGTCGCGATTTTACATATATTGATGACATTGTTACTGGCGTTATCGATGTGATGCAACTGTCTCCAAAGGAAACGGAGGATGGAGTGCGATACAAAATCTACAACATTGGAAACAACGACCCTGAAGATTTGCTTTGCTTCGTGGAAATTCTTGAGGATTGTTTGATCAATGAAGGAATCATAAAGGAAAAGGGGGTTAAAGAATTTTTGCCGATGCAGCCAGGTGATGTCTATCAAACTTTCGCCGATGTGACGGAACTCGAGCGTGACTTTGGATTCAAGCCTTCAACTTCCCTTAAAACTGGACTTGCAAAATTCGCCGCGTGGTACAAGGGGTACTATCAGAAGTAATTTTACTTTGATCCAATTTTTCGAAAATTTTTTATTTTTTTTCCAATTGCTCGAATGCATGCTGCGCCACCCTCAAAGAATTTAAAAAGGGCTGGCAATTTCACTTTCATTTCGGCGAAAGTGAAAATCAACGGTGACTGCATTATGCTTACAATGCGCTGGTCTTTTATTAAATACACTTTGTTGAATTGAAAGCGGGGATTTTCGATCATCGCTTTTATGTCATCGGGAATGTCGCCAGATTTCTTTATTCTCATTTGCAAAGTTCTGTCCGCAAGTTTGTAATAGGGGGCATAATTTTTTCCGTCAAATTCGCTTGAAAAATAATGAATTATTTTGGCATCGCCCAAAAACGCAAGTCCGCCGCTTGAAGGTTGACAGTTCCAAATGCCAGAAAGTTCTTTCATTTTCATTCCGATTTTCCAATTTGCCTCGTTCAGGCAGGGTTGATCATGAAAATCGTGCTTTTTATATGCGGAATATTTCCAAAACTCATTCCAATTTTTGAAAAGCTCTTTTTGTACCTCTCCTTTTTTTGCCCATACAAGTCCGCCATTGAAGTTTCCGTTTAGGCTTGCAGTTCCGTGGAATCCAAGTTTTTTATCCCTCCTCAAAAAAGCGTCCTTGTGTATATGTTCATCAAGGTGGCAGTGGCAGTCCAAAACTCCGCCTAATTCGCAGTCTTCGTTCTGTATGTCGCTCAAATCACCGCAAATTATCATATCGCAGTCCATATACAAAAAATCATCGTCAATATAATTCGGAATCGAAGTTTTTATGAGACGTGAACGCTCTCTATTTGAGATTTTATCATCAAATGAAACGGAAATTATTCTTGTGGCATAGTTATTTAGTGCGGTGCGTTTTCCAACAAAAGAGTCAAAAGTTTTGTTATCGACAAGAATTGTCAGGTTTTCATTTTGCATATAAAGGCGAAAAGAATATGCCGCCATCAAAGCCTGTTCATAGTACAAGTCCGTGTCAGTAGAAGTCAAGACTAAAACATAAGTCATTTTTTCAGCATAACATATTTTTCAGAATTTTCCAAGTGCGATTCCAACACGGAGGGAGAATTTTTATTGGTGCTTGACTAGCATACAAAAATAAGAGATACTAGTCATACAGCATCTAAAAGGTATTCGGGTTCAACAAAATTGCCTTGTATGATTAAGTTTTATGATGAATGGGCAGATTTTTCTTTTTTAGTGTTTATCAAAATGAATGACGAACGTAATCAGGTAATAAAAACTCTGTCTAACATTGATTTACCTTGCCATGTCAATTTGTGCGATTATTATGAAACACAGGTTGCTAAAGAAATGACGAAAAAAATCACTGCCATACAATCTTGGCATAATCTTGATTCTTCAATGATCAAAGAAAACAATTTATTGGCTGATTGATAAAACGTCTAGATGTTTTTTATAGAAGATTTTACTTATGGACTTTGTAATTTAAGGGGATTTGCTGAAATTGTAGGGGTTGAAACATCAGCAATGGATGCTGCATTGGAATGGTACTGGAAAATTAGTAGAATTGACTTGTTTAACGCTAAAAAAGAATTTAAGGTGTAAGTCTTTATAAAAGCGATGTTTTGCAGAATTTTGGAATTTCAACTATCAATAATATTGAGAAATTTTATATAGGTGCTGTTGGAAATGAAAGGAGGATTGTGATGAGAACAGTATTGTTCAGGGAGATAGCGAACCTCGGAATAAAACCTGTCGAATGCATTGAATGGGCGACAACCGTAATTAAAAACAAGCGAAATTATGTCCTTCCGCACAAGATTTCCATTGCATACGGGGATGAACGCTTTTTCAACACGATGCCCTCATACATACCAGAGCAAAATTTGTTCGGGGTAAAGATCGTTTCCCGAATTCCGGGCAGAAGTCCGGTGATAAAAGGCGACATCATGCTTTATGATACGGTGAGCGGCGACATGAAGGCATTCATTGACGGAACATGGATTACCGCATGGAGAACAGCGGCTGTCGCGGCGGTAACAGTCAAGAAACTGAAAAAGGAAAATGCAAAGACCATTTCTATAGTGGGACTCGGGAACATCGCGCGCGCTTTCTTGATGTGCGTTGATTCGATGGAAAACCACAAGGAGCTGGATATTCATATTCTTGCCTACAAAAATCAGCACGAGGAATTTATCGAACGTTTCAAGGAATACGGGAACATCCGTTTTACCGTTCACGCAGACATAAAGGAAATGTTTGGGATTTCCGATGTGATAGTTTCCTGTGTTACGGCGGCGACTTCTCTATTTTCCGATGACGACAGTGTTTACAGACCGGGTGTGCTTGTTGTTCCCGTCCAAACGAGAGGCTTTCAGAACTGCGACCTGACGTTTGACAGGATTTTCTGCGATGACATACCGCATATTTCCGGATTCAAATATTTCAAGCAGTACAAGTCGGTTACGGAAATGACGGATGTTTTAAATGATGATGGTTTTCATAGGGGGGGGGTAGATAGAATTCTTGCCTACAATATTGGTATTTCCATTCAAGACATTTATTTTGCCTCGAAGATTCTTGAGCGGATAGAGGACTGCAAGGAAGAAAGGAAATTTTGGGTGTAGGAAAGGAGTTTTGTTGTATGATTTTACCGCCAGAAGATTTAAGAAAAGCGCAGCTTTTAATGCTGAAAATTCTGAAAGAAGTCCACAGAGTTTGTGAGGAAAACGGAATTCGTTATTTTCTTTCTGATGGAACGCTCATAGGGACTGTTCGGCACAACGGATTTATCCCGTGGGATGACGATTCGGACATTGGAATGCTGAGGGAAGATTACGAGAAATTTATCGACATTGCTCCTGAAAAGCTTGGAAAGGAATTTTGTCTGCAAATATATAAAACGGATTGCGGTTATGGGCAACAGTTTGGTAAGGTCTTGCTATCCGGGACAAAATGGATAGAACGTGGAGAGTTTTGTACGTCTAGATTGTTTTCAGGAATTTTTATTGATATTTTCCCGTATGACAAGATTCCTACTGGACGTTTAAAACAAAAGTTCCTGCACTTCAGTTATCATTTTTGGAGTGCGCAGGTTTTAATAAAACAGAAATATATTATTTATCCTTATGTTCATGGATTTCTTCATAAAGTTAATTTTATCATAAAAAAAGCAATTGGCTTGCTGTTTTCTTTGGATTATTCTGTAAGAAAACGTGATTCTATTTGTATGCGATATAAAGACAGGAATAAAAATTTCTGTATTACAAAATATGGCGGAAATTTTTGGAAAAATCAAAACTGCTATGAATCTTTTAAAACCCTTGTTTTGCATACATTTGAGGATTCGAAATTCTATATTCCAAGTGATTATGATTCAATATTGACCAATTTGTATGGCGACTACATGACGCTTCCGCCGCCTGAAAAGCGGAAGAATCATGGGGTTGTTGAATATGACTTTGGAGATTATTTATAACTCAAAATTCGAGTTTTGCAACAGACGAAAAATCTAGCAAAACGATTGCAAGGCATCTTGAACATTTTCCTGACACTTCTTGTTTAATGATGTGATAAAGAAGATTGTAGTTCAACTTCATTATCGCCTAGATATTTTCAATTTTGTTTTGTTGTAGGCTTTTGAGGGGTGAAGTATGGCAGTTTTTACAAACTATAACTGGTGTTGAATTAACATAAGATTCATTTTCGGTTCAAATAAAGCTGATGCTGAACAAATTGCAATATGAATCCAGGATTTTTAATAGGTAACAAAAATGGTGTTGCCTATTTTACTGCTAGATTTCTTTTAGAAAACCTCGTATTCATTGTCATTTTCACTTCGTTACAAAATGACTTTTTTAAAGGCGAATAAAATTGAAGTCTTCTTCTCCTGTAAAAAAATAAGGAGCGTTTTGTTTGCCGGCTATTTTCTGTTTTTGAGCAAAAAAATAGTTTGATATAGTCCTGTCCACGCAAGCAGATATTTGAGCCAATTTTTGACGGAGGGGAAACGTTTTGCAAGGAATTCCATTTCTGCAATGGGGTTCTTTCCTGCATAGCAGAGGAACGCCGCTTTCTTTTTGAAAAACTGCTCCGCAATGACTCGGGACGTGCTGATGGCATCCTTGTGCTTTTCCCAAAGCAGATCCATTGCCTGCACTCCTTTTTCTGGGTGAGCGGTGATGCTGTCCGGCTGAATAAACGTGCGGACGAGCACTTTGTCCTGAAAAAAAACGGCGTATTTTTGGGAAAGCCTGAGCGCCTCGTCCCAGTCCTGAAGCCGCGGCATCCTTATATCGAACGGCATTTCTTTGAAGCACAATGCCTTTCCGAAAAATGTCTGTGTACTCGTACAGTTGTAACGGAGTAGTTCGTCGTAGGAAATGCAGGACGAGCCGTCTTTGTTCGGAAAGAAGTGAAGGAACGAGCCGTCCGCATTCATGCATTCCATCTTGCAGACAACGACATCGGCTTTATGCTCTTCAAGGAATTCCAGCTGCTGCCGCACTTTTTCCGCCGTCCACTGGTCGTCGCTGTCGTTGAAGGCGATGTATGCGCCCGAAGCAAGCCGTATCCCCTCATTCCTTGCGGCACAGGCGCCGGAATTTTGGGGAAGTCGGACATATTTCACGCGGGAATCAGCAATATTCCTGACCGTTGTTTCCGTGTCGTCCGTGGACGCGTCGTCAACGACAATCACTTCGAGATTCTGATAGGACTGCGCAAGGACGCTCCTGACAGACTTTTCAATAAGGCGCGCACGGTTGTATGTGGGAATGATGACCGAAACGGTTTTTTCTTGCATAAAAATTCTCCGATAGAAAAAAACTGTTTTTATTATACCATATTTAACTTTCTTTTTCTATTGGGTTATAATTTCCATCTATAGTTTATACATAAAAAATAGCATCCGCAAGAAAAATACAAAAACAAAATCTTAGCTTACAAAACTCTTGTCTGAATAAGTTTTGTACAAGATTTCGCACTTCTTTGGCTGCCTTTATGTAAGATTTTACTTTTATTACGCCTTACAGTACGTACAGTGCGATTCCTGCCACGACGATGATCATGCCGACGGCCTGCGTCCTACTTATCTTTTCCTTGAAAATGATTCTTCCAAAGATCATGAGGAATGCGTAGCTTGAGGTCTCGGCGACGGGAACGAACGAGGCGGGGACATATCGGAGCGCGGCAAGGTCGATGAACACCGCCGCAAAGAACAGAACGTATGCGGAAATGACTTTTGCGTTCAGGTATTCCCGCACGATGTTCTTGTGCGGCTCCATGGCCGATTTCTTGAGCAGGACTTGCGAGAGTGCCGATATGAAAACCGACAGGAACAGAAGAAGCGCGTAGCCGTTCGCGGTCATTCGTTGCCTCCCGTCCTTGATTCTGAGAGGGAGAGTACGAGGATTCCGACGGAAATGACCGCCGCACCTGCCAGCTTCCGTACGGTTATCTCTTCCTTGAAAAACAATGCGCTCCACAACATTCCCCAGATAATCGTCACCGCCTTGTTTGCGGTCGCCACGGAAAGCCTGACCCGTTTGAGAACCTGCTGCCAGAGGACGGCGTACACAGCTAGTATGAGGATAAGCGACGCATAGAGCATGCAGTACCTGAACGAAAGAAAGTCATACCCTGATGCAACTTTTCCGAGTACGGTGTAAAAACTGTACAGCAGAAATATAGTATGCATCAGCAAATACGGAAAAAGGCCGCTTCGTTTCATTTTTGCAAGCATATTGACATTATATACTAGAAATGCATATAATGCCAATATGTCACAGTGTATTATATTGCCTTCCGTAAATGATTCTAGGGGGGGGGTATCGATTGTTGAAAAAGTCCTCCCTTTTGCCATAAAACGGGTATACTATATCTATGATGTTCCGCCAGAATCAGTGCGCGGCGGACACCGCCATAAAAAGAATGTGCAGGCACTGATTTGCGTGTCAGGCTCCTGCCGCATCAACATAGACAGCGGGAGCGAAAAATCATCGGTCGTCCTTGATTCTCCCGCAAAATGCCTTATCTTGCATCCCCGTGACTGGCACACGATGGATTCCTTTTCGCCCGGCGCGGTTCTGCTGGTTCTTGCCTCAGAGTATTATGATGCCTCCGACTACATTGACGAGCCGTATGAATCGGGCAATCCGTCGCAGGAGGATAGTTCAAAATGAGCGGCGTAGAAAATGTCATTGCGTATGAGAATCTTTCTGCGGTAAACAAGCCGTTTGAGAATGCGTTCAAGGAATCGTTTGACCGCTTTTTGCAAAAGGGCTGGTATGTCCTTGGTGGGGAAGTGAAGGCATTTGAAGAAGAATTTGCGGCGTTCATCGGGACAAAGTATTGCGTTGGTGTTGCATCGGGGCTTGACGCGCTTATCATATCGCTTGAGTGCCTCGGACTTCCTGCGGGGAGCGACGTACTCGTTCCTTCGAACACCTACATTGCTTCTATACTTGCGATTATCCGGGCAGGGTTGCATCCTGTCCTTGTGGAGCCTGATATATGGACGTACAATATGAATCCAGCGGAGCTTGAGCGGAAATGTACGCCGAACACGAGTGCTGTCCTCGTGGTGCACCTGTACGGCAAGCCTTGCAAGATGGACGAAATCAGCACATTCTGCAAGGAGCGGGGATTGAAACTGGTGGAGGACTGCGCGCAGTCCCATGGGGCGAAGTTCAACGGTAGGATGACTGGCTCTTTTGGTGATTTCGGAGCGTTCTCATTTTATCCGACGAAGAATCTCGGCGCGCTGGGTGATGCGGGCGCAATCTGCACGGACAGCAAGGAATATGCCGATAAGGTGCGCGCCTGGAGAAACTATGGATCGGAAATGAAGTACCACAACAAATACCTCGGCATGAATTCCCGGCTGGACGAAATTCAGGCACTGTTTCTCCGCACGAAACTCCGGCATATCGATGAGATTACCGCGAAAAAACGCCGCCTTGCCCAGCTGTATTTTGACGGGCTTGACAGAAAGAAATTCATCTTGCCTGATCAGGACGGAAACTGCTTTGACGTGTTCCATATTTTCAATGTCCGCTGCGAGCGGCGGGACGAGCTGAAGTCATATCTCCTTGATAATGGAATAAAGACGGAAATCCATTATCCGGTCGCACCGAACAGACAGCCTGCAATGCGTGGCATTCTTGACATTCAGGAGCCGACTCCCGTGGCGGAAGCAATTCATAACACGACGTTGAGCCTTCCTATTTCTTTCGGGACGACGGAATCGGAAGTGCGGCGTGTCATTGCGGTTATGAACGGGTTCTGATATGAAGGTGTCTATTTGTATTCCTGTCTACAATGGTGCGGACTCAATTGAACGGCTACTTGCCGCTATCGACACGGCGTTTTCTGCCGCCGACAAGGAAGTCGTCCTTGTCAATGACGGGAGCAGGGACAACAGTGCCGAAGTTTGCCGGAAACTGGTGGAACAGTATGCGTATGTGCGCTTTATAGACCTGCGCAAGAATTCTGGCGAGCACAATGCGGTCATGTGCGCACTGAACTACTGCACGGGCGACTGTGCCGCAATTATCGATGACGACCTCCAGAATCCTCCCGAGGAAATCCATAAGCTTATCGCCGAAATGGAAAAAGGCTATGATGTCGTCTTTGCGAAGTATCATAAGAAAAAGCATAGTTTTTTCAGGAACATGGGGAGTAAATTCAACGACCTGTTTGCAACATGGCTGCTTGAAAAGCCGAAAGACCTGTATTTGTGTAGTTTCAAGCTTATCAGCAGGGCGGTCATAGACGAAATCATCAAGTACAAGGGACCGTTCCCGTACGTGGACGGATTGATTCTCCGGGTTACGGACAGCTTCAGTTCTGTGTACGTAAACCACAATGCACGGGAGTCGGGGCATTCCAATTACAATCTGAAGCGACTTGTCCGCCTGTATCTCAATATGTTCATAAATTTTTCCATTAAGCCGATGCGATTCATAACGATGGTTGGTTTCTCTATCATGGGGATTGCGTTGGTGCTGGCTGCCGCATTTGTCATAGACAAACTGTTGCACCCCGAAACTGCCGCCGGTTGGACTTCCCTTGCAGTGCTCATTCTGTTCTTCGGGGGGCTTCAGAGTTTTTTCCTCGGGCTGATCGGAGAATATGTCGGGAAGAATTATCTTGATAAGAACGGAACGCCCCAGTGGACGGTGAAAGATGTATATGGAGTTGAGGAGTGAGGCAAATTAATCTGATGTACGGGATGAAGAAACGCAGGGTTTATGTGCAGTATTCTTTGTTGTTTTCTATTGTTGCCTTTTTTTCATTTCTTGAATTTATAGTGAACAGAAAAGCGTTTCTTGTAACTGATACGATATCTGAGTATGTAACAAGCCTTGCCTATTGGGGAAGTTATCTACGGAACGCTGCTGGAACGTTTATACGGACAGGAAAGCTTCATTTTCCGCAGTGGGATTTTTCTCTTGGACTGGGTGCTGATATCATATCAACCTTGAACTGGTATGTAGCAGGAGACCCACTGACATTGCTGTCTGCATTCGTGAATCCAGAGGGAACTGTTTATTTGCACCATGTTCTGGCTGTGCTGCGATTGTATCTTTCTGGAATTGCTTTTCTTTTTTATTCCCGCAGCACAGAACGGAATGAAGATTATTCTGTGTGCGGTGCGCTGATATACGTGTTTTCAGGATATGCGATGTTCCTTGCATATCGCCATACCTATTTTATAAATTCATTCATATACCTTCCGCTTTTGTATGTCGGAATCGAACGGATACTGCGTGATCGCAGTCCAACTTTCTTTATTATAGCAGTTTTTATTTCGTGTGTGTCAAATTTCTATTTCTTCTATATTTTGAGTATACTTACCATTATATATGCCATTGTTCGCTTTTTATTTGTGTATTCTGAAAATCGCTTACGAAATTTCTTTAAATATTTTTTTATGTCATTTTATGCATATGTAATTGGTGTTCTTCTTGCGTCTGTTGTGTTTTTGCCGAATGTTTTCGGTTTTTTGGATTGTGGACGTTCTGATTCAATGCCGCTGATTCCATTGTTTTATGATTTGAAATATTATTTTAAACTCATCATTGCGTCCATTTCACCTTCGTATATTTCATCATATACATACCTTGGATTTTCTCCTATTGTTCTTCCGTTGCTGATTTTATGCTCTATAAGGAAAGAGTATAGGGAAATAAAGGTGTTTGGTGTCCTGTATCTAACTTTTTTGTGCTTTCCTATTATTGGCTCTGCATTTAATGGATTCGGTTACATCACAAATCGTTGGGGATTTGCTCTTTCATTCTTTGCTGGAATTGCTTCGGTGCAACTTCTTCCGGAATTGAATTGTCTTCACAAGCGAGAATATAAATATGTTATCGGAATTCCATGCGCAATGTGTACTGCTGTTTTTGCAAGTTGTTTTGTGCCAGGTGAAATTTCAAGTGATATACGGACGTCAGTTCTGTTGTCTTATTTAGTTCTTTTTGCATCGCTTATTGTCGTTCTTTTGCTGAACAAGCATCGAGAAAAGTTGAGTGCAAAGTTCGTTTCTTACATTTTTCTTGTCATTGTATGCTTTTCTGTTGTAGTTAATGCTTATGAACGTTTTTCACCGAGGTATATGAATTATGTTTCGGAATTTTTTGATATGGGGTGGTCAACTTCCGCGACATTTGGTTCTGCTGATGCGCTCGCAAAAAAAATCGATGACAAAACGTTCTGGCGGTACGAATATCCTGAAAAGAGGCTTCCGAACAATTCCATGCTGTTTGAAAGAAACGGGACATCATTTTATTTTTCGGAAGTGAGCAAGCATATCATTGATTTCTTTGAACTGTACGGACTTTACAAGGGTGATGAACAACATTTGAACGGCTTTGACAGGCGCATTGCACTTCAGACGGTTTCCTGCGCAAAGTATTATATTCAAGATGCAGAAAACTGGAATATGCCGCATGGTTTTACAAAGATTGGCGGCGGAACATACAACGACAAGAAATATGATTTGTATGAAAATGAGTATGTTCTGCCTGTAGGTTTTTTGTACAGGAATTATATTTCGGAGGAAGATTTTTTCCGACTTGATATGGTGGAAAGAGAAGCTGAACTTCTGAATGCTGCTGTAGTCCATAATTGTAATATGGATGGAATTGCATTTGAAAAACCGTCAGCGGCGAGAGTTGTCATTCGGAATCAGTTTTCACTTGCTTTTGATGAAGAAGTTGAAGCATCAGAAGATTCATTCTCCATCGGCAAAAGCAATTCTTCAGTTTGCCTCAATTTCATTCCGCAGGAAAATGCAGCTAGTTATCTGGTGCTTGAAGATGTCTTTTTTGAGAATGACGACAAGCCGTATATTTCTGTCTATGTAGGAAATGCGTTTATAGGAAAGCCTCAGATAAAAGAGAATTTTAGCGAATACGGGCATCAGTTTGTAATAAATCTTGGTGCTTTAGATGCCTGCGGTGCATGCACAGTGCAGATTGTATTCCATGAAAAAGGCTCGTATAGTATAGGAAATATGTATATTGCATCCTTACCATATGCTGAGACACATACACTTGTAAGGAATTTAAGCGAAATTGTTATGGATGATATTACTGTAGCAGATGATTTTATTTCTGGAAGTATATATGCAGATTCCGACGGTTTTCTATTCCTTTCAGTTCCGTTTTCGAACGGTTGGAATGCTTTTATAGATGATGTTTCAGTTCCATTATATAGAACTCAAGTTATGTATAGTGGGTTGTTCGTGCCGCCTGGAGAGCATATAGTAACATTGAAGTATTCTAATCCGTTTATAAAAGTTGGCGCAGTTCTGTCCTTAATCGGATTTGTTCTTTTTGCTTTTTGGAATTTACGTCGTCTCTGGAAATAAATAAGATTGCATAAAATGCCCGTAGCCTGTCTCTTTGCCGTCCGCGTCCTTTTCCGGGTAATTCCGTTTCCAGTTGAGTTTGTGGAATACAGAGCTTTCCAAGACTTGTTCATATCTATCCGCATTATATGGCTCATAGAACAAGCGGTCGAGTAGTTTTACTCCGACATTGTTTTCAGGAATGGAATCAATGCTTTCATGGATGGCAGGTATCTGTTCATAAGCATGGGCGACAACATAATCAATGAAAAAATAATCGACAAGTTTGTCATATTTCTGCCAGTATGCAAGAAAAACGTCAAGACAATACTGGTGCAGCAAAAAACCTTGCCTTGCGTATTGGCAGAATCCTGTCCATTTCCCCGATGTAATGGTACTTGTAGATGTTGGATAATGTATTGTGAAAAAAGGTTTACTAAAATAGTCTTCCGGAACATCCTTGCTGACAAATATGGTCGCGTCACACCACAAACCGCCGTGTGCAGAGAGCAGTTTCATACGCAGAATATCAGAAAAGTGGGTGAGCGTAATATATCTGTTTTCGAGTTTTTCCCAAATATATTCGGGAAGTTTCGCATATTTCTTGCAGTTTTCCTGTGTGAGTAAAATGACTGGATGATTTCCTGCATGGCGGCGGATGCTGTCTATGCATTTCTTGACGAGCGGCGGCGCGTCATCATATCCTTGCCACCAAAACACCCAGATTGCTGCGGGGGCTGAAGCATCTGTGTTTTGTGCCGGAGCGGGAACGGCTGGCATGCTTTTGTAGGATTCGGTGATACCCCTGAATTTCCGTTCAAGAAAGCGGTGGATTGTGCGGTTGCTGTCAATCTGCGGGAAAAAGTGTTCCAACTTGTGCAGGATTTTCTTTTTAAGCTGAAGAAAGGTGATTTCGGCCGGTGCCTTGGTATATATACGTGCCATTGCCTGTCTCCGCTATGCCGCAAGCGGCAGGCAATGATGATGGGTGTAATAGGAATTACCCCCCCCCAGCGTACGTGTGGATGTTGGCATGCGCATATCATATATGCGCAAAGCAATCAGAATTCTCATAAGCATCTTTTTTAAGCGTCCTTGTTTTATAGTGTTTCTTACGGGCAGTGCTCTGTATGTTTCGATGTTTCCGTCATCAAAAACAAGCTCATCCCGTGATTTCAAAAGCTCGTGCCAGTCAGTCTCTTTTACATGGCGGAACGCAAGGCCTGCCTTTTTTGCTTGCGAGGCATTCCGAACGTCGAGCCGCTTCTGCATTTGCTGGGGCGAACGGTATTGATAATGTTTTACCAAAATATATTTGTCCGCCAGGACTCCGATTTTGGGCGGGTAATGGTTTTGCGGTTCACACGACCATTGAAGATTTTTTCTGTAGCGGAAAAAGCGTGGTTCGCACCAGCATGTTTTATGTATGTATTTGATTTTGTCTCTGTCTGATTTAAAATTTCCGGTGAATTCATGCTCTTCAATGTCTTCGGGCGAAATAAAGTAATCCAGCGACTTTTTTGCGACCAAATGACAGTTTTTCGGCACGTCCGCAAGAAAATTCCGCGGGCTTTCAACATAAAATTCATCTGCGTCAAGTTTGAAGCACCACCAGTCTCCGTCTTTGCTTATGCTCCTGAACGCATTGAATACTTCGGCTCTCAGTCCGTTGTGATATGCTCCGAAATATTGTTTCCACGGAACAATGATGTCATTTTTGAGGGACTGCACGATTTCCCATGTCCCGTCTGTTGAGCCGTTGTCGAGTATGAAAATCTTGTCTGCCCATCTTTCAGCATCCTTGATGACGCTTTCTACGATGTCCGCCTCATTTTTTACCAGCATTATGGCGTATATGTTCATAGTGTTCATGCCACCTTCCATGCAACGATATTCTTTTCGTCGCTTGAGAAGCTCACGCCCACTTTCAGCATTTTCCGGCTGTCGGCGGCGAACGGGGCGGCGTAGTGCTTCTCCTCAATCTGCGCCAGTGCTTCGTCGGCGGACTTGTCGCGCTTGAACTTGAACAGATAGATGAATTCCTTCGTCTGGACAACGCAGTCAGCGCGCCCATGCGAATAATGCTCCTCCACGCTAACGAACTGCCCGAGCAGCATGAACACAATATAGACAACGTTCTGGAAATTCTGTTCGATGACGGCATCGTCCGTCCGCGTGGAATATGGAAGCCTCGCGAACAGCGACTTGAATCGCGACATAACCTCATCGATGTTGCCCGCGCGCAGGCTGTGCAAAAATTGCCGGACATTGACCGGAGTCTCTTCCATTTCAATGTTCAAATACTCGGGAGCAAGCGCGTTTATGAACGCATGCTCGACCTCATTGTTCGGATACTTGAGCGTATAGAAGCCGTCCTCGTCGCAGTCCTTTATCGTAAGGTATCCCGTTTGATAGAATAGCGGAATGATGTTCGGATTCTCTATCCGATAGTTTGATAGGCTCGCAGCGTCGGCAATTACGCCGTCCGTGAAATTCTGCGGATTGTAGTTCGCTGCCTTGAGCCTTTCGATGAGGAAAGTCGGCGTGCCGGTCTCGAACCAGTACGAGCGGAAATTCTTGTCGCCCAGCGCGCTTATCAGGCTGAACGGATTGTACATTCCGGCGGCGTTCTGAAAAAAATGGTAGCCGTCATACATATTGCGGAGTTTTTCGATGCATTCCTGATATGAAAGTCCATGTTTCTCCGCCATCGCCTCAATTTCGGGCTTGAAGTGCGCTTCCATCTCGACTTGCGAAATTCCGCAGATTGTGGCGTAGTCCTCCGAAAGCGAGATGTCGCGCAGCTGGTTCAGGTCGCTGAAAATCGACACCTTGCTGAACTTCGTCACGCCAGTAATGAATACGAATTTCAAGTGCTCGTCGGAGCTTTTCAGGTTGCCGAAGAAGCCCTTGAACAGGGCGCGGTTCTTTTCGAGCGTCTCGCTCTCGCTTTCCAAAAGCGACTTGTCGTATTCGTCCACAAGCACAACGACCTGAAGCCCCGTTTTTTTGTGGGCGTTCTCGATGAGATATTTGAATCGAATCGGAAGCGGCTCGTTCTGTTTTTCCGCGCCGTACAGCTCCTCCCACTTCTTAAGATGATAGTCTATAACACTGGGAAGCGACTCAGAATTCTTGTAGTTCGCGCCGTTGAAGTCAAAGTGGAACACGGGGTACGCCGTCCACTCCTGCTCTCGCTCCGCAATCTTTAGGCCCATGAACAACTCTTTCTTGCCTTCAAAGTACGCTTTCATCGTGGAGAGCAGAAGGCTCTTTCCGAAACGGCGCGGTCGGCTGAGAAAGTAGACCGTACTTTCGTTTGCAAGTCTCCAAATATATTCCGTCTTGTCAACGTAGAGATAGTTTCCCTCAATGAGTTTCTCGAAGTTTTGTATTCCAATCGGCAGTTTTCTGATAGTCGTCATATACAATCCTTGTTTTGCAAAGCAAAACTTGCAAATCAAATATTATACACAAGCAAAAAGAAAAAGTCAAATCTAATGTGCTGTCGTTATTGGCAATGTAATGAAAATAATCGTTTCGGCTTGCGGCTTTCATACGCTCGTGCTATACTAAAAGGCAGTAGATTATGGCTGAAACCTCAATAAAGAAAGCGTCTCTTATAACGGCGGTTTCAAAATATATAAATATTTTTTTAGGGATTTTCTTTTCTGCAATATTATCAAGAATATTGACACCGAATGACTACGGAATAGTTGCAATAGTTACTGTTTTTACGTCATTCTTTATTGTTCTGTCCAACTGCGGACTCGGAATTGCTGTCATTCAAAGGAAAGACTTTGGGCAAGAAGAAATAGACTCTCTCTTTACTTTTTCAGTTTTTTTAGGCTTGATACTTGCCGTTGTTTTTATGTTATCTGCCTATCCCATTTGCCTGTTTTTTGACAATGATGTCTATCTTCCGATTTGCTTGATACTTTCGGTCTCTATTTTTTTCAACACCATAAATGCCGTTCCTGACGGTCTTTTGAGAAAGGAAAAGAAATTTTTCTTAATAGGCTTGCGCCTGATAATAGTTTCGGTGTTGACGTATGGCGCGACAATCGTTCTGGCGTTGCTTGATTTCAAGTATTATGCGCTTGTCATTCAATCAGTTGTGTCAAGTATATTGATTTTCATGTGGAATTTAAAAAACGTAAAAATTCACTTTGTGCGGAAAATCAATTGGAATGCTTTGAAATCGATTTTTTCTTACTCAGGCTACAACTTTCTTTTTAATTTTTTTAATTTTTTTTCAAGGAATCTTGACAAACTTATCATCGGGAAAATGTTGGGAAACGAGCCGCTCGCGCAATATAATAAGGCATATCACTTTATGCTCTATCCGGTGCAGAATCTTACCAATGTTATTTCTCCTACATTGCATCCTATATTGAGTGATTATCAAAATGATGCAAAAACAATCTATGACAAGTATATGAGAATTGTGAAGATTCTTTCTCTGATAGGTGTTTTTGTTACTGCCGTATGTTTTATTTGTCCCAATGAAATTATTACAATCTTGTATGGAAACCAATGGTTCGATGCTGTGATCTGCTTTAAGTTTATGAGTTTGGCTATTTGGACGCAAATGATTGGCGGAACGTCAGGATCTCTTTTTGCGGCACTAAACGATACAAAAAGCCATTTCTATATATCAATTGTGAATACTGCAATCATAGTCTTTGCTTTGTTGTTGGGGGTTAAAGCACATAGCATTCAATCATTGGCGTTATATATTTCAATAGCGTTAATTTCACACTTTTTCATATCGTATTACATATTGATTGCGAAAACGATGAAAGGAAATTTTCTGACATTTCTGAAAACGCTTTTGCCTGATTTTTTGATTCTTGTGTTTTTATGCGTCCTAGCGTTGCCAATAAACCGCTTCATAACAATACACAACATGGTTTTGGCACTATTTACAAAATGCTCAAGTATCGCACTTGTCTATGCGTTATTATTGAGCATATTACGGCAATGGAAATTTTTTATTCCTTTGCTTCCCGCAAAATTGAAAAGCAAATTTTGTTGACCGTCATGCTAGAATGATAAAATTTACTTTGCCGNCCTCNGTNANANTNNCGTTGANACGAATGCGAATATATAATCATATACNATTGATATGAGCATGGTAAGGAACANCGTGATTATAAAAAACAGATAAATGTTTCTATTCAAGTTTAATTCCGTGAGCANCATAAACGGAATNCGTTGGAGCATATATACAGANAANACATGCTTCCCNAGTCGGGATAATATTCGAGATTTTCCGAATGAAAATTTCATTTGAATCAAGACAAACGAAAGGGAAAACAACAAGGCTTTTATGATGAACAACGGTGACTGGGTTTCAATNAGGAAGAACGCAACGATGAAAGCAAATAGACTTATGGCAAGAACAATCAAATAATTCTTGGAAGTACTCAAAAATGCCTCAACGCTTTCTCTGAAATAGCTGTACCACATTCCAAGATTGAAGCAAAGGATTGTGTTATACCAATAATGTTTTTTATACATGAATAGAAACACAATAAACGCCATTGTCAGCACATTAAAGAGAATGAGATTAAGNATTGTCTTTTTGCACTGTATCACAAAAGACAGGTAAAAAAGCAGGTACATTCCAAACGTGACGAACATAAACCAGTTTGAATTCCCGAAGTCGTCATTCCAGCCTAAAAANGACAGGACAATTTCCCGTGCNGAAAAAGAGAGACCTTTTATAGTGCAAATCAGAAAATAAATGAGGACACAGCNTGCGAAGTTTACGTATGTCGGGATGATACGATGCTGAACAAAGTTTTTAGAATACTCCTCCCCATTTCTTTTAAGTTGTTCAAAAATCCCATAGCCNGAATAAAAGAAAAACATTGTGACAATGAGCTGNGAGGAACGGCTGTCCAGCATGACAAAAAGATGGTTTAGCACCCCATGATCCATATCAACATATCCGCGGAAATGCCTAAAAAATACCAAAATAACAAACAGTCCCTTTATGGGAGTTGTTTGTTCCTTGGAAAGGAACGAAGCATTGATTCCCTGTTTCACGAATTGCGGTTTGCAATCAATTAGAAATAGGATAAAAAGAACGACATAGGCAATAATCATAAGAATTCCCCTTTTGTTTTAAAATCTTTTACGAGTGTCTCAAGAATATTTTTTGAGGNCTCTTTATAATTTTTTATAATTTCTGAAAACAGTTTTTTTCTTGTANCGAGCAGCGGATCTTCCTTNTTTTTGAGCNTTTGAATCCTTTCTTCAATTTGNTTCCAGTNATTTANAATATAGAAACNTTTGCACATTTTCTTGGCTTTTTTGTTGTACAATCTCAAGCTTCCTAAATAGATGACAGGCTTGCCGGAAACAAAATATTCCACGAGGAGCGATGTATAATCGCTGAGGAATANNTCNGCNTTGTTCAGGCTTTCAAAATAATCTTTGCCTTTATCAAAATATATATTTCCCNATTTTGAGNANGTATCTTCNAGTTTTTCAAAATAATNAGGCGGTACAATATTGTTTTGTATATAGTGANTGAACATGAGCGGATGCGGTCTGATTATNATNTGAACATCNGCANTGTGTGAGGCATAATCAATAATATGCTCAATGAACTTTAAAAATGNGCCTTCTTCNTTTTTCTTCTTCAAATGNCTTGTCCATCTNGGNGTATACAAGATAGTAAANGGCTTGGATTTCATAATCGGNTTTTCATTNTANNCCAAATCAAANCGTGTGAATCCNACCGATAAAATTCNAGGATANCCGTTTTTNATNNTGCTGTAGAANAANCGNTTGGTCAANANANTNNTTTCNTAATCANTTGNTGCAAANACATAGGAACAGTTTTGCAGNAAGTCATAATTATTGACAAAGTTGAAATTGTGATTNCTTTTATGCTCAAGGCAGAAGCCGTATGGAATGTAACAAACTTTTGCATACGTTCGGACGATTGATGCTCTGTAGTTTTCATAGTAATCGGGATTATAAGGCCGGCAATAAAAAACATAGTCAGGGGAAAGTGTTTTTATATCGAACCAGCGGGAGTCTTTGTAGGCATGTATGGCTTCNGGATANNNNTTTGACAAAAACTCGTAAGAAGCATTGTNNGNNGTCCANCCANGNTCTCTTATATTTGGNCAGCATANNAAGAATACAGAAAATCGTNNGTCTTTCTTCAATAATTCATAGAGCGGCTTGAAACTTGAAAAGGCTTCTGTAAAGGAAATGATAAAAACAACTGATATGGTGCTGTTGNNGGAATGTAAATGCTTGGCAAAAATGGTCGTTTTGTTTGCNTCTCGCTGTGCTTTTATAAACTGCCAGAAACGAACNCCCTTTTCTATGAGTGCGTGCGGAAAAATCTGCTTCAACAAGTTAAACATACTGCNACTCCTTAATAATGCAATTTATTCTATGTTTACTGCTTATACTGTTTNGTCCGTTACGTCCCGTTTTTTACGTCAGTATCATACGGAAAGTGATTGTCGGCTTTCTTTTTCATCTGNTCGTAATTCTCNTAAATGCGCTNTTTCAAATTTGTNGANCTTACTCCNNCGCCATACGGAAAATANACGACATCCACGCCNTGNTCNTTAAGATAATCNTATTTGCCTGCCCAGTCATCGCCGACCACAAAGACATCGAAATTCAGTTTCTTCACCTTGTCCGTATGGTCAAGCGAATGCTGCGGAATCACGATATNGGGATACTTCAACGCCCTTACCAACGNAATTCTNTCGTCGAACGGAATGATNGGCTGGGATTTATANGANGCCACAAGNTCGTCCGTGTTNACGCCCACAATCAGAATGTCNCCNANNGANCGNGCGTACTCAATCATNTTGATGTGGTTTGCGTGGAGCATGTCGAACGTGCCGCTNGTGTATACGACTGTCTTTCCTGCTATCATATTTCCCCCTACAAAAGTCCGCGTCTTGCCAAATCTTCAAACGCCGCAATCAATGCATCTGTATCTTCATTGGAAACAGAACCNATATGCCCGACACGGAACACNTTTTCTGCCAAGTCACCGCCGTTCGGACAAATCCAAATCCCGTATTCGTCTTTCAGAATTTCAAAAATTGCATGGGCGTTGACGGCGGGATTTTTCAGACGCAACGCCGTAACGCAGTTTGACGCATTNTTTTCATCAACANCNATTTCAAANGGNAACGGCTCTATTTTCGNTCTGAAGTATTCNGCTTTTTTTCTGATGATTTCATGCCACTTTTCTATTCCGCCNGATTTTTCGATACGCTTCAGTTTCTCATTCAGCTGCAAAAGCGTTCCNACNGCNGGAGTGAACGGCGTTTGTCCGCGTTCACCATTTTTAAGATAATCNGCATAATTGAANTACATGCTTTTCACTTNGTTCANNGCACACCGCTTTTGTGNCTCTTCATCAAGNACNGTAAAACTCATGCCGGGCNGNAAAGNAAGTGCCTTCTGGCTTCCGGTGATTGCAGCGTTTATGTGCATCTCCTTCATAGAGATGTTATCCGCCATAAAACCGCTCACCGCGTCCACGAACAAAAATATGCCGNTGCGTTTGCAAAAATCTCCAANCATATNCATATCGTACAGTACGCCGCTTGAAGTTTCGCACAGCTGCAAAAGCATTCCCGTATAGCCGCAGTTTTCATATCNTGCAAGAATTTCTTTTGTAAGCGGACTTCCGAATGCAAGTTTTATTTCAGTGAACGGAACGGCATGAATNTGNCAAAGTTCAACGAACCGTTGTCCAAAACTTCCACCGTTCACAACAAGCACTTTATCTTTTGGAGTGAAGAAATTCATNACGCCNCCTTCCATACTTGCCGTGCCAGAGCCTGTCATAAAAACAACGCGGGAATTATCGGGTGCGTCAAAGAATTTGCATAACAATGTCTCATTTTCATTCATTAGCGCGGAGAATTCTTGCGTCCTGAAATACGGAATCTGCCCGCTTCCAATTTTCCGTGTTTCATCGTCCATTTGGACAGGTCCGACTGTGAAATTAAGCATAATAACATACCTTCTTAAAAACATATTTTTTAGGCAATGAGCGTACTAATTTGTTTTTCATAACTTGAGAAGTGTATTTTGCTGAAACAGAAAGAGAGAAATTTTTATTCGTGCGGAGGGTTTCATACCCCGACGCTTGCGGCGAGGTATGTTGATTTCGTTGCACAGTAACATTGTTTAGAGGCTTTGCTTCATAGTACTTTGAAATTTCAGAAAATATACTGAATTGAGACGTAACGAGATAGAGAGGGCTAATTACATAGGTATACAGATGACGGTGCTTGACAAACTTTAGGGTGCGCTTATAATTCTGCTGTCTGCTGTCTGCTGTCTGCTGTCTGCTGTCTGCTGTCTGCTGTCTGCTGTCTGCTGTCTGCTGTCTGCTGTCTGCTGTCTGCTGTCT
>JAAVAO010000009.1 GCA_014803985.1 Treponema sp.
AAAAACGGCAGTAAATAAGCGAGTTTTTGAAGAAAACTCGCATTAAAACAGGCAACGCCATTTTTGTTGCCTGTTTTAAACCTTCATTCATTTTTTCATACCATGCTGAACACGGCCTTTTATCGTTTTAAACGTTCTTCGGCAAAATGACATCAAAACCGCAGAATGGCACAAGAACCTTTGGAATTGTAACCGACCCGTCCGCATTTTGATAGTTCTCCAAGATTGCAAGCATCGCACGTCCCACAGCAATGGCAGTTCCATTCAGCGTATGAACATACTTATTTTTTCCGTCATCATCTTTGTATTTTATGTTCAAACGACGCGCTTGATAGTCCGTGCAATTGGAGGTAGAAGTAACTTCTCCGTATTCGCCGCCATTTCTTCCCGGCATCCACGCCTCCAAATCCCATTTTCGATATGCAGGAGCCCCCAAATCTCCAGAACAAGTGTCTACAACTCTAAACGGAATCTCCAAGCCCGAAAAGATCTCCTCTTCAATCTGTCGAAGTTTTTCATGCAGCGCGTCAGATTGTTCAGGTGTGGAATACACAAACATTTCGACCTTGTCAAACTGATGAACACGATACAACCCTTTTGAAAATTGACCGGCAGCCCCCGCCTCTCTTCTGAAACAGTGAGAAAGTCCGCCGTAAAGCAATGGCAGAGAAGATTTTTCAAGTATTTCGCCAGAATGATACCCACCAAGCGTAATTTCAGCAGTCGCTACAAGACACGTTCCTTCATCTTCAATAGAATAAACGTTGGACTCGTTTCCACGAGGATTAAAACCGATGCCTTTTAGCACTTCCTCTCGAGCAACATCAGGAGTAATAAACAATTCAAAGCCATGTTTTTTGAGTGTAGCAAGTGCATATTGAATTAACGCCTGCTCCAAAAAAACCGCGTCATTTTTCAAATAATAAAATTTTGAACCTGAAACTTTTGTTGCTCTGTCAAAGTCTATCAAGCCTAAATCTTCGGCAATTTGCACATGGTCTTTTGGCTCAAAATCAAATTTCCGCGGAGTCCCAACCTTTTTCACCTCAAGATTTTCACTGTCAAGTTTTCCAATCGGCGCATCAGGATGAATCATATTGGGAATTTTTCGGGCGGCATCCTCAAGAAGCGTCTCTGTTTCATTCAGATGTTTTTCAACAGTGGCAATCTCCTCTTTTATGGATTTTCCAGCCTCAATGTATTTTGCACGAGTTTCGCTGTCCAATTTTTGCTTCATAGCCGCCGAATTTTCATTTCTTTTTTGCTGCAATGCCTGCAATTCAGTCACAAGCGCAGTTCTTTTGTCATAAAGCTGCACGACAATATCAGCATCTGCCGTCATATTACGATTTTTTATATTTTCTTTTACAGCATCTACATTGTCTTTTATAAATTTATAATCAAGCATATTCTACCTATTTCAACCTATACACTGTTTATTGCAAATCATACGTTACGGTAAGGGTGGAAGTAATGATGATTTTTCCATCGTCCGTCTTTGTTTGAGTGATCTTTTCATTTGCAATCGCAACCACATCCGCCGTCTTGCAACCACTCGCTCCTGCAAGAAGAGAAGCGGCATCCTGTGCATTTTTGATTGCGGCAGTCCGTGCCCTTCTCACTTCACTTGCAGAATCAGTATACTCAAATGAAACGCCGTTCAATCTCACAGAAGTCGTTTTACAATCAATGACTGCTGGAATCAAAGCCATATTGATTACAGAAACTTTTACCGTTCTTCTTGACTCATAGCTGTTTCCTGGATTTGAAACTGAACATTCAGAACGTGTTATTGAATCTTTTGAAACCCCTAAAGCAATCACAGCATCAACAAATCTATTTGTTATAGTATCATTGTCAGCAACGATTTGTCGCGCACTCCAACCGCCTGTAATAACGGTAAACGTAATTTCAGCGACATTTGGCACAACTTCAACAGAGCCAGTTCCATCAACAGTTATAGTGCGAACTTTCTCCACCACAGGTTTTCCCAGTGTACATGACACAAAAAACACTGCCAAAACAATCGCTGTAAACATCCCAAAAACTTTTTTCATTATAACAAGACCCCCATTATCGTATGTCTATATAAAATCTCTTTAAATATATACTCCGTTTGTTCGCGGCATCCCACAATTTGCTCGCAGGATAATTCTTCACAATTTTATTATAAGAATCAATAGCCCCGCGGATATTTTGAAAGTCAGATTTAGCCTCTAAAATTTGCCCCTGCAAATAAAGAGCCTCGTCAATTCTTAAAACAGCGACATCCAAAAAGCTTTTTATAGCATCAAGAGCCTCGCCATACTTTTTTTCCTCATACCATTTTTTCGCCTGTTCTAAAATGGCTTTAGAATCTTCATCATCCTCTTTTCGTTGCGACATTTCAATAATCGGCTCATCATCAAAAGCAATGTCAATGACATCGTTTACATCATCATTGATTTCGTTTTCTTCCCCAACATCCGCTGATTCATTTTCCACAGTATGCATTTCATTTTTAGGTTGCACAATAGTTTTGTCAACAAAGTCTTCTGAAAGAGCAGGATCATAATTGTTCCGATCTGTTTTCGTCTCCACTTCAAGATTTTGTGTTTCAGAACTATCAGACACATTATTTTTAGACGCAGAATTATCTTTCATTGATTCCGCACCGTCTTTTGATTTTGAATCCCTTTGTTCCTCTTGCATTTCGGCTGCACGAATTTCTTGTTCACGGATAGACTTCGCATTTTCAGCATTGATTACAGGTTTTTGTGGAACAGTGGCGGCATAATCTGGTGCAATAACTGGCTTTGAGGAAGAGGCAACTTCATCCTCTACAAAAACTTCAAGATAGTCATCTATATATTCGTCTGTCAATGCATCGTTTTTATAAAAATGCAAAAAGTATTTTCCAGGGCTTCTAGAGCGCAGTGTGAAAACTTGATTTTCAACGCCAAGTTTCCTGCCACCAAAAATAAAGTTGCGGTTTCGAGTGTCGATATTTCCATCGCTATCAATATTTTCTTGATAAATCCATCCTCTCCCAGGATATACAACTTCAAATGCCTGTCCTTTTTTCACAACCATAGATCGAGACGGATGTGGAAGGGTGACAAAATGCTTTTTGTTATCAACATCATCTGTATTCGTTTCGTCAAAATCAGTGGTATCTTCATTTCCAGTGGTGTCTTCAGCCGTATAATCTGTTTCAGTCATCTTGTCATCTTCATTTATGCTGCTATTCGCGGCATTGGCATCGTCCGCTTCAAAAAGAATTGCATCCTCTATTGAAACTGAAACATCACTATCGCTCTGATGCTGCTCATCTTTTGCAGCATCTTCTACAGATTCTGCAGATTCTGTTTCACTCTCTTCTATTTGTTCTTCATCTAATTCTTCATCAACAATTACCAGTTCTGTCAATTCAGACTCTTCATCAGAATCAAGTTCATCGCTATCATTTTCATCATCGGTATCAGAATCTAAAGATTCAGGCAAGGCGGGTAACTCATCGGGAAAAACTCTTTCCTCTACCAACGGCTCTTCTTCAGGTTCTGTTTCGCTCACCTCTTCCACTTCATCAAGATATGCATATTCATTTTGATCTTCAAAAACAGCATTTTCATCTTCTATTGTTGCATCGTCCTCGATAAAATCTCCATCTTCTCCCGTTTCATCGCTTTTGCTCGTTTCATCACTTTCATCTTCAACATTTTCAGCAACATCTTCTATTGTATTTTCAAATTCGGAAACGTCTTCAGGAATTTCATTGTTGCTTCCATTCAATTTTTTGGGACTTGAAGCGCACGAAAAAAAAGCCAATGCAAAAACTAGTGGAATAAGATATTTTATGTTTTTCATGGGGCAGCCTCTATTATATCGTTCACAATTCCATTATTAAATGAATCAAGCCTGTTAATTTCAGCCTCATTTGGAAATGTAAACCACTCGTCTATTTGATTCTCGCTCCATTTTTCTCCCGACTTGTTCGATGTAATGTATTCATTTGGAACGGCAGGACCTTCAGGAACAAAAATCGGCGTTTCAAGCACAAGCGCGCGTTGTTCACCTTGAGATTTTTTGCCTGAACGTGACGACATTTGAAAAGCAAGAATAACCAATGCACACAGCGTCATAAATACAAGGACAAGACAAACAACAAGCGTTTTTACCTTTCTTTCAGAAAGAAAATTCTGTATGTTCTCTAAAATTTCCTGCACTCCACTCATTTATTTTGACCAGCCTCTTTTTTTATACGCTCAATTTCAGTGTCAGTCACAGTGCCATCATCATTATAAATACGCTTTGGCGGGCGCGGAGGAATATACGTTCCCTCTTCAAGCGGCACATCCTCCTCGACAAAATCATCTTCAGTCCTATCTATTTTTGCGCCAACCTTTATATCCTCGTCAAGGCGGAGTGAAATTATTTTGCTCACGCCCGACTCTTCCATTGTAACACCAAGCATAGTGCTTGCACCCATAACAGTTTTTTTGTTGTGCGTAATCACAATATACTGGCTCACATTTGCAAAACTCTCTAAAGTGGTGACAAAACTTGAAACATTCTTGTCATCAAGGGCGGCATCTATTTCATCAAGGAAGCAAAACGGACTCGGCCGCACCTGATATGTTGCAAAAAGAAGCGCGACTGCCGTCATAGTTTTTTCACCGCCTGAAAGCAACGAAATATTCTCCAATTTTTTTCCAGGGGGCTGCGCCAAAATATCAATTCCGCTCGTCAAAATATTCTGTGGATCGTCAAGACGAAGCTCTGCCCGCCCCCCATTGAATAACCGGCGGAACATATTGTGAAAATTGCGCTTTATTTTATTGTACGTTTCCAAAAACATTTCAGAAGATTTGGATTTTATCTCCTCGCTCACACGAATAAGATTATCAAGACTTTTTTGCGTGTCATCATGAGTTGCCTTTTGCCGTTCATAACGCTCTTTTTCCTCTGCAAATTCCTCTTCCGCCATCAAATTCACCTGTCCCAAACTGCGCAGCGTTTCCTTTGCAGTATTCAACTTGTCACGCAACTCCGCCGTTGAAACGGTAATTTTGTACATTCGCTCCTCAAATTCCATAAGGTCGCGTGAATGTTGATCTTGGAAATTTTGCTTTATATTGCGAATCTCAATGTCGCTTGAATTCAAAGAAAGGGTGAGACGTTCCAATTGCGCTTGGAATTTGTTTTGTTCCTCTTGCTTTTTTACCAGCCGGTCTTTTTTTCCTGAAACATTGGAGCTTTTTTCCGCTATTTCATCGTCAAGAACCTTTAACTCGTTTGCAAGAGCAGTTCCTCTCATCTCAATTTCAGCAAGTTCCTCTTGAACGCCAATAATTTGAGAAGACATATTGTCAAACCGTTTGTTTTCTTCAAAAAGTTCATTTTCCGCATCTTTTAGTGCGCTCTGTTGTGATGCCAAATTTCTTCTCAAAAGACTCGTTTGTTGCAAAGAAGACTGAATTTGTTCCTCCATTTGCACTTTGTTTACTTTCAAACGGTTTAGCGTGTCTTTATACTCATCTATTTTTTGAGAAAGATTTGCGTTCTCAAGCGATAAATCATCAATGCTCTTGTTTATTGATGCAATTTCAGAAAGATTACTATGGATTTTTGAATCAATCTCGCGTTTTTTAGTCATAATTCCTTCAGGAGAAAGAAATTCCGTTATAAAGGCAGGAGACGCATTTATATAGTCTGAAAGCGCGCTTTTTACATTTTCCGTTAAATGTTCAGCCTCTTCAAAGGCATCTTTCGCCTCTTCTACAGCACGCGCATATTCTTCGCTTGATCGCCCTTGTGAAATAAAATCACCAAGTATATTTTTTTTGCCGCTTAAGAAAATTTTTAATCGTGAAAGAGCGTCCTCAAGATTTGCCTTTGCATTTTGCAGTGCATTTTCAGAAAACCCTACATCCTTTAACTTTGAGTCAAGAACAGAAACAATATCTTCCGTTATAGAAGCCAATTCTTTTTGAAGGGCGGAGTGAAGTTCATTTAATTCTGAAATTCTCTCCTTTTTTTCCGCCGTTGCTTTTTCGTTTTGAGTAATTTGCAGAGACGCAGTTGAAATGCTTTCGGCAAACCCCGATATGTTTTTTTCAATGTCAGAAAGCTGCTTTTCCTTTGAATGAAGTTCCGCCTCTTGGCTGTCTATTTCCTCTTCAAGAGTATCTATGCTTTCTTGAATTGCATTGCGTCTCGCCTCGATGCTCGTTATTTTTGCTTTTATTTCAGAGGCAGTTGCATTAAATTGATTGATAAGATTTAATTTTCCGCTTTTTTCCGTCTGGATTTTTATAAGCTCCGTTTGCATAGAATACACTTTTTCCTGCATTTCACGAACTTTATCCATATTTTCAGAAATCGTATTGTTAATTTCATCGATTTCAGCGCGTACGGCATCCCGTTTTTTTGTCACCTCCGAAAGTTCTGCTTCATGGCGCGCTTTGTCGGTGACAAAATTTTTCAAACGAAGAAGAGCAATGTCTAATTCAAATTCAAAAACCTCGTCTTTAGCCTTGCGGTATCGACCAGTTTTTTCTGCCTGCACCTTTAGAATGTCATAGGATCGTTTTATTTCTGCCAAAACATTTTCACTTTGCTGAAGATTTTGACGAGTTTGCTCAAGCTCGCGCTCGGCGATTTGAACTTCAGCCTTGCTTTTTGAAATACCAGCAGCCTCTTCAAACAGATAGCGGCGATCTTCGGGCTTGCTAGAAAGCACTTGATCGATTTTTCCCTGCTCCATAACTGAATATGCAGACTTTCCAACTCCCGTATCCATAAAAAGCTTTAAAATATCCTTTGCAATTACAGGCTTGTTGTTTATAAAATACTCATTTTCTCCAGAGCGATAGAGCCGTCTTTTTATAGCAATTTCAGACTCTTCAAGTGGTAAAAGTCCGTTTTCATTGCTCATAGTGAGGGTAACTTCAGCAACATTAAGAGCGGGGCGGCGTTCAGTTCCATTAAAAATAACGTCCTCTTTTTTTTCTGCACGAAGATTTTTTGTCTTGCTTTCAGCCAAAACCCATTTCACCGCGTCAACAACATTGCTTTTTCCGCACCCGTTTGGTCCTAAAAGCGCAGTAATCCCATCAGCAAAGTCAATGTGAGTGCGATCTGCAAAAGACTTAAAACCAAAAATATCCAAACTTTTTAGAAACACGGAAAAACCTCATAAAAGTAAAATTACCCTATTTTTCAACAGCGAACGAATTGTCAAATTCACAGGCTGCTGAAAACACCATTTTGCAACAAGCATGCAGCGCGAAGTTCAAGCGAAAATGGCAGTAAACAAGGCAGTTTGTCGTTTATTTAACCTTATTTAAATACTCTTAAGTATACCGATTTTCACTGTCAATAACAATAGCAAACTTAACAACTATTAATAACTTGGTATATATTCGTCATCATAGAAAAGAATGTTGCAGTATTTGTTCACACTGCTGGCAAGTAAAACTCATCCTCGAGATTTTTCCCTCAAATTTGACAGACGGTCGGAACAAAAACTTGGGACGGATGATGTTCGCGGCTCTTCGCCCTAAAGACTGGCTGTGCAGGATATTGAAATGTAGGAAGAAAGGAGGTATATCAATGGTTAACTTGCACAGTAACAGCACATTTTTGTTGTTCTTTCGCCCCAGTTCTTTGTATCACGTTGACAGAAGAAACAACTTCTCCTTTCTCGTTGACAATCATCAAAACGCTTTCATTGCAAACAGATATGTTCACATTGTTTTCAAGAAACATTTTATACAAGTCTTTTTCGATTTTATGAACATTTTTAGCAAATGCAAGGCATTTCAACGAACTTATGTCTTCAAAAGCCTTTTTTTTGAGAATGTCGTTTCCGCAGTAGATGACCGCTTCTGTATTTTTTGGTACAATATCATTTTTTTCATCTTTAAGCACATAAAAACTATGTATATCGCCCTGTATTTCAATAGAACCTGTGTCAGATACATAAATTCTGTAAACATTGCTATTACATTGAAAGCATTCATAAATATAAATTAGAATTACACTCACAACTATGATGACAAAAACACATACTAATACACAAAAAACCACCTTTTGTTTTCTTTCCATTTCCCAGCCCCCTAATTCAAATCTTCCATACAGCATTGCAAGCAAAACGCCCATACAAATAAAAAGCACAAGGAAAAGTTTTTCTGGCTTCATTTTTCATCTCCTTCATACACTCTTCGGTCGAATTTGATTTCGCCAGAATCAGTTGCATTTCCTTTTATAGAAACAAGAAATGCCACACTACCGCAAATTGTAAGTGCTATTATCACTACAAATGCCAAGATACTCGGAAGTGACTTCAAATTCTTACAGAACTCTACCACCTCAAATACGAACAACCCTGCGGAGCAGACAGAAATTACATATCCCGCCGCAATGTTGATTTTTGAAACAGAATATGAGGTACCAGCCTCGTATGTCTTGTGTAGAGGCCCTGTAACATAATCTTCAAGCAAGTCGATATGATTCTCCCAGTTTTCCTGCCAGTGCTTCGAAGCGTAACTTGAAAGAAGCCATGCAAGGCAAAAGAAAAAACCGAGGGCGGACAGCACAAGCAACGGAAGTGCACCGTGTTTTAATCCTGTAAACTTATCATAGTAGAATTCTTTCTGTATGCTGAAAAACGCCGTATAAATTGAGGCGATAAACGCCCAAAAATATCCCGCACGTTTCCAATACAGTTCGATTTCAAACTCACGGGTTTTCGCCGCATGTTCGTAGGCTTTTTCTATTTTGCTTTTGGTGCATACATTGTCTGGCTTTAAATGCTCGGAGAAACCGTCCATATATTCATGTCGGGAAATTTTCTTGTTTCTGTGCCAGCGTATGTTCATCCATTTGCTCCATAACTCTTTAAATATACCATATTTTGTTGCAATTTATTTGGTATAATTCTGTACAATTTTTTCTCCTACTATTTTACTTCACATTCTTCTAGATAAGCCACAAGGCAAGTTCGAGTCTGCTTTCCGGCATGCGACAATGGACTCACGTCCAGCGTGTTGGGAACGTTCATCTCGTCAAGCAACGCCTTTATGTTTTGCAACCTCACCACCACGATGTTTTTATTATGTTCAATGCCTTCGCACGAATGAATTATATTGGCACACTCATTAACATGAATGCGCTTCCTCTCAATTACATAGGTATCGACAGCCACTTTGCAGCATATCTCGTCCTCTTTTTCGGTCCAAGTCTTGCCCATATACTACACTCCTTTCACGCTTTACGTTTGCACGGCGATTTTCTTTTCATACTTTGTCATTTATCAAAATGTATGTAATGCACTGGATTTTGACCCCATTTGCAATGCGAAACAGGCAGCATTTTGTCCTTGTATTTTTCCCGAACGGAATTCAGGACAGTATCAGTTCTCATATCAAACACCTTGCGCACCCCTTTAAATGGCGGAAATGCTGTACCATTGTCCTTCTCTTCATGCCATCCCGTAATCTGGTAAACTTCTCGGACAACATCGTCAATGACAGCAAAAACATATTCTGCCTCTAACGCCCTGGAAACTGAAACTCTCCACCATTTTCTCGCCGCTTCATACAAATTTCCTCGGGTTCTCACAACATCGTCATGCGTCCTAAACATGACAACTTTTTCTTCAATTTTCTGAATCTGCTCTATACCGTCTTTGAAATCGACCGTTTCCATTTTATTTTCTCCTGTTATTGTCATTTAGCAGCAATGCTTCGACAATCAAAATTATGTATTTACATTGTTTTTATAGTTTTCTACTTTGCACTATTTACACAGGTAATAAATTGTCGTAAAGTACATATCCTCGCTTTTGTCATAACTATTTATCACAACATAATCTGTATTAGTGGGATAACCGCTTTCGTGCGTAATCAACGTGACGCTCACATCGCACCTGCGCTGTTTCATCAGAGCCTTCACAGAATTTGCTAAATTCGTATTCGGATAGCAGGTTTTAATGTCATCAAAGTCGATGACATAACCCATGTCTTCAACCCATCTTGGAATAATCTCATCAAGAATTTCGGAATCATCGCCATCGTGGTATGCATAGGTATCATACAGCCAATAGTGAAGCTTGCATCCAAGCACGAGCGCATACCCATCCTGCTCCCTATACGAGTCAGAATATCCGTCAACTCCAAAGCCATAGAATTCTCGCCCATTCAAAGTAACTAAACTAGTATACTGCCAGTCCTCCATAGGCGATTTTTCCGCATCAAAGCGACGAAAACTGTCGACATTGTTAAGCGTATTACTGTCGACTTTGTTCTTGTGTACAACAACGCAAACTTTTTTCGTACGTCTGTTTGCGGCTTCAACAATTAGATCTGCTACGCATACTGCATTATTATCTACCGCAAACATCAATACTGTCCGACCGTCATTAGTTTTTGCGTTCAAGTCCGCTTTAGCTTCTATAAGAACCTTTGCAACGTCTGTCGCATTTTTATAAGCTGCAAACATCAGTGCTGTCCGACCGTCATTAGTTTTTGCATTCAAATCCGCTTCAGCTTCTATAAGAACCTTTGCAACGCCTGTCGCATTTTCATAAGCTGCAAACATCAATGCAGTCCGACCGTCATTAGTTTTTGCATTCAAGTCCGCTTTAGCTTCTATAAGAACCTTTGCAACGCCTGTCGCATTTTGACGAGCCGCAACCATCAGTGCTGTCCAACCGCACTCGTTTTTTGCGTCCACATCAGCCCCTGCCTCTATGAGAAACCTCGCAACGTCTGTCGCATCATTACCCGATGCAGCCATCAGTGCTGTCCAATCATAACCGTTTTTTGCATTCACATCCGCTTTCGCCGATATAAGGATCTTCACAATGTCCGCTGCATTTGTTATCGCTGCAAATATCAACGGTGTCTGCCCTTCACCATCCTTTGCGTTCACATCCGCTCCATCCTCTATGAGAAGCCTCACCGTATTCGTATCCTTGTTCTGTACAGCCTCTATCAATGCTTTAAAGTCGGTATTGTTCTTTGCGTGCACGCCCTCCCCCCATCTTGCCCCCTTCAATCAGCCTTGCCATATCAAAAATTAAAGCTGACAACTTTATTTTGGTTGTGCTTGCACTCCTCGGGTATCCGCTTTTCAAAATATCGATCCAATATCTTCTTGTCGGAAATTTCTTCGCCCTCAAAGGCGTATCTATCCAAATATTCAGGATGTGGCGGATACTGGTTTTTGCCAGATGAGAATCCAACCACTTCAGGATCGTTTTTCATGTTTTCAAACTTTTTAACGCGCTTCCATCCTGACGTATTCTTGTATATGCCCTTAATCTTGCACTTTGACGTGCCGCAGATATAGTCGGCTTTTTGTGCCTTAATAAGGTTGTCGCCTTTCAAAACCCAGTATTTTTGGGTGCATTCATACGCCTTGTCTTTGCGGTTTTCAAATCCAGGCTTGCCAGTAAACGATCTTGTAATGCATACAAACATAATCTTTTTTTTACAATCGACTGATTCCATTTTATTTCCTCCTACTGTGTATTATTCCGTTTATTTAAACATATTTTTGATGCCGTTCATCGCCCCTTTTACAAGCGAACTTTTGTACTCCTTTCTAAAGCCGCATTTAGTGCAGACATAAACCGTCGTTTTATTGCCGAATGCCGCCCCACCAACTGCGCCGAGCGGTCCTAAAAGCAGTCCGCCGATAAGTGCTTTACCAAGCGTGTTTCCTGCTCCCGTATTCTCTTTTGCCATGCTCCAAATTTCTCCGCAATTTGGACATCGATTGGGAATACCGTCTTTTCCGGCGAGTTCTTTTTTTGCTGCGTAAACGTTATTCGCACTTTTAAGTTTTTGCACAGCACTCAAAATTTTTGACTTCTCCCCTCCCCCAAGCACAATTTTTGCCTTCGGGGAGCGTCATCACGTATGGTACTGTCCTCACTGCCAAAACTAGCAACACTGAAAGACTTGTTCTCATACAAAGTAGTATATCATACTGCCACCCCTCGTCAAGTCTGTGTTCGTTCTAAATGCGTTTTTGCAAACGGGGCGTTGCGGGGTGTCCCCGCTAGAAAGGATAGACCGCAACGCAGTGCGGGCGCAGGGGAAGACTTTCCCCTCCTAAAAATGGGTAAACACACCTTTTATTTTCGATGTAAAAATCTGTTTTCCCCGATTCTATTCCTCGTCTTTTCTCTTTTTGCGGCAATACACGCCACCTTGCCTAACAGCGCTCTTTTCTTTATAGTAAAAATATGTTTGAAAAAGATTCTCAAGTCATTTATAAAAGGCAAATAGCAGTTGTCACAGGATTTGACGGCGACAAAATCATCGTGCAATTTCAAAGCACACCTGCAACACAATCGAGAAAAAAGGCGATTTTTTCAGAACAAAAGGTTCGAGAAAAAGACATTGTGTTGCTTTCAAAAACACCATGCACAAACCTTGAAACATCGCTTTCAAATGAGGGAAAAACCTTTTCAAATGGCATTTCCGAAGCCTACGAACTCTTACAAAGCGATGAAGAGACCGCTTTTGCTGCCATTGACTTTGAAGAATTATGTCAGTTAGTGCAATCCTCCCCCTCCCCTGATGAATATTGGGCAATTTTTAGCGCGCTGGAAAAATCTGCAGAATTTGCCCTCAATGAAACTGCATTTAAAAACGGAAAAATCTCTTTTTCGCCCCGTACAGAATCTGAAATAGCCGAACTACATCAAAAAAAATACGAAAAAGAACACGCGGAGGAAAATCGCGCACTGTTCATTGAACGACTAAAAAAACGCCAGTTGCTTTCTGAAGACGCAAAATATATGAATGAAGTTGAAAATGTTGCGCTTTGCCAAATGGAAAAGTCAAAAGTGCTTGCGGATGCAGGAATTTCGCAAACACCGGAAAGCGCACACAAACTGCTGCTTGAAACTGGTATATGGGCAATAACAAAAAACCCTCATCCAACCCGCTACGGACTTAGCATGACGAGTGCGCAAAACTGTCTTGAAAGTCCTCCCGCAGAAGAACGCGTTGAAGTCCCCGGAATTGCGTATGCAATAGACAACGAGTGGTCTCAAGACCCTGATGACGCAATACATTTTGACGGCACCTATGTATGGGTTCATATAGCAGACCCGGCATCAAGCATTATGCCAGACAGTCCAATCGACAAAAACGCCAGAAACCGCGGAACAACGCTCTATCTTCCAGAGGGGGCAGTTCGCATGCTCGCAGAAAAAAGTCTTGCCGACTATGCACTTGGACTAACAGAAAAAAGTCGCGCCCTTTCATTCCGACTTTTATTGAATGAAGACTCTTCTATTTCAGAATGTGAAGTTTTTAAAACAGTTGTAAACGTGAAGCGACTCACATACAAATCTGCCACTGAACAAAAAAATTCTCAAGAATTAAAACCGCTCTTTGAAATTGCAGAAAAAAATTTCCAACGGAGAAAGCATTCGGGCGCAACAACTATTGAAATGCCTGAAATCCATATAAGCGTTGACAAGGAAACGAAAAAAGTGAGCATAACCCCTATCGAACGATTTGAAGCGGATTCAATGGTGTGCGAAATGATGCTTCTTGCAGGAGAGGGGGCTGCGCATTTTGCAATGAACAGAAAAATCCCCTTCCCCTACGTGAGCCAAGAATCTCCGCAAATTCCTGAAAAAATACCAGAGGGATTTGCAGGTCAATTCCAAATGTTAAAATGCATGCGAAAAAGAAGCGTTGGAATCACACCAGCAATGCATTCTGGACTCGGAATTGCAGTATACAGCCAAGTAACCAGCCCTCTCCGCCGCTACTCAGATTTAATCGCCCATGAACAGTTGCGCGCCTACCTTGACGGACGAAAATTGATAGAAAAAGACACCATGCTTGAGCGCATAAGCCAGGGAGATGCGGCAAGCATAGCCGCAAGAAAAGCAAGCCGATTGAGCGAGACCCATTGGAAACTGATATATCTTCTCCAAAATCCCGAATGGACAGGAGAAGCCGTATGCATAGACACCAGGGGAAGCGACTCCCTTATGCTTATTCCGAGCCTTGCAATGCAAATAACACTACACGGAACAAAATATGAGTTAAATCAAACAGTAAAAGTCCGTCCTGAAAAAATCGACATTCCTCTGCTTGAATGCGTTTTTAAAGCAGTCTAAAAGAGAGGGATGAGAGAAAAAAAATGGTGGCGAAAAGGAATACCCCCCCCCTCCCTCACTTTTTTTACACAATATAAAAAAGGCTTACCCCTTGTGAGGTAAGCCTTTCGCAGTCAATGAGCGATTTTCGCTTTGCTAGGAAATTGCGTTTTCAACAACTCCCACATCTGAAGATTCGCTCGTTGTTGAAAATAAATGTCAAAAAATTACCACTTAACTTCAATGTCATCGCAAATATTCTTTTCGCCCTCTTCCATAGAGAAGAATTTAGCCTTCTCCATATTTGGAACAACATTTATTGTGTCGCCCAATCGGAATTCGCTGTTGTTGTGAATCTTTGCAATAACCGACTGACCTTTGTTAGACATAAGATAGAGATGCGATTCAGCGCCAAGAAGCTCTTTATTTGTAATCTTCATCTGCATATTGTCTTTTCCAACAGGCTTTTCAGAATAAATCAAGTCTTCAGGACGAATACCAAAAGAAACTTCCTTACCAACATATTCCTTCAAAAGCTTGCCCTGCATATCAGTTGGTGCAACTTCAAATGAACCTTCATCGCAAACAATCTTTCCTGCACGTTCAAGAACTTTTACAGTCAAGAAGTTCATCGGAGGAGTTCCTATAAAGCCTGCAACAAATTTGTTGATTGGGTTGTTATACAAATAAAGCGGCGCGCCAATCTGTTGAACAAATCCGTCCTTCATTACAACGATTTTTGTTCCAAGCGTCATAGCTTCTGTCTGGTCGTGCGTAACATAAATCATAGTCTTCTGCTGTGTATTATGCAAATTTGCGATTTCAGAACGCATAGTAACACGAAGTTTTGCATCAAGGTTAGAGAGTGGCTCATCGAACAAGAATACCTTTGGTTCTCGAACAATAGCGCGTCCTACAGCAACACGCTGCCTCTGACCACCCGAAAGTGCCTTCGGCTTTCGCTCAAGATACGGAGTCAAACCCAATTGCTCTGCCGCCGCGCGAACTTTATGATCAATTTCAGCCTTGTCAACTTTTCTCAGTTTCAAACCGAATGCCATATTGTCATACACTGACATGTGCGGGTAAAGAGCGTAGTTTTGGAAAACCATCGCGATGTCTCGATCTTTTGGAGGAACTTCATTCATTTCCTTGCCATCAATGTAAAGCTTTCCGAGAGAAATATCCTCAAGACCTGCAATCATACGGAGAGTTGTTGACTTTCCGCAACCAGAAGGACCTACGAATACGCAGAATTCCTTGTCCTCAATAGTGATATTGGCATTTGTAACGGCTTGAACACCACCGTCATAAATTTTTCCAATACCCTTTAATTCTACTGTTGCCATTTATTTGGCCTCCCTTGGGGTTATATTATACTATCTATTCTAAATGCAAAGACCGCACAAGTCAAATGAATTCTTCACGCAATTTCAATTTTATTCATTTTGTCAACTTTCTGAAATTCAAAATCAAGGGTATTATAAAAATAAAACTTGAAAAAAAGTCTTGTTTGGCTTATCATATAATTATCTTTCTTTAAAGAGGTTTTAAATGGTTAGTTACAAAGAAATTGGTCTTGTGAACACAAAAGATATGTTCGCAAAAGCGATGAAGGGCAAATATGCAATTCCTGCCTTCAATTTTAACAACATGGAGCAGATGCAGGCTATTATTCAAGCTTGTGTTGAAGTAAAATCGCCTGTTATTTTGCAGGTTTCAAAAGGCGCGCGCGCTTATGCCGACAAATATATTTTGCGCAATATGGCTCGGGGAGCCGTTGAATATGCCGAAGAGCTTGGCTGCAAGATTCCGATTGTACTCCATCTTGATCACGGCCCGAATTTTGAAGTTGCAAAGGACTGCATCGACAATGGATTTTCTTCCGTGATGATTGACGGCTCTGCTCTTCCGTATGATGAAAATGTAAAAGTTACAAAAGAAGTGTGCGACTATGCACATAAATATGACGTTACCGTTGAAGGCGAACTTGGCGTTTTGGGTGGCGTTGAAGACGATGTTGCGGCTGAAGAAAGCAAATACACAAAGCCGGAGGAAGTTCAAGACTTTGTTTCAAAAACAGGCGTTGATTCTCTTGCAATTTCAATTGGAACAAGCCACGGACGATGTAAATTCAAGCCAGAACAGTGTACATTGGTTGACGGCGTTCTTGTGCCACCTCCGCTTGCATTCAACGTTCTTGAAGGCGTGGAGAAAATGATTCCAGGCTTCCCCATTGTTTTGCACGGCTCTTCTTCTGTTCCTGTTGAATATGTAAGAATCATCGAACAGTTCGGTGGAAAGATCCCTAATTCAGTTGGCATTCCTGAAGATCAGTTGAGAAAAGCCGCTGCAAGCGCAGTTTGCAAAATCAATATTGACTCTGACGGGCGACTTGCAATGACTGCAGCGATTAGAAAATTCTTTGCAGAGCATCCTGACAAATTCGACCCACGAGAATATTTAGGACCAGCACGCGAAGAACTAAAGAAAATGTACATGCACAAATGCGTGGATGTTTTAGGCAGCGCAGGACATGCGTTAGACTAGACAATAACGGCAGGGGCGAGGATACGAGCAGTCTTGTAAAAAAAATGAATTGCCCCCGCCCTCTCGTTTTATCATTTCAACTTGATTTGTCGTTTTTGCAAATACAAAAATGACGAAATACACTTTTTACGATAGCAATTGATGGAAAAACCTGTGTCCATCCTTGCTCTGCTTCTAATACATGCGAGCGACTTGATAACAATAACAAAAAAGCGGTGCTGAACGACCTTGTCGAACAGCACCGCTTTTTTTATGCGGATTATTTATCAATTACCAGTGTCTTTTTTACTAAACTAATCGCTAGAAACACACATCAAGATAACCACTGAATAAGGCTTAACCCCATATTTTTCAGAAATCGTCTCTCCCGTTTCAGGTGACCAGCAGTTATATTCACTTTCAAAAAAACTTTGTGTGTCTACAACTCTTTTCCAAACGCCATTCGTTGCTACAGGAACAGTAAAAGAAACCTCACCAGAATACATATTCATAAACACAAGATAGTCATGACCGCCGGTAACAGAAGAGCCGTTGATTTTGAGCCACACACATTTGTCACCATCGTTTAAAGTTGATGATCCATCTTCCTTTTTAAAGTCATAAGCAACACTATAATCTTTTTGTCTTAAAGCAGGATCTTTTGCGCGCATATTCATAATGTACTGCATAAAGACAAAATTTCCATTTTTATTATCCTTGTTGCCAAATGTTCCAAAATTATTGTGATAAGAACCTTCACCCCCTGTTGGAACTGTATGTGGCGAATCAGTATTTATCATATTGTAATTGTTCCACGTGGCAACGCTATCAATATTATACGGGTTGTTATTTCCGTTTTGAGTGCGACAGAACTCATCCCCCCACACAATCATCGGAACACCGCGACTTATCATCTGAATTACAGAATAGTTGCGATTTGCCTGACGACGAAGAGCTTTGTCATCTCCAAAAACAATGTTGTTATTATCACCGTTTCCGCCATCGCTTGGACCAAACGGCCATTCCAACTGTCCATTTTGAGCGTTTCCTGCGCCACTATATGAACACAAATCTGCAAGTGTAAATCCATCGTGCGCCACGATAAAGTTCACGCTCTTATGCGGACCGCCCTCCTTGTTAAAGTTGTCGTAATCTCCGTATATATAATTGTTTACAACGCCTCTGTTTCCGCCACCAACATAGCCACGAAGCGCATCCCTATACCTTCCATTCCAGCCGCCCCAGCCTGCAGGGAAATTTCCCACTTGATATGAGTTTCCACCAGTATCCCAACTTTCTGCAATCATTTCAATATTCTTTGAGTTACCAAGAGAGACAATTTTCTTGAGAGTTTCAGAGTTTTCATTATAATCCCAGTTTCCACTTGACGAATTCAGTTCTCGCCCTAGAACTGTTGCAAGGTCAAAACGGAATCCATCCACGCCCATTTCGTCCGTCCAATAGGAAAGAGAATCCAAAATAAACTGGCGGACATACGGATTGTCGCACTGCAAGTTGTTTCCGCATCCAGTTGTCTCCCAATAAGACGACTTGTCGCTTTGAACAAGTGAATAATATGTGGCATTGTCAAGTCCTCGCATGCTCACTAAAGTGCATTGTACGTTTTGATCCGTAGCACCTTGCCATGAACCGCCCTCGCCTGAATGGTTGATGAAAAACATTCTTCCTGTTGCCAGTGAAAAAATCAAAAACATGCGATTGCGCATTTCGCACTGATTGTGGCAAAGATTTTTTCGCTGCAGCTGAAATGCTTGCAGAATGTCCTACATGTAAAGAAGATTGTTTTTGATTTTCTGTTCTCACAATAGAGCGCATTCATACAAAATTGATTTTTGATATGCATCCATTTCCCCCTCTTGACAAAAAACTAAATAGTAGTATTATAAAAACTATGAAAAAGACATTACTTCTACAACTTCTAAATTCTCTTTTTGAGGCCGCTTAAAGTCAGGTGGAATGTAATGGTATTATGAAAATTGCAGACCTGCCGTAAAGCGGCGGGTCTTTTTTATTGAAGGAAGGCAAGATAAAATGCTGTCGAAAATAACGTCTGCTTTTCATCTTGTTCAGTTTTCGTTTAAAACGTGTTTATAAACTGCACATTTTCAATTTGTAAATGTGTAAAAAAAATATAATCTAGAGGAAAATACGATGGAAGTTTCTATGAATCCTAATGGAAAGTACCGGGCTTTTGAGCCAATTCCAATTAAAAATCGAAAATGGCCAGAAAAAACCATTGAAAAGTCGCCGATTTGGTGTTCTGTTGACCTTCGAGATGGAAATCAGGCGCTTATAAATCCAATGACTGTTGAGGAAAAACTTGAGTTCTTCGATATGCTTATAAAAATCGGCTTTAAAGAAATCGAAGTTGGCTTTCCCGCTTCTTCCGACACGGAATTTACCTTTATGCGCCGCCTCATTGAAGAAAACCATGTGCCTGACGATGTAACACTGCAAGTCCTTTGCCAAGCGCGTGAAAATTTAATTTTACGCACATTTGAATCTTTGCGAGGCTGTAAAAACGCAATCTTCCATTTATACAACTCAACCTCTCGCGCCCAAAGAGAATACACTTTCAATAAATCGAAGGAAGAGATTAAGCAAATTGCAATTGAAGGAATTAGATGTATAAAAAACTGTCTTGATCAGGCTGGAGATACTCACATTCGCCTTGAATATTCGCCCGAAAGTTTTTCAACAACTGAAATTGACTATGCACTTGAAGTGTGCGAAGCGGTAAAAGCGGAATGGAATGCAAAAGACGGCGAAAAAATTATTTTCAACCTTCCAACGACAGTTGAATGCGCCCTTCCAAACCAATTTGCAGACTCTATAGAGTATTTTTGCCAAAATATAAGCGATAGAGAATCTATTATAGTCAGCCTGCACAACCACAATGACAGAGGGGAAGGCATTGCGCAATGCGAACTGGGACTTCTTGCGGGAGCGGATAGAGTTGAAGGCTGCCTTTTTGGAAACGGCGAAAGAACAGGAAATCTTGACATTGTTACAGTCGCATTAAATATGTTCACACAGGGAGTTGACCCGCATCTGGACTTAAGAGACATTCAGCACATTGGAGAGGAATACACCCGTTTTACGGGGATGGAAATTCATCCGCGCTCACCGTATGCTGGAGAACTTGTGTTTACAGCATTTTCAGGATCTCATCAAGACGCAATCAGAAAGGGAATGGCAGCCCGCGTTGGCAAAAGTGAAAATGAATATTGGGATGTTCCATACCTCACCATTGACCCACACGATATTGGCAGGCAATACGAAGGTATTATCCGAATCAACAGTCAAAGTGGAAAAGGAGGGGCAGCCTTTATAATGGAAACCAACTATGGCATTTGTATGCCAAAGGCAATGCATGCGGTTTTTGGCGCACTCGTCAAAAAAGCGGCGGACAAAGCGCAACGAGAACTGCAGATTTCTGAAATATACGATGTGTTTGAAAGCGCGTGGCTAAAAACAACATCACCGCTTCATATCATAGAGATTTCAGAGCGACACATTGAAGGCGAACGCGGTTCAAACACGCCTGAACAAGTTGCGGCAATGGCGACAATTGAATGGGAGGGAAAACGATATGCAATCGCCGCAAACGGGAACGGTCCTCTTGATGCGTTTGTAAGCGCAATGAAAAAAACTCCTGCCCCTCTATTCAATATCACATCGTTTCAAGAGCATTCTGTAGGAGAAGGCAGCGACACGTATGCTATGGCGTATGTTCAAATCACCAAGGAAAATGGAGAACAAGCGTGGGGCGTTGGAAAAAGTTCTAATGTTGGGCGCGCAGGAATTGCCGCAGTGGTTAGCGCATTGAATTTTGCAGGAATCGACGCAGTGGTAAGTGCATTGAATTTTAAAACAGAAATTAAACAGAATTTCAGCAAGGATATAACGGCGACTGCGGTGGCGCATATTGCAGGAGAAAAAGGCTGCATGGCTAACCCTTACATCATACAATTTCAACAGAACAAAACATTTGAAAACTACCAGCAAGAGGTCGCGTGCAACGAGTCGCACCCCGATAAAAAAAATGCTGCGCAGAAGCACAAAAAAAACAAACTACCGAATTTATCCCGTTTTGATAATAAAAAGCTAGAAAAACGCAATGAAAAACAAGTTAATTTGCTAGCAAGTAATGAGGCAAGACTTAAGGCAAGTAATGTGGCAAGAAATAAGGCAAGACTTAAGGAGAAAAATTGAAAGAGCATGTTTATAAAACCGCACTCATTGGAACTGGACGCATAGGATTTACACTTGGGTTTGACAAAAAGCGCGAACAACCTGCAAGCCACACAATGGCTTTGAAAAAAAATAAGCATTTCTTGATTGAAGCAGGTTGCGACAGTGACAACAAGCGTCTTGCCAATTGGAAACAATTCACCTCTGCAAAAAAAGTGTATGCGAATGCGGGCGCTTTGTTCGAGGATTTTTCTCCTGAAGTTGTGGTTATCGCGGTAAATGAAAACGCCCACTTGGACACCGCTCTAAAGGCAATAGCCGCAAAACCACGACTTATACTCCTTGAAAAACCCGTTGCCTTACATCTTGACGACGCTTTTAAAATTCAAACGGCTTCAACTGAGTATGGAGTTCCCATTCTCATAAATCATGAAAGACGCTTTTCCGAGGATTACAGAATCGCAAAAAAATATATTGCAAAAATCGGAAAAATCCTCACGATAAACGCGCGACTTGACTCAGGACTGTATGTCTATAATCCTGCTGCGGAACATTCAGGGGAGTACAGTCTTTTGCATGATGGAACACATTTAGTTGATACAGTGCTTTATCTCCTCGAAAATACCTGCGGAGAGGAAAACATTCTCAAAAACTGCACTATTTCATCTATCTCTTGTGATGATCAAAATAATAAAATCATACGAAGTGTTTCCGCTCATTTTGAAACAGATATATGTGCAGACGTAAATCTCTTTTTTTCAGGACAAAGTCGTTTTTTTGGATTTGAAATAGACATAATCGGAAGTGAAGGACGTATAAAAGTTGGAAACGGCATATTTGAATTGTACAAACGAGAAGAATCAAAACTGTACACAGGTTTTTATTCGCTTGAAAAAGATAAAAGTATTCGTCGCCCTAAAAAAACACGGTATTTTTCAAATATGATAAAAAATGCCGCAGATTTTTTAAATGGATCTTCCCCTCTTCTTTCTAATCTGCAAACAGGAATAAACGCTATGAAAGTTCTTGAAAAAATAAAGGAATCTTTTTTATAGGTCGAACAGCAAGTTTTGTACTTTTATATAATTTGAGCGGCTTGTTGCTACGCTTATCTGCATGCAAACAAAAAAACGCAAAATTAAATACGGCTTTGTCGTGCGACCTTTTCAGGGTTGTGGCATTCGCCAATTTATTTGCAAAAACAAAAAATTTAAACTAATAGGTGCTTGCATATATCTTTTATAATAAGGTATTCTATTATTTGATATGACAACGGAACGGTATCAAGAAAATTACAGCGGACAAAACGCCAAGAAAAAATCCCTCATAAAATCGGGGCTGCTTCTTTCTCTTATGACATTCGCCTCTCGAATAATGGGACTTGTTCGGGAGATGACAAAAGCCGCTTTTTTAGGAACAAGTGCGTATGCAGATGCATTTGGAATAGCCTTTATGCTTCCAAATCTTTTAAGGCGACTTTTTGCAGAAAACAGCATTTCAGTTGCGTTTATTCCGACTTTTAGAGGCTACATCGAAGAAGACAAGGATGAGGAGTCGCATTCCCGCATACAAGAATTTATTTCCGCAACGCTTACTTTGGTTTCCTTTTTAACGGCATGCGTTACAGTGCTGGGCATAATTCTTGCAACATTCATAGTGCCGTTTTTTTACGGAGGAGAAACAGACGCAGTGATTCTTGCAGAAACAACGCTTTTAACGCGCATAATGTTTCCCTATCTTTTTGTCATTTCTATTGCAGCGTTTTTACAAGGCATTTTAAATACCTGCAATGTATTTGCACCATCAGGTTTCACCCCTGTTTTATTCAATGGAATTGTTGTTCTGATGACATACGCTTTAACACCGCAAATGGTAAATCCATCAGGGCTTCCGCAAGAGGCTTTGGCTGCGCGTGCAATGAGTTTTGGAGTCTTAATAGGAGGATGCTTTCAAGCGGCGTTCCAATGGCCGTTTGTCAAGAAAACCGGGTGGAAAACAACACTAACCTCTCTAAAAAAAGCATTTATAAATCCAGGAACGCGAAAAGTTGTATCCCTCATAGTTCCAACAATAATAGGAATGGCAGCCTATCAATTGAACGATGTCGTTTCAACCGCACTTGCAGGAAAAATCGGTACGGGAGCGGTGTCAAGCCTTCAGTACAGTCTTCGCATTCAAGAGCTCATTTTAGGGATATTTGCAGTTGCAGTCGGAACAGTGATTCTTCCAGATTTATCGGGGCTTGCAAAAAAACAGGACTGGTCGTCCTTTAATGCCCTTCTGCTTCAGTCAATAAAAATCATCGCGCTTATCACTATTCCCGTAACATTTTATTCTCTTGTTTGCGGAGAAGACTTGATAAGCCTCATATACAAAACCAAAAATTTCAACTCTGAATCCGTAAAATTAACGCTAGATGTGTTTATGTTCCACATAGCAGGGCTTTTCTTTATCGCGGTAAACAGAATTATTTCGCCTGCATTTTACGCTCAAGGCAACACAAAACTCCCCTCTTTAGCAGGGATTATCAGTTTTGGAGTGAATATAGCCCTCGCTGTCACTCTTTCCTTTCCAATGAAAACAAGAGGAATTGCCTTGTCTCTATCCCTTGCTAGTCTTGCAAACACAGTCTTTCTCTTTATTTTTATGGGAAAAATGCACGGAATGGAAGCAAAAAAAACAGCCTTGCAAATGTCTGTGTATGTCGTAAGAATGATTTGCTTTTCCATAATAGCCGCCTGCCCGACCTATTTTGCACGCCTGTATCTTATACGCATTTTTCACGTGCAAAGTCGATTGATTGCAAACGGTCTTCCCGTCTTGCTTTGCGGACTTATGTTTGCCGCAATTGGAATTTTTCTGTTGCTTATATTTAAAGATGAAACTGCTATGGCTGCACTAAAAAAAATAAAGGCAAAAACAAAAAATAGGAATAAAAAATGAAAAATTACACAAATGAAGAACTACATCACATTTACAAATCACGATGCAAAAAAGTTGCGGAATATCTTTCTAAAAACAGACTCGGAGCGGCAGTTTTTATAGACTCAGAATCTCATCGAGACGCTTCAATTCGGTATCTTTCAGGTCATCCAAGTGATGCTATTTTAATAATTTTTGAAAATGAAAAAAGCGTTTTGATTCCCTGGGATGAAATTTTAAGCAGAAAAATTGCTTTTGCAGACAAAATAATTCCATACACACGGTATAAAAATCAAAAAATTCAAGCGGTGAAAGCACATTTAAATGCCGCAAAAAATATACAAACGATGAAAGTGGAGCTTCCACCGTCTATCCCCTATCCTACCTTTTTAAAGTTCGTTGATGCCCTGCCTGCTTGGGATGTGCGTTGCCGTGAATGCGGAGTACACCACTATTTACAAGAACTCAGAATGATTAAAGATGAATACGAAATTGAATGCATACGAGAGGCAGCAAGAATTGGAGATTTAATAATAGATAAAATAGAAGAGGACACAAAAAACGGTTCTTTACAATCAGAAAGCGACGTTGCACTTTTAATTGAAAAGATGCTTCGTGAAAATAACTGCGAACGCACTGGATTTGACACTCTTGCAGCAGGTTCTCATCGCTCATGGGCAATACACGCCTTTCCTGGGTACACAAATGCACAATGGGCTTCCGATGGACTGTCAATCCTTGACTTTGGCGTAGTTTATAACGGCTACACAAGCGACACAACGCTCACCATTGTAAAAAATCCCAGTCCGCAACAAGAAAAACTTGTCGCCTTAGTGGAAGCCGCCGCCGCGGAATGCCTAAATCTGTATAAAAATGGAATTCCTGTTCGGCAAGCGGCAGAAAGGGCGGATTCTATTTTTCAGGCATCAAAAAGAAGTATGCCCCATACGTTAGGTCATGCCATAGGACTTGAAGTCCACGAATATCCAAGAATCAGCACAAAAATGACAGAAGATGTTGTATTTAAAACGGGAATGATTATAACATTAGAGCCAGGACTGTATGATGAAGCGCTTGGCGGAGTCCGACTTGAAAACGATGTTTTAATTACTGAAATTGGAAACGAAGTTATAACTCATTCGAGAATTATACGAATTTGACTTGGGGAATAAAACATAAAAATATATTATTGAAAAAAAAGAGGGAAAAAATGATTATTGATGCACATGTACACATCGGAGGAAAAGTAGGTTTCAAAATGAAGGAATCGGTTGTCTTGAATGCAATGACAAAATATGGAATTGACAAGGCAATTGTTTCAAACGCAGACTCAATGGAAGTGGACTTTGAACAAAATCCTATCCCCGCTGAACAGCAAACATCAATGTATAACTCAACCGTTAAGGCTATTAACTTCGCACGGAACAACGCGGACAAGATTTTTGTGGCGGCATGGGTTAAGCCTAAAAATGAACAGCCTGATAAAAATTTCTATGATTTGATTGAACGCAATTTGGATATTGTAAAGGCTCTAAAAGTGCATCCCTACCACTCAGCAGAACCTTTTAACAGCGAACGAACGCAAGAATTTATTCGCATGGCACAGACATTTTCACTTCCTATCATAGTACACACCGCCCTCGATCCTTTTTCACGAGTGGATTTAGTTGCTGAAATAGCAAAAAAATATCCTGAAGTAAAATTTATCTTGGCTCACCTTGAATTGCAAAGCGATAATCTCCACGCAATAGATTTGTGCAAAAAAACGCCCAATCTTTACGCTGACACTGCATGGGTTACTCTTGAAAATACAAAAAAATTCATTAAAGAATGTGGAAGCGAGCGAATACTGTTTGGATCTGATATGCCAATAGATGGAGAAGACACCTACTCAAAAAACAAAGAGGGAGAACGCTCTATCTATCAGGACTATTTTGCGTTAGCAAGCAATGTACAAGCAAATGAAATTGAGGAAAACCTATTGTTCCGCAATGCCCAACGCATTTTCAAAATATAAACAATTGTGTAGCGCGCTAGCACGTTTTGATAGCATAACGAATAAAACGTGCTAGGAAAAAGTGCGGGGGAAAAATGGAAAAGACGAGATACTTTTCAAGCCTTTATCAATCAAAATGCCCCTTCACTTATGTACTACCGTTTCTCACCTCGTTGCGAATCGGCAGTACAATACAGCAAAGCATTTACCCTTTCCAAGCATTGTATTTTTCACACTCAAGGATTTTTCGTGCGTTTTCAACTCTCTCTTGAGAGGGGCTTTCCACGTCCTTTAAAATATAGTCCATTCCCAAATCCTTGTACTTAATTGACCCCAAACCATGATAGGGCAGAATTTCAACACGATGAATATTGTGCAGTGTTCTGATAAAATCACGTGTTTTTGTTAAATACTCGTCATTATCAGTAATGCCAGGAACTAACACATGTCTAATCCAAACAGGTTTATTGATTTTATCAAGATATTTAAAAAGCATTTGCACATTTTTACCGCTTTTCCCTGTGAGAGCAATATGTTCATTCTCATCAATATGCTTTATATCAAGCAAGACAGTGTCCGTCACCGCCATAAGACGCTCAAACTTTGAAAACCACGGCTCATCTTCCGTGTACGGCGCACCCGAAGTGTCAATGCATGTAGTAATTCCGCGAGCCTTTGCCTTTTCAAACAGTTCAATTAAAAAATCAATTTGAAAAAGAGGCTCTCCCCCACTCGCTGTAATTCCACCATTTTTTCCCCAAAAAGGACGGCACGACTCCGCTTCATCCAAAAGTTGCTCCGCAGTATATTTTTTGCCATTATGCATATCCCACATATCAGGATTGTGACAATACTTACAACGAAGCGGACAGCCTGAAAAGAATATTATAAATCGAACCCCAGGTCCATCAACAGAGCCAAACGACTCCAACTGCTTTACATAGCCTTCCATTTTTATCATTCCTCAATTTTGTAGCGAAGTGCTTCCGCAACAAGCGCATAGCGCAAAGTTTCAAGCGAGAACAGCAGTAAACAAGCGAGTTTTTATAAAGTATATAAAAACATTCTCCCTGCGCCTTCGCAAATGTTTTTTATATTTTTAAAACTCGTTGGCAGAGTGGCACAACCCCCTGCGTACTATTTTAGCTGCTGTTTTATCATTCCTCTTCTATCTGCTCAACATCCGTTTTCTGTTCGGTGGAATTTGCAGCGATTTCCATACAATGTTTTTCACCCTTTATTATTTCTTCAAATTCCTTGCTTTCCATTGTTTCAATTTCCAACAGACGCTTTGCAATATACTCGATTAAATCTCTATGCTCTTGTAAAAGTGACAGCACATGATTGTATCGCTCATTGATTATGCGCGCAATTTCCTCGTCAATATACTGTTGAGTGCTTTCTGCATATTCCCGCACAAGTTCAGGACTGTCATATCCATACCCTTTTCCACTCTTTCCAAGCGTCATATTTTTAAATCGTTCGCTCATACCATAGTCGGTAATCATTTTGCGCACCGTGTCAGTTGCGCGCTGAATATCGTTCGCCGCGCCTGTTGAAATTTCATTAAATATAATCTGCTCCGCCGCGCGCCCTCCAAGCATAACATCCACTTCGCCAAGCAATTTTTTCTCGCTTGAAAGAAATGTGTCGTCCTCTGGAAGTTGCATAGTATATCCGAGGGCCCCCATTCCGCGTGGAATAATCGTAATCTTGTGAACAGGATCTGCGGTCGGAGTAAACGCCGCAGCAAGCGCATGACCTGTTTCATGATAGGCAACAATGCGTCGCTCATCCTCACGGACAACACGGCTCTTTTTTTGCAAGCCCACCATAACCTTTTCGATCGCCTCGTTAAAGTCTTCCATCGCAACTTTTTTGCGCCCTGCACGAACCGCAAGAAGAGCCGCTTCATTAACAATATTCGCTAAATCCGCACCACTAAAACCTGAAGAAGCATGTGCAATCGCAGAAAAGTCAACGTCAGAATCTATCTTAACATTTTTTGAATGAATCTTTAAAATTGCCTCCCGCCCTTTTACATCAGGTCTATCCACAACAACTTGCCTGTCAAAGCGACCTGGACGCAAAAGCGCAGGATCAAGTATATCAGGACGGTTTGTGGCAGCAAGAATTATCAGTCCTTTTTCATTGTCGAAGCCATCCATTTCAACCAAAAGTTGATTTAAAGTCTGTTCACGTTCATCGTTTCCGCCCAAGTTATTCATGCGACTTTTTCCAATCGCATCAAGTTCATCTATAAAGACAATGCACGGTGCTTTTTCACGAGCAGAACGGAACAAATCTCGAACACGGCTTGCACCCACGCCAACAAACATTTCAACAAAATCCGAACCAGAAATTCTAAAGAAAGGCACTCCCGCCTCCCCTGCAACAGCACGTGCAAGAAGGGTTTTTCCCGTACCAGGAGGTCCGACAAGCAAAACGCCCTTTGGAATCTTTCCGCCGATTTCAGTATATTTTTTTGGCGACTTTAAAAAATCAACCACTTCAACAAGCTCTTCTTTTGCCTCGTCAACTCCCGCCACATCATCAAATCGAGTTTTAACCTTTCCTTCCTCCACCGCTTTAGAACGTCCTCCGCCTGCTCCAAACAGACTGCCCATTCCGCCGCCCATACCATTTCCCATTTTTCTAATGAGAAGATAATAAATCAAGAAAAGAAGACCAAACGGCACCAGTAAATTCAAAAGCAACTGAAAGATATAATTGTTGCTTTTTGCCACAAACTTATATTCAACGTTTTTTTCATCAAGCAAATCAATAAAATTAGACATTAAAACGGCGGTAGTTCTGTACACCTTTCTTTTTTGCTGCGAATTCGCTTGAAAAAGAGAAATCCCCTTTTGCTTTTCAATATCATCGATTATTGCAGGACCATATCCTATAAGATACGACTCCCCTATTTCAACCGATTCAATTTCGCCGTCCTGAACTTTTTTACGAAAGTCAGAATATTTTATTGCATTGTCAGACCTTCCCATAAACAAAAAGTCAGCAAGCCCCAACACAAGCAACACAATAAGCATAACTGCCCAAAACGGAAAGCGTTTTTTATCATTCTTTCTGTTTTTATCGCCGCCCTCTTCAGATCCTGCAAACTTAAAGAAATTATATGGATCAGTGTCCTTTTTTTCTTTGTCTTCTTCCTCTGCGGAATTCTTTTTTTCTTTTCCCATTGAAATAAATCCTATAAACAAAACTCTATAATAAATATATGAAAATTTATAAAAATAGTCTATACAAATATTTATCAATTGAGCGCAATACCATACACCACAGACACTCCTGCTTGATGACACCTATTGACCTCGCTCTAAAAATGCCTTTTCAACAACTCTTGAATGCAATGGAATAGAAAATCAATAAAGGAACTCTATTTTAATTCTCTACTATCTCTAAAGTTTTTTTTTACAAAACCGATACTCTAAACTGAAGAGATATGTAAAATAAATTGGTTTAAAATCAGCAACTAAAATTGAGTTGCTGATTTTAATGCGAGTTTTTTCAAAACTCGCTTATTTACTGTCATTTTCGCTTGAAACTTCGCGCTATGCGCTTGTTGCGAAAGCACTTCGTTGCAAAATGGCGTTTTCAGCAATTCAAAAGTTGAAACTTTTTTCATTGCTGAAAATTAAGGAAGGTTTAAAACAGGCAACTGGAAAAATGTTTTTTATATCTTTTCAACTGCACAAACAAGGAGGAAAAAATGGCATACAATCAGGCGTACAATGCATATCAAAAAACAAACGTTACAACAGCGAGTCAAGGACACCTGATAGTTCTTCTCTATGAGGCGGCAGTGAAAAACTTAAAGTCTGCACTGACCTATATAAAAGACGATGGAAGTATAAAACCTGCGGAAATCGAAAAATTTTCCAACAGCATACAAAAAACGCGGGATATAATTTCAGAGCTTGAAGTTTCGCTTGACATGGAAAAAGGTGGAGAAATAGCAAAAAATCTTATGTCTCTTTATATCTTTTTCAACAGCGAACTTCTTGAGGCAAATATAAAGCATATAAAGCCAAAAATTGAAAATGTTATGAAAATGCTCGAAGACTTGCTTTTCGCATGGAAAACAGCATCAAACAGCACGGCAAATGCACCGGCACAAAGCACAAGAAGCGCATTGAACATAGAAGGATAGAAGCAGCAAAAGATACCAGCGTTCATCTATGGTTTTTACACGCTTGCACGTTTGCGAGAATATAATGGAGGAATAAAAAATGGCAAATATTTCTGATGAAGAATTAGCAGAGAGAGTTGCAATTTTAAGACGATTTAGGTCGCTTTTGGAGCAACAGAGAAAAAAATTCAAGGATTATCTTACCGTTCTTGAAAAGCAAGAAACATCCATTGAGGAAGAAGACACAGTGGCACTTGCCGCACACACAGAATTGGAGCAGCAAGTTGCAATGGGCATTGAAAGTCTGCAAAAAGTAATTGTTCCAATGTCGGAAATGTACAGGGAATCCGTTGGAAACATTGCACAAAACGAACAAGGCGCAGTTTCATCAATACAAGAGGAATTAAACGCCCTGCAACAAAAAGTTTTGGAGCAAAACAAAAAAAACAAAGAGCTTCTACAAGTGCATCTTGTGAAAATCAAAACGCAGCTTGAGCAATTTAGAAATCCATATAAAAATCGTTCAAGCGTTTATGCAATGAGCGCATCCAGCGGAAGTCTTGTAACAGTTGAAGCATAATGTATGATTGCACTCATTGTAGCATACACAAAAAGCGCGAGAGTCATTGGAAAAGACGGAAAAATTCCGTGGAATATACCCGATGATTTGCAGCGCTTTCAATTTTTAACGGAGGGAAATGCAGTTATATTCGGGCGAAAAACATTTGAAAGCATTGGACACACATTAAAAAATCGCTTGAATATTGTAGTCACACGCTCTGTAAAAAAATCATTCTCCACTCCGTCAGAAAACCAGAGCCTTTTATATGCAAATAGAGTGGAAGAGGCATTTTCCATTGCAAAAAATAATGGATATGAAAACATATTTGTCTGTGGCGGTCAAAACATATACAAAGAAGCCCTTCCCTTTTGCAATACGCTGTATCTCACTGAAATAAACAAAGAATATGACGGAGACACTTTCTTTCCCAAAATCGATGAAACAAAATTCAAAGAAATAGAGCGCATCGAAAACAACGGATTCACATACAGAACTATGGAACGAATATAGGGGCTGCTGTTGAGTTTTAATGCGGCAAGGATTGTAGGGGAGCGCAGGCTGCCACTGGACTGAACGAGTGTACGAGTGAGGGAAGCGGCTGGAGGCGAAAGCCGAAACCCCGAAAAGGTCGCACGGCAAAGCCGTGCTTACCAAGTTTTGCGTTGCAAAACTTGCCACTCTCCTACTGATATTGAGAGTCGCAAAAGTGACTACTGGGTTGTGATTGCGTAACGAAGCAACAAGCCGCCCAAATTATAATTATATACGACTATAAATGTCGAGCTTTAACCTAGTAATGTACTTGCACTATAATTTTTCATTCTGAAACTATGAAGAAACAACATCACCAGTTTACAGTTTTTGTTAAATAAAATATAATGCCATATATGAGCGAACACAAGCAAATAAATGAAGAAACACTGGAAAATCTTCTCTATCTTTCCAGACTTTCACCAGAAAGCACTGATATGGCAACGCTTAAAAAGCAAGTTGATGAAATCATTGGATATTTTGAGATTCTTTCAAAATATGACGACAGCGAAAACCCTTATGATGCATACCCAAAGACTGAAGCCGAAAAACTGCGTGCCGATGAAATAGTTCCGGGACTTGAAATGAACCGTGTAAAAAAAATCAACGAACCAAACTTTATGGACGGATATTTCCAAGTGCCAAAAGTGCTGGGAGAAGGCGCGTAAAAACGAAAAAAGGAAACGGATAAACCTATGGACATAACAGAAACAGTAAATAAATTAAAAAGTGGAGAAATAACTTCGACTTCTCTTGTGGAAACTGCAATATCCACGTTTGAAGAGGACAAAAATTCTGCAATTCCACTGAATGCATTTTTGGAAATGTACGATGATGCGGTGGAAAAGGCAAAAAATGCGGATAAAGAAATTTCTGCGGCAAGAGAGAGCGGAAGCCTTGATACGTTATTTTCGGAAAAGCCCCTCTTGGGAGTACCATTTGCCACCAAAGACAATATTTCCGTACGAGGAAAACGGCTTACCTGCGCATCAAAAATTCTCGAAGGATATGTTGCCCCTTACAATGCAACTGTTATAGAGAGACTTGAAAAAGCAGGTGCAATTCCGCTCGGTCGCTGCAACCAAGATGAATTTGCAATGGGGTCTTCAACTGAATATTCCGTTTACGGACCAACCCGAAACCCTATAAACCGTGAATATGTTTCAGGGGGATCATCAGGAGGGCCTGCCGCAGCGGTTGCTGCAAAACAGGCATTGTTTGCGCTCGGAACTGAAACAGGCGGCTCCGTACGGCTTCCTGCCTCGTATTGCGGAATCTACGGTCTAAAGCCAACGTATGGAGTTCTTTCACGATGGGGGGTCGTTGCATACGGTTCATCACTTGATCAGGTTGGAATTCTCGCACATTCTCCGCGCGACATTGCACTGCCTCTTTCAGCAATGACAGGAGCAGATTTTTACGATGACACTTCCGCAGACTTGCCAAATGCCACCGATTTACAGAATCTTATGCCGTACAAAGCATTTTCATCCCTTAAAATCGCAATTCCAAAGCAGTTCATAGAATCAAAGGGAATGAGCGAAGATGTTTCACGTGTTTTTGAAGAAACCCGCAAATGGTTTGAAAATCAAGGTGCGCACAGTGAAATTGTGGATTTACCGATTTTAGATGCATCCATTGCATCGTATTATGTCATTGCATTGAGCGAAGCCGCATCTAATTTGAGCCGGTTTGACGGGATTCGCTATGGACACAGAATTGACAATGGACAGGGATACGACACACTCTATATTGACACAAGAAGCAAAGGTTTTGGCCCTGAAGTAAAAAGACGAATTATAATAGGAAACTATGTTTTGTCGGAACAATTCTCAGGCACAACATACAAAAAAGGAATGAGCGTTCGATCACGGATTCAAAGGGAAATCGCCACGCTTTTTGAAAAATTCGACTTAATACTATGCCCAACCTGCCCCACGCCCGCATTCAAACTCGGACAAAAAATTGACGATCCGCTTGAAATGTACTTGAGCGATTTGTTCACCACATTTGTAAATCTTGCGCGAATTCCATCAATTTCAGTTCCAGCAGGATATGCGGCAAATGGAATGCCAATCGGCATTCAATTCGCAGGAAAAATGTTTGATGAAGTACGCATTTTGCAAATTGCGCAAAGCTGGGAAGAAGCCCATAGAGAGCAACAATGATTGCAACTGAAGGCGAAAGTCAAGGAATTAAAACGAGAAAACCGATGTATCTTTCGCCAACCACTCTGAAAGCCACAGCTTGCGAGATCCGCACCAATTTTTGAAATAGTCCACTTCCGCTTGATTGTCCGTTCGACTTTCAACATCGGACGGGGATTTCCAGGTGTTCTTTCCCAAAATCGGCCATCTTTTAAAGTTCACGTCAACATCGTTTTGTAAGGCAGTCAGATTTTCGTTATAATTATCCTGCAAATATTTGTCAAGTTCATTCAATGTTTCAGTCCACCGCTCGCCAGCCTTTTTCTTGAACGAAGCATCTTCAAACATCCGCTTTAACCACACTCCATTTGCAGTATATGATTTTTCAGGGGAAGTTAAATTGCGCATATTGCCAAAGCCAAAGTCAAAATCCCAAAGCGGTCCTGCATGAAATTTTTTATCGGTCGGCTCATAATAAACATAGCAACTTGAAAAATAATTTGAATCCGTATTGCATGCAAATTCGCTCACAATCCACCAGTCAATAAATGAATCCTCATCAAAAAAGTTTTTCCAGTAATGCTCGCTCTTTTCATCGCTGAAATCATCTGAAAAAAGGGCATCCTCCCTCTTTAGCACTTCTGTCTTTATTTTTTCGCACAAGTCTTCTGTTATATCCTCTCCGTCAGGTTCTTTCAAGGAAAACACCAATTTTTTATCTTTGGTTGCATTTTGGTTTGTTTCAAAGTTGAAATTTTCATCTGCACGATCATTCGCCTCCAAAAGGTATCCATACTCATAAAAATCATTGCCCTCTGTATAATCCTCTAGATTTTTTATGTCCAAGCGATTTTTATCAATTTTATTTGTTTCCGTAAATGCATATATGCCCTCGTAAATACCGTTCATAAAAAGATGAACGCTTTTTGCAGATGGAGTCCACGCCATATTTTGATACACATCGCGCCCCAACTCGTACGCAGTGATGTTGCGCAAAAGCGTTTTGTCAAAATAATTTGCCACCAACGCATAGGACTTATGTTTTTTCATTCCAAGAATCGCTTGCTTATCCGTAAATTTCAGCGTGTAGGATTTTTTTGGCGCATTTTCCCAAGATGAGTTTCCCCTGCCCTTCACCGTTAAATTCACACAGTCAAGTTTCTTATCGTCATCGCAATTAAAAAGGGAAAGCGTTGAAGGAATTTTCTTCTCTTTTTTAGCAGATTCATACCCATCTCCTATAGGAACAAGATTTTCCGTTTTTATATCAACAATCGGAAGAGAAACTTCTGTTGCCTCTGGAAGCACAAACGCATCTGCCTCAACACCACCTTCGTTCACCGCACGAAACGCAAGATCCTCATATCTTTCAGAATCAACTGTATATGCAAAGTACTTGTCATATATGTCTATCTCATAGTTTGATTGCTCAGGATTCATTTGCTCATTCACAGAAATTGGAAGTAGTTCTTCAACAAATGTATCTTTATAATAAACCCGTACGCTTTTTGGAAAGGACAATTCTTTCCCGAACTCAGACTTCATTTTGTATGTCCATGAAAGGAATGTCTTTCCATCATAGTTTATTGCAATCGCTCGCTCTGTATCAGGATTAGTAACAAAATAGGGGTGGAGAGGGGTACAAAAAACCTTTTCAGATGTGTATTGCTTCCCATATATTTCTGTATAAAATATAAAGCAATACTTTGTGCCTTTTGAAAGATTTTCAACACGATATGAAGTGACACCATCTTCTAGGGAAATACAGTTTTTTTCACTCGTTTCCTCTTCCATTTCATCATTTGAAACTGCAAAATATTCAATTTTATTTTTCGAAGGCAAAACAGCAGGAAGAGTCCATTCAAGATAAACAGAGTTATTTCCTGCAGTTGCTAAAAGTTGTATTGCATCTTTTTTAGGAGTTGCATGAACAGAAACACCGTTTGAAGAATTCCCATCCTCATCAATTGTTTTCACCGTAAATTTGTATGTTACACCGTTTTCTAAAGGCTCTGTCTTGCTTTTATTAGACCAACAACCGAAACAATCGTCTTCATCTGAACAATCCTGCGTACATGTCCGTATTTCCTCTTTACCATCGTCTTTATCTGCACTGGCAGGATTTTCATCAACTTGATTTTCACCCGATGCCCCACACCGCTCCCACTCGATTTTAATTTCTTCTATATCTTCTGGTTCTGTCCAATATAAAAAGACAGCTTCGTTAAGCTCCACCGCTTTTAAATCGCGCACATCAAGAGGTGTGTTTTTTTCAGGAGCATTCACTTCGTCAGAGTTTTCACCACACGACAAAAAAATCAACGAAAAAAGAAAAATTAAAATCAAGCAAAGATATTTCACGAAACCTCCCTCGCTTTCATAAGGACACCCCTCTGACATGCCCTCCAAACGTTTTGTCCAATTTTCAGGGTGTATAACACTCATTGTTTTTTAGTTTGCAGTCAATTTTTTTACCGCCGCATCAAGTTCAGCAGTTGTTACATAGCCGCCATTTGTAAAATGCTTGTACAATTCATTCTGTATATTGACAGCACTTATATCGCTCACGCCAAGCATATTTTCAAAAGAGTATTTTAACATGCGCCCGTCTCGGAATTCACCAATACCCATGTTATTTGAAGAAACAAAATCCGCTTGAATCTCCTGCCATGTTGCACCGCAAAGACCTGCAAGCACTGCGCAGAAAACGCCAGTTCTGTCAACACCGATTTCACAATGAATTTGAAATGGCGCGCTGTTGTTACTATCATTTATAAAGCCGATCAACTGCTTCACCCACTGTCCAAAAATCTCTGAGTGAGAATGGTAATAGACCAATTTTGCGTTCGGAATATAGCCGTTTCCAGTGCGCCCGTCTTCGGCATCTCCCATATACAAAACGCTGTTGTTTTGTATAATTTTGTTGTAGTATTCAGGGATTGCTACTGTATAGACCGTACCATTGTAATACGTTATTGTGTTGCCCTGTTTTGGCGTTCTATCGTTGCACAAATTTATGTCGGATTTTATTCCAACTTCTGCAGCAAACTTTTGCACGCTTTCAATCCGCAGTTGTTCCGTTTCTGTTTTTTCATTCGTTGGATAGAACGGATGGTACGAGCGATAAACGGCAGTTGCCCGAGGAATCTGTCTAAAATTCGCGATTTTATGCAAGTCCTCATCGTTAGAGGTATTAAAATCAGAAAGTTTTTTCAAAGTGCTCGCCTGTTTCTTGTTGTTTTCAAGTTCAGAAAGTCTATCTTCTCCATCGCTTTTAAAAAGAATCATCATTGGTTTTGTTGAACTTCCAAAAATATATTTTTCAGGCATTGTACTCGGGTATGAATCTTCCGCACGTCCATTTTTATAGAACTTATACTCAGGCTGACCGCTATATCCTGGACGCATAACCTTTTCACGAGGAACGGTAAGTGAAAACACCCCAAATTCGTTGTTCCAAGAAAGCGTGAAGTCATCTGTATTTTCAACCCATTTTTTAGTCTTTGGATCGTATGTTGCAGTAAAAGATCCCACAACAACAAGACTTTTCACATTGTCTTTAGTTTCACCCCAAGTGACAGGGTCATACATAAAAGTGATCGTCCCCTCTTCCTCATCCTCAAGATAGCCACACTGTTTGNACGGAGTTAAATCCANCGGCGCAACCGCAGATCGCTTNACTCGAACAGTATAATCTTGTTTATTTTTTCCGTCTTTTGCAGTTACCGTAACGATAAATTCCGCAACGTCTCCAGGATTTACCAAAGATTGCACTGGAGATGGGGAAACAGCAACTGTTGCCTCTGAATAATTTGCCNCNGCTTCAATGTGTGCAGAGNNAGTGTCATAAGGCACGGTGTAAACAACTCTATTTGCAACAGAAACTATAGTTCCATTGATTTTTAAGGAAGAAAGAGACGTGTCGTCCTCGCTCGGCTCCATTTTGCAAGTGGCATATATTCTACTTTCCAAAATATCTCCATGATCAACATAAGACCAAGTGCCTGTAGCACCTGACCACTCCTTACCAGTTACTGCACTTAAAACGCATGTATTATTTTTACCATCTGTCGGAATTTTTAAGTCAAGCGTTTTATTCCAGAGNTTCCGCATTCCATCCCAATCATTTCTCTTTTCCTCGTCAAACGAACGAGCGCGAGCAAAAATGATGTTTTCTGCACCTTTAGGAAGTTCAACGCGCATATAGTCGTCATTGATTTTTTCAAGCGGATACCATTCGCTCAATAACCNTGTCCCCCAAATCCACGCGGCAACAAAAGCCCCTTGATACGCATAATTCACCTGTTCATTGTTTTTTTCTCCATACGTCTTAAGATATATATATGGATTACTCGCCTCTTCATACACAACTGTCAGATTTGCCTTTGGACTGATCCGTGAAATAGTGCCCTCGCTATATTCAGCAGAAATTGAAAGAGATCCCGCCTTTCGCAAAGTTACAACGCCGTTTTCAACCGTTGCAACAGTGCTGTCAGAAGAAATCCACTGTGCCTTTTCTGTTATCGGACATTCGCTTCCATTAGAATATATTGCAGTTGCCGTAAACTTCATATTTTCTTCGGAAGAATCCTCTGCTTGCACTATTTTTATTCTCTGTAAATATATGGATTCTGGCAGAATATAGTTCTCTTGATTTTTGAGCGGCTCACCGCCNTTTTTATATGCAATAAAATCGTTCACAAGAGAGTCTATGTCTATTCTTTCAAGCTCGCAATCACCATCATCTGGAATTGCCTCCTCAAGAGNNATGGCATCCCTCTCTTTTATGTTTTCTATGTCAATATTCTTTTCAAAAAGCGCATTATACACATTACCTTTTCGAGAAGTTTGACGGTTTATAATGTCTATAGTGTTTGCACCACCCTTTATTTCAACNACTGCACGAATTACTCCACCGTCTATCAAACNTCCCGTTNCATCTTTTGCATAAACACTTATAATCCTGCGCTTTCCAATAGGAATCTTTTCAATAAAAACAGATCCTCTTCCGTTTACAACTTCCCCGCATTCTTCAGAAATAACATTGTTTATTCCATTTCCTGAAACTGTTACAACAGCAGAGTGAATCAAACTAACGTCAAGCACACGATTTTGTGGCGCAATGATGAGAGAGCCATAACGCTCCGAATCATCAGGTTTTTCATTGAGGGAAATAAGAGAACACCCTGCGCAACACACGGCAAAGAGGATTACACTAAAACCTAATCTAAAAAGACAATATANTTTCTTCATANAAAACCCCTTTTTATTATAAATGAGGTTTTACAATAAAGCAATTTTTAAAATTCTTTTTTTTNAAAGGATTGCAAACAGTAAATANAGCAGAAAAGATTACCGCACTACAGACTACTTATCACCGNAGTGGCTGCGGCATTGCATAATTTGTGAAAAACACTCCTAGCCTAAAAATAAAATGACAGATTGCCTCTAAAACCTGGAGTTTTTAGAGGTTCTCTTAACAATTTTTCTTGATATTGTCCATATCGTCCAGTATCTTTTTANTTANAATANCTCCATTNGCCTGCGGTTTTAGTCCGTGAAGANATGAAGATTAAAAAAGTCATACAGTTCTGCTGCNACTTTAGACTGATTGAAGAAAAATGCAGGGAATATGAAGTGCAACTCCAAGATATTCAATATAAATGAACACAGATCCCGCATGGATGGGTACCTACAGGNCTCTTTTACAGGGGAAAAAGGTGCGTATACTATCGTNGCTTTAAAAAGAGATTTCTACCCCCNCCCCCACTCTCATTCAAAAAAAAGGGCTGTCCTTTTANGAAGTTTCNATTACTCCNNGGACAGCCCTTTTTATTTCACACGCTATTTAAGTGCCAAACGCTANCGCCAAATAGTCTCTCGATTGAACGTTTGATTGCGATCCGGACCTACGGAAACAATTCCAACTTTTGTGCCTGTGAAGTTTTCTATAAAGTCAATATATGATTTTGCCTCAGTCGGAAGACTTTCATAATCTTTCAATCCCTTTATNGATTTTTTCCAGCCAGTAAATTTCTGTAANATNGGTTTTGCCCTGTTCAAGCGAGGGATTGANGTTGGAAAGTCNGTTACTGTTTCACCATCAATGTCATAGCCAATGCACGCCTCTATTTCTTCCATTTCATCATACACATCAAGATGAGTCAAAACAAGGCTATCTATGGAATTCACGCGGCATGCATACCNAAGAGCCACTAAATCAAGATACCCGCANCGACGCGCGCGACCTGTTGTAACNCCAAACTCATTGCCAGTGTTTCGCACATAGTCACACAATTCNCTTTCTGATTCAGCGTTAAATTCCGTGGGCATAGGACCGTTTCCAACCCGCGTTTCATACGCCTTGAAAACTCCATAAATTTTATCTATTGCGCGCGGACCAATTCCCGCCCCTGTGGATGCACCAGCCGAACAAGACGCTCCAGAACTCACATACGGATAGGTGCCAGAGTCAATGTCAAGCATTGCTCCCTGTGCGCCCTCAAAAAGCACATTTTCTTTTCTAATTTCCCACATTTTTGAAGCTATATCTATTCNCATTGCAAGAAGAGAATCCATATAGGGAGCAAGAAAATCCCTGTCCTTTGGATCAAGATCNTTCATTTTTTCATNCCAATCCAAATCCGCAAGACGAATTCCATCTCGCTCTGATTTTTGAGAATACGTTGTGCCGATTCCACGCCCCGTAGTTCCAATCGGACGCTTTCGCTCTGAATCGCGTTTTTTATCCATCTCNCGATANCCAGGAAGNGTAAGATGCGCTCTGTCGGAAATAAACACGCGCCCCTTCCAATCGATTCCGTTTTCAGAAAGCATTTTTAACTCTGCAAAAAGCGCCTCNGGGTCTATAACCATTCCAGACCCNANAAAAACGGTTTTATCNGAATACAGAATTCCTGACGGAACTTGATGCAGCGCATATTTTTTTCCGCCNGCAACAATCGTATGTCCTGCATTCGCACCCCCTGCAAAACGGCAAACATACTTTGCATCTTCNGCAAGGTAGTCAACGATTTTTCCTTTTCCTTCATCTCCCCATTGAGCACCCATCACAACAATATTCATTTCGCGCCTCGTTCGCCTTTAGAAGGCATATAAAATGTAATCCTTATAAAATCGTAAAAGCCACGAAACTTACGCAGTTTTTACCTTGAGATAGTATCACAAAATGGTTTAAAATGCTAGGGGAATGGCGGAAGGTATATTNNTTTTTCACTTTCTATTNNTNNACTTCCGCCTTCAGTTTTGCTACCTCGCACCGCTNNGCTTTACGCAAAACTGACTAGAGGGTTTTTTAATGAAAGGCGGAAGGTTCATTGGTTTTTCACTTTCTATTTCCTCATCTTCCGGTCGCAGGACTTGCCCTGCNTACTCAAGTTTTGCTACCTCGCNNCGCTCAGGCAGCGCAAAACTGACTAGAGGNTTTTTAATGAGAGGCGGAAGGTTCATTGGTTTTTCACTTTCTATTTTTCATCTTCCGGTCGCAGGACAAAGTCCCGCTTACTTACGTTTTGCACTGCTCAGGCATCGCAAAACTGACCGAGTGAGTTGGCATAGCAGNCTTTACTCCGTGTCTTCAAGTCCCANCAGTTTTCTTGCGCGGGGCTTTAGGGCGTTTTTAGAACCTTTGTCTTCGGCTATGGCGCGAAGAGAGTCCTTTGCAGATTCATATCGACCGCTCTTATACATTTCAATGCCCTGACTTTGGGTGGTAGTGTCTTTTGAAGACAAATAGAGTGCNCACACTTCGGCAAAACAGTGCCGCGGATACTTTATCATAAGCTTTCCNAGNTTTTGNCGCAGNNTCTTTCGCCTGTCATCATTCACAANAGACTTTGCAAGAGCGGCAATTTCNTCTTCGCCNCGAGATCCCGCCTTTAGCAATGCTTCACANGCCATATTTTTCACATCATCGCNTGTTTTTTTATCCNTGACCTGCCCTATTAAAAAATCAANGGCGGCATCGGTGTTTAAATCCGAAAGNGCGGAATAGCACTCTTTTTTTACAACGGTTTCGCGGTCGTTTTTAGCGCGGTAGATTATAAATTCGTCCGCCTGAAGAATTCTCATTTCACGACAAGCCTTTATAGCCTCTAAACGCACCTTGTAGTGGTCATCACGCACTCCCTGCAAAATAACGCTCCGTGCCTTTTCTGATTCAGGGAAGTTGGCAAGCCCTTTTATGCAATATTGCCGCATATTTGGATCACCCTCTTCAAAAAGACGGGTCAAAATCGGTATGGCATTTTCATTTTTCATATTGCCGAGAGCCTCAGCCGCATACATTCGAACAAATGCATTTTCATCATCATCTTCAGCAATTTTTGCAATTTCGTCCCACGTTTCATCCGCCTTCATCTGTCCTAAAGCACGCATAAGGGCCTGTCTTTGAGATTGCGTTAAATCATCACGCTGCAAATACTCTGCAAGATATGCAGCCTCTTCAGCACCGCCCGTTTTTCCAAGNGCNGAAAGCGCGGCAGAAAAATAGNTTTCCTCGTCATTTTCAAGCAGTCGTATCAATGCGGGGGCGGCTTCTTTGCACTCCACAACAGAAACATAGTTCAAACATTTTTCAACTGTTCTTAATTGCGCGTCATACGGGTCATCAAGTATTTCAACGGCATAATCTTCAAGACAAGGATCTTTTATCTTTGAAAAATAATCCAAAATATTGTTCTTTATATCAATGGAATTTGATTCGTAAAACAAATCGTAAAGTGCATCATTATATCGAGGATCTTCGTTTTCTGTAATCTTTTCAATGGCACTTGCAATTTCAGCTGACGTTCCAAATTTCAATGTCTTTTGGGTGTCATTAAATTCCTCGTTGTCATCATCTCGATTTTGAGCGGCTTCCCATTTTTCTTTATCCGGCGTTTTTGGTCTTTTTTTCGGAGGAATTGTTATTCTTGCAGTTTTATTCACGGTTGATGTGCCAGTCGTTTTTGAAATCTCATCAGTTGATTCGTCATCTTCAACAATTGTTTCGTCTCCTGCATCGACTGCACCATCCTCACCTGACGATTCATCATCGGCATCACGAACCTGCTCTTTTGATTCAGNCTCATCTATTGAAATTGAAGTCGCAGAATCTGTCGTATTTTCANCTTCCNNATTTGATGAAAGTGCTTNATCTTGCGCATAAAGCTTGAACAAAAANNAAACNGTAAAAAGAACCAAAACTATTTTTTTCAACATAAACCTCTAAAAAACATAAAAAAGAGTAAAAACNCTTTCGCCACCTCATTTAAATTAACACACAATAATACAATCGGCAAATTTGAAAGATTTCTTATAGGGCAAACGTCACNTTTTAATGCGGCAAGNATTGNAGGGGAGACGCAGGCTGCCACTGGACTGAACGAGTTTACGAGTNANGGAAGCGGCTGGAGGCGGAAGCCGAACCCCNGAAANGGTCGCACGGCAAAGCCGTGCTTACCACGTTTNGCNTTGCAAAACGTGCCACTCTCCTACTGATATTGAGAGTCGCAAAAGTACCTAGTGGGTTGTGATTGCGTAACGAAGCAACAAGCCGCCCTGATANTAGTAAAACTGTAACACTCTCATTTTNGCATTATACATCCCCTGAATGAAAGCGTTGTAAAAAATCAGACTTAAACTCATAAAAACAGTTGTTTTCAATGGCGCGCCGGGCATCTTTTACAAGATTATGCAAAAAGTAAATGTTGTGATAACTTGCAAGCATAGAGCCTAAAATTTCCTTTTCCTTGAAAAGATGGCGCAAATAGGCGCGAGAATAATTTTTGCAAACCTTACAAGCGCATTCAGANTCTATTGGTGAAAAATCATGGATAAAACGCTCTTGCTTTATTGAAAGCATTCCATTGCGCGTAAAATATGAGCCATTGCGCGCATTTCGAGTTGGAAGAACACAGTCAAACATATCTATTCCCGATGCAATTGCCTCCAAAATATATTCAGGNGTTCCAATCCCCATAACATATTTCGCCTTTNCTTCAGGCAAAAACTGCACCGTGTAATTTAAAAAGTGGATGAACTCATCTTTTGGCTCTCCAACGCTCAAACCACCAATGGCAATCCCTGGAAGGTCAAGGGAAGAAACATATTCCGCACTCTGCTTGCGCAAATCCTCAAAGAAATTCCCCTGCACTATCGGGAATAACAGCCCCTTATATCCATTTTCCGCTTCAAGCATCCATTGCTTTTTTGCTCGCGCCGCCCAATCACTCGTTACAGAAAGGGCTTTTACCGCCTCTGCACGTTCCGCTCCAAAACCAGAGCAAACATCAAGCTGCATTTGAATATCGGAGTTGAATTTGACTTGGGTTTGAACCACATTTTCAGGCGTAAAAAAATGCTTTGATCCGTCTATGTGACTTTGAAAATGCACCCCTTCATCTTTTATTTTTCGTAAATTTGAAAGCGAAAAAACCTGAAATCCACCTGAATCGGTTAAAAAATTGCCCGTATACTTTGTAAATCCGTGAAGTCCTCCCGCATCAGAAATCAAGTCCGCTCCAGGTCGTAAAAAAAGATGATAGGTATTCGCAAGAATTATCTCAAATCCAATCTCCGCTATGTCGTCCTTTGAAATAGCCTTAATCGCGCCATTTGTTCCAACAGGCATAAAAACAGGAGTCTGCACAGTGCCNTGTGGAAGATGAAGAATCCCCGTCCTTGCAGAGCCGCATGTATGCTTGANATCAAAAATATTCACNTAATCCTCCTATCTACAATGTTTCTCCAANATTCTCATTTTCAACGCTCCACTCCANCGAGAACGCCCCCACCCATTCATTTTTTCACCCTTTTCTCGTTAAACAACCTCTGTAGGCATTCGCCGCTACGTTCGTGCAAATCGTAAGAACATAATGCTCAACAGTATAAAGAAAAAGACGGGAAACCACGCGCCCATAAACGGTGAAATATACCCAAATTTTGCGAGCAACATTGTAACCATCTGCATTACATAGAATAAAACGGCGGCACACACAGAAAGGGAAAGGCTGATCAAAAGCACNTTTTTACGAGACTTGCCTGAAAGTCCAATTGAAAGGAACACAACGATAAAAACAATACAGGGAAATGCAAATTTCTTATAGTAAACAGAAAGCTCCTCGTTAAACGGCAAGCCAACCCGCTTCAAATGATTTATATAGACTTTTGCATCGCTCGTATTCACCTCTTCCACTGAAACCGAGTTGTTTCTAAACGTTTCAGGGCCTTCATTCAATCTGTCAAGCAAATCACTTGGAATTTCCGTGTCATAAGAAAGGGTGTCATCCGTATATGTATAGACAACAGGATTTTGAAGTCGCCACAACCCTGCATCTGAATTCCATGAGGCAATATCGGCATGAACAATAGCCTTTAAACTTTTATTTTCCGTACGAAAAACCAAATACAAGTCATACAAACGCTTTAAAGAGTCATCATAGGACTGCGCCTTGTACACAAGAAANCCNGAATCAGAAAGNACAACAACGCTCGTGTTATTCATAGACTTTTCCTCTTGAAGCAATTTCGCCTGCAACTGCGTTTTTTTCGCATACGTTGGAACGACAATATAATCTTCAAAAAAGAAAAGACCAAAACTCATAATAACTGAAAAAACCAACAGGGGGAAGGTAAAATGCAAAAGTGAAACGCCAGAAGCAAAAAGCGCGGTCAGTTCATTGTTCGCATACANATCGCTTAACGTATACGAAACGGCAAACAGAATTCCTANAGGAATTGAATACCACAACGTTTTTGGAACATACAGAGCCATCAAATAGGCAACTTGAGAAACNGGACATTCATTTTGAATGTATTTCCACAGATTCATCAACANATCAACAAGAACNAGAACCAATGAAAAAAATCCCAAAGCACCAAAAAAAATTGGCAGAAAACGTTTAAACAGATATTTTACTAACTTCATTTTCCATACACTTCAAAATACCGAACACCTCAAAAGACTGAAGTTTTTAGAGATGCNCTCCTATTTTCTACTTTCGCTTTAACGCCAAATAGAACAAAAGCCCTGCCCCNCCAATAACTAAATCGGGAAACCACATAGCCCAAAATCCGTTTATGCCATTCCTGCCGGCAAAAATTTGCCCCAAAATCATCATTGCCCAATACAAGACACATATAAAAAGTCCGATGATAAGCCCGATTGTCTGTCCGTTGTGCTTTCCAAAAAGAAANGCCAATGNCAACGCTAAAAAAGCAAAGAAAATCGANCCGAACGGCTGCGAAAATTTTTTGTTGTATTCCATAACATATCGATTTAAAGTGCGCTTACTTGCTGATTTTCGCGCCCGCATATTTTTTATAGTTCTGCCCAAGTCNAAAGAAGTCATTTCTCGCGGCGTTGTGGAATAGGAGCTTCCGAAAATCGATGAGTCAAATATATTGAGAACGGTGCTTTCCGCATCCAACACATCATAGTTTTTTCGATTTTTTGTATCCAAAAACGCCACAACCGCGTCCGTCATATTCATTTGCATTAAAACGCCTTCTTTTTTCGCGCTCAAGAGATTGGANTTTCCNGCAACTATAACACGCTGCTTTCCATCNTCGCCCCTGTCAAAGAAAATCAAATCGCTCACAGTGTTGTTCACCACATCACCAATCACAATTGTAGAATCGTTAAGTCTTTTTATGGAGTTCGCCTCAATTTCAACCCCAGGATTGGACGACAAAATTTGCCGATACAGTTTATTATAGTTAATTGTTCCAAGCGGCAAAAGATAATCGTTTACAAAAAATGACACAATTGAAATTAAAAGCCCCAAAACGATAACCGGCACAACAATAATCATATAACTTTGACCTGAAGCGCGAATAATCAAAACTTCATTATCGCTCATAAGGCGACCAAGGCACATCAAAAATCCAACGAGNGTTGCAAACGGAGAAGACTGCGCAATAACGCCTGGCAAGGTGTACCAAATCAAAAGGCACACGTCACCAAACGGCACACGTTTTCGCAAAATACTTTCAGCAAGCAATAAAATTTGGTTTACAAAGAAAACCATAAAAAAGAAGAGAAACGCCACAAAAAAATAAAGCATCAACTCCTTCACCAAATACCGAAGCAAAACACGATCATGAAGCTCCCCTTTATGAAGATACTTCACGAGAAAACCATCTATTTTTTTTATGACAAAAGCAATTTTTTCCTGAAGATGGAATGTATAGAAATCCACAATCTTCTTTTTTATAAGATTGACAAACGGAGAAATCCTGTGCAAAATCGGATAAAAGAGAAGTTTGATTTTCTTCTTCAAAAAACGAAGAAAACGCTTTGACACCGCAAACAGATTCACAATATCACACCNAAAAATTGAGGTTTAATGCACACCGGTTGAACCAAAGCCACCTGCGCCCCTTTCTGTTTCTTCAAGGCAATCGGTGCGAATAAAAGTGCCTTGCATTACGGGAGAAACAATAAGCTGCGCAATTCTATCGCCGTTTTTTACAATAAAATCCTCGCTCCCGAAGTTCACCAGAATAACTTTTAACTCGCCTCTATAGTCCGAATCAATAGTGCCAGGAGTATTTAAAACGGTCACGCNATTTTTTGCGGCAAGCCCTGAACGAGGACGCACTTGTATTTCATAGCCCTCTGGAATTTCAAAAAAAAGACCTGTAGGAACAACAGCAACCTTTCCCGAAGGGATGACAACGTCCGTTGAAAGGAAAGCGGAAACATCTGCGCCGGCAGAACCAACAGTCTTATATTCCGGAACTTTCGCTCCTTCTTGAGCAACACATTTTATATCAATTTTCATTTGCACAGTATAATAGAAAGCAGAAAAATTGACAACTAGCGGGGCGAATGCGTTAATATATTTTACACAGNATACTGGTTTTGCATTCGCCTCCAGTTTTGCTACCTCGCAATGCTCGGCTTTACGCAAAACTGGCTAGCGGGTTGTGAACATTGGTGTGACGAATGCGTTAATGTATTTTTCACAGAATACCGGTTTTGCATTTGCCTCCAGTTTTGTACGCTGCGCTACCAAAACTGGCTAGNGGNNTGTTNNCACTGANTGAAGATACATTGCTTCTTCAGTNTTTANNNNTCNNCTTCCNGTCGCAGGTTTTTGCCCTGCTTACCCAGTTTTGCTACCTCGCAACGCTCGGCTTTACGCAAAACTGACTAGCGGGTTGTTAACACTTGCGGGGAGAATGCATAAATGCATTTTTCATAGAATGCTGGTTTTGCATTCGCCTTCACTTTTGTACGCTGCGCTACCAAAACTGACGAGCGNGGTGTCATTGCGAGGAAAAACTCGGTAACAATTCAGTAAGAATTGCATACTTTTCGCAAAACTTTCAGTCTCTTCCACAAATTGCAAATGCAGTGCATTTTCGATATAATNATTGTGAATCGACAAAAGNAAANGACGGGGAAATAAAATGAAGGACTCATTTAAAGAGGTAAGATGCGATGAAAACAACCCGAAATGGGAGGAAGCGATAAAAAGGCACATTCCGCTGTATTCACGNAACGATTTTCGCACGGAATTTGAACGCGACTANACCCGCATTTTGCATTGCCAGGCATTTAGAAGGCTAAAGCACAAAACACAAGTCTTTTACGCCCCTCACAACGATCACGTTTGCACCAGAATGGAGCATGTTATGCATGTGGCATCCGTTGCAAAAACAATTTCAAAGTACCTCGGCTTGAATGAACAACTGGCGGAGGCAATTGCACTTGGACACGACATTGGACACGCCCCTTTTGGTCACCACGGAGAGGACTGTCTGAATGCCCTTATGAAGCAAAAGGACGGAGAAAACGCACCGAAAAAATTCTGGCATGAAAGAAACAGCCTGTTTTTTGCAGATTATATTGAAACATTGCCAGATCCCGATGCCATAGAACAACCCCTCAATTTAACGTATGCAGTTCGCGATGGACTCATCTGCCACTGCGGAGAAATAGACCAGCAGGGAATAAAACCTCGCAACAACGCAATAGACTTGTATTCTATGAANCGACCAGGNATTATACAGCCATTCACTTGGGAAGGATGCATTGTAAAAGTCGCCGATAAAATTGCATATCTAGGGCGAGACATTGAAGATGCNCGACTCTATCACATACTGGATATGAGNGCATACAGACATATTCGTGAAATAGTTGCCACAACGCTCAACGGAAAGGGAAAACACGCCTTTAGAAGCGGACGCGCAGTAAACACAACAGTATTGATAAATGATATGATTGTTGACTTTTGCGAACAAAGTTCCCCTGAAAAAGGATTGTGCTTTAGCGACGACTACTTTCAATTTATACTTGAATTAAAAAAATTCAACTTCGCACACATTTACAATCATTGGAGACTGAAGGAATTTGCCGTNTATGCATCAAACATAATTGAAACCATATACCGCACGTTAATGCACACATTTGAATANGCACGACACGGACGAATTCATCAGGCATTAAAATACTACCCCANCCTTGAAAAAAATTTTGAACTTTGGCTGATAAAATATGCGCATTATTTACCAAACAGCTCGCCCGTCCTGCATTCAATCGCCCCGCAAACAGAAGCAAAGCCAATTAGTCATTTGCGCTTTAATACGGAGCAAGTCTTCAATGTAAACGACAGAGAATCATTTTCAAAATGCATAATCGAATTTATTTCTGGAATGACCGATGTTTTTGCCATACAAGTATATGAAGAAATAATCTCTTTTTAGCATTTATTTTTGATACGTTGTGTTTTCCTCGCAAAAACTATTGAAAATTGCTCTTTAAACCATTATTTTTATAATTATGAGAAAATTGGCTGATAAATTCATACAGAATTTCATTCGCAATTTAATGACTCCCTTTAAAGTCGGCGACTTTCGTCTATGGCTTTCAAACATGGGGATAAGAACAAGCATTGAAGAGTGCAAGAAATTTCTTGATGAAAATGGCAATATTTTTTCTGTTGGCGAATTTTATGCAACGCGCGCCTATCTTTTTACAAACAAGTTTTTTAGCTTCAAACCGACCCGTAAAGAAATAAACCGCGGCGTTTTTATCACGGGAGACAGATGCATTCCNTTTGTGGATTCAGAATCCCTTTCATGCGACTTACAATTTATATACAATGGCAAGCCTCTTCCAAAAAAAATCATCGACTATCCAAGCGACGATGCAATAGATTTATTTTTACTGTATGGAGAGGAATTTGCAACCCAATACATTGCCGCAGATCCAGCAAATAAAGGCCTTGACCTTGCAAAAACAGATTTTCTTTTGCCAAACACGGTAAAGATGACTTCGTTTTCATTGGATCCAATAATACAAGCAGAGGGATTTTCATCGGGAGACAGAATACTATGTCGGGTAACAAACTGGAATGATGGCATTGTGGAAATTTACAAAATTTTAAAAAACGACANCCCTTTTAAAAGCGACAAGCACACACTTGCACGAGAAGAATGGTATAAAAAACTTGAAAATTTCCTTGAGATGAGCTTCAAAAGCGTNGGNCCCTGTTCAATGATAGAAGAGCAGCTGGCATTNGTATTCGCCGCACATAGCGATGAACTTTGCATAAAGGACTGTGGCGGAATAGAAGAATTTTTCCAGCACTCAAAGAAAATCGGATTGGAGTTGTTCGGAGTGGAAACGCGCATTTGGTATAAAAACGAAGANGTGCCTGCAATTGGCGTTTGGAATAGAGATAAAACGAAAGACTCTGAAAAAAAATGCAAAAAAAGAGAGCCNATTTTTGAAAAACTCCCGAAATTCATCGAAGACGCATATTTAAAGGACGCACTTTATTTTAAAAAAGACAATCTGACTGAAATTCTAGATGCACTGTATCCTCATTTATATTGTTTTGACGACAATCTTAAAACCAATATGTTATTGCACTTGAAAACTAGACATGCTATACTAGAGAAAAATTATAACCGCTTTGCAGATTATGAAATGAGTGCAATACGAAAAAAAGTGCTTGAGCTTTTCACCGTCGTAAATGANATGGTGTGTACAATGGGTATAGATGGCCCTAACCTTGCGGACTATCCGCAGCAACCNCTTGTCATTTTATCTCAAATTTACGAGCACATTATTCACATAATCGACAGAATGGAAAACTGCCCAGCAGAAATTGCAAATGAAGTTGAGGAAGTAAGTCTTGCCATAGAGGGAATGGAATTTAACTTCAATGAAATCTATGCCCCTCTTCGGAAAGCAATAGACAAAAATATGCGGAATGGTTTTTCCGTCATAAAAAAATGACAGTGGAATAAACAAAGCGATAATAAAGAGGTCAAAAAATGAAAAATGAAATTTCAAGACTAATAAAAAGTGGCGGAATTCTTTTTGATGTCGATGGAAACACAACAGATGAAATCTATCAAAATGTAATAGATTTGATAAAGCTACCGGAATCATTTGACTCGAAAGGAATTTACAACGCCTTGTGCGCTCGCGAAAAAATTATGAGTACAGCGGTAGGCAACGGGATTGCAATTCCGCACTCAAGAACTCCCATAATAAAAAATCCCGATGATCAAAGAATATACATTGCCTATCTAAAAAATCCAATTGATATGAAAGCCCCTGATGGAATAAAAGTCCACACTCTGTTTTTCGTTCTCACGCAAAATACACAGGATCACAGAAATGTTTTATCGGCTTTAGCAACCGTTTTTAGAGATGTATCCTTCAGAAAACTCCTTGAAGCAAAAACAAATGAAGAAGAAATTTTAAATGCAATCCAACAAATTGAATTAAGCGATTAAAAATAAGGAATACAAAAAAAATGAACGAAAAAGAAATCAAAGCCATTTCAAACTCTATCAGAAGTCTTTCTATGGACGCAATCCAAAAGGCAAATTCAGGGCATCCCGGAACTCCTCTTGGAGCNGCGGAACTAGCAGCCGTCCTTTACGGAGAAGTTTTAAAGCACAACCCTGCACATTCANAATGGGTTGATAGGGATAGATTTGTTCTTTCCGCAGGACATGGCTCCATGCTCATTTANTCAATCTTGCATTTNAGTGGCTACAAAGTTTCAATTGATGATATACAGTCATTCCGACAAGTTGGCTCTAAATGTCCAGGNCATCCTGAATACGGAGAAACAGACGGCGTTGAATGCACGGCAGGACCTTTAGGACAGGGAATTTCCATGGCAGTTGGAATGGCTCTTGCTGAAACAATGCTCGCCGCTCGTTTTAACACTCAAAAACACAAAATTATCGACCACTACACATACACCCTTGTTGGAGAGGGATGCTTGGAAGAAGGCGTTTCATCAGAGGCATCTTCTTTTGCAGGAACACAAAAACTGGGAAAATTGATTGTCTTCTATGATCAAAACAACATAAGCATTGACGGCTCTACTGACATTACTTTTGATGAAGACATTGCAAAAAGATACGAAGCGTATGGCTGGCAAGTTTTAAAGGGTGATATGTACAAGCCNCTTGAAATTATACACTTAATTTCAGAAGCGAAAAAATGCNCTGAAAAACCCAGTCTCATCATTTTAAAGTCTGTCATTGGATACTCCGCTCCAAAGGCGGGAACGTCTGCCGTTCATGGCGCGGCATTNGGCGTTGACGATGTAAAGGCTGCAAAAAAGTTNTTGGGACTTCCCGAAGACAAGGACTTTTATGTATTGCCTGAAGCATACACCTATTTTGAAAACAAAAAAGCAGATTTTGCGGCAAACGAAGCGGCTTGGAACAAAGAATTTGCAGAATGGTCGTCTGAAAATCCCGACTTGCGAAAAAAATGGGATGCATACTTTGCTGATAAAGCCACCGCTGAAGTCGATGAAATACAATTCAGCGCAACCGACAAAATGGCAACCCGAGCATCAAGCGGAAAAGTGCTCAATATGATGGCGGCGAAATATGAAAACCTTGTCGGCGGCTCTGCGGACTTGGCAGGACCNAATAAAACNGACTTGCATAATTGCGGTGGCATATTCACTCCGCAAAACAGAACTGGNCGCACCATTGAATTTGGAATTAGAGAATTCGCAATGAGCGCAATTTGTGCAGGAATACGGCTGCATGGAGGATTAAGACCGTTTTGNGCAACCTTCCTCGTCTTTGCGGACTACCTTCGNCCACAGTTAAGAGTTTCAGCNCTTATGAAATTGCCGTTGATTTATATATTCACACATGACTCAATTTATGTNGGCGAAGACGGNCCCACCCATCAGCCAGTTGAAATTCTTGCCTCACTTCGAGCAATCCCCGGNGTGCAAGTGCTGCGCCCTGCCGATGCAGAAGAAACGCTTGAGGCATGGAAAATCGCTNTGTCTTCAACGGATCACCCAACATGCCTAGTCCTCACGCGACAAGATATAACAGGATTTGAAAAGGACGATGCGGACTGGAAGAAAAACATTGTAAAAGGTGCGTATATCGCACGAAAAGGCGGAGACACGCCAGAAATAACTATTTTGGCAACAGGTTCAGAAGTGAGCATGGCTATTGACGCTGCAAACATAAAANGCGACAAGAAAATTCGTGTTGTTTCCATATTGGACTACAACAAATTTGACGAAATGTCAAAGCAAGAGCAGGATGCATTGATCGGAGGCGCAAAAAGAGTGATATGTGCAGAGGCAGGAATTAGCGCAAACTGGAAGCATTTTGCATCTTCAAAAGAGGACTTGTTCTGCATTGACCGCTTCGGACTTTCAGGCCCTGCTACAAAAGTTGCCGAACATTTAAAATTCACTGCAAAANACTTGGCGGAAATTTTATAAAGAAACAGCGTCCATAACAGACACAATGCGTACTGCATTGCGCAACAGAAAAAGGAGAAAAAGCCCTATGAACACCACCATTAACAAGGCAACCCCTGTCGGAAAACATTTGGATGCAATTGCTTCTGGAAAGCCCACATCCTACCTTATGTTTAACAAAACGCGAATTGAACTTGCTGCAAAAATCACTATCGGCAGAGATTCCGACAATAGCGTTGTAATTGACAACAAACTTGCAAGTCGCCATCATGCAACAATTCAAAAAATTCGCGATGAGTATTTTATTAAAGATGAAAAGAGCACAAACGGAACTCTTGTAAACGGAAATANAATTCCAGAGGAAAAATATGTGCGCCTTTCTCCAGGCGATAAAATTACAATTGGAAGCACAACCCTTGTTATATCGCGCGATTAGGACNTTTTAGTGGATTCAAAAGAAAAAACAGATTTTTTTAATAATATAAAAGAACTTGCCTCTGCAAAAACACTTCCCTCTTTTGATTATTTTGAAAAGACGCTTAACAAAGCCATTTCCACACTTGAAAACGAAAGACGCTACTACAGACCCAGTGCGGACGATAAAAGTGCGGGCGCTCTCCTGGACTTTGCAGCGGAAAAAAACGCAACTCTGCCCGCTCTCATTGTTCCAGACTTACATGCACGTACNTACTTTCTTTTCAACATACTCAATTTCACACTNCCCCCCTCTTTTTTCAGTCATTCTGAAAGCGAGTCTACATCCCTCACCGTACTGGATGCACTTATACAAAAAAAACTGCGAATTGTGTGCGTGGGAGATTTGCTTCATTCTGAAATGNGNGGACGAATGAGATGGATNCNCGCATACTCTGAATTTGCGCGCGGAGAATATGAGGGGGCGGCAATGACCGCTGAAATGAAAGAAGGACTTTCGCTGTTGTGTATGGTATTGGAGTTAAAAACTGCATTCCCTGAATATTTTCACATTCTAAAAGGCAACCACGAAAATATACTGAATCAAACAGGCGGCGGAGATTTCGCATTCTGCAAATTCGTTGANGAGGGAGAAATGGTTCATCAGTTTATGAAAAGTCATTACGGAGACGAAATTCTGTATCTTATTTCGATTTTTGAAAAATCGCTCCCTTTAGTTGCGGCATTTCAAGAATGCGTTGTTTCACATGGAGAGCCTGCCCGTCCATTTTTAAAAAAGGAAATTATAAACGGACTGAAAGACGCAGATGTGGTGCAGGGACTCACTTGGACTAAAAACGACAGTGTGCAAAACGGCAGCGTCCTTGCAATGCTAAAAAAATTAACACGNCGAAAAGATTTTTGCGAAACACGCTACATCGGCGGGCATCGTCCCGTTTCTGAAAACTATGCGATTCGCCAAGATGGACTGTACATTCAAATTCACAATCCAGAAAGACAAAATATTGCTTTAGTTCACAAGGGAAGAACGTTTAATCCCGACACAGACATAGTATCTGTTGAAAAACAACTGTAAACACAGTGGGATGGAGAAAAAAATGGCAGACACAATTCCAGAATTCATAGGTAAGTATAAGGTCACGGACATTATAGCAAAAGGTGGAATGGGTATAGTGTATAAGGCAATCCATCCATCTTTAAAGCGATATGTTGTCATCAAAAAAATGACGGCAAGAAGAAGTACAAGCAATTTNGAGAGATTCAAACGGGAGGCGCAGATTCTTCTTGACCTTCAAAATCCATGTATAGTCCATCTCTTCGATTATTTTACAGAAGGCGGCTACCGCTATATGGTCGAGGAATTTGTCGATGGAATGGCTTTAGACAAGCTTTTGCAAAAACAAACATATTTAAGTCCTCAAATTTCGCTTTTAATTTTGCAGGATGCGTGCATCGCTTTGAAATATGCGCATTCAAAGGACATAGTCCACCGCGATATAAAGCCGGGAAATATTTTAATTTCAAAGCGAGCGGACATAAAACTTGCGGACTTTGGAATTGCCAGCGACAGCCAAGAAGACGAATCACTGACTAAAAGTGGAGTTGCACTGGGAACACCCGCCTATATGCCGCCAGAACAATTTGAAAACAGCGCGAGTGTGGACAAAAGAGCGGATATATATGCACTGGGAATTATGCTTTATGAAATGACAACCGGCTCGCGCCCATACCCTGGAACTTTNACGTATGAAACATTGAACATAATCAAAAAAGGAAAATACATTCCTCCAAAAAAAATAGATAAAAACATACCGAACATTGTTTGTCGTCTTATAAAAAAGATGCTAAAACCAAAGGCACACAATCGTTTTCAGTCCGTTGAACACATTTTAAAAATCACTCGAAAATATCTCAAGCACTATGANACACNTGCAATTCGAGTGCAACTATCACACCTCATCACGGAAAAAGGATTAAAAAAAGAAGAGCCCTATATCCAAAAGGACTTAAAAATCAGAAAAGTAAGAAGTGCAATTATTTCCATAGCCGCAACAATCCTCGTNATTGCATTCTGCTGGTTTCAAGGATGGATTCATAGATTTTTATTGCGACCGTGGTTCACCCCTGTGAAAGTCGAAGTNGCAATGACAAACGCATCCTCCGCAATGTTGGATTTGCCTATGCGTGCATATTTTTTTGAAAACGATGGAGATGCAATTCCCGAAGTTATGAATTCCCGCAGAGTGCTTTACATTCCAAAAAAGATTCACTGGAAATATGCAAAAACATCCAAANATTCTGGAGAAAAAANCGAAGAATATAAAGGACTTGANACAAAATATGTTTATTTAACTCCTGGAGAATACAGACTAAAAATGGTTGCAGGCCCTTATGTCTGGTGGAAATCCTTTACGGTCGGAAAAAAAGAGCGTGTNTTAAACTGTCAATTCTTAAAGGATATGAGCCGCAGCATAAAGGTGATCCCATCCGCATTCGATGCAAAAACAGGGGCAGATATTTCATCTACGGTTTCAGTTGATGTTTTCTATNGCGGAAAATGGGTTTCAATCTCCGAAATTCCNCCTGAAAAAATATTGAGCAATGCAGTGTGGCGATTTAAATTTTCCGCAAAAGGCTATAAAGATGAAATTTTTTCATTACGATTTGACTGGTATCAAGATGAACTATANATCAGCGCAAATATGTCAAAAATCGAGCAATAACAGTATGGAAGATGATAAAAAAAAAATTGATTTTTTCATTTTTTTTCTATATATTTGACAGAGGTTATGCACGAAAAATTATAGCGTGAGAAAGTCGTTAAAATTTTCAAAGAGAAAGTAAAATAGTGCGANGAGGCAAATTTTGTTTTCTTTCAACAATTTTCTTTTTTCTCTGTAAACACAATTTTTCGTACTGAAGCCCTGANATATGTGAAGTCTAATGTATACTGTATTAAGACAATATTATTTTTTTATGGGATTTTATTATGAGTAAAAATAACGATGACAACAGCAACAACACCACAAATGAAAAACCTTTCGACGAAGACACTATCAACAAACTTATCAAGGCGATAAANGAGGAAGACATTCCCTTTTCAATAAAAGAAAATGAATCTGATAACAAAGATGATTTTGATGATTCANATGATTCANATGATTCANATGATTNNGATGAACCACTTCCTAAAAAGCANACACGAAAAAAAATTTCCTCTGAAAAAAAAAGNGAACTATTCCCTACCGATGAAATGCTACCGCAAAAACTACCTATCATCCCTCTGGCAGGGCGACCGATTTTTCCAGGGATTTTTACTCCTCTCATGATAAACAACATAGATGACATTTCACTCATTGAAAACGCCTATAGAGGAGACGGCTACATCGGAGTTGCGCTTATAAAGACGGACTCGGAACACACAACGGCAAAAGATCTGCACAGCATTGGAACGGTGTCGCGAATTATAAAAAAAATCAATCTTCCTGATGGCGGAATAAACATTTTTATCTCCACAATAAAACGCTTTAAAATCAGAAAGGCTCTCCACGCCTCTTCTCCTATTATTTGCGCCGTTGAATACCTTGAAGAGGAAGAGGACGACACATTTGAAGTCAAAGCGTTGACCCGCGCCCTTATCAGTGAAATGAAGGAAATAAGCGAAAACAATCCTCTTTTCAGCGAAGAAGCGCGTCTTAATATGGTGAACATCGATTATCCAGGAAAGATCGCTGACTTTGTTGCTTCCATTTTAAATATCGAAAGGGAAGAACAGCAAAGAGTTCTTTCAATACTCAACATTAGGCAACGACTGGAACAAGTTTTGGTCTATATAAAGAAGGANCAGGAATTGCTCCGAATTCAAAAGAAAATTCAAAACGAACTGGATGAGCGAATCGAAAAAAACCAGCGGGAATACTTTTTGCGAGAGGAAATGAAGTCGATCCAAGAAGAGTTGGGCACAGACACAGACGGCAACGAAACCGACTATGCAAAATTCAAGAAAAAAATTGAAGAATTTCAATTTGAAGGCGAAGTCAAGGAAATCGTTGAAAGCGAGCTAAAAAAATTTCAATTAATGGATATAAATTCCCCCGAATACATAATGAGCCGCAATTTTTTGGAGCTTGTAACGCAACTTCCCTGGAATGAAACCNTCTCTGAACACTACGACCTTGAAGAGGCTGAAAAAATTCTCAAANCTGACCATTACGGACTTGAGGATGTGAAAAAACGCATTATTGAGTATCTTTCCGTGAGNAAACTAAAGAAAGACTCAAAAGGNTCTATTTTAATTTTAGTAGGACCTCCAGGAGTTGGAAAAACTTCAGTCGGGAAATCTATTGCAAACGCTATGTCCAAGCCGTTCTATCGTTTTAGTGTGGGCGGAATGCGAGATGAAGCGGAAATCAAGGGGCATAGAAGAACATACATTGGATCTATGTGTGGCAAAATCATACAGGGAATCAAAATCACCAAGACTAAATCTCCTGTCTTTATGATCGATGAAATCGACAAAATGGGGCAAAGCTATCAAGGNGATCCCGCCTCGGCTCTTTTGGAAGTGTTAGACCCTGAACAAAACAGTGCATTCCGCGACAACTATCTTGATCTGCCCTTTGACGTTTCCAATGTATTTTTTATTCTGACAGCAAACACTCTCGACGAAGTGCCGGAGCCACTTTTAGACCGCGCAGAAATTATCACGCTCTCCGGCTACATTGACCAGGAAAAACTTGAAATTGCAAAAAAATATTTGATCCCGAAAAACCTTGTTAAAAACGGGCTGAAAAAAAACTCTGTAAAATACACAAAAAACGCCCTCTACACAATTGCCGAAGAGTATGCACGAGAGGCGGGGGTAAGAAACTATGAACGCATGCTTGACAAAATCCATAGGAAAATCGTCACTGAAATGATGCAGGAGGCATATAAAAAATACAACGAAACGGTAAAGCAAGCAAAGGATGACAAAAAAAGCAATGAAGAAATTGCAAAAATTTCTATAACTGACTTTTATGATTTAAATCAACAGTGGGAGATAGACTCTCCAAACCTTGAAAAATATCTCGGAAAACCTGTCTTTGATGAAAGCGAAATTAAAAAAGCTGACATATCAGGNACTGCAATCGGGCTTGCATGGACCAGCATGGGCGGCGACACGCTTTTGATCGAAGCAATAANTTTTTTGGGAAAAGGAGACTTNATTTTAACCGGNCAAATGGGCGATGTGATGAAGGAGTCATGCAGCATTGCGTTCAACTGGGCGCGAAAATATGCCATTGAAAAAAAGATAAAAAAAACTGACTGGTTTGAAAAAAACATTGTTCACTTGCATATACCCGAAGGAGCAACTCCAAAAGACGGACCAAGCGCAGGAATCACAATGGCAACCACATTCATCTCGCTTTTTACNGGAAAAACGATAAAAAAACAACTTGCAATGACCGGCGAACTAAGCCTGACAGGACAAGTGCTGCCGATTGGAGGACTTCGTGAAAAAACAGTTGCGGCAAAACGCAATAAAATTAAAACGATAATCATTCCAAAGGCAAACGAACGAGATTTGGCGGATATTCCAGAGATTGTAAAGTCAGGATTAACGTTTGTTCCTGTCAAAAAGCTTGAAGAAGTGATAGATGTGGCGTTCAACGGAAAACTTTCAAAATAATAAAACGCTTGCGACTGTGCAATTTCGCAAATAATTTTTATAAGAGGTAATAAAATAATGGAAAACAAAACTGCATTGGATAGAATCATTGATGACTCAATTCCTATTTGGGATGAATGCATAAACACTCCGTTCGTACAAGAAATAACGGATGGAACGATAGCCGATGAAAAGGTTTTAAAATATATTGTTGAAGACTCTATTTATCTTCTTGAATATGCAAAATGCTTTGCTTACGAAATTGCAAAATGCAAGACGCTTGAAGACATTCGCTATTTTTATGGAATTTTGGGATTTGTAAATGAAGACGAAACAAGCATAAGGCGAGAATTCATAAAAAATCACAATCTCACCGATTTTCAAGTTGAAACAAAAACACCCGACACCGTTTGCAAGGAATACACAGACTTTATGCTTTCGCAATGCAAAAATGGAGACATAAAGGAAGGCTTATGTGCAATTCTTCCGTGCATGCTCAGCTATCAATATATATTCAAAAACGTTTATAATAAAAAGCCACACCTTTTAGAAACAAAATACGCTCGTCTCATGGCATTTTACTGTTCTAATGAGTACAAAGATTTAGCAAAAGAGTGGAAAAATAAAGCCAATACAATCTGTGGAAACCTTTCAGCCGAAAAAGAAAAACATCTCACGGATATTTTCCGAACATCAAGTGAATTTGAATTGAAATTTTGGAAAATGAGCTACGACAATGCATTAGTGTGGTAGAAAGTTATCAAAATTTTTCGTAGCAAAAACATAATTCCTCTATAACCTATAAAAAACATTCGCAAAGGCGCAGGGATAAAGGCAAAATCGCCCTNATTGTGNTCGCTGCGATAGCAGCGAAAAGACAATCTTTGCCACAATTAGCGCGAAATGCGCTAGCGCATGGTTTTTTATTTTTACAACCCTCTAGCCAGTTTTGGTTACAAAACTGGAGGCGGAAGTAAAAAAATTAAAAATAAAAGAGCATTGTAACTTCCGCCTTTGCAACTGGAAGAATGTTTTTTATATCTTTTCAAAACTCGGTAGCAGAGTGGCAGAGCAGCCCTGCGTACTATTTTAAACCTTCCGCCTTCAATGCGCTCACGACAAAATATGCAGTTTTTGTTTTCCATTTAAAAATCATATTGGACGCGGAACTTTCCAAAAGCGATAGCAGTTTTTGTAATTCTGGAGCGCCGACTTTTTCTATTATTTTGCTTCCATACGCCGAAGTCTTTGTATCAAACCAACGGCGAATTTCTTCAGGCGTTATGCGTCGCCTTTCTTCTGTTTCCTTTACAGTGGCTTCAATTTCAAAACCTGCTTCTAAAAATGCATTTTTAATCGTAATGTCATCCCAACTAAAAAGCGGATTTGTTTTATCTCCAAAAAACGCTTTTTCAGCCTCCTCCATTTTTTCAAGGGCATTGAAATAACTCTGCGCCGTTGCAGGAGTTAAAATTTGCTTTTTTATTAACTCTGAAATTTGCTGACCACCGGAAGGAATTTTCTGAGAAATAATTGCGCACCAGTCATCAGCGAAAGGACTTTCATTAATGCCACCGTCATTATCAGCGTTTGCATCATCATATATATTGTCGCTTGAATTGTATGAAATAGAATCCTCTATGGAAGTTTCAGCATCCTCTTCATCAGTAAAGACCTTTCCTGTCGATTTTTTTGGAAATGCAATAAGAGAAAAAGCACGTGCAAGCGCACTAATGGAATCCTTGTTAGCAAAAGGGTCTCTAAAAAATATTCTATCAAACACTGCGCCATTGTATTCAAATTGCACAATCAGACTACGAAAATCCTCTGGCGAAAGCAACGTTGCATTTGCCGTTTCTGGGCGATATTGCAAAATCGGTTTATCCAAATCCCCTAAAGTGCGCCCATACTGTTCCAAAATCTCGCGCCCCTTTTGAGTTCTACACACGCCACACGTCACTCCTTCTGGAGTTTTTCTTGCAACCTCCCAAAGCAAAAGACCATCATCAGCATTCCACACAAGACTTCTATGATGACGCAAAAGATGCGCCATAGAGACCATTGTATCACGAACATCAAGCAGCGTTTCCGCCTTATTTGAATCAAGACGGTTTCTCCATTGTCTGTCGGCTTTGTCAAGTGCAGACTCACGGGCATTATCAACAGGGCTAAAGGTGAGATTTTCACCAGAATGGTTTTCAGATTTGAAATGCTCTGCAATCCACCACTCACTGATTGGATTGACAAAGTTTTCCTCATTTTTTTGCCCGCTTGTCTTATGCTCAAATTCCGAAAACCGCCGTACATTTCGAGAGCCAGTTTCCGCTTCGTTTGGAGACACCTCGCTTGTTTTTTCTAGAATAGCAGCGATTTGCAGTTCTCTACGACTCAGCACTTCATCGCGAATTTGCTTTTCATAGCCCTGCGTGCTGGGTGTATAAAAAACTCGCCCCATAAGCGCATCGGGAAGATACTGCTGCGCCACCCAGTGATCTCGATATGCATGCGGATACAGATAGCCCGCTCCATGACCAAATCCCTCTGCATCACGATTTGAATCACGCAAATGATTGGGAACATCTGCATCTTCCTTTTCAACAGAACTCAACGCATCAAAAAATGCCATAGAACTGTTTGATTTTGGTGCAGTTGAAAGATACAGCGCGGCATGCGCCAAAAAATACCGTCCCTCTGGCATTCCCACTCTGTCAAATGAAGAAGCACAAGACTCCACAACTGAAATTGCAAGAGGGTCGGCAAGCCCCGTATCCTCACAAGCGGAAATCAACATTCTTCGGAAAATAAAATGAGGATCTTCACCTGCCCTCACCATTCTCGCAAGCCAGTACATAGCGGCATCAGGATCACGCCCACGCAGACTTTTTATGAATGCACTAATAATGTCGTAGTGATAGTCTCCATCTCTGTCGTACAAAACAACTTTTTTTTGGATTGACTCTTCTGCCGCCTCTTTTGAAATATAAATCGTAGAACCAAGAGCGGGAACAGGAGGCTCGCTATATGGATTCCATTTTTCAGGCGTTGTTTCAACAGCAAGTTCCAGTGCATTTAAAAGCGAACGCGCATCTCCATTTGCCGTATCAATTAAATGCTCTAACGCTCCTTCCTCAAACACAACCTTCCAGCGTCCGTATCCGCGCTCTTTGTCGGTCAACGCTTGCAATGCTGCCTTTTGCAAATCCTGCTTTGTGAGCGCCTTCAACTGAAAAACGCGGGAGCGGCTCACCAGTGCTTTATTTACTTCAAAAAATGGATTTTCCGTAGTCGCGCCAATCAAAATGATAGTGCCGTTTTCCACCCACGGCAAAAGCGCGTCCTGCTGGCTTTTATTCCAGCGATGAACCTCGTCAACAAATAAAATCGTTCGCCGTGAATAAAATGTAAAATATTCCTCCGCCTGCTTTATAGAGGCGCGAATATCTTGCACCCCCGTTAAAACTGCATTAAGCGTGATAAAATTAGATTTTGTGTGATTTGCAATCACACGCGCCAAAGTAGTTTTTCCACTCCCAGGAGGACCGTAAAAAATCACTGAAGTAAGTTGATCCGCTGCAATGGCACGGCGAAGCAAGCGACCTTTCCCAACAATGTGATCTTGTCCGATATATTCATCAAGGTTTCTCGGTCGCATACGAGATGCAAGAGGCTCGCGTAAAATGCTATTTGCAGAAAAAAGTGAGTTATCACCCATACACTATAAAAAGATTATGAGATTTTACAGTGATGAAAGATTCAAAAGGTCTGGAGAAGAGGTTGCCTTATCAAGCGCAAGATACTGCTCCAAAAGCTCCTTTTGTTTTCCGCTCAATCGCGATGGAATTTGAATCATTATCTTAACATACAAGTCGCCCTTTCTATCAGGATTTCCTGTAAAAGGAACTCCCGCCCCTCGAACCCTTAAGAGTTTTCCAGAAGGAGTGCCTTCAGGAATCTTTAAATTTATTCTCTTTCCGTCTAAAGTCGAAATTGAAATATCCGCACCCAAAGCCGCTTGCGCAAAAGTAACAGAAACTGCACAATATAAATCCTGTCCGTCTCTTTCAAATTTCGGATGATCCCCCACATGCAAGATAACGATTAAATCACCCGCAGGACCACCGTTTGCCCCCGCATCCCCTTGATGTGGAATTGCAATGCGCTTTCCGTTATCAACGCCACAAGGAATTGCAAGCGTCATCTTTTTACTTTTTTCTTGAATGCCACGTCCGCCACATTCTTTACATGGTCGGTCTATTGTCACGCCAGAACCACCGCATGTTGGACATGTCTGCTGCACTTGGAAAAAGCCTGCGCTTCTTCTCACTTGCCCCGATCCATTGCACGATGGACACGTTTTTTTACTTGCACCAGCCGCTGCTCCCGTACCTTTACACGTACTGCAAGCCTCGTTATGCCGGAATTGAATCTCCGCCTTTGTGCCGTAAACTGCATCCTTAAAAGAAATGTTTAAATCATATCTAAGGCTTGCACCTTCCGCAGGACCGCCCCCTCTTCTTGATGAAGAGCGAGATGAACCGCCGCTAAAAAGGTTTTCAAAAATATCGCCAAATCCGCCCCCCATATTTCCGAACAAATCACTGAAATCATGGTATGCATGCGAATATTGCGCTCCACCACCGCCATCCATCCCGTCAAGACCTGCAAAACCATACTGGTCATAAATAGGACGGCGTTTGTCATCGGAGAGAACTTCATACGCCTCTGTCGCTTCACGAAATTTTGCCTCGGCATCCTTATCACCTGGATTTCTGTCCGGGTGATATTTTATCGCAAGTTTGCGGTATGCCTTTTTAATATCATCTGTAGACGCGCTTTTTTCAACTCCAAGCACTTCATAATAATCACGTTTTGCCATATAAAATACCTTTATATAATATAACAAAAAAATCGTTTAAAGTGAATGGGCAGATATAAGAAAGTTATCGCTTCAGCACGAAAAAGAGCATTCTCACGAAATTGATTTATACACTTCAAACGTCAATGCATACAAAATCAATTTATACATACTAAATCGTTTCAAACAAAAAAAACCGAGAATGATTGACACAACCATTCTCGGTAAAAAATATGAGGAAAATTATTTTTTTTTAAAACCACATACGGATACCTGTTGCAATTGGGAAAGAGAACAGATTCCCGACTAGCCTGCTAGCAAAATCATGTCCAATACAGAACATTGGTTGCCATGCCACTTGCACAAATGCTTCAAAGTGATCCATCCAACTCAACTTATTATTTAGGAATTCCAAATTCATTCCAGCCAAAACGCGAGGACCTATATTAAAGGTTCCATACCTCTCGTCCCAAACCGTCCAAGTTGAAAATCCAATTGCACCTCCAACTCCCCAGTGCCATTTTAATGCGCCCCAATCCCAACTAACGATTGTCGGGTTCATAAACCAATAATCGACTGTAGCAGCAAGTGAAAAATAACCAGCACTAAAGCCCATATCAACTGCAAACAGCAAAGGCACTTGATCCAAGCCAAAAGTTACAGCCAAACCGCCAGTACCATAACGTCCAGCTACACCACCACCTTGCAAACCAATACCCCAAGCAAAAAGCTGTGTACTTCCTGCCAAGAAAAGCACTGCCACAAATCCTAAAAATTTCTTTTTCATTTTTTCTCCTTATCAAGAATAACTTGACTAGATATATTTTTTGTGCATTCTATCATAAAATGCTTTATACAACAATATGAATTGCACAATTCGTAACAAAAACGACATAAAAAGCACATACTTTTGTAACCTCAAACATAAGGTTATTGCATATTGATTCTTAACGGTTTTGAATCTTCAAAAAGACCTCACACCTTTAATCTTGCCACAAGTCCACGTTTAATTGGCAGAACCAAATATTTCAGAGATGTCATCATGACCAAGATTCAAGTTGTCAAAATCATACGTCATGTTATTTCTGCCATTTGTGAATTTTTCGTAGCCGTATTTTGTAAAGAAAAATGTGCCATAATAAGTTCCATCAAAGCCACCACAAAGATACAAAAACCCCTCCTTTCCAAAGCACATAATTCTTCCGTTCGTGCCGATTCTTTCCTCGTCACCGTCAATTGAAACAGCGTACTCATCATAGCGGTCTTTTTGCTCGGATTTTTTCAAGATAAAATATTTTATATTCTTCAATTCAGCGTCTGTGTAGCAATTTTCATAATCCGGGCGATATGGATTTCCAGGTTTATGAACAGTTAAAGATTTGTCACCATTCGACGGATTGCTTGGCGTGCGATAAACATCTCGCACATAGTCCATTATATATTGCGTGGAATAAAAACCAGGAGCATATACATCCTCGTTTATATATGGATTGTTCTCTTCCTCCGAACCCGAGTTGTCATCTTCCTTTGGATCGGTATTGTCCCCCTCCTCTGGACCTGTGTTGTCATCATACGATACGTTTTCGTCATCGTTTCCCGTGTTGTCATTACAACTTGTTAATACCCCCCCTCCACAACAGAGCATTGCCAAACACAGAATCATCGCTGATACATTTTTTAATTTTTTCATAAAACCTCCCATATAAAGTCAAGAGCGACTTTGTAAAATCGCAACTGGCTTTTTTTAGTGCGTGCCGTAGACAACTAATTTGTTGCAATCAAATTATTGCACTGCACACAAATAAATAAGTTCGGGCAAATACACGAACTTCTCAAGATAATCTTGAAAATGTATTTTAATTAAAACACAATTTTTTTACTGTATGAAATGATTTGCATAATTCATACGAGAAATGACATAAAAAAATACTGTTATAAATCTATGAAGCCGAATGTCCGTTATAAAACCTGCCTGCTATGCCTCAACCCCTCAAACAAAGCAAAGAGAAACACTCGAAAAATGTGCAAGGAACAATAAGCGCACCAATCCCCTACACTGAAATCTGTAAAACAAATTTATTGTCCTTTACCGAAAAATTATAGATTCCTCCGTGGCGGTCTACAATAGAACAAATGCTTTTCGTGCCGAAACCGTGATTTGCCTTGAATGTAACAGGAAGTCCACCTTTAAAAACCACATCACTTTTACACGTGTTTGAAATTTGAAAAAACAGGTGTCCATTTTTTTCAAATGCATGAATATCAATTATTTTTTCAATGTACGGAGGAAGCGCATTGCAAGCGTTTATAGCATTGTCAATTGCGTTTGAAAGAATGGCGCATAATTCAGAGTCCGAAATTGGCAGAGAGGAAGAGAGCGTTGCAGAAACATTGAATTGCGTTTCATTTTTTTCACACGCAGCGGCGAATGTGGAAAGAATCAAATTTACACTTTCGTTTTCGCAAAACATAAGAACTTTTTGCGCTTCAATTTCACTTGAAATGGTGTCGATGTAATTTTTTACCATCTCAAGCTTTCCATTCTCTATACACGAAGTAATATACTGCAAATGATGCCGCAAGTCATGTCTATATTGGCTCGCCAAATTTTGAGATTCACGCAAAACCTCAATTTCACGCAAGGACTGTGTTACAGTCATTTCCAAAATAGTTGCATTTTTTTTCATTTGATTCGTTCTTTTTTCTTCCGCTGAAATTAAAAAAATAAAAATCAAATACAGAGAGCAACAGATGAATGGCATAAACTCGGCAACAACAGGCGTTCCGTAATACAGCAAATTCGTATAAACAACAAAAAAATAATCAAACAAATAGTAAAAAACGGGCACCCCTCCGTAAACCCATTGAAGAACGATTGATTTCCTTTGATACGAGCGCACAACAGGCGCAACGTAAACCATAAGAAAAATCAAAAGTGGAAACGTGATGATAAGTTTTGTCCAAATAAAAACAAAATTACTTCCGTGGAAAAAAAACGAAACAAAAAGTCCCAGCCAATGACGAAACTGACAGCAAAGATAGCCTGTAGCCACAGAAATTACAGACCAAGAAATCTTTTGCGTCATACATGAAAGCAAAACCACTAGTGGAATGTGAAGTGCAAAGGGATAGACTTTTCTCCAAATATCGTAGCCAAACAGTGAATAGCCCAAAAAATTCTCCAAAAGCAAGACAACAAGCGCAATGGCGACAATGATTCTATTCTTGCGGGAAGACAACTTATTGCAGTAAGCGGCGGAAAGCATAACACCGAAAGTACTCACAAATAAATATTCAACGAGAGGCAGGAATTTCATTATATCATAATACCCCCCCCCCGCCTGTTTCACCTCCTCCGAATTCCTTAAATGCGAAATTCAAATAGGCGTTTTTCACTTCCGTGTATTTACCGCGAGGAATGGGAATTTTTACGAGACTTGCAAGCAAGATGCCGTTCGAAGAAATGTTTTGGATTAAGTCCATATTGACAATAAAAGAGCGGTGCGGGCGAATAAATCGCTCTTGCTCGCAAAGCGTCTGCCATAAAGTGTCCATGCGACCGTTGCCTTGCAAAACCGTGCCACCGCACAAATGAAAATTCAAGGTGCGTCCCATAACTTCACAATATTCCAACTCAGAAAGTTTGATGCGCGTGATACCGCTCTTGCAATTTAAAAGCAACGAGGCTCTTTTGTCTTTCGCACACTCCTTTAAAACGAGATCCATCAGCGTAAAAAATGCCTTTTCCGAAATTGGCTTCAATTGATAATAAAACGCATCGACTGTGTATGACTGCACGGCAAATTCCGATGATGTAGTAAGAAAAATAATTTTTATGTCTTTATTATGGGAACGAATTTCTTTTGCCACGGAAATTCCGTTTTGCAATGGCATAAGCACATCCAAAAACAAAATGTCAAACGGCTTGTTTTTCTGACTGTCCAAATCATAAGTCAAATCAAACGAAGAATTGTACACAGAATATTCAATCTGCGTTTGAGTATCGTGGCAATATTTTTCCAAAAAGGACGTCAATTCATTTAATACAGATTTGTTGTCATCACAAAAAGCAATTCTATACATTTCTTATAACACCTTTAGTTTATAATATCATAGAAAATTGAAGTTGTGGGAAAAATGATGTACATTTCACATCATTTAGGGTACGAATTGTAATTTTTAAATCGATTTATATAAGTCGCCCCAATAGTATAAAAGTGTAAAACGTGCCATTTTATTTCACCAATAAAAAGACCGCTCTAGTTTTTACCAGAGCGGTCTTGCACTATAGGCTATTGCACAGTATACAGTTTATTTGTCGTCATGTATTTCATAGTCCACATCATCGGCAGAGCCTTTGTCAAATCCTGACTTCTTTTCATCGCCTGAAGATGAAGTTGCATCCGTATTTGCGTCTCCGCCTTGATCAGCCGAAGCAGCCGCTCCTTGAGCCGCCTGTTGCTTGTAAACTTCCTCTGCAATTTTGTAAGAAGCTTGCTTCAAACTCTCAGTCTTTGCCTTGATGTCAGCAGTGTCATCTCCTTCGAGAGCCTTTTTCAATGCCGCAATAGAGTCTTCAATATTCTGCTTGTCAGCATCGCTCACCTTGTCACCAAGATCCTTCAGTGATTTTTCAGTTGCATAAACCAAACTGTCTGCCTCGTTCTTTGCATCAACACTTTCACGTTTTGCCTTGTCAGCTTCAGCATTTGCCTCTGCATCCTTGACCATCCGTTCAATTTCCGCCTCACTCAAACCACTAGAAGATGTAATTTGGATGTGCTGCTCCTTGCCAGTACCCAAATCCTTTGCAGAAACATGAACAATACCGTTTGCATCAATGTCAAATGTAACTTCAATTTGCGGAACGCCTCGAGGTGCAGATGGAATGCCAACCAAATCAAAGTTTCCAAGCGTTCGGTTTTGAGCAGCCATTTCTCTTTCGCCCTGCAACACATGAATTGAAACGGCAGTTTGTCCATCCGCAGCTGTAGAGAAAATCTGACTCTTCTTTGTAGGAATTGTTGTATTTCGCGGAATAAGTTTAGTGAAAACGCCGCCCATTGTTTCAATTCCAAGAGAAAGAGGAGTTACATCAAGCAAAAGGACATCCTTTACATCGCCCTTTAAAACTCCACCTTGAATAGCTGCGCCAATTGCAACCGCTTCATCTGGATTCACACCCTTACTTCCTTCCTTGCCAAAAATTTGCTTTACAATTTCCTGAACTTTTGGCATTCGGCTTGAACCACCAACAAGAAGGATTTCGTCAATCTTATCAGCAGAAATATCTGCATCCGCAAGAGCTTTTCGACATGGCTCTTTTGTTCTTTCAAACAAATCGTCTGTCATTTGCTCAAACTGTGCACGAGAAAGCGTTTTTTGCAAGTGCTTTGCTCCAGACGTATCTGCTGTAATAAACGGCAAGTTGATGTCCGTTGTAGTTTGTGCAGAAAGTTGAATTTTTGCATTTTCTGCCGCCTCTCGAAGTCTCTGCATGGCCATTGGGTCGCCTGACAAATCTATTCCCGAGTCATTTTTAAATTCCTTTATAAGCCAGTTGATAATAGCGCGATCCCAGTCGTCTCCGCCCAAGTGAGTATCTCCATTGGTTGACTTAACTTCAAAAACGCCATCACCCAACTCAAGAATTGAAATATCAAATGTACCGCCTCCTAAATCGTAAACGGCAATTGTCTTGTCCTGTTTTTGCTCCTTATTAAAACCAAACGCAAGAGATGCCGCCGTCGGCTCGTTGATAATTCGCTTTACATCAAGCCCCGCAATTTTTCCAGCATCTTTAGTTGCCTGTCTTTGTGCATCATTAAAATACGCTGGAACAGTAATTACCGCTTCTGTTACTTCTTCTCCCAAATAGTCCTCGGCAGTCTTTTTCATCTTCTGCAAAACAAAAGCACTTATCTCCTGTGGACTATACTTTTTCTTTGTTCCACTCTGCTCGATTTCAATGCGCACATCAGAACCGTTGTCAAGCACGGTGTACGGAAGACGAGTTGCCTCTCCCTTCAAGTCAGAGTATTTCAACCCGATCAAGCGTTTTGCAGAATACACTGTGTTCTTTGGATTCGTGACCATCTGGTTCTTTGCAGGTTGACCTACAATTCTGTCACCATTTGCCGTAAATCCAACAATTGATGGAGTTGTTCTGCCACCCTCAGAATTCTGAATTACAACAGGCTCTCCGTTTTCCATAACAGCAACACAAGAGTTTGTTGTTCCTAAATCAATACCAATAATCTTACTCATTTCATATCTCCTACTAATTACCTGTATTTTACTCTGGCATAATCACAGACACTTTTGCATGTCTAATGACTCGCTCCTTTAATTTATATCCTTTAAGATACACTTCTTTAATTTCAGGCTCTGCCACCTTTCCATTCTCACTTCTCAAAGCCTCATGCAAATCAGGATTAAAAGCCTCTTTTTCCTTCCCAAAACTTGAAAGATTATATTTTTCTTCAAGCATTTTTACCAAGGCCTTATTGATCATCTTGATTCCATCGGCAATAGACTTTGCATTTTTTGCATCTTTTGCCGCCTCGATAGTTCTATCGAAGTTGTCAAGGCTTTCTAGCAAGTCGCCCAAAAGATTTGCATTTGCATAATCATACGCGTCCTGCTTTTCCTTAATCATTCTCTTGCGATAATTATCAAAATCTGCAGCGCGACGCAACAACTGCTCCTTTAATTCAGCATTTTCTTTTTCAAGGGCGGCTATTTTTTCATCAGCAGTCGGCTCTTTATCTGTAGCCCCCTCCTCTGCTCCGTCCTCATCTTCAGTGACCTGAACCGTTTCTGCGTCTTTTTCTTCAGATACAGCCTCAGACTTGATTTCCTCTCCTTGAGTTTCCTCTGTTTTTTCTGTTTCTTCCGACATTTAAAAATCCTTTTTCTTATTTATTTACAAAATAACAATTCTATGGGCATCTCGTCAATAAAAAAATAAAAACAATAGGAAATTTTATGTCTTCTCTTCAAAAATTCACTTGTTAATTGTTAAAATGAAACGTATCTTGTCTGTTTTTCTACTATTTTATTTTCAATTCCGCATTACATTTTTGACTGGATTATTGTAAAACCAAAGACTTTCCGATACAATGCTTTTATTATGGAAAAAACATATCTCTTTTTTGATATTGAATGTGCAAATTGTTTTAACGGCGTTGGAAAAATGTGTTCGTTTGGATATGTATTGGTTGACGAAAACTTTACCATCATTGACACTGACGATGTTGTGATGAATCCTGAAGCGGAATTTGACTGGTATCTGCTCTCCCCAAAAAACAAATGCTCTCTTGCATATTCAAAAGACTATTTTCGCTCCCATAAAAATTTCGAGGCGTACTACAAGCCTATAAAGAAACTTTTAGAAACGGCAGGATGCACGCCGATTGGCTTTGGTTCAGCAAATGACATCGGATTTTTAGTTTCAGCCTGCGAAAGATACAATCTTCCACAAATCAATTTTTCTGTAACCGACATCGCCTCCATAATAAATGAAAAGGAAGGAAAAAAGATGGGGCTTTCGGCATGGTGTGAATACTTTGAAATTGACACAAAACATTTAAAGACACACAAAAGCCAGGACGATGCAAAAATGACTATGCTTTTAACAAAGGAATTTTGTATAAAGAATGCAATAAATCTTGAAATTCTCCTTGAAAAAAATCGAGGAGCACGCCTTTCTGTTGAAAAATATCTTGAACACAGAGAAATAAAGCGTCACAAAGATGAAATGGTGAAAAAAATTCAATTATTGACTGGAAAAAAATGTCGCGCACTGCTTTCAACAAAACTGCACGGTGATTTTGCACTCGGCTTTAAAATCAGAGATGACGTAGACGAGTCGTATAAAATTGCAGATATAATATACCGTAATGGCGGAATTCTTAAGAAAAACCTAAAATCAAACGGCACATTGATTTTAGAGGAAGAACCAGATGAAAGCACAAAGACCTCGTTCAATTCGCGCTCCATCACCACTCTGACCAAACAACAATTATATGAAAAACTAGGAAAGGCATAAAGACGTTCATGCGCATAGCATCACAGGCAATGCCATTATTGACTTTGCAATTTCATTTCATCGTTCATTTTTACAAATCCGTATTTTTCATATAAAGGACGCCCCATGTCGGTTGCCTCTAAAGAAATGTCCGTAATTCCTCTGCTTTTTGCTTCTTCTACGAGTAGATTCAGTGTTTTATATGCTATTCCCTTTCTTCTATATTCAGGAGCGGTATACATATTCATAATATACGCTTTGTTTCCGCTTGGATTATGATAGGTGGGCATAACTTGAAAGAAACTTATACCACCAGAGCCCACAAAACGAGTGCCATCAAAGACTAAATATGCAATACAGGATCGAGACGGCAAAGATTTTTCGTAATAGTGATAAGACTGCTCTTTTACTTCACTCATATCTAAATCACTAGGCAATTTATTTGCCGCCCTCAATACGTCAATCCGCGTTTCTGTCAAAATAGTAATGTCGTCTATTGTCGCTTTTTTATAAATGAGGTCTGTCATAATAGCTCCTTATTTTTCAGCAACGAGTGAATTGTCAAATTCGGGAGTTGCTGAAAACGTCATTTCGCAACGAAGCGAGAAATAGCGGTTGATAAGCGAGTTTTTGAAGAAAACTCGCATTAAAACGGGCAACTCAATTTCAGTTGCCTGTTTTAAACCTTCCTTAATTTTCAGCAATGAGCGAATTTTCAAATTCGGGAGTTGCTGAAAAAGCCGTTTTGCAATGAAATGCTTTCGCAACAAGCGCATAGCGCGAAGTTTCAAGCGAAAACGGCAGTAANTACGNNNGTTTNNNATCCAAAGATAGAAAAGCANTCTTCCAGTTGCAGTGAAAAAGGCAAAACCATGCGCTCGCGCATTTCGCGCTCATTGTGGCAAGGATTTTTTTCGCTGCTATCGCAGCGACCACAATNAGAGCGATTTTGCCTTTTTTACTGCGCCTTTGCNAGTGTTTTTTATTGCTTAATCCTTATTCAATAAAAAAACTTCACGCTTCAAATCAAGANACTTGGAGCGTGAANTGTAAAAATGTAATGTATGGTTTTTATTTAAATGATTCTGCTACTGCAACGGCGCATGCAACCGTACAACCGACCATAGGGTTGTTTCCCATGCCCATAAAGCCCATCATTTCTACGTGCGCTGGAACAGAAGAGCTTCCTGCGAACTGTGCGTCAGAATGCATACGACCAAGCGTGTCTGTGAANCCATAGCTTGCAGGACCTGCCGCCATATTATCAGGGTGCAATGTTCTTCCCGTTCCACCGCCTGATGCCACAGAGAAATAGTCCTTGCCTGCAAGAAGTCTTTCTTTTTTGTATGTGCCAGCAACAGGGTGTTGGAATCTTGTTGGGTTTGTTGAATTTCCAGTGATTGAAACATCAACTCCCTCGTGCCACATAATTGCAACACCTTCTCGAACATCGTCAGCACCATAGCATTTTACGATAAGACGATCNGGGTTGTTTCCGTAGGGAACTTCCTTCACAACGGTTAACGCTTTGTCTGTTCCGTTGCCGTTGAAGTAATCAAATTTTGTTTGAACATACGTGAATCCGTTTATTCGACTGATTATTTGAGCCGCATCTTTTCCCAATCCGTTCAAAATGACACGAAGCTTGTTTTTTCGCACTTTGTTTGCATTTGCCGCGATTTTAATTGCGCCTTCCGCTGCTGCAAACGATTCGTGACCTGCGAGGAATGCAAAGCACTGCGTTTCTTCACTTAAAAGTCGTGCACCCAAATTTCCATGTCCCAATCCAACTTTTCTGTCATCGGCAACGCTTCCCGGCAAGCAGAATGCCTGAAGTCCAATGCCGATATTGGCGGCTGCTTCAGAACCTGTTTTTGCCCCTTCTTTTTCGCCTTTTTTGATGGCAATTGCGCTTCCCAAAACATAAGCCCATTTTGCATCTTCAAAGCAAATCTGTTGNGTTGACTGGCAAATTTCGTAGGGGTCGAATCCCTTTGACTTGCACAATTCTCGTGCTTCTGTCAAACCTTTTTCTCCTTCAGAGAAACCATATTCTTTAAGAGCCTTGTTCACCTGTGGAATTCGGCCTTCAAAATCTTCAAACAATGCCATTTCTTTTTCCTCCAGACCTTATTCTTTTCGCGGGTCGATGAGTTTTACCATNCCCTGATCTTCAGTTACACGACCATAGTGAGTTCGTGCTTTGTCCAGTGCTTCTTTCGGGTCAGTTCCAGCCTTCACCGCATCTATAAATTTACCAAAGTTAATGCAGTTGTAGCCAATGATTTGATTGTCTTTGTCAACAGCGCAAGATTCAACATAGCCTTCTGTCATTTCAAGATAGCGAGGACCGCTTTTTCTTGTNGCAAACATAGTTCCAACTTGAGAGCGAAGATTCTTTCCTAAATCCTCAAGCGATGCACCAACTTTAAGNCCTCCNTTAGAATAGGCAGACTGTGTTCGTCCGTAGATGATCTGAAGGAAAAGCTCTCTCATAGCAGTATTGATTGCATCACACACAAGGTCAGTGTTCATTGCTTCCAACAGTGTCTTTCCGATGAGAATTTCACTAGCCATAGCNGCAGAATGCGTCATACCNGAACAACCGATTGTCTCAACAAGAGCCTCTTCAATTACGCCTTCCTTTACATTGAGCGTAAGTTTGCAAGCACCTTGCTGTGGAGCGCACCAACCAACTCCGTGTGTAAATCCGGAAACATCTTCGATTTTTTTCACCTGTACCCATTCTCCCTCTTCAGGGATTGGAGCAGGTCCATGATATGCGCCTTTAGCCAAAGGACACATGTGTTCCACTTCTGCAGTGTAAATCATTTGATACCTACCTAAAATATAATTTTTACCAAACGGTAATGTACTATCTGTCTTATTTTATCACTAAATAATGAAAATATCTATAATACAAGGTTTAATTTTAAGGTCAAATTTCTCGTTTTATACTTTTACAATATGGGCATCTTATGTTCGNTGCGCTCACTACCGAATTTTTACTTGCTCGCACTGCTNACATTTTTGCCNGCTTTGCAAGCAAAAAACGCAAAAACTTGTGAAAACAATCTACTGGNGAATTTTGCAACGCAAAACTCGCTNAACACGGCTTTGATATGCGACCTTTTCGGGGGGNNNCGGCATTCGCCTACAGCCACTTCCCTCACTCGTAAACTCATTCAGTCCAGTGGCAACCCTACGNNTCCCCTACAATCCTTGCCNNGATAACACTTGACATTTGACCTATACCTTATTTTTTCGGCGGACGAGCTATCACTTTTTCAATGTTTGGTCGTTTTATAAGATCGTCCTTTAGACCAGCCTCTCGCGCTTTGTTCACATAGTCTGGATTTTGGAAAGAGTAGGTGAAATTTGTGTGAACGTTATATGTTCCCTTCATAAGNGCGTAAGCGTCTTCTGTCATAACAAGCTCTTCGTCGGTAGGAATTACAAAGATTTTTACTGCNCTGTCATCGCTTGAAATGCAGGTTTCAGCATTTGTTGTAAAACTCCAATCGTTTCGTTGTGCGTCAATTTTTATTCCGTAGTTTTCAAGACCAGAACACGCTTTCATTCTTGTAATAGGTCCGCGCTCTCCAACTCCTGCAGTCCAAACAATTGCATCAACACGACCTAATTCTGCCATATACGCTCCGATGTATTTTTTTATGCGCATAGCCTCCATTTCAATACAAAGCTGACAGTTTTTGTCTCCNTTCGCTGCGGCAATTTCAATGTCGCGTCGATCAGAATATTTTTCAGTTATGCCCAAACATCCTGATTTTTTGTTCAATGCCGTGTCCATCTCATCCGCACTCATACCCGTTTTCCTCATAATATAAAACGGCAGGGCAGGATCAATGTCTCCACTTCTCGTTCCCATCACAAGGCCTTCAAGGGGTGTAATTCCCATNGAAGTGTCATAGCAAACGCCGTTNTTTACCGCGCACATAGATGAACCGTTTCCAATGTGGCAAATGATAATGTTTGTGTCCTTCGGCTCTTTTCCTAAAAGAACTGCCGCACGTTTTGCTGTATACAAAAATGACGTGCCGTGAAAGCCGTATCGCCTTGCTGCATATTTTGTATACCATTCGCGTGGTATTGCATACATAAAATTTTCTTCAGGCATAGTTTGATGCCATGCTGTATCCATAATTGCGGCGTGCGGAACATTTGGCATAACTTTTTCTGCCGCCTCAATGCCCATAATATTTGCGGGCATGTGAAGAGGTCCCAAGTCGATGACGGAACGGAATCCATCAAGAACTTCTGGCGTAACAAGCACAGACTTTGTAAATGTATCGCCGCCATGAAGCACCCTGTGTCCAACTGCNCCAATAACCCCCACGTTTGGTATAACTCCAATTTTTTCATCGGTGATAGTCTTTAAAATCAACTCGATTGCNTCTTTGTGAGTCGGGCAGGGGCTTGCAATTTCATGCTTTTCGCCTTTTGCTTTGTGCGTGATGCATGAGCCCGTTTCACCAACTCTTTCAACAACTCCATTTGCCAGCACTTCCTTATTGTCCCAGTCATAAACTTGATATTTTGCTGAACTGGAGCCACAATTTAATGTAAGAATAACCATAAAAAATCCCCTAAAAAATAATATGCTTTATTATACTGTGTTTTTTTTTATTTATAAAGAGCAAGGGCGGAAGATACATTGGTTTTTTCACCTTATAATCCCTTGACTTCCGNCTTCAGCACGAGAAATTATCNTTNAGGTCAAATGTCTCGTTTTAGAGTTTTATATAATGCGGGCGNCTTGCGAACANGTAAAAACTTGTNAANANAATCCACTGGCGGGTTTTGCCTGCGACCNGAAGTCGAGAAATAAAAGATAAAAGAATAATGTATCTTCCGCCACCGCCCCTACAATCCTTGCCGCAATCAAACTTGATAGTTGATTTGACTACACTGTGAATGTGAGCNTTAAAAAAAAAGAGNGTNTGANGAAAATGTTGAAATGCNAACANTCAGGGAGTACGCACTAAACAGCAATNCGGTATCTTGAAAAATATTACAACCTCCGAATTCGGTAANCACNCCAAAGGCTTGCAAAAAAAANTATTTTGTGATAGAGTTNNANCATCTTTCGGTATCCCGTTAGAAGGGAGGTGATTACAAGTGACTATTGTTGTTGAAGATTCAGAAAATCTTGAAAAGGCGGTCAGACGCTTTAAGAGGCTGGTTGAAAAAGAGGGTATTATTCGCGAATACAAAAGACGTGAATTCTATGAAAAACCTTCAACGATTCTTAACCGTAAAAACAAAACNCTTCAGCGCAAGTTGATGAAGAAGAACCGCAAGACACATGACACTCGCTCTTCATACTAATTATGCGTGTAAAAAGACCTTTGGAAATTCACTTTTTCAAAGGTCTTTTATTTTTTTTATTTCCTTTCTATTATTATTTTTCTTTTCCTGCAAAACCACCAACAGTACATATACTGTTTCTCCTTTNACNTATGATGAACTTCTGCCGTTTTCACCAGAGGAAATTGATTGGCAGAATGTTGGAGAGGGAATTGATTCTTTTGCGTTTTCCAATAGAACAAATGCTATTTCGTATACTATTGTAAGAATAAACCTTGAAAGTCCACNTCTTGAAATTGTGACTTTAAAATCCTCTAACAGATGGCAAAATTCTTGTTCTGTAAAATCGTTTGCAAAAAAAAGTGATGCTTTGGTTGCAATTAACACATCTCCGTTTCATATTAAGAACTNTATTTTGCCGTGGTCAAAGGGCATTGCGATTGGTCTTGTTATATCAGAGAAAAAAGTGCTTGTTGAACCTAACGAAACATATTCTGCACTTGCCTTTTATCGTGATGAAAACTCAGGTTTTTGGAGTGCGAAAATTTTTGACAGGCAAACAGATGTTTTTCAAGAGGAAAAATTGCCATGCGAGGCTTCTGGCGGATTTTGGACAATTTTGAGAGATGGAAAAATTCGCATGTTTGGCAATAGTAGGGATTGTCGTTCGGCGGTGGCAACCAGNGATTCGGGAAAAACGCTTTATGTCTTTGCAGGTAAAAATCTTACGTATGGAGAGTGCGCCTTGATTTTTGAACGTTTAGGATGCGAGGTGGCAATGCAATTTGACGGCGGGTCTTCTTCTCAATTGGTTGTTNGCGGNAAAAATACTGTCTATCAGACAATCCCGAGGCGTGTTGTTGCAATTGTTGGCTTTAGNCTTATACCTTGAATTCCAAAAGCTGTCCNTTTGCATTTTGAATGTTTAGTTTTTCAATGNTTGCATTGCTTTTTTCAAATCCCATGTCTTTAAAATCTTCTNCACTCACTCCGCCACAATTTTCGCATACATAAAGNGAATGAAATCCTTGTTCCTTTGTTTTTTGTGCAGCAAAAAAGAGCAGTGTTTTTAGCGTAGTGCTGTTTTCATTGCTTTTTAGTACTTTCAAATCATTTACATAGAGACATTCTTTTTTACGTAAAATCGAAATCTCTCCAAAAACTTCTGAATCTTTTGTTGCTGTAAAATGTCCTCTTGTATGTTCTTCAAAATGGAGTGTTTTGTNGTGTGNATTTTTTTTGCTTATAGAGATGCCATCGCCTATAGGAAGAATTTCGGTATTGAATTCAGGGTTGAGCTTTAAAAACGCATGGTATTTTTTGATTTTTCGAATAAGTTTTATGGTGCTGTAATTTTTTGTGAGGGCGGGATTTTTCACNAGCCCATGAAAAAAAAGGTTGTCACTTACGATTATGCCCTNTGGAGAAAGNTTCTTTTTAAATCGTTCAAANAATTTTATGTATTGAGCCTTTGAAGCATCTATAAAAATCAAGTCAAATTGTAGGTTTGTATTAAATGTTAGGGCGTCTTCGTTGAAAGCAGATATTTGTGACAAAAGATTCATGTCAAAAAAATTCTGTTTTGCTATTACATATCGGTCTAAATCCAATTCAACAGTTGTAACTTTTACTTCAGGTGAAATTTTAGCAAAAAGAGAGGCTGTATATCCAATGGCACTTCCAATTTCCAATATGTGATACAATTGTTTTTCTTTAATCAATGAAAGCAGAAATGTGCATCCTTCATCATTTATGATGGGCACTTCATTTTTAGACGCATAGAGTTTTAGTTTTTCAATATCTTTCACAATTTTCTTAAGCCTATTANCTATTATTTATAAAAAAAAGCATCTTCGATTTGGAAGATGCNCCGTCTTGCTTTTTATTTTGAAGCGCACTCCAGTTGGATTTGCTTGATTCTTTCAAGAGGAAGGTTTGTGCCTTGTGCNACTTGTTCTANAGATAACCCCATCTNNAGNAAATTTATCGCTGTTTCATATTTTGTGGTTTCAATACCACGCTCAATGCCACGTTCAAAGCCTCTGTTTTCAATCTTATCTAATGCTACGCACATATTCACACCTCCTTCATATTTTTGTTCCTTTAATTCTTTTATGTCTATTTTAGAGAAACGCTTGTCGTTGCTTAGAACCTCAAGTAACTTCAATATTTCATCGACATGCCTTATCTTTTCTTTGCTCGGTTTATAGTCNCTTGTGATCCTCTGCTGAANAAAGAAGTCCGCCACTATTTTGAAGTCGCTCTTGAATTTTTCTAGTTGCCTGTCTTCAAGATAGGCTATCTCAAAGACGTTTATCTTGTAGTCNCTTACGAACGGCTCTAATCTTTCTGGAACAGTAAGGCACTCCATTAGGCTTCTCCGCCCGTTCCATCGTTCCTCCCCAAAATACAATACGAGNGTGATTACTGGNTGCGGACTTTCCTCTTTCAGAAGTTGCGCCCTGTATGACGCACCATCGTAACCGATNACCCGTAGTGGCATGAGACGATCAACCTGCGTTTGGTTCTCCATTCCAATGAAGGCAATTTGAATGTCACATTTGTTCCAAATTTTTGCGACATCCCGCTCCTGTTCGTGGAGTGTGTTGTCGTTCGCCTTGTACTGGGAGATCGCTTGCGTGTCCGTCAATTCGCTTTCCTTTACGATCTGTTCGCCGTCAAACAGCAGTCCGTTTACAATGTCCGCAAACACATCATTGTAGTCGGCGAGNACCTTTTCTGCCAAATCCTTTTGAGCCATAGCCCTAATATATAGTATTTTTATTAAAAAATCAAATAATATTATTTTTGCGCATTTAAAGAAGCATAAAAAAAAGCATCTCCTCTTTGGAAGATGCTTTTCATTTTGAGCTATGATGGATTCGAACCATCGACCCACGCCTTAAAAGGGCGTTGCTCTACCTACTGAGCTAATAGCCCGTTCGTAAAAGGTTTTATTATTATGCATAATTTTTTGGATTTGGTCAATAGCGAGCACTAGTAAATTTATAAAAAAAACTGGTTTTAGNTCGCTTTGCAGTTTCTTTTACAAAAAAACTGCATACGGGTTGTTCATTGTTGACGCACTAGNAAATTTATAAAAAAAACTGGTTTTAGNTCGCTTTGCAGTTTCTTTTACAAAAAAAACTGCATACGGGTTGTTCATTGTTGACGCACTAGTAAATTTATAAAAAAAACTGGTTTTAACTTGCTTTGCAGTTTCTTTTACAAAAAAAACTGCATACGGGTTGTTCATTGTTGACGCACTAGTAAATTTATAAAAAAACTGGTTTTAGCTTGCTTTGCAGTTTTTTACAGAAGGTTTAAAACAGGCAACTGAAATTGAGTTGCCCGTTTTAATGCGAGTTTCTTCCGAAACTCGCTTATTTATTGTCATTTTCGCTTGAAACTTCTCGCTATGCGCGTGTTGCGAATGCATTTCGTTGCAAAATGACGTTTTCAGCAACTCCCGAATCTGAAGATTTGCGCGCTGCTGAAAATTAAGGAAGGTTTAAAAACAGCAACTGAAATAGCGTTGCTGTTTTTAATGGCGAGTTTTTTTCAAAAACTCGCTTATCAACCGCGATTTCTCACTTCGCTACAAAATCGCGTTTTCAGCAACTCCCGAATCTGAAGATTCACTCGTTGCTGAAAATTAAGGAAGGTTTAAAAACAGCAACTGAAATAGCGTTGCTGTTTTTAATGCGAGTTTTTTCAAAACTCGCTTATCAACCGCTATTTCTCACTTCGTTGCGAAATAGCATTTTCAGCAATTCAAAAGTTGAAACTTTTTTCATTGCTGCAAATTAAGGAAGGTTTAAAACAGTCAACTAAAATAGTACGCAGGGTTGCTTCGCCCCCCCCTGCTACCGAGTTTTTGCTTGCTCACAAGGATGGCAAACAAAAACTCTCGTTGCCTGTTTTTAATGCGCATGTTGCGAATGCATTTAGCCAGTTTTGCCCTGCGACCGAAAATCGAAGTATAAAACTGAAAGAACATTGAATCTTCCGCCCTGTATCTTTCGCCACTGCAACTGGAAGAATGTTTTTTCTATCTTTTTTTGATTTTAAACGTTCAAGTATGCACCGCAAACTCGGTAACAATTCCGCAGAAATTGCGGATTTCATTGCAAACGACGTCCTATGCGGGGAAGAAAGCTTCAACTCTCTTCTCCGCATAAAAGTAATGAAGGAAATGCTGAAAAAAAAATGTTATTTACTTTGAAAATCGAATCTCAACGATTATTTTGCTTTGTTTATTGCTCTGGCCGCTTTATTATTTTTCTTTGTCGTAGCGCGCACTGCCATTCCCTTTTGAATTTGAGCGTCCAAATACTTTCCTTTTGGATCGACTTTTGCGCTGGCAATTCTTCCCTTTACGTCGTAAACAACAACTTCAGCAACAAGCGTTTCGTCAAAACCAAGAGAATCTCCCGTATACGGATCAAAAATCTCATCGCCCTGCGAAAGAATTTCAACAACAAGTCCAAATTCCATATTTGTAGACGGAATTTGCACAACATCACCCACTACATTCAAAACCATAGGTGGATACAGTTTTGTCACAATTGTATTTACGGCATGTGACGCCATTATTTTGGGCATTTTAGTTGGATCAGATATTTGTGTCGTGGTATCAAATGAAAAGAAATTGTTCTTGCTAGAAGTTGTTTTTGTTATTGGCACTTCAAACTGCTGATTTAAAACAATTTGCCCTGTTTTTACATTCGTAAATTTCACAGAAACGCCCATTTTATATCTGATAGAGCCAAACTTACCATCACGATCAGCAGAAAATTCAGTCAATTCTGACTCAAAAAGAAAATCAATTCCATCTGTATTGCCCACTGAATCCATATTTATAACAGAAAACCTGCCTGAATTCACGATTTCTTGTGAAAGAACTGCATTTAACGAAGGAACAATCGTACGTACATCAATAGGTTTTGTTGCAGGATGCGCTAACTTTCGAGGAGTGATAATTTCACCTGTTTTTGCATCTTTTACTTCTGGCTCCCAAATATCCCCCCAATATCCAGTCGCAAGAGTCCCCCTTTGGCTGACAACAAGATCCACCAAGCCGATAACAGGTTTGCTTTCCTGCGCAAAAATCGTCATTGCCAAAAATAGAGCAATAACACCAGTAATCATTCTTTTCATTTTTTTTGACCTCCAAAATGAAAATTTTAAAAATAGCACAACGCTATCTTCAATCTATCTCAATTTGCAATGCAAATTATAGCCTAGTAACCAAAACGTTTTCTCAACGCCTCTTCCCTGCTCACAGGAACAGTGTTTTTATCATTCGTATTAGCCCCTCTTTCCCGTTCTTTTGGAGGAACGTAAACTTTGTCAACATACACACTGTATCTATTACTTGAAGTATCCTTTGCTTTTTGAATGTCCTTTTTCTTCAATTGCTTTTGAAGCTGCCGCCCCAATGAAGCGGTGTACTCATTATTGTATTTATTCTCCAAATTTTCAGTTAGCATTGTATAAACGGCAAGATCCACGACATTAAACCCCTTTAGTCCGCGAATCCAATCCGCAGAACACGATGTATGATAAATCGCAACAGGCTTTCCTGTCTTTGTGTCCATGAGATTGAAATACGCCTGATAAACGCCTCTTTTTATTTGCGTGATTGCCGCATAACAATAATAAGGCGCACTAACCAGCTTTCCCGCCTCTGTTATAGTGCTTTCATCATAAATACCGCTTTCACTTAACTTAATTTTATCGATAGCAGTTTTTTCAACACCTTGATCAAGCGGCATAATCCTTGAATATGAGAAAAAAGAGTTGACGAGACGACCTGGCAAAAGTTCCCGCATCCACACATCATCGCAATTTATAAGGGCAGGAGGAAGAAATGCCACCATAAATTCCTCGCTTCGAGAAACTGGAACGCCATCAGAATCCTTCCATCCCATAGTTTTTTTGAGTTCGCTAATATTTTTCAAACTGTGAATGCCACCCAAATCATCCTCAAGCATTTTTAGAACCGCTTTATTAACAATTGACTCGCTCCCCGCTTTGTACAAATCATCTTTTGTACCATCATCTTCGTAAGTGGCAATCGGCACTCCAGTCGTAGCATTTACAATATTAAAATAGACGTTAAACAAACTTGAGATTTTTATCACTTTTACATAACACAAGTAACTTGCGTCTATCAGTTTTCCCGCTTCAATAATAAACTGTTCATCATAAGCAGAATCTTCACTTTTCTTTATCTGCTCAAGAGTTGTTGACAAAGTTGCCTGATCAAATGGCACCAAATTTGAATACCGATTTATTTGGCTCATCAAGGCATTGTTCAAAACTACGGGAATCCAATTTTTTTCGTCTTTAGTGCAGTATGTAAGAATTGGATCAAAAAAAGCAATTGTCATTTCCCCATAAAAGGAACTTACAAAAATAAAAATGCTAAAAAATATAAATACTATTCTCTTTTTCATCTTATATGCTCTCATAAAATTCTTTAATAAGCGATTTTTTTAATTCTTCAGAAAGTTTTGTTTCAATGTGCTTGTGCAATGTGCTTTCTTTGAACGCCTTAAGTCGTTCAAAAGTCTTGCTATAGGAAAAGACATTTCCATCTGCACTTGAAATAACCACAGCCATTCTCGGAGTGGCGATAAAAACCTCTCCATCAGCAACTATATTCCTTTCAATTTCAATGCGCATTAAATAGCCCGCAGTTTCGCCAAAATCTTTTAAAATAAAACCCTCATTAAGAAACAGATTTTCTACAGTTGTCTTTAAAACAGCATTGGAGTCCCCTGTGGCATAAATATTTATGGAAGAAGATTGCGCAAGTTGTGAAATCCGAGAAGAAACGCCCGCCATTTTTTCCACATCGTCTTTTGAAATCTTCACTTTGGGAGCAATCAATGAAATATACTCTGCAAGAGAAAGATATTCACTTGCAAACGAAGAGGCTTTTGCATAATACCGCATAGCAGTCATACAATCATTTTTCTCACTTTTTTGCCCAAGCATATAAAAATCTGTAAAATTCTTTTTATTCTTTTCCATTCGCTGCAAAATTAACGGCGCACAAAGTGCCCTATCTATAAATGCCGCACAATAATACAGATTTTCTCCCTCGGAAAAATAAAAGTTGTATTCCACGCCAAAAAGATTGGCATCAGATTTTACAGTAACAGTGCGATTCATAGTGTTCTTTTTGTACCATGAAGAATCATCATTAAAATTCGCTTCAATCAGTACAGAATTTGAATTAGAAACACTTTGAATCGAAGTATTAAAGTAATTTGAAATCAAGCCTAAAGACTTCTCCTTTGCTTCATCCTCAGTTCTAGCGGACGACACATAGCCTATATATTTTTCCGAAGGATAAACCGACTTGAAATTCAAAACCCATTCAGGCGCAGTCCTTTTTGCCTTTGGAAAAACAAAAGAGCATGACACCAACAAAACAAAAAGAAACAGCACCCTATTCATTTTTTCGCTCATCAGGCAGCTTTAACTTCTGCAATAGGCATAGTCATCAATATACAGCCAAACATCATCGCGATCTCTTCTAATATAATAAGGCTCTCCATAGCCATTATTACCAAAGAAGAGCGTTATTCTTCCTGTGCTAACAGTTGTATCACCTTCATAAGTGCCTGAATACCCGCTCAAACCAGCACTACCTGTACATTTCCATGTTCCGTCTTCATAGAAATAAAGGGTTGAATATGTACTACCGTCAGTTCCTTTTATCTTCCAAACAGAAACAGCGCCTTCTGCGTCATTGCTACATCCTGTAACAAATAACATTGACAATAACAATGCAGCAAAAACTGCACCAACACTCAAAATTTTTTTCATAGTTTACTCCATATCGATAAATACAGTTTGTAGAAAAAAGAAATCAAAAAAACCTCGAGGTGAATTCAATTTTCTCAATATGAGAATTATATATTTTCAAAATGAGTATGTCAAGTTCTCAAATTGCGAAATATACTTTTTCTGTTTGAATATGTAAACTTCACAATTTGAGGATAAAATGGTAATTATGACAGGAAATGACTTGCAAAAAATCTTCTCTAACAATATTTATACGGCGCGCATAAATTTAGGTTACAGCCAGATGAAGTTAGCGGAGCTTGCTGATATTTCCACAGGCTTTTTATGCGACATTGAAAGAGGTTTAAAAACGGGAACATTTGATACAATAGTAAAAATCTCAAACGCTCTTCACAAAGAACCGTATGAACTTTTTATCCCGGACGGAGAAACAAACGTAAAGTCAAGCCTTTCTTTAAAAGAAAAAAAAGATTTGCTTGCAAAGCTATCTCTGTCGCTAAAAAAAAATGTAAATTCAACCATTCAAAAGACTATAGATGAGTTTTAGCATCAGAAAAATACAACCTCAATTTATAATTTGAAAATGCATCTGTGCAAGTCGTTTTCTCCCCTCGCAGATTTTCAATGACAGATGCCGTAAGACTTACACTAACAGAACGTTGTGATTATGCATGACCGAGGATAAAGCGAGCCACTAAAAAATTGCAAAAACAAAATGCTCATTTTTTTAAGACTTCCCCTACCTTGCCATTTAATGAAATTCAATTTATAATATAACATTCAAAAAAAATGCTATAGTTGGGTGGGAATATGGCGTATGTAAAAAATCTCTTTGACTCGAATTTTATTCAATATGCGAGTTATGTTATTCGCGATCGAGCAATTCCAGAAATAACAGATGGTTTAAAACCCGTTCAAAGACGAATTTTGCATACGCTTTTAGAAAAAGATGACGGACGGTTCACAAAAGTGGCAAAGGTCTGCGGAGACGTGATGACATATCACCCGCACGGAGACGCATCCATTTACACCGCTCTTGTGAATCTTGCAAACAAAGATCTTTTTATCGACAAGCAGGGAAACTATGGAAACCTTTACACGGGGGATGGTCCTGCCGCCCCACGATACATTGAATGCCGATTGCGCCCCATCACGCGCGATATAATTTACAATCCGAAAATAACAGAATTCGTTCCAAGTTATGACGGCAGGTCAAAAGAACCTGTTTGTTTCCGCGCAAAATTGCCTTTGGTTTTGATCACGGGGGCGGAAGGAATCGCAGTTGGAATGAGTACGCAAATTATGAGTCATAATGCACTTGAAGTAATTGAAGCGGAAAAAAAATGTCTCCGCGGCGAAGAATTCCACCTTTTTCCTGACTTTCAAACAGGCGGACTTATAGATTGCAGCGAATACAAGGATGGACTTGGAAAAATAGTTGCCCGCGCAAAAATGGATACGAGCGACGACAAAAAAATCGTCATTACCGAGTTGCCGTATGGAAGCACAACAGAAACCTTGATGGACTCAATTGAAAAGGCAGCAAGGAATGGAAAGGTAAAAATCGGCTCAATAAACGATTACACCGCCTCAAGCGTAAATATTGAAATAAAACTGCCACGCGGAGTGTATGTTAAGGATGTAGTGGACTCTCTGTATGCCTTTACAGACTGCGAAAAAACCGTATACTGCAATCTGCTTGTAATAAAGGACAATATGCCTGTCCAAATGACAGTGACCGAAGTGATAAAATATCATTCCAATCAACTCATTGGCGTTCTAAAGGACGAACTTGAAGTTGAAAAGGCAGAATTGATGGAAAAACTGCATCTTCGCACATTGGAACGCATTTTTATCGAGGAGCGAATTTACAAAAATATTGAACAAATGAAAACTGAAGAGGCGGTAAACAAAGCGGTAAAAACAGGGTTTATTCCATTCAAAGACGAACTTATTCGAGAAGTAAACAATGACGATGTGGAACACCTCTTAAAAATCCCGATCCGCCGTATTTCTCTTTATGATATAAACAAAAATCGCAAGGAAGTACAGGCGATAAACGCACGACTAAAGGAAATTGCGCGACTTCTCAAACATCTTGTGGAATATGCAATCAGCTATCTTGATGGAATTGAAAAAAAACTCGCCCCCTCAATGATAAAACGACGCACAACGCTTACAAATATAAAAACGGTTGACATAAAAACGGTTGTCAAACGCGACACACCTTTAAAATATGATGAAAAAAATGGATATTTGGGAACTGGAGTTTCAGGAGTAGAACTTTTAAAAATCACTCCATTTGATCGTATTCTCTATGTGAGAAAAAGCGGCATCTTCACGGTAACAGAAGCCCCTTCAAAAGTTTTTGTAGGACCTGAACTCCGCTATTGTAACTATGCAGACAAGGAAACACTTTCAAAAGTCCTGTTCACTATAATTTACCGTGATCCGAAAACACAATTTGCATATATAAAGCGCTGCAAAATCACCGCATACATTATGAACCGAGACTACTTTTTTGCACCAGATGGAATGGAAGTGCTGCACATTGATCATCGAAAAAATTTCAAGTTTACGGTGAATTATGTTCAAAAGCCACGTATAAAAAACACGAAGGAAACGTTCAAGGCGAATGATTTTCTTGAAAAAGGTTTAAAAGCACAAGGCACACGGCTCGCCACAAAAGAAGTGCAATCAATTGAAGCGGAAGGATAGAATATCCATCGCAAATGAATCCCTTGCGCAAAACAAAAAGGAATTTGCGTTTTGCTAAAACCAGAAAATTAAAAGTGAAGAAAAATAAACCTGCGCAGATTGTAGGTATGTGCGTCTTTGTCAATGTTCATCGATTAAAATTCGTTGGACGCAATCAATAGAGTATGATATAATCTTTTTGTCGGAAAATTGTGTGCAATGCACCGTTTTCAAAAAGCAATGCGTGTCGTAAAAATTATTTGATGCACGCAAAAAAATTGATTACGATTTTTGCAATACAATTTTGCCAAAATCATGAATGTTTTTTATGGAGTCAAATATGGAAAATCAAAATCTTACAGCGGCAGACGCACTCGAAAAACTCAAAGAGGGAAATAAGCGATATTTGAATTCGCTGACAAATCCTGGAAATATTTCACAAGCAATTCGTCACGAAACATGCGAAAACGGACAAAAGCCGTATGCAGTTGTCATCACGTGTTCCGATTCTCGTGTCATTCCCGAAGGAGTTTTTTCCGCAGGGATCGGTGAATTATTTGTAATTCGCGTTGCTGGAAATGTCATCGGTGCAATTCAGCTCGGAAGCGTTGAATATGCAGTGGAACATCTTGGCTCTCCTCTTGTTGTTGTAATGGGACACACGCATTGCGGTGCAGTTGGAGCGGCCATGAACAGCGAGCCGGAAGGTTTTGTCAAATCGATTACCGATGCAATTCGCAAAGCAATCGGAAACGAAAAAAACGAATTGACCGCGTGCAAGATGAACGTTAAACGAAGCGTCAACATTATAAAGACAAACCTCAAAACTCTTTCCGCAGAAGGAAAAATGACCGTAGTCGGCGCAGTGTATGACATTGACAGTGGCACGGTGGATTTTTTAGACTAATGTAAAAGAACGAGGGGGGGGGGCATTTCTCCCCGAATGTTCAGACAATCGTAATCTAAATCGCGCACTGTTTTTCGGTTTTCAAGACTCACGTTTTGCCGTTATCGGTGAGACTTGAGTCTTGTGAAGTAATTACATTGAATGTGTAAAATGTGCATTGAAATACCGTTGTAACCTTTAACGTTGAATTTCATTCCTGCGTAATTTTTTATGGGAAATTCAAATTTGTTTATGAGTTTTTGACAGTGAAGAAAGTTATTCCCTTAACAAACCGCAAGGCAGTCGATTTTTTTTTGAAAAAAGACTTTTGATGATACTAAAACGTTGAATGTGTTAAAATGCATTATGTAGTATGTTGCGGATAAAAACTCAATAATTCTCACCTTTTTCACTGGCTCGGCAATCATCTCCAAACAGACATACAATATAGGAACGCCAATCGACAAGGAATCATACAAACAAACACAGAGGTAATTTTAACTTGACGATACAAAAGCGAAACCATATAATTGGCATACAATCAGAAAAATACATACAATGTTAGGGAACTTTAAATGAAATCTTTCAAGTATATCCTATGCGTTACCCTTTTCGCCCTTGCAATCGCTGCCGCACCTGCGGATAACTGGTATGTCTGCCTCGGCTCGTTCAAGTCCATCGATAACACCCGACAATTCTCCGTCGTCCTCACAGAAGGAGGTCTGCCGAACGCCGTTTCCGTCCATAATGCGACAGGCGGCACTTTGTACCGCGTACTCTATGATAAGCCATTTGAGAGGCGGAACGAAGCGCGAATATTCCGCGATGAGCTGCTTGACGACACCCGCATCCACTTGCTCAATCTTTCAGGGCTGTGGATCTGCGAGGCAAAACCTGTTGACGAAAAAACGGCGGCAGGCGAAGTCCTCCAAAAAAACGATGAGGAAGCACTTCCTTTCTCGGAAGAAAAGCCCTACTCGCTCAAGGTGCGAAGTTACAAGGAAGAGCATCCCGCACAGCAGAACAGCGAACGCCTACGCGCAAACAATATCGATGCCTACGTAGTAAAAACCTATGACGACGATGCATATTTTTCGTTTGATGTGCATGCAGGGGCGTTTACTTCTCCCGAAGAAAGCGCAGAAACGGCAGATGCACTCGTTGCATTGGGAATAGAGGATGTCACGCTTTCTGATTATGCTGACATCAAGGAAAAAATGCTTCGCTATGATGAAGTAGTCCAGCAAGACAACGTGGTTTTTGAGACGGCGGAAAACGCAACACTGCCCGAATTTTCCGAAGCAGTGCAAATATGCCTTGCCGACCTGCCAGTAAACAAAAATTTCCTCATCGAAAGCATTGCAATAGTAGATTTTGAGACGCTTGCAGCAGCAGGAGGCAAGAATCTAAATCGCTTCAAGTCGCTTGCAACACCAGGCGATTTAAACCTCGATGATTTCGAGACTCTTACGACAGAATATGGCATTCGTGCAATGGCAAAGGCAGTGTACCTGGACGACCTGTTCGGAAAGCGCGTGGAAGTTTGCGTCATTGAAAGCGCAGAGACGTTTTCTGAAAGAGATTTTGATATAGATGGAAAGAACGGAACAGAAGTACAGTTTTCACTTACTGGAGACGATATTTTGTATGCACACATTTCATCGGATGATACAGTTCGCTCAATCGCAGGACTGAACGCAAACAAGACGCTGTTTATCACGATTGACGCGTATGATTTTTCCGAGGACGAGTTTACGGCATTTATGAACAACGCATGGTCAGACAGCGCAATGGTGATTTACCCGCAGTTACGCAAATCTTTGTGCATTCTTCCCAAAACTCGAGAAGGACGAAAGTTTGCTGCTTTCACGCTTTCCCGTGTAGACAAATCGTATGCGGTGGAAAAAGGTTATGCAGAGTGGGCAATCCCGATTGTTGGACATTGGGAGGCAAGCGGCTACTTCTTGCAGGACGATGAGGAAGTCGAGGTTAGTTTCTTTGACATGGACTATGCCCACAACGCACAGAAAGTCCACAGAATGTTCATGGACAACCATAAGGGAAGCATATTCTCCGACTACAACCACCCTGCAACCGTGCGCGAAACTGAAGCATGGTATGTCAAAGCCTTCGGCAAGGAAATTTCTTTCTCAATAAAATCATTCATCGTGGCAGTTGACACGGACATCAATTCCTCTATCGAAGAGGACGAACTGAATGCATTCGCCTCAGAGTTGACAATATGGGAACAGTAACTTGCATAATTTTGCGCAGATATGGATGTAATAACGCACATCGCAGCGCAAGGTCAAAAAACAACTTGCAAAATGGAAATACCTTCGTCAGAGTACTTTTTTTTTCACATGCACAAGAAATCTACTTCATACACAATTCGGAGGCATTTCATTGCAACGGTTTTTGCGTATCACGTTCAGAAACAAGACCTTGCAATTATTGAAAATTAACAATATAATATGCAGAATGATTATGCTTGAAGAGAAAACTCTTTTAGATTTGCTGTATAAACGCGCCCATCACATAAAAACGCGAACTCATTCATGGGAGACACTATTATGCTTTGTCGGTTATGTGGCATCGGTTTTACTTGCAGATATTCGGACACTTCCTTTTAAAATACAGATCATCATCATCATTATCGGACTTTTATATTTTGCCATTTTTATCGCAAGTCTCTACGGCTCTCACTATTCAGTAGATGCATTTTATCAAGACATTGTAAGGGCTGGTGAAAATCATAATTTCTCTTTAATTCTGCTAAAAGACAGTTCTGGCAATGTTCCAAACAAATATCTCATGAAAAAAGACAAGCGATGGAAATGCTATTTGTTTCCCTATCTGCGCACGCTTGATGAAAAAGACCGTAACCAAGAATCCGTTTCTCATTTTATAGAAAACACTCTACACATATCCGCCAATTCATGCGAATTTATGGAAACAAAAGAAGCGGATTTTACAAAAGCATCCGTTTCTTCCAACATGACAAAAACATATCATCACACCTTCTACCATATTATGTGCGATGTTTCCAGTAATCCACAACTAAACAAAAAAAGCACAATCCGCATTGATGGTCAGACATACAAGTGGTTTTCTATAGATGACATGAAAAACGATCGACGTATGATGGAGCGCAACAGAGATAACATAACCTACATTGAAAAACAGTTCATATAGTTATCCCCCATCACGCTGAACAAAACATGATAAAATCATAGAAAAATATGTCGAGATGAACAAACATCTCTTATTGTTCCGCGAAAGAAACGGAAGAAGCATGCAGATATGGCTTGACTGCATCTTGAAAAAGAACTGAAACATGCCATTGAATGGAAAAACATGGACAAAGGCGACTACCTTCTTGCCATGGAGCGCCCCCTGTGAAAGACACAGGAATCAAGACACTGCTCAAGATGGCTCTCACCGACAAAATCAATGACCGTACCGTTTACATAAAAGGCATTGATGCAAGTTATTTTTATGAAAGATACAGCGCATTCACGATGAAAGAACTGAAAAATCAACAAACCTTCCGCACGAATCAAAAGGAGCAATTTAATGGACAAATTAAAGATGACATTGATGGACAAAGCGCAGGAAAACATACGGAAGATTCAGGCGTTGTTCCCGAACGCCGTAACAGAATGTGCGGATAAACAGGGGAATAGTTGAAAAATTCTCCGTTTACTTGTTTATGTTGCGTTAGATAAAAAAATGATATAATATTTAAATATAAAAGTTTGCCATTCGGTGATAAGTTTATGTTTGATTTGATTAATAACACAAGCAAGTTGTTGGGCGACGACTTAAAAAAGGAAATTAAAAGCGACAGCAGATTGCGCATCGCCGCTTCTTGCTTTTCAATTTACGCTTTCAATGCGCTTAAATATGAACTTGAAAAAATTGAAGAACTGAAATTTTTGTTTACTACCCCCACGCTGATTGATGAACAAGTAAAAGATAAAGTCAAGAAGCAGCAGCGCGAATTTTTCATACCAAAACTTTCGGAATCCGGACTTTGCGGAACAGAATTTGAAATACGCCTTAAGAACCAAATGACACAAAAAGCTATTGCCCGTGAGTGCGCCGAATGGTTGAGAACAAAGGTTCAGATTAAAACACTAAAAGAGCCCGTTGCAACGCAGAGTATGATAAACATTGAAACGAACGGAGCGTATATGCACTATACGCCCATCGGCGGGTTTACAACGGCAGATTTGGGCTATGAGAAAAATCAAAGCAACCTTGTTGGCATTACGAAAAGTGATATCGCAGAACAGAGCAAGTTTTTCATAAATGAGTTCGACAGGCTTTGGAATAACACAAATAAATTAGAAGACATAACCGCTTCCGTCATTGATTACATATCAAGCTGTTATAAGGAAAACTCACCTGAATTTATCTATTTCATAATTTTGTACAACGTGTTCCGTGAATTCTTAAAAGATCTTGACGAAGATTTTATGCCGAACGAGGCAACGGGCTTTAAAAACAGTTTGATTTGGAACAAACTATACAATTTTCAAAAGGACGGCGCAGTCGGCGTAATAAACAAGCTTGAACGCTATAACGGTTGCATCCTTGCCGATAGTGTTGGCTTGGGTAAAACTTTTACTGCGCTTGCCGTGATGCAGTATTATTCCCTGCGCAACAAATCTATCTTGGTGCTTTGCCCCAAACGCTTGGAACAGAACTGGCGGCAATATCAAGGCAACAGTACAACTAATATTTTTTATAAAGATAAAATACGTTTTGACGTGCTATTTCATACAGATTTAGGTAGAACACATGGCAAGAGCGGAAGCATTGATTTGGCTACTTTAAATTGGGGCAACTATGATTTGGTTGTAATTGATGAGAGCCACAATTTCCGCAATAACAATGCCATTTACAAAAATAAGGATACCCGTTACGATTTCTTGATGAAACGCATAATGCAGGACGGTGTAAAGACGAAGGTTTTAATGCTTTCTGCCACTCCCGTAAACAACCGCTACAACGATTTAAAAAATCAGTTGCTTTTAGCGTATGGCGGTGATTACGATGAAATAAATGCTACGATAGACGTGGGCAAAGATATTCAATCCATATTCCGTAATGCGCAAACTGTTTTCAATGCATGGAGCAAACTTCCTACAGGTGAACGCCATGCAAAAGATTTGCTGGACAAACTTGATATTGATTTTTCCGTAATTCTTGACAGTGTTACTATAGCAAGAAGCCGTAAGCATATTCAAAAATATTACAATATAAACGACATAGGCAGATTTCCGTCAAGATTGCCCGTTAAGTCCATTTATCCCACGCTTACGGACAATCCGAATGTTATGGCGTACAAGGAAATTTACGATAGACTTTTGTCTACATCAATGGACGTATATGCACCGCTTTCTTGGTTACAGCCTTCTAAAATCGAGAAGTATGAAACGAAATATCGCATCGACCTTTTAAGCGAAGATAAAAACGCTAACAGTTTGGGGCAGGGCTTAACCCGCCAGAGGAACCGTGAAAGCGGCTTGAAAAAACTGATGACAACAAACCTTTTAAAACGTCTTGAAAGCAGCGTTCACGCTTTCCGCATTACGCTTGACAAAATCATAAAACTCAACGAAGAAACAAACGCCCTTATTCAAAAATATTTGGACGGCGACAAAACGGCAACTATTCAGAAAAAGGTTGCGTCTATAACAGTAGAATACCCTGACGAAGATGAACTTTATTCAATGGTTGAATTGCCGGGAAATACAATCAATATTGAACTTGCCGATTTAGATGTTGTAACTTGGCAGCGCAACATATTGCACGATATAGAAATCTTGTCTGAAATCTATGCCGCTATGAAATTGGTTACGCCTGACGAAGATAACAAATTAAAAGAACTTAAAAATCTGATAGACGAGAAAATGGCAGCCCCTATCAATTACAGCAACAAAAAAATTCTGATATTTTCTGCATTTGAAGATACGACAAATTACCTTTATGAAACCATAGCCCCTTACATATCAAATAAGTACGGGCTTTTTACCGCTAAAATTGCAGGCGGCAATAATAATAAAACTAACGTAAACGGAAGGCCGGATACCGACAGACTTTTAACGCTTTTCTCTCCGCTTTCAAAGCAACGTTCTGTTACACTTAACGAACCGAATACGCCGAACATAGACGTGCTTATCGGTACGGACTGTATATCTGAAGGTCAAAACTTGCAGGACTGCGATATTTGCATTAACTACGATATACACTGGAATCCCGTTCGCATTGTTCAGCGTTTCGGGCGAATAGACAGAATAGGGAGTAAAAACGAACAAATCCAACTCGTCAACTTTTGGCCCAACATATCTCTTGACGAATATATCAATCTTAATAGACGAGTTTCCGCAAGGATGACGATAGTCAACGCTACCGCAACGGCAGACGATAATATCATTTCCGAAGAAAATGAAGAAATGGATTATCGCAAGGAACAGTTAAAGAAATTGCAAGAAGGTACGCTTCAGGATTTGGAAGACGTTGACGGAAATATATCCATTACTGACTTGGGACTTAATGACTTCGTAATGGATTTACATAATTACGTTAAGGAGTGCGGCGAGCCGAAAGGCATAACTACGGGATTGCACGCAGTTGTTGCCGCCGACACATGCAAAGGTGTTGAAGCCGGAATCGTATTCGTTCTGCGTAACCGCAATAACGGCGTGAATGTCAACAAACAAAACCGCCTTCACCCATATTATCTTGTTTATCTTAAAGAGAACGGCGAAGTCGTTTACAATCATTTGGACGTAAAGTCCACGCTTGACGTTTTGCGCACTACTTCAAAGGGCAAGACTGAACCGATTGCAGATTTGTGTCGCAAGTTTAACAAAGAAACGAAAGACGGCGTAAAAATGGATAAGTACAATGCACTGTTGGACGACGCTGTTGCGAGTATTTTACAAGTAAAAGAAGAAAACGATTTGCAGTCACTGTTTAAGGCAGGTAGTAAAGTTCTGTTCCAGCAGCGTATTGACGGACTTGACGACTTCGAGCTTATATCGTTTGTGGTGATAAAGTAATGTTTGAACTGAGCAGTAAGACGCAGGTAAACAGAAAATTCAAATTGACCGAATTGTACAAAGTTATGGGCGCAGACAAAACGGTTAAAGCGGATGCGGCTAATGTCCTTTCCGTAACGCTTACCAATGTGCTTAATAACGATACGCTTAACTTTTCGGCAAAGGGCGAAGTGAAAGAAATTTATCTGTTTGAAATTGTGTTAGACACGAAAACCGTGCCGTCGCTTTTTATATCGTCGCTTGATAAGGCGACAAACTTCCATACGGTGTTTATCCTTCGCTGTGGAAGCGAAAGTATGCTTTACGGGGCTTTTAAAGAATATGGTGAAAAAGGCATGAAGGTCGGCAAGTATTGTTCTACCGATTGGACGGCTGAAAAACTGATAGCGTTTCCGCTTGAAGTGAACAGTCTGGACGGAATTTATGCGGCAATCATTGAGGAGCTAATTCCCATAACCGCACGGCAAGGCGAAAGCACGAAAGACTTTGTTGCGCGTTACGGCGAAGTGGTTAAACTGAAAAAGGAAATTGAAAAATTACAGCGTTTAGTTGATACCGAAAAACAGCCCAAACGCCGTTTTGAACTGAACGACGAATTAAAGCAAAAGAAAAAGGAGTTGGAGAATTTGGGATGAGAAAGACTATTTTTGAAATTGTCAAAGAGAACGAAACTCTAGAAGAAGATATTAAACGAATTATTCGGCTGTTCAAACATGAAAAAACTATATATTTTAATATGGGATACACGCTTTTTGATTTTGTTGATAGTTATTGTTTTACTGGTTGGAAAAATCGAGGGCATTGTATAGATATGCAGGATTTTCTACGATGCATCAATTATCAAAAAATTGAAAACATGTCATCACGCAGTGAAACGTATATGCTGTTATTCGTTGAACTTGTTTGTAACTTTTGGAAGCTTGCCAATAAGAAAATAGATAACAATAAAGTTAAACCTTATCAAAACTTCATACTGTTGCGGGAAATATTAAATGATGTTTTAGAGAAAGTTAATTATAAAGTTTATTACAATAAAGAGCAGGAACAAGTAATAGTCGTAGAAGATAAACCCGAAGTTACGGCTGTTGCAGAAATAGCCCCAGAACCTATTGCATTGGACATAATAAAATACAATCATCATACTTTAAAAGGGAATATAGAATTAAAAAAGAAAATATTGCTTGCTATGGGTGCTGATTTAGAACCAAAGCGAAAACAATTGAAGACGATAAATTCTACGTTGGAAGATAATATTTTCAGAATGCTTAACGAATTTAATTTGCAGCATAACAATGTTAATCCACAAGATAATAAAAATTATCACGCAGATATTGCAGCATTATCTAGTCAGCAGATGGAAGAGTGGTATGACGAATTATATCAGATGATTTTGTTGGCTTATCTTAATTTGGATAATGTTGAACGAAACAAGAAAATAAAAGAATTCTACGATAAAAGAAATAACAATGGAGAGCAAACCAATGGATAAACTAAAAATGCAATCAATGGACAAAGTGCAGGAAAACATACGGAAGATTCAGGCACTGTTCCCGAACGCCGTAACCGAATGTGCGGATGGTAGGGGGGGGTACAGCGAGGCATTGATTTTGACGTGCTCAAGCAGGAGCTTGCGGACACGCTTATCGACGAGCGCGAACTCCGTTACCAGTTCACGTGGCCCGACAAGCAAAAGTCCGTTTTGCTCGCGAACACTCCCACAAACAAAACCTTGCGCCCATGCAAGGAAGAAAGCGTTGATTTTGACAACACGCAGAACCTTTATATCGAAGGCGACAATTTGGAAGTGCTGAAACTTTTGCAGGAAACGTACCTCGGCAAAATCAAGATGATTTACATCGACCCGCCGTACAACACAGGCAACGACTTTGTGTATAACGACGACTTTTCGCAGGAAGCGAACGAATATAAGGAAAACAGCGGCCAGCTCGACGAGCAGGGCAACCGCTTGTTTCAGAACACCGAAAGCAACGGCAGATTTCATACCGATTGGCTGAATATGATTTATCCGCGCTTGCGACTGGCGAAAGACTTGCTCTCCAACGATGGCGTGATTTTTATCAGCATTGATGATAATGAAGTAGAGAATTTAAAGAAAATATGTAACGAGATATTTGGCGAGAATAATTTTGTTGCAATGTTTCCTTGGCGTAAAAGGACGGCGAAATCGGATGTCCCCTTTGGTGTATCGCAGGATTATGAGTGGATAGTTTGTTGTGCTAAAAGCAATGAATTTAAGGCGTATATTGAGGGAGGAACAAGGAAGTACTTTGAAACACCTGACTTTCCTGGGCGTCCTTGGAGAATTCATGATATGACAAAGCAAACAACAGCAAGTGAAAGGCCAAATAGTTACTTTACTATGGTTAATCCTAAAACTGGGGAAGAATTTCCCTGTGATCCAAATAGAACATGGAGAATTACTAAAGATACTTTTCAAAAATACTACGATGCGCACGAGATAATATTCCCTGGGGATTATGATTTTCTTCATATTTCCAAGCCGGTTGCTAGATATTTTAAAGATAAAGATATGCTAAAAATGGGGGATAATTTTGGCAAAATCGCAGTTAGTACAAAATTACCTGATGATATAGGTATGTCGCAAGACGGAACCAAAGAAATGAAAGAAATTTTTGATTGTATTCCGTTTCCTTTTCCTAAAACTATAAATTTGTTAAAGTATTTAATTAAAACTTCAAGCTATAAAGATTCTATAGTTTTGGATTTTTTCTCTGGTTCGGCATCAATCGCTCATGCAGTAATGCAGTTAAATGCCGAAGACGGTGGGAATCGTAAATTTATTATGGTTCAGCTTCCCGAACTTTGCGACGAGAAGAGCGAGGCGTATAAAGCGGGCTATAATAATATTTGCGAAATTGGCAAAGAGCGCATTCGCTGTGCAGGGGCAAAAATCAAGCGGGAAAACGGTTTGACGGCGCAAGACCTTGATACGGGCTTCCGCGTACTCAAACTCGATTCGTCCAATATGAAAGACGTGTATTATCGCCCCGAAGAATACAGCCAAACTTTGCTCGAAGGTTTGTCCGACAACATAAAAACCGACCGTACCTCGCTCGATTTGTTGTTCCAAGTTATGCTTGATTTAGGCAAGCCGCTTTCCGCAAAAATCGAAGAAAAGAATATTGCGGGCAAGCGCGTATTTATCGTAAACGATGACGACTTGATTGCGTGTTTTGAGGACAGCATATCCGCAGAAATAGTTACGGAAATCGCAAAGGCAAAGCCGCTCTATGCCGTGTTCCGCGATAGCTCACTTGCAAACGATTCCGTCGCCGCCAACTTCGAGCAAATCTTCGCCACCTACAGCCCGAACACGGTAAGGAAGGTGTTGTGATGAAAATCAATAAACCCTCTGCACGAATCAAGCGATTGACTATACGTAATTTATTATGTATCATACTAAACGCAAGGAGCGGCGCATGGAATATTCGTCACGAGAAATCATAGGCATGCTTGCGGCGGACGGCTGGCAAGAGGTGGCGTGCGTGGGAAGCCATCATCACTTCAAGCATCCAAAAAAGCCAGGGCGAGTTACCGTGCCGCATCCGAAGCGGTCGATTCCTATAGGAACGGCAAAAAGCATTTTCAGACAGGCGGGTATTGACCCCAAGGAGAAAAAGCAATGAAAAACGAATACGCGTTTATCGCTGTCCTTGAATATGCCGACGACGGCATCAGTATAAGTTTTCCCGACCTTCCGGGCTGTTTTTCATGCGCCGAGACAAACAACGCAGACGAAGCCGTGCGAAACGCACGGGAAGCGTTGGGACTTCACCTGTTCGCCATGGAGCAGGACGGGGAGGAAATTCCCGAACCCCGAACGCTGAATGACGTGGAGTTGGGAAAAAACTGCGTTCCCGCCGTCATCAACGTTTTCATGCCGTCCGTCCGCGCGGCGGTCAAGACGGCTTTCGTAAAAAAGACGCTTTCCCTCCCCTCATGGCTTGCCGCGCTTGCCGAAGAAAAAAACGTGAACTGCTCGAAAGTCTTTCAGGACGCGCTCAAGACGTTCCTCGGCGTGGAAGAGCCGATATACTATAAATCAGTCGGATTCTGAAAAACAAGGAGACGGATGCCATGACAATGACGAAAGTTGAGATTGACGTTCCCGAAGATGCGCAAAAGCCCGACCGGGCAAATAAAAAAATCGAACCGCCGAAAACCTTATTGGAACTGCTTTCTGCGGAAAAGAAGGCGAAACTTTCGGGCGGGATTTATCATACTGTTCAAATTGAATTGACGTACAATTCCAACCATATCGAAGGCAGCCGCTTGACGCACGACCAAACGCGCTATATTTTTGAAACGAACACTATCGGCGTTGACGGCGGCATCATAAAGGTTGACGACATTGTGGAAACGGCGAATCACTTTAAGTGCGTTGACTTGATTATCGAGAATGCCAAAAAGCCGGTTACGGAAGTTTTTATAAAGGAATTGCACCGCACGTTAAAAAACGGCACTACGGACGCGCGGCAGTATTGGTTTGCGGTGGACGATTACAAGAAATTGCCGAACACCGTCGGCGGATTGTGCACGGCTCAGCCCGGAGAAGTATCCGAAAAAATGAAAGCATTGCTTTTTGAATGCAACGCCAAAGAGGAAAAAACTTTTGACGACATTTTGGATTTCCATTATAAGTTCGAGTGCATTCACCCATTCCAAGACGGGAACGGACGCATTGGCAGGCTGCTTTTGTTCAAGGATTGCTTAAAGCATAATATCGTGCCGTTCATTATAGACGAAGAGTTTAAACTGTTCTACTATCGCGGACTGAAAGAATGGAAACACGAGCGCGGCTATTTGCGCGACACTTGCCTTGCGGCGCAGGACAAGTTCAAGAAATACCTTGATTATTTAAAAGTAAAGTATTGATAAGAAAAAAGGACATGACGGAAAATGAAATTCAAATTCGAAATACAAGACTATCAGACGGACGCGGTGAACGCCGTGGTCGAGGCGTTTGCGGGGCAGCCGTTCAACGACAGGCTTTCTTATTTGCGCGACATGGGAAGCGAAACTGCGCCGGACTCATTCCAAGACAGCGGATTTTGGAGCGGAACGGGATTCGGCAACGCGCCTCTTGAACTTTCGGATGTGCAGATTTTGAACAACATCCGCACCTTGCAGTTTGCGGGCAATATCAGGCAGTCGCAGGAACTTTCAAAGCCGTTCGGGAACGCTTGCCGTTGCGCACTCGACATTGAAATGGAAACAGGCACGGGCAAAACCTATTGCTATATAAAGACGATGTTCGAACTGAACAAAAAATACGGTTGGAGCAAGTTCATCGTCGTTGTTCCGTCAATCGCCATCCGCGAGGGCGTGAAAAAGTCATTCGAGGTGATGGAAGACCACTTTTTCGAACAGTACGGCAAAAAGGCGCGGCACTTTATTTACAACAGCAAGAATCTCAATCAGCTGGACAGCTTTTCGGCAAGCAAAGATATTAACGTTATGATAATCAACTCGCAGGCGTTCGCGTCGTCTTTAAAAGAGGGCGCGAGAAACGAAGCGGCGCGCATTATTTACAGCAAGCAGGACAGTTTCGGAAGCCGCCGCCCGATTGACGTTATCGCCGCGAACCGTCCTATCGTGATTTTGGACGAGCCACAGAAGCTCGGCGGAAATGCAACGCAGTCAAGCATCAAACTTTTTAATCCGCTGTTCTCGCTCAACTATTCGGCGACGCACAGAGAAACGCACAATCTTGTGTATGTGCTGGACGCGCTTGATGCTTATCAGAAAAAATTGGTTAAGAAAATCGAAGTGAAGGGATTTGAGCTTCGGAACTTGCGCGGAACGGACGGATTTGTTTACCTTTCGCAGATTTTGGTCGATCCGAAAAAACCGCCTATGGCGAGAATGGCTTTCGAGGTAAATTACGGCAATGGAATCAAGCGCGAGACGCACATTGTCGGCGTGAACGACAGCCTTTATGAAATGTCTGCGGGCGGAAAAATGCCGTCGCTCGAACAGTACAAAAATGGTTACGTTGTAAAAGAGGTAAATCCCATCGACAATACGGTTACCTTTCTAAACGGAATGACTATTGCGGTGGGCGAAGTGCGCGGCGACCTTTCCGAGCGCGAAATGCGTCGCATACAAATTCGCGAGACGATTCTTTCGCACTTTGAAAAAGAAGAAAAACTTTTCGATATGGGCGTTAAATGCCTTTCACTTTTTTTCATTGACGAGGTTGCGCATTACCGGCAGTATGACGAAAACGGCAGCGAGGCGTTGGGCGACTTTGGGCAGATGTTTGAGCAGGAATACAAGAGCATTTTGGACGAATATCTTTCGCTTTTTGAAACGCCGTACATACAATATCTGAAAGGAATTGATTTTCACGACACGCACAGAGGATATTTTTCTATTGACAAAAAGACGGGGCACGCCGTCAACTCCGTTGAAAAAAAAGGCGCGTGCGACGACATATCCGCTTATGACTTGATTCTGAAAAACAAGGAACGCTTGCTTTCGTTTGACGAGCCGACGCGATTTATTTTTTCGCACTCCGCGCTTCGCGAAGGCTGGGACAATCCCAACGTGTTTCAGATTTGCACGCTCAAGCAGAGCAACAGCGAAATCAGCAAGCGGCAGGAAGTGGGGCGCGGCATGCGGCTTTGCGTGAATCAGGCGGGCGACAGAATTGACGGCAGCGTTTACGGCGTTAAAGTCCACGATATAAATGTGCTCACCGTCATTGCGAGCGACAGCTATAAATCGTTTGCGGGCAGCCTGCAAAAGGAAATCAAAGACACGCTGTACGAAAGGCCCGCCAAGGCGACTAAAGAATATTTTACCGGGAAGATTGTTAAAACTGCCGAAAGCTTTCACGAAATTACGGCTCACGAGGCGGCGGTTATCGAAAGGTATCTCGGCTTTAACGGATATATCGATTATGACGGCAACATAACCGACGCATATCGCGCCGCGCAGGAAGCCGGCAATTTTGCGCCGCTTCCGAGCGAACTCGCCACGATTTCAGACGGCGTTCATAAGCTCGTTCAGGGAGTGTTCGATGAAAGCGTTCTTGACGAAATCATCGCTCCCGCGAACAAGTCTAAAATTATGCAGAACGCGCTCAACGAGAATTTCGCTAAAAAAGAATTCCAAACGCTTTGGAAATATATTAATCACAAGTACGCATATTCCGTTTCATTCGACAGCAACGAGCTGATTGCAAAGGCGACAAAAGCACTTGACGAGCAAATGTATACGACCGCGCTTACCTATATCAGCACGATTGGCTCGCAGGGAAAAACACTTGACTTTACCGAAAGCAGGACAAAGACAACGACGCTTGAAAATGCGCTCGGCTCAAATGTGACGTATGATTTGATTGGCAAGATTTGTTATGGCACCGCGCTCACGAGAAAAACAGTCGTGAAGATTTTGCAGGGCATCAATCCCGAAACATTCGCCATGTTCAGGCGCAATCCCGAAGAATTCATAAGCAAGGCGGTGCGGTATATCAACGAGCAAAAGGCGACGATGATTGTTGACGAAATAACCTACAACGTGACGAGCGAAGAGCCGTATTCAAGCGATATTTTTACCGCCGCAAAAAACGTAATCGACTTTGATAGGGCGGTAAAAGCGGACAAGCATATCACGCCGTTTGTCGTTGTGGACAGCGAGACTGAAAAGAATTTCGCAATGGATTTGGAACGCAATGACGGCGACGTGTGCGTGTACGCAAAGCTTCCGCGATCGTTTAAAATTCCCACACCCGTAGGCGATTATTCGCCGGACTGGGCCATTGCCTTCAACGAAGGAATAGTGAAATACATTTATTTTATCGCAGAAACAAAAGGAAGCATGGAAAGCCTGCAATTGAGAAAAATAGAAAACGCGAAAATCAGTTGCGCAAGAAAACTGTTTGAAAAACTCGGAAGCGACGCAGTTCGTTATGACGTGGCTGATACTTATCAACATTTAATGGATATAATGCGCAAGTGATAAGGGGCAAATTTTTATAACGTTGCGCGAAAATATCAACTTACAGCACAAATTAAGCGCACTTTTAAAATCTGCCACCTTATAACTACCTCCATTTTATTCAGTTAAATTTTCATTCTTCAAAGATCTCTAAAATATTATATATTTAGATATATAGTCGTCTCTAGAATAAATCTTCGCTTTTCCTCTTGCTCCAAATAAACACGCTCCTCCATATATCATGCAACTAGAAATCATTATAAGGCACAATAGTTTCATCAGTTTAAAAAGTGATGTCACTTACCGCATCCCATCTGTTTCCAGCTGTTCTGTGTATTTACAGTACGGGTAATTTGTGCAACCGACAAAGCGGTGACCGTTTTTACCTTTCCGCTTGATGAGGAAGCCACCGCAGGAAGGGCATTTTTTGGGATTCAAAAGGATAGTCGGATCAGGCAGAGTATACCGACACAGGGGGAAATGAGAGCAGCCTACAAATGCCTCACCATTATGCTCAATTTTCAGGAGACTGCCAGTCTTGCAAAGCGGACAAAGAGACTGATTTTCGGAGTTGGTTTTCTTGATTGAAACAAAGCAGACGGACTTTGATTCGGAAAATTCTTTAAAGAATGGCGATGGATTTCTGTTGTCCGTGAGAATAAAAATTCTGTTTTTCGTGCGAGTCAATGCAACATAAAACAGGCGACGTTCTTCCGCAAACGTAAAATCTTCGGCTTTTGCCAACACAAGTTGTAAAATCTGGTCGTCCGCAATTTGATTGGGGAATCCGAGCCTGTCATTTTTAAAATTCAGTAGGATCACTGTGTCTGCCTCAAGACCTTTTGCCTTGTGAACCGAAAGAAAATCAATGTCCAGTTGCGGGGCGGGAATGTATTGCAATCGCTCAGTCCTGTTTGCGTTTATCGTTCTGAAAAGTCCCGATTTTTTTACAATCTCAATATCATAGTTCGTCCTGCCCAAAAGCAAAACAGAAGACTGTATGCCAAAATCGGCAATACTCTTTTGAATTATGAGATGCAAAGCCTGTTTGGGGTCATCGTCAAATCCCCAAAAGACAAGTGGATAGTCCAAAAATTTTTCGGATCGCACATTTTTTTTCAGCTGAAGTGGATTTTTCAGAATAAAGCGCGACGCCTCGTCTATCAAATTTTGCGAATTTCGATATGTTTTTTCAATCTTTAAAATTTTTGTGTACCCAAACTGTTTTTCAAAGTCTGTGAATAAAGAAATATCGCTGCCTGCAAATCGATAAATAGACTGCCAGTCATCGCCAACGCAGAACAGTTTTGCGCCCGTTCTATCCGCAATCGCTTTCAGAAAATGAAAGCGTGCCTGCGAAATATCCTGATATTCATCGACAATCACATATTGATATGGTGGAATTTCTGCACCAGAAACAATGCGTTCTGTGGCATGATTTATCATATCTGAAAAATCAATTGTTCCGTTTGCAGAAAGGTAGTTTTGGTATTCCGCCAAAATGATTTTTATGATGTCAAGGAATAGGCTTGTCCGTTCCCGAAGAAAATCATTTGTTTCTTCACTCAAGTAGTTTTGCCTAATCGTTTCAATCTGAGCAATTTTGTAATTGTTTGATTTAAAGAGCGTGATGAACGTACAGCACAGTTGTATGAATTCGGAGCAATATTTATTGCTCTTGCTGGCATATACAGTGTTGAAGATGTCCATAAAATCACGAGGCTTGTATACGACACCATTTTCGATCAAAAGTTCCTCAAGTTTTTTGAGCAAGATTCCCTCTGTATTGTACCATGAATAGGTTTCAATCAGTCGGGTGCCATGCTCACGGTGAAATGTCCGCTTCCATGCCATACTGTCCAGATATTTCTTTTCTTCCACGGAAGAAAGCCACGGAAGACTGCCGTCTTTTGCGATACCGAAATGTTCCAAATATATATCGTAATCAGAAAGATAAAAATCTGGACAGTAGGATTTTCGGAAAGGGTCATCGCTTTCAAACGGATAGGGGCGTTCATATTCATAATTTATGCCATGCATAAACAGAAAATTGGCGATTTGTGTTTCCTCACGACTTTTCACATATTCATTATTCAGCGTAATGAAAGACTTTGCTTTTTCTACGCCAGTTTCACGGATATATGTTTCCCGATCGTATTTTGATTTGAGCGTTTCAAGATCCGCCAATTTTTCTTCTTCATATAGTTCACCGAGCGAAGCATATTGTTCCATATTGTTGGGGATTTCAAGAAAGTATGCAAAATATTTTGTCAAATTTTCCACAAGATAGGGATGATTGAGCAGTTCGTTTTCAAAAAAAGTATGGACAAATTGATTCAAGGCATTTTCGTCCAAAATATCTGGTCGCTTCCCATCAGAAGTTGCAATGATATTCAGTCCAAGTTTATGAAATGTCGTCGCTTCTACTGGAATTCCGAGCCTAACTTGTATTCGTTCAGTCATTTCCTGAGCTGCTTTCTTCGTAAACGAAACAAGTAGAATGTTTTGTGGGCGTATATTTTTTACCTCACACAAGTATTTTACTTTTGCCGCAATAGTGAGCGTTTTTCCACTTCCCGCCCCTGCCAGCACAAGAATTCTGTCTTCGTCAGTGATGACGGCGGTGCGCTGCTGCTCGTCCAAAGATTTTCCGTCGATGTGCGAAAATAGATAATCGTGTTTGGTCGATTCATTTTTTATAAACTGATCATTTGCAACAGAAATATAGTCATGGAGAGAGGAGTACGTCAATATAAAATACTTGATTTCTGACATTTCGGCATCATCGGCACGAATATCAGCGTCTTTTGCCTCTTGAAAAAGCCATCGCCACTTTTGAGCATATTGTTCTTCCATGGAATGCGCCACATATTGATGAGTCATATTGAAAAGTTCGTCAAAAAAAGCGGTTATTTTCTGAGAAAGTAGGTGCAGTTTTTCTTTTCTCTTGATTTCCACATTTACAGTAGAAATCAGTGTGTGGAGATTTTTATACGTTTTCTTGAACTGTGTAATTTCGACAAATGCATTGTGATTTTTTGGAATGTGGATACGCTGGATTTCTGCATACAGCCTCTGCCACTTTGCGATAAATTCATACTCCGTTTCTTCGGGGATATACTGCCGAGTCAAACCAACATATTCCGTAAAAAATTCGCTCATCTGATTCTGAAAATTATGGATTTTCTGCTCGCATTCCGTGGAAAGTCGCTTTTTTCGCTGTGCATAAAAAACAAAAAGACTACAGAAAAGCACGGCAACAATCGCAATAAGGAAATAAATCATACACAGTAATTATAGGAAGTTTTTCTTCATGGTGCAATAAGTAAGTTTTTTACGCAACCCCGACAGAAAAATGAAAACAGCGCAAGCAAACAAAAACTCGATAGCAGAGTGACAAATCACCACTGCGCACTATTAGTTGCTGATTTTAAGCGTTAATTAAAAACCAATCCAAATTACGTTTATAAAAATCCCTACTCATATTCTCCTGCAAATCTACTCCTGGAGATGTCAGTTTATCATAAATCGCTTTCAGTTTTTGAATACTTATAATATCCATACAATCAAGATATTGGCAAAACCAGTCATAAAAATTCTCGTCATAATCCAAATGTAAATCATCATTGACAAGTTTATCGTAAAGAGACTCATCACAGACTCGATAAGAAACAGGATTATAACTGTCAGGGACAACAGTTTTTTGCCGACAAACTTATAAACACAATAGGCAAAAATTGTATTCTACACAACAGCGGATCTTACGGAACTTAAAAAAAATCAACTTGGCAGCACGATTTCCGCACCGCTTGAAGTCCTGAACAGCTCCACGTCCGCAAGTGGGACTTCCACGACGCATTCCGCCGTGCTGTCAAGTTGCACCGCCTTTATCATCTGGTCTCCGTCCTCCTCGAACTGGAGCAACGCCTCGAACAGATGCCCGTTCTTCATAAACACCTGCATGGAATATTTTATGTTATGAATAAGTTTTATACATATTTCAGATATTCTTCGGACAATCATCTCAGGAATTTCATCAGTCCTTTCAGCGCATAATGCATAAAGTTGTACGCCGCCACAGGAAACGACAGTCGAAGTTCGTTCCGCAGGATGTGCCAATGCCAACGTATAGTCTTGAATTTGTTGCCAGAGATACTGCTTCCCTGCACACGGTAGAAAGCCTCCACCGTGCTTGTGTTCATAGCACAAAATCCGCTTCGTAAAATTTCAAGCCACATCAGATAATCCTCATGATGGATTTCTTTTTGAAAGACCTTGTCGCATTTCTGTGTGTCGTACATTCCCGTAAGGTTTCCGATGCAGTCTCCTTTCAGCAGAAAACGGTATGTCACAAGGAATGGAGAGGATACTAATCTATTTTGAAGATTTCCGCTTCCGTCCATCTTGCCGTAATATGAAAAGACGGCGGCGACATCCTTTGTCCCGAAGAGCGGAAGCTGGTGTTCGAGCTTTGTCGGAAGCCACAGGTCGTCGCAGTCGAGGAACGCGATGTAGCGTCCGCAGGCGGCACTGATCCCGACGTTGCGCGGCGTGGCGGGCATTTCCGTCGGCCTTTCGTTGCGAAGAAGTTTTATGCGGGAATCAGTCTCGCAGAATTCTTCTATGACGCACACGGAATTGTCAGACGACGCGTCATCGATGACGAGCAGCTCCCAGTCCGTGAACGTCTGGCTCTGCACGGAGCGGATTGCGTCGGCGACATATTTTTCGCCGTTGTGGCACGGCATGATGATGGAAACAAGCGGATTTGCATTCATCGTTCTGCTCCTGTTCTGTCAAAAAGTGTTTTCCATTGTTTGAACACATGCTGCCATCACAAAAACCTTGCAATAATCTGCGAACTATACTTTTCGTCTGTGCAATCAGAAATATGCATATCTGATGATTCTGCGCTGTGCTTTCCTTGTAGTTTTGACTTGCGTTTTACTCCTCTAATAAACCATTCATATTCTGAATCAAGATGCCCGATATCTATTACTTGAAAGCCGAAACTATACAAATCATAAGCTATGACTTTTGCCGCCGGACCAAGCGAAAGCAAGATGAGTGAGCTTTTGTCAATTGATGACAAAATGAATGATTCTACTTCTTCGTATACAGAATATGCATTGGTAGCAGGACAAATAATCCTTCGGATAGAGGCTGTATTTTTATACAAATCATTTCCAATTCCATTTCTTGTTGCCTCGCCCTCAACAAATACAACATTTTTAGCATTCCATAATTCGCAAAGCGATGCAAAAAACACCTTTTTGTCTTTGTCCTTATAATCAATATAAGGACGGGATAAAAATGAATTTGCCCATATCCTGTCGGGTAAACTCCTGTACAGTTTTCGGTGTAAAAATAAGCTGTATTTCCAAAAAATTCTAGCAGGCAGAACAAGTTTGTTAAGACCGTAAAAAACATCCGGCATTCCAATCATAAAATTTTCATCTTGAAAAGAGATGATTTGAGATAATTGTTCAGCCAGTTTCTTAGTATATGGCTGAAAATAAATAGCCCCTCCATTCATAAGTTTGATTTCTCCGTCTCCATAGCGAACTAATGATTTTCTTCCGTCAGACAGCACAGTGATAGTTTCTTCAAGGCTTTGGACATGGATATCCAAAGGAAATAACTTGAAATAGATAGAAAGAAATGGATATGCTACAATTCTGACAAAACACTTTATAAAACGTATACAATTCATAAAGCCCCCATGTGTTTTTGAATTATTCCGTTGATGGCATGAACGGCAGTCCCTGTTTCAAACGAACCTAGTTCGCTGTGATGTTGTTTTACGTCTTCAAAGTAATTATGTTCGTCAAAACTTTGTATAATGGATACCAGTTCGTCATTTGTCTGGGCATACGGGAATGGCCATTCTGAAATAGGAACATAGAAACTTTGATATGCTTCGTATTCACTTAAATCAGGGGTGAAAAGAAAACATGGACGGAATAATAATGAATAATCCCATATTGACGATGAGTAGTCAGTTATCAGGACATCCGAAACCAAAAGCAGTTCTTGCATATCGTTATAAGAAGATACATCTATAGTATGCTGATGAATTTTTACTCTGTTCAGCATGACGTGATGACACCGAAATACAAAGACAAAATCTCCACCAAATCTTTCGTTTAAAGCAGTAAGCAGACTTTCAATGTCAAGTGTCAAATCAAATGAATCTGGATGAACAGCCCATCCTCTCATCGTAGGAGCATACAATACAACTTTTTTGTCAGCACCTATACCTATCTTTGCTTTTATAGAATCAACAAGTTTCTTATCATCTTTCTTATGAATAAGAATGTCATTTCTTGGCATACCGCTTGAAAGAAATTTCGCACTGTCCGCACTCCAGTCTGGGGCGATGAATTCAGTGAACAGTTTGCATGCCGATGTATAGCAGGTTGTCATTTTCGCCCTTGTTTTTGACATAATTTTGAATGATTTTCTATTTTTGTAGAAATGGCTCAATTTTTTATATGCGCCGCCACCATGCCAAGAGCAAATATACAACTGTTTCTTCCTCTTGGGAATGAACGGCTCTACAGAGCAGTTTGTAACATACACACCGCACGTAATCATTGAAAATAAAAAAGCGGGTGAAAGAAATTTCATAGTTTTTATATTGTTGTATGCCAAAAGTTCGTCATCCTTTTCATTTCTGCACCATATATATTCAAGAGCACTTCCATACTTTTTGTATAAGTCAAGGAATATATATTTAGGATTATCAGAGTATTGTTTTCCAGAAAAGGAATTGAATACGATACGTTGTTTCTTTACGGGAAAAAGCCAAAGCACTTTCAGCATTTGTCGCAATGTGTAAATAGCAGTTATTTTTAAAGCGTCTTTTATTTTTTGAGTCATATAATTCATTTCTCCAATTCCTCCCACATTCCTTCAATCATCCTTTTATAGGATTCCTCAAGACCTGTCTGCGGTTTCCAGCCAAGTGAGCACAGTTTGTCTACATTGAGATTGAGATTGAGATTTGGTGCGTACTCCGCTGGAACTTCTTTTATGTCGTAAGTTAATTTTATGGCATTGCGCGCAATCTTTTCGACTATCATCTCCGCAGTCTCGCGGATTGTGACGAAGGTCGCGGGATTTGCGGCGGTGTAGACCTGCGCGTTCTCCCCTTTGAGCAGCACGGTAAGAATCGCGCTGAGGGCATCGCTCGTGTACAAAATCGGACGCTTTGTATCCCCTTTTGTTTTTAAAACAATGTCTGTATTTTCAATCACGGAACGGGCAAAATATGCCGCTACACGAGTGTCATTGTAGTCTATTCCCGCTCCTAGGGTTTGTGTAAGGCGTATCATTTTTGCAGGAACTCCATATTCGGAGGCAAAACAAGCGCACAAATTTTCGCACATCCGTTTGCTTTCCATATAGCTGGAGCGGGGATTTAAAACATCTATGTAGCCCAAATCAGTCTCTCGCACTTCTCCCTTTCCATCCGTAATTCCAAATGCCTCCATGCTGGAAAGGTATATAAATGATTTGACGTTCTTGTCTTTTGCCAGTTTCAGAAGACTCATCGTACCATTCACAGCGATATCTATTGTCTCCACGCATTTCTCAATAAAAGATTTAGAAGAAGTTATGCTTGCGCCATGAATTATGTAGTCAACGGGTTCTGAAATGTTTGGGAGATTGAGCACATCTCCATAAATGCAGGTAACATGGTTTATGGCATCCCCAAAAGCACGAATAGCCTTTTCCTTTGAGCGAACAAGCGCAATAATTTTGGTGTTATAATTCTTCGTCACATTAAGATAGTCAAGAAACAGAACAAGCTGACTACCAAGCAAGCCTGTACTGCCCGTAATAAAGACTGACGATTCCTTCAACGGAGAGAAATCATATTTGTCTGAGATTTGCCTGAAATCATCCAAAAGTATCTTGTTTTCCGTCCACATATATTCTCCTACAGCCCGAAAATCTGCTGCTGCTCGCGCACCTCGTACAGCGCCTTGAACGTGTAGAAGTCAGCGGGAGTCGTTATCTTGATGTTGTCGAAGCCGCCGGCGACAGTGTGCAGCTCGTGCCCGTAGAACTTCATCAGCGATGCCGAGTCAATCATGTCAGTCCTGCACTCCGCGCGCGCCCGCTCGTGCGCCGCGAGCAACTCGCAGAGTCGGAAGCACTGCGGAGCCTTCGCGTGGAAGCACTTTGAGCGGTCGGTGATTGAGGTGATTTTTCCGTCCTCCTGCGTCACGATCGTCTCGATTGCTGGCGTGACCGTAATCGCGGAGCCGTGTTCTTTCACGCAATTGATGCAGTCAGAAATCAGCCGTTCGTTCACGAAAGGGCGAACACCATCATGCACGAGGACGATGGAATCCTCCGACGCATACTCACGGATTGCGCGAAGCCCGTTGTAAATGCTTTCCTGCCCGCTCGCCCCGCCGGGAACGACCACACGCACTTTGCCGACTTCAAATTTCTCAAGCAGTCTTTGCAGGTACGGAATCCAGTCCGCGATACAGACAACGGCAATCGCGTCAACTTCCGGGTGGTTCTGGAAGTTCTCCAACGTATGGATTATCAGTTCCTTGCCGTAGAACTGAAGAAACTGCTTGGGGCGGGCGCGGCTGTTCATGCGTGTGCCGCTGCCGCCTGCGAAAATGAGGGCTGTGGTCATATCCTTTTCCTCCGCCATGTGTTCCATGCCACAAGCCTTTTCAGGAATCCCCTGTGTCCCTTCTGTGTCATTATCCATTCATAGTTTTTCCAGAAAAAAATCACCTCCCGAATTCCGAAGCATCCGCTCCCCATATTTGTGACCGTCTTATATATTTCATCAAACGGCTCTCTTTCAGTACCGTACAGAGAGGCAATCTCCTCACAATAGCGAAACCTGTCAGTTTCCAGACCGAAAAAAAAACGTCTTATAATTAAAATGGTTTTTACAAAAACATTACCTTTTCTTTTATTATGCTGAAAAAAAGTCACATTGCTCCCATGCTGGCGATATTTCGTAATTACATCAAACGTGTAAACAATTCCATTCTCAAAGCAGGAACAGCATACCATCCATGTATCATGCGCAGAAATCCCGTCTGGGTAAGGAAGTGTTTTCTTTACAAAAGCAGACTTTACAAGCATAGACGCGCCTTGAAAAGGACTGCCATACAATAAAGTCCTGAATAGAATTTTTTCGGGATTAAAAAAAGAAAAACCGTCAACTTCATTAAGTCTCTTCCCTGTCAGATTTCCGCAACTATCAGTCATCAGCGCATTACCGCAAGCGATATCATGACTGCCAATAATAGAGAGGAGCCTTTCTATATGATCTGGCAACCATATATCGTCTTGGTCGCTGAACGCTATGTACTCACCGTTGCACAGTCCTGCTGCCTTTTCGAAATTTTTTTTGTACCCCAAGTTTTGTTCGTTTACGAATACACGGATTCGCCGCTCTCTCGCCTCATATTCTCGAAGAATCTGCACCGTTGAATCCGTGGAGCAGTCGTCGCACACGATAAACTCAAAATTCTGATATGTTTGCGCAAGAATTGAATCCAATTGTTCACGAATATATTTTTCACCGTTGTAAGTCGCCATCGCAATGGAAATCATGTTCGTCATCATTCATACTCCCTTATTAACAGTCAGAAAATTTTTATTGAAATCTCTAGAAACATCTATGCAATACATTCCCCAGCGCATTATTCACCCCAGTCCTTACGATGCGCATTTTCAGGATGCATAAATACATTCCAATACGGAAGATATTGGTATTGAATATCTCTACCTGTCAATTTTGATACGCCATGACGTGTCCGAGCCATATAAAATGAACTGGCAAAAAATATGAAGAATATAAAAAATGTCATAAAGAAAACATTCTTATCTTTTTTGATAAATTCTATATCAAACAGATGTGTCCACCCGATTATGGCATAAAAACCTATATAAGGCTCCAAGCGGTCAAGCATAGCAAATGAGATTGACGCATTATGGATAAAAACACTGAAAATCAATGCGTTCACTGTTATAATGTTTAAATGGCTTCTTGGCTTATAAAACAAAATGATGAACAGCGCAAGTAATTGCTTTGCATAAAAATACAGACCTGAATTTAGTTCTGCGCCTCCACCGAATTTCTTGGAATTTAAATAGCCGACTATCAAGTCATGATATACGCCCGTTATAAAATTTGACAGCAACAAAAGAAATTGAATGGTAATATTTGGAAAACGTATCAAGATGAAACCAAGAAGGACAAGCAAAATTTGCAGGAATTTTGGAAAATGTACCTTTAAAAGAAGGCAGACCAGCGCAAAAACAGCAGTTATATGAAACAAAGTTGCAATGAATACACAGGCAGCATATTTTACCCATTTGTTTTCTATCAGATAATTGCTTCCAAGCAAAAGCATTGCAATCGCCAATGATTGTCTGACCTGTGCCATGAATAAATTGGAAAAATAAAAGACAATTGCAAGGAATAACGATAAGAAAATATAGTTACTGTTTTTCTTATAAAACCAGTAAATGCTTAGGCAAAAAATGACCGTCGCTAGAAATTGACAAAAGTGATAATCATTTATAACGGAGCGAGAGAAAATATTTAAAGCCTTGTAGCCAAATCCATACGTTTTGTCAGACCAGTCAACATTGTCAAAGTATTTTATATATGCCGACCAGTCTGCGCCCGTATAATAGCGGAGACCTATAAAGCATATAGCTATCGAAAGAATATAAAATGTCGTTACCGTTTTTATCGCAGTTCGATTTTTATTTATATCAAAAAATGAGGCGGCAATAAAGATGAAAAGAAAGCATACATATATCATTATCCCCTCAACCTCCACACAATGTCCCGTATCTTCACGCCGCACATCCTCGCCCACAGTGCCATACACACAAGGTACACCGCCACACCAACCGCAATCAGGACGAACATATTCGCGCACAGAAAACGTTTCACTACAAACATCGCGCACAGCATCACAGCGGACGCGACAAAATAGCCGAGCAGCCGCCAGTCGATGACCTGCGCCTCCGCGATGAGCCTCCTGCCGAGGACGCACATCACGGCAAGCCCCACGCCCTCCGCCACGAGCGTCCCGGCGACCGCGCCGTTCTGGGCGAAGCGCGGAATCAGAAGCATGTTCGCGGCGAAGTTGCAGACCGCCGCCACTGAAACCGCCGCCGTGTACCACGACTCCCGCTTGTTTGAATATAAAATCTGCATTCCCACAAACTGCGCGCATCCTACAATCAGAATGATCGGCGAGAGCAACTTCATGGAAAGCCCCGCGTCCGCGAAGTCCGCCCCAGCGAAGAGCCGCACAAAGCCGTCTGCAACGGGGACAAGCCCTGCCACACAGGGAACGGCGAGAAACAGCATGAAGTGCAGCGACTTCAAGAGATTCCTGCGGTATGATACGAGGTCGCCCGTCCCGACGTTGTTCGCGAGCCGTGGCGCCATGACCGTGCCGAGCGACGTCACCACGCTTATGACGATGCGGACGATCTTGTTCGCCGTCGTGTACAGTCCCGTCGCCCTGCCACCGCAGAGCGCGCCGACCATCGTCACGTCAAGGTGCATGTAGACCGAGGTCGCGGCGACGGCGGCGAACACCGTGAGCGCGGGGCGGATATGCTGCCGCACCTCCATTCCGTATGCGCTGAGATGGACATACCTTCTCAGCCTAGCGACGTTGAACGCCGTGCCAATCCCGTTCATGCCAACGAGGATTGCGGCGTACACGATACTGTCCTGCGCACTCCGCACCAGCGCAAAAATCGCCACGACCTGTACGAGCTTCACAAGGACGAATCGGCGCGTGATGTACGCCTGATCCTCAATCCCCACGTAGAACCACTCGTAGCTGAACGCCTGGAGCACAATGTTCGGGGCGACAACGGAGAACAGAATCCACTCGTGCCTCATCACGGGAACAAACGCCATGGCGGCGGCATACGCGGCGAGGCAGACGGCGCACGTGACGCAGAGCACCGCCGTAATTCCTGACACCGCCGCAGAAAGCCGCTGCTGGTCGTCGCGTATCCTCGCCACCGCCCTAATCCCGTAGACGGGAATCCCGAGCGCGGCGAACAGCGCGAAGTAGGAGACGACAGAACTTGCAAATTCAACGCGCCCGATCCCGTCCGGACCGAGGACGCGCGACACGTACGGGAACACGACCGCTGGAATCAGCAGGTTCAGGACGAGCCGCACGTTGCTGAACATAAAATTTGCCTTTACCGAGCGGACTTCCACGCCGTCATTTCCTCCTGCTTTTTTTCGACGATAGTTAAATAGTTACACCAGCCTTGCTTTCACTGAACAATGCACACCGTATACTTCTATCGATTTCTTGCCACTCACAACATAGTGCAACAGGTCGAACGTTCCATAAGTGATGACGCGTTTCATTCCCCCTCTACCCCACCAGTTGCCGAACATCAATGCCGATTATATCCGCGATTTTTAGCGCGTCGCTCACACGGGGTTCGGTTTTGTACTTTCGCATGCTGGAGAGCGTTGTTTCAGACATTTTCAATGCGGCGGCAAGTTGTCTGTATGTGAATCCCTGCACACGTCTTATATTTTCTACATTGTCCCAAAACATACGTTACCCCATAAA
>JAAVAO010000043.1 GCA_014803985.1 Treponema sp.
TCATTCCGTGGGAGAAACTTCCAATCACAAACACGTTCATGTTCAACAAGGTGATGACAAGCGACCTTGACGCGTGCAGGGGCGTGATCGAAACGCTCCTCGGCATAAAGATCAGCCGCATAGAATGTGTGCAGGACGAAAAGACACTGGAGGTTGACGCGCTGGCGAAGGGNGTGCGNTTTGACGTNTACGTGTCAAACTCAACNCANGTTTTTGANGTGGAGCTGCAAATGGTCAACAGGGGCGACCTGCCCATGCGCGCACGCTACTACCAGTCCGTGGCGGACGTTGACNNTCTGAACAGGGGGATGGGCTACTCCGCGCTGAAGGAAAACTACACGCTGTTTCTATGCCCGTTCGACCTGTTCGGGAAGAATCTGCCAGTCTACACGTTCGAGAACACNTGCAGGGAGGACCCCGAAATAAAACTGAATGACAAAACGCTGAAAGTGTTCTATAATTTCAAGAGGTATGACATGATTCCCGACGAGGAACGNAAGCGGCTATTGGAGTTCTTCTCCAGCGGGAGGTCCGCCTCAAAACTCACGGGCAGGCTGGACNNGATNCTGNANGAGNTGCGAGGCAAGCAGAAATGGAGGAATGAATATATGACATGGGAGATGATGTTAAAAGAGCGGCACGATGACGGCATTGCAATTGGTGAAAAGCGAGGCGAAAAAAGAGGGAGAGCAGAGGGAATAGCAGAAGGCAGAACAGAAGGCATTGCAATTGGCATCCAGCAAACGCAAATTNAAACCGCGCGAAATATGCTAAAGAACGGGCTTTCCGCCGATTTGATTACAAAATGCACGGGCATCTCAGCGCAACAAATAAGCGAGTTGCTGTAAATTTTCTTTCGGTCATTGTTCACTAGCGTACTTGCAATGACGGTGAAAAATTNNNCGAGTTTTGGTAGCGTAGCGTACAAAACTCGGTAAGCAGGGCTTTGCCCTGCGGCAAAATGGAGAAATGAATAGAGGAAGAGCAAAAGGGATATTTTTCCTCCCTTCAAAAATAGTATTGTACCCCTTTTATTTTTTCAACAGCAATTTTNGTTTTCCTTTATAAAAATACAATTTCNTGTGNTAAAGTCCTGAACAAAACGCCTCCAAAACTTGCCATATCATTTACTAAATGATATGATATGGCAGTGAATGCTCAAATTTGTTAAAGAGACAAACAGTTTTCACTTTACTCTCATTTTTTAAGGAAAAAAATGCGCTGTCCTTATTGTGGAAGTCTTGATGACAAAGTGCTAGAATCGCGCTCAATGGCAAACGGAGAAAGCATACGCCGCCGCCGAGAATGTATGTCGTGTGGCTATAGNTTTACGAGTTATGAACTTATAGAGGAAAAACCCTTTATGGTCATAAAACGTGATGAAAGAAGACAACCTTTTGACAGAAACAAGATTGCAAAGGGAATTGAGCGCGCTTTGGAAAAACGCTCTGTTGCAACGCAAACGACTGAAAATCTCGTGAATGAAATAGAAGACGCGGCAATTATGAAGGGCAAAGCGTCTCGTGAAATTTCAACAAAAGAAATCGGCGAGTTAATTCTTGACAGGCTGTATAAACTAGACAAAGTTGCATGGATTAGATTTGCCTCGGCATACAAGCACTTTGAAACCCTTGATGAATTTTTAGAAGAAGTAAAAAACGCCAGCACAAGAAATGGAACATAAATGGCGGAAGGCTTAACGGCTCTTCATTTTTCATCCCTCAACTTCCAGTCGCAGGACTTTGTCCTACTCACCCAGTTTTGACGCTTCGCTTTCAAAACTGACCTAGTGGATTGTCATTGCAGGGGGAGTGACAGCATAATAAAGGGTAACGCTCGACATTTGACCTAAAAACAACAGAGGCACAATACACGTTCTAGTGCAATTCAAACACTCGCTTGAAATTATCGTGCAATGACACACACAATTCACAAGGACTTACCTTTCTTAAATACGCTGCCATATTGTATACGCGTTCAATTTCTCCAACTGAAGTGAATCTTTCGCCATAGAGAGTTTGATACGGCGCATCGGTTTCTAAAAGCAAACGCTCCTCTTCTATTTTTGACACACACTCAATCGCCTTTTTATTGCCATTTAAAATCTGCTTTCCAAAAGAAAAATATGCATTCACGCCCTTTTTCAAAATACTCATTGCCTGCAAAAGCGCACCTGAAAAAGAATGAAAAATGAGTGCTGGTATTTTCTGTAAAATCGAAATATCCCTAAAAATAAAATCTATAGCCTTTCTACAATGAATAATCAGTGGCACTTTATAAAAGGCGGCACATTCTATTTGAATGCGCCACGCCATTTCCTGCCTTTCAACATCCTGTTTCAATTCCGCCGTGAAAAAGTCAAACCCCGCCTCTCCAATTGCATTGACTCTCTTTTCCTGTAAAAGCCGTTCCAAAAAATCCGCATTCTCTAAACTCGGCTCCTGCGGATGAAGTCCAAAAGCACTAAACAGTTTAATATCGCCCGCCTCCGCTTTTAGTGAGGCAAGCAATTTTTCCTGTGTGATGAATTCATCAACGCTGTGTGCGCACGTGCATGCTACATACCCACCANATTTTTTTACGCTCGATAAAACATCCTCATTTTCCGCCGCACACACAAGATGAAAATGTGCATCGCAAAAAACAGCAACCGATTTTTTTTCTAACATTTAAAATTATAATACCGAAAATAATAGTGTAATTCAAATAATAAAATGATATTTTCCAAAAACTGCACTTTTTAGATATAAAAATGAATGGAGGAATAACATGAAAAACTATTCACTAAAGAGCCTTGGAAGCAAAAACGATTATATGACAGTACTCAAAGAAACAGACGAAGGGTATATGATTAAAATTGTGCATGATCTTGACGGCTACGAAGAAGTAAAAACTGATTTTTTGAGCAAAGAGTTATTCGACTGTTGTCTACGAACAGGCTATATCACCGAAGTAAAAGAAGAGGCTGTCGCATTAAGCGCATAGTCATCTAACTGGAAAGAGCCCTCTCAACAAGACGAAGCGCCGCGTCTATTCGTGTTTGCTTGTCTTGGACGGGAGGCAGCCAGTTTATTTTCACGCCGTTTTTTTCCATAAATCTAAACCACGTTTCCTGTCTTTTTGCAAACTGCCGTATTGAAATAAAAAGCTTTTCAACCATCTCGTCACGAGTTTGATATTTTCCCTGCAAATAAAGCGCGCAATACCTGTATTCAAGACCCAATTTTTCAAGCCGCTCATAAGGCACTCCCTGATTATGAAGATTTTCAACTTCTTCAATCATCCCCTCGTCAATGCGTTCAAGCAAGCGGCAGTAAATATTCTCCCTGATTTTTTCACGGTCAAAAGTCGTTCCTATTATAAAAGGTCGTATGTCAGGGCGGGCAATCATCCGTTCACGAATTTTTCTTGCCTCTTCCCCCTTGCACAGGGCAATTTCGATTCCCCGCACCACCCTATCTCGCTCCAGTAAATCAGCCTTTGTGTGCAGATCAGGACGCAGGGAAAGATACATTTTTCCAAGCTCCTCAAGATTCTTTTTTTCCAAAGAAGAACGCAACTCCTTGTTTTCAGGAACATCAATCAAATCATAGTTTCGTATTATGGCATCAAGATACATTCCTGTTCCACCGACAACAACGGGAAGAGCCGAACGATTGAGTATTTCAGGGAAAACTCTATAAAAATCCTGCTGATAATGAAAAACCGTATACTCTTTATCAAGCGTGGCAACATCTATCAAATGAAACGGAATCTGTCTTCCAGAAACGAAATATTCTTTTAAATCCTTTCCTGATCCAATATCAAGACCTTTGTACGTTTGCCGTGAGTCCGCAGAAATTATTTCGCCGTTGTATTTTAACGCAATTTGAACACCAATAGCAGTCTTTCCAACGGCGGTAGGTCCTAAAACGACAACAGAATTATACTCTGCCATACGATTATTATACAAGAATTAGGTCAAATAGCAAGTTTTATTGCGCAGGGCTTCAGCATGAAAAAAAATTCGTTCCTTTGCTTAAAAAATCATTTTGCAACGAAGTGCTTCCGCAACAAGCGCGTAGCGTGAAGTTTCAAGCGAAAACGACAGTACAATGCGCGAGTTTATGAAAGAAACTCGTCATTAAAAACAGCAATGAAAAGGGAAACTGCAATGGATAATTTTGAAAAAATAAAAAATATTCTTTCAGTTGCAGTGGCAAAGGCAAAACCATGCGCTTGCGCATTTCGCGCTAATTGTGGCAAGGATTGCTTTTCGCTGCTATCGCAGCGACCACAATTAGAGCGATTTTGCCTTTATCACTGCGCCTTTGCGAATGTTTTTTAACCTTCATTGATTTTCAACAGCGAGCGAATCTTCAGATTCGGGAGTTGTTGAAAAAGCCGTTTTGCAACGAAGTGCTTTCGCAACAAGTGCGTAGCATGAAGTTTCAAGCGAAAACGACAGTACAATGCGCGAGTTTATAAAAGAAACTCGTCATTAAAAACAGCAATGAAAAGGGAAACTGCAATGGATAAGCAGGTTTTGAAAAAGATAAAAAAAACATTCTTTCAGTTGCAGTGGCGAAAGATACAAGGCGGAAGATTCAATGTTCTTTCAGTTTTACGACTTCTAGTCGCAGGGTTTTGCCCTGTGCGTTCGCTTTGCAATATTTGAGCAGTGAGAATCCGCACGGCTCAGGCATCGCAAACTCGCGAACAAAACTGACCGAGTGGATTGTGATTGCAAGTTTTTGTGTTTTTTACTCGTAACTAGAGCAAAAATACGAGCCTTGCAAGCAAGTAAAAATTCAGAAACAAGATAAGCCTGCGCTGAACACGAAAAGGACAATAGGAAGGGAGATGGAATTTGCTGTGGATAAAGTAACTGGCGCCGGGTATGGAGGGGCTGGCTATGCCAGTTCCGCAGGAATGAGCGTAGCGGAACCCCGGAACACCCGTTGGGAAAAGAAACTTCGCCCCCAAAATGTGAATTTTAGACTGTAAAACTCACATTGTGACCAATTATTTGCAGCCTAAAGAACATGGCATATAGCGCATTTTAAATATTCGCTTTTTGGATGCCCGAGTAAAACGGGATGATCAAAGGCGGCTCCTCTTTTTTCCAAAACCTGCACTTTTCGATGGCTGTCCTTTGCAGCATGAGTGAGCATATCGTAAAACACTTGGGAGTCAAAAAATTGGGAGCAAGAACACGTTACCAATATTCCCCCCTTCTGCAAAATCCTCATAGCACGCAAATTTATTTCTTTATAGCCACCATACGCCTTTTTTATCATCTTTGCACTTTTTGTAAAAGCAGGCGGATCAAGTATAATCACATCAAATTTCTCGCCCTTTTCCTCATAAGACTTCAAAAGATCAAACACGTCTGCACACACCGTCTTTACAACATCTTGCGCATTGTTTTTGGCAATGTTGCTTTTTGTGAGATTCACTGCATCTTGAGAAATATCGGCGCATATCACTTCGCGCGCACCTGCCTTTGCAGCATTCAAACCAAACGCCCCTGTATGACAGAAAGCGTCAAACACTTTCTTTCCATGACAAAACTTCGCCGCCGAAACTCTATTATCCTTTTGATCAAGGAAATAACCTGTTTTCTGTCCGTTTGCAATGTCTACATTCAATAGAACGCCGTTTTCTTCAATTACGATTACCGTATCAGCCTCCCTTCCAATCCAGCCAGACCGTTCTTCCAGCCCCTCTTTTTGACGGATTTCAGCATCATCACGCTCATAAATCGCATAGGGCGAACAAACATTTTTCAATGCGACAATGATTTCATTCTTGTATACGTCAGATGCAAGGGCTAAAAATTGAATAACAAGATACACTTTTCCAGAAACATCGCAAAATCGATCTACAATAAGCCCCGGAATAAAATCCGACTCTGAAAAAATTAAGCGATATGATTCATTTTCAGCAAAATGCATTCTGCGAACATTATATGCATCAAAAACACGTCGCTCCCAAAATTTCGCAATATCTTCAAAAACCTTGTCTGCATGTTCACTGGAAATAATTCTCACCGTTATTTTTGACGCTTTGTTGATTATTCCTGTCCCCAAAAAGCCACCTGATTTTGTGAACACCTCAACACCGCTTCCATTTTCAATTTCAGATTCGGCAAGAGAACTCACCTTCCATTCGTCACGCTCTGTTTTTCTATATTTGACATGTGAAATTTCATTGTCATAAACCCATGGAAACCCTTGAAGAACTTCCCTTTCTTCCTTGCTATTTAAAAAAACTCTTATAAAATCCATACTTTTGAGTATAGTGAAAAGAAAGACCTTTGACAATCACAGAAAAATTGCTTGAATGGTATTGGTGATGTAAAAACTGTTTCCTCAATAAAAAAATCCAAATTTCATGCGAAAAAGAAAAAACTTGCATTCCCAAAATTAGGCGAAAATTAGAATAACAATTCCGAATTTTACGCGAAAATCAGGACTCGTATTCCCAAAATTACGCGAAAATTCGGACTTCAATTCCCAAAATTAGGCGAATATTAGGACTTCAATTCCCAAAATTACGCTAAAATCGGGACTTACATTCCCAAAATTACGCCAATATCTTGACTTTTGTGGATTTTCTAGTATCATCATAATTATGGGCAAAAAGCGAAAGATTTCCGAATATATTAGGCAAGTTGCAGATTCTCATAAGGTCATCGTTTTTACTGGCGCGCGGCAAACAGGAAAGACAACACTTGCAAAGGATTTTTTTCACGGTTACACATATATTTCAATTGAAGACCCCGTAATGCGGAAAAATTATACGCAACTCTCAAGTACGCAATGGAAAAACTCGTTCCCCAGGGCAATACTTGATGAAATTCAAAAGGAACCTGTGTTGGTTGAATCTATAAAGGCTGTGTATGACCAGTTTCCTGAAACGCATTATGTCATGACTGGCTCAAGCCAGTTTTTGTTGCTGGAAAAAGTCAGGGAAAGTCTTGCTGGAAGATGCTATATTTTTGAACTCTATCCTTTCACGTTGCCGGAAATGCAAACAAAATCTTTTGAGGATGCAGTTCCCGACTCTCTATTTCAAAAATGCCTGAGAAATTCATCCTCAAAAGAAACCATTCATAAAAATATTTCAGAAATTTTACCATCGTTTTTGTTGGATGCAAATTATACATCAAAGAGCGCGGCTTGGGATTTCTATAAAAAATTCGGAGCGTATCCTGCGCTTATGGATGAAAAACGTACGGATGAGGAGCGATATTTGTGGTTGAAAAACTATGTCTCCACTTATCTTGAGCGCGATATAAGAGACTTGGCGTCTTTTAGAGACCTTGAGCCGTTTGTCAGATTGCAGCAGTATCTTGCCCTTCAAACAGGACAGACTGTCAACACATCCTCAATTGCGCGTCAAATAGGAGTAAGTTCTAAAACAGTGCAACGATACATTACTTATTTTCAAATCAGCTATCAAGTGATTACTTTGCAGCCATGGACAAAAAACGAAAACAAACGGCTTGTAAAATCACCGAAGATTCATTATTTGGACAATGGAATTTTGCAGACGGTTTTGCTGAAGCGAGGTGGAATAACAGGCGCAGAATTTGAAAGCCTTGTAATCGCAGAAATTTACAAACAGACAAAGGCTTTAAACAGCGACGCACGCTTTTATTATCTTAGAACCCTTGACGGCTTTGAAGTTGATTTGCTCATAGAAACTCAGGAAGGATATTTTGCTTTTGAAATAAAAATGGCAGAGCATATTTCAAAGACTGACGCAGGAAATCTGCTTAAAGTGGGAGATTTTTTAGACAAGCCGCTACTACATTCGTTTTTGGTTTCAAATGACACAAATACGCAATCTTTCGGCGAAAACTGCACGGCTATAAACGCAGCGTATTTATTGGGATAAGAGCGTCCTGAATGTATTTGGGATGGACAGCATTATTGACATGCAAGAAAATACCTGTATAATGCAAGCAAGGACGGAGCCTAAAAATTGGATTCTCACTAGATACCTGTTCGCAAGTCTTACATATTTGAATGTGCGTTACAACATTTTGAGGAAAAACGAGATGACGAAATTCCCCGTTTACAGCGAACTCTATATCAAGGATGCACAAGAAAACATTGCATGGGCGTTTGAATACGGCGTTTTGGGACTGGGCATTTCTCTTGCAGAATTCGTGCAAAAATGGATTTCTTTCAAATACATACATTTAATAGAAATAATAGAAAACGGCAACCCGCATTTTGTCTCCGGGATGTCAGGCATCGAACTTTCATGGCTTGTCGCAGGACTTGAAAACCAGGAAGTCGTTGACATCGGTTTTTCTCCATCGGAAAACTATTGGACGGGGTTTGTCGCAAGCATGTACCAGTGGTCGCGGAACGTCACTTATAAAGAAATTTTCTCGAACGTTACGGCAAATGACTTCTTGTGCATGTATCCGACATTCCACGAAGAAGATATTGCAAATGTCCTTGAGGAAATTGACCGGAGGCTGGGGAAAGCATGAAATTGTACCACGGGTCAACAGAAATCATACAACACCCCGCCCTTGAAAAAGGCAGAAAAAACAATGACTACGGGAAAGGCTTTTACTGCACTGAAAACATGGAACTGGCAAAGGAATGGGCATGCCAAAGAAATTCCAACGGATATGCAGATGAATACGAACTTGCAACCGACAAGCTGAACATATTGGATTTGACAAAGCCTGGTTGGAGCATATTGCATTGGCTTTCAATCCTGCTTGAAAACAGAACGTTTTCTCTCACACCTGTCCAGCAAGAAGCAAAGACGTATCTTTTGAAGCATTATAACATTGAGTATTCATTATATGATTTGATTGTCGGTTACCGTGCGAATGATTCATATTTCACGTTTGCATCAAATTTTTTGAACAATGAAATCACGCTTTCGCAATTGGAACAAGCGATGACGTTGGGCGAACTCGGAATCCAGATTGTCTTGAAATCACAGAAGGCATTTGACGAAATAAAATTCTTGAAGGCACATCGGGCTGAAAGCGATGTCTACCTCAAAATGTTCTCAAACCGGGACAACAGCACCCGCCAAACATATAAAACGGTGCGCGAAAAACTTGATGTCAATGGAATTTATATAATTGACATTTTAAGAGGATATGAGACAAAGGGCAGTCGAAAATAGCGTCTGTTTTTCTTGCTTTGGAAATGATAAAAATACATGTTTTTTTCGTCATGAAGACAACCGTTCTAGCGATGCTTGCCACGTACTCCGAAAATATAGTATAATCACGTTATGAACGCATCCGTACAAAAGGCATTCCTGCTTGCCGCGCTTTTTTTTGCTGCGACGATGGTTTCGGCGCAAAAAGCCCTCAAGTCCATCGAAGAAGAATACTACGATTTTCTCGCCCTGCAAGGCATCACGTTCCGCCCCACACTGAACTACCGAACACTCAGCGATTCTGTCTGGAGCATCGACACGGAGACAAAGACCGTCACGGACGAGGACGGCAACGAGCAGACGGTGGAAGAGCCACTCGCCCATCCGTGGCAATACAACAACCTCGGCAAGATGCGCACGCTTTGGCAGTCGCAGGAATTATCGAAAAATGGCTACCTGCGCGGCGTTCCGCAGGGTGTGTTCCTCAAAATATACGGACCGGAATGGTACAACAGTTTCAACACCGCCGCCCCCTACGGCCAGAACGACGGCGCACTGTGGCAAGGCAAAGGCTACAACACCAGCCTGACCGCCGGCGCGCGGCTCGAAGTCTACGGGCTTGAACTGACGATAAAGCCACAGGTGAGCTTTTCGCAGAATATGGCATTTGACTACATCAAGCCGAATTACGCCGGAACTGACAAGGACGGAAACCCGACGATATTCTCCGGCGGCGCGGCGGAATACGGCTATTACGGCGTGACTTCCATCGACGCGCCGCAACGGTTCGGAAACAAGCCGTTCTTTACGTTTGACTGGGGCGACACAGAAGTGCGATATTCGTGGCACACGCTCACCATCGGCTTTGGTACGCAGACAATTTGGCTCGGTCCTGCGCAATTAAACCCGATTATCCATTCAAACAACGCGCCGTCCTACCCGAAATTCGACATCGGCTTGCGCAAGCAACGGATTGTCATCCCGAAACTCGGCTGGTATCTCGGCGACTTGGAGCTACGGTGTTGGTGGGGAAAACTTTGTGAATCAGATTATTTTGACACCATAGACTCAAACGACAGCAATCTGATTTCAGGAGTTTCAGCCGCATGGTCGCTGCCATGGATTTTTAAAGGACTTACTATTGGGATTAACAGGACAATGCTCAGCAAATGGGATGATATAAACGCATATAGTTTGTTTAGAATTTATGTGCCGAAGCTGGGAACTGCCGCAGGGAAGGACAATAATGACCAGCGTTTTTCATTAACAATTGACTATCAAATTCCCAAAGTCGGACTGGAGCTGTATTTGGAATGGGCACGAAATGATTACAGCCCTGACATAAATTATATACTTCGTTATCCATTTCATACGCAAGGCTGGACAGCAGGAATCAAAAAATCCGTTAAATTCTCTGATTCGTTTCGAGGAGAATTCCTACTTGAATGTACGAACCTAGAGTCTTCCCGTGACTATGAACTGATGTGGCCTACAACATTTTATGCCCACCATATAATCACTCAAGGATATACAAATGGGGGGCAATGGTTAGGCGCAGGAATTGGAACGGGTGGAAACAGCCAATATATCAGATTTAAACTATACTACCCAAAAGGATATTGGAATCTCTTTTTTCAAAGAAACAATCCTGACCTCGATTATACGTGGTATATCGATAGAACTGATGTGCCGGAAAGAAGTGTCCGTGTAAAACTTATATTAGGAACAGATGCCTTGTATTTTCTGACAGAAAATCTCACTATATCGGGAGGACTAACAAGCTGTTACGAACTAAATCCTCTTAATGATAATGATGCCGCTTCAAATAGACGACTGAATTTTTTGATTCATGCGGCTGTGAAGTATAATTTTTAGGAGAGTTATGAGAAACCCCAACAACTTTAATTTTTCTGACAAATTATTCACTTTCTATAACCACAAGATTCTACGAAAAATTAAGAAAATCATGTATAGACCTTTTAAAACTCATATAAGAAATACGGCATACTGTTCAGAATTCCAGTATGGACTCAACACATTTCCCCGGCAAAAAAGAATAATTGTCAGCTTGACAAGTTTTCCGCCAAGATTCAGAACGCTCCCGTTGTGCCTCAAATCATTGAGTCTTCAAACAATAAAGCCTGATAAAATTCTCGTTTATTTGGGAACGGATACGACTGTCATTCCTGACGAGCTTTTAGGCTTGGAAAAATATGGCATTGAATTTATAAAAACAGATGACAACTTGATGCCGCATAAAAAATATTTTTATGCCATGCAATCATTTCCCGACGATATAATTATCACCGTAGATGATGACTGTATATACAGCAAAAACCTTGTAAAATCCCTGCTCAAAGCCCATAAAAAACATCCGCATTGTGTTGCGGCTGTCCGTGTACATAAAATGGCATACAGTCACGGTCATACATTGCTTTCTTATAACAACTGGATAAACAACTACACGTTCAGTCGAAAGCCATCATACAAATTGTTTGCAACTGGCGTTGGCGGCGTTCTCTATCCGCCAGGAAGCCTTCCAAAGGAAACATTTGACGCTGGCACAATTAAACGGTATTGTCTCAAAGCCGATGACATTTGGTTGAAATTCATGCAATTGCTCAACCGCACAAAGGTAGTTTCTGCACCTCTTGCATTATTTTATTCACCAGAACCGTATGAAATCAACGAAACCCAGTTCATAGCCCTCAACAAGTCGAATGTCGCGAAAATGAAAAATGATGCCTTTATTTCAGCTCTAAAAGATTTGTACTGTTTCGATCCGCTTGTCCATGACATAATGCAGACAGCAGACAGCAGACAGCAGACAGCAGACAGCAGACAGCAGACAGCAGACAGCAGACAGCAGACAGCAGACAGCAGACAGCAGACAGCA
>JAAVAO010000010.1 GCA_014803985.1 Treponema sp.
ACCGTCACCTCCGCGAACAGCGCCGCCGAGAGCGCGATGGCTGCCGGGATGAAAGCGAATACTTTTCTCATCTTATTCCTCCAGTTTCTAGATAAGAGTCCGTGCGACCGCCACGCCCCAGGATTGACAGAATGCGCGTTATAGTAAGTGGCGGGGGGTGCTATAATGGGATTTCGGTGTTTCAGGGGGATTCTGGAGGTGTGGCGGGCGTTTTTTCGGGTGGAGGGGGCGTTCTGCGAGGGAGGGGGTGATTTCAGAAAGGTTGAGATAGATATGCAAAAGGATATTTTATGATAGGAGAGAGGTAGTAAGTTTTAGAGTGGTATGTAAAAAAGTTTCGCAATGACACAAAGGGTGAGATGCTCCGCAAAAAAGTTTCACAACGACACAAATCGTGAGACCGCTACGCAAAAAAATTTCGTAATGACACAGAGCGTGAGATTGCTCCGCAAATAAATCTTGCAATGACACAGAGTGTGAGACGCTCCGCAAAAATCTCGCAACGACACAACGCCTGAGACTGCTACGCAAAAAAGTTTTGCAGCGACATAATGCATGAGACGCTCCGCACGAAAAGCCTCTCAATGACACAATGCGTGAAACCGCTACGCAAATAAATCTCGCAATGACACAACGCGTGAGATCGCTACGCACGAAAAACCTCGTAACGACACAACGCGTGAGACGCTCCGCAGAAAAATCTCGCAACGACATAAATCGTGAGATTGCTCCGCAAACAAGCCTCGCAACGACATAAATCGTGAAACCGCTACGCACGAAAAGCCTCGCAACAACATAAATCGTAAGATTGCTCCGCAAATAAATCTCGCAATGACACAATGCGTGAGACCGCTCCGCAAATAAATCTTGCAGCGGCACAATGCGTGAAACCGCTACGCAAATAAATCTCATAAAGACACAACGCCTGAGACCGCTACGCGAGAAAAATCTCGCAACAACACAACGCGTGAGATGCTCCGCAAAAAAATCTCGCAATGACACAACGCCTGAGACCGCTACGCAAATAAAAGTTTCGCAACGACACAGAGTGTGAGACGCTCCGCAAGAAAAGTCTCGTAACGACACAACGCGTGAGATCGCTCCGCACGAAAAGTCTCGCAACGACAAAAATCGTGAGACCGCTCCGCAAGAAAAGTCTCGCAATGACACAACGCGTGAGACTGCTCCGCGAGAAAAATTTCGCAACGACACAACACGTAAGACTGCTCCGCAAATAAATTTTGCAGCGACACAGAGCGTGAGACCGCTCCGCAAATAAATCTCGCAGCGACACAAATCGTGAAACCGCTCCGCAGAAAAGCCTCGCAACGACATAATGCGTGAGACCGCTACGCAAATAAAAGTTTCGCAACGACACAACGCGTGAGATTGCTTCGCAAAAAAGTTTCACAACGACATAATGCGTGAAATCGCTTCGCACGAAAAGCCTCGCAACGACACAGCGCGTGAGACGCTCCGCAAATAAATCTCGCAATGACACAACGCCTGAGACCGCTACGCACGAAAAGCCTCGCAACAACATAAATCGTGAGACCGCTACGCAAATAAATCTCGCAACGACACAACGCGTGAGACCGCTACGCAAATAAATTTCGCAATGACACAGAGAGTGAAACTGCTCCGCAAAAAGTCTCGCAAAGACATAATGCCTGAAGACCGCTCCGCAGAAAAATCTCGCAATGACACAATGCGTGAGACCGCTCCGCAAAAAGTCTCGCAAAGACATAATGCCTGAAGACCGCTCCGCAAAAAAGTTTCACAACGACATAATGCGTGAGATCGCTCCGCGAGAAAAATTTCGCAATGACACAACGCATGAGACTGCTACGCAAGAAAAGTCTCGCAACGACACAGAGCGTGAGACGCTACGCAAGAAAAGCCTCGCAACAACAGACAACGTGAAACCGCTCCGCAAGAAAAATCTCGCAACGGCACAGAGCGTGAGACGCTCCGCAAGAAAAATCTCGCAACGACACAATGTGTGAGACGCTCCGCACGAAAAGCCTCGCAACGACACAACGCGTGAGATCGCTACGCACGAAAAGTCTCGCAACGACACAACGCGTGAGATGCTCCGCAGAAAAATCTCGCAACGACACAATGCGTGAAATCGTTCCGCAAATAAATCTCGCAATGACACAATGCGTGAGACTGCTCCGAAAACAAAATGCGCAAGGACAACACGCAAGGTCACTTTTGAAAATCAAGTGTGTAAAACAACTGATGATGGAAGTCAAACATAAAAATTGCGACAGATTAGGCATCGTCACTTTTTCACTTCGTTACGAAGTTGCTAAAAATGGAAGAAAAATAAAATGACAAGGGACTAGTCAGTTTTGATAGTGTAGCGGACAAAACTGAAGGCGAAAATCAAATAGTAAAACGGCAACTGATTAAGTGTTGTCAATTTTAATGATGAGTTTCTGAAAGGAACTCGCATATTGTACTGCCGATTCCATTTGAAATTTCGCGCTACGCACTTGTTGCGAATGCATTTCGTTGCAGAACGGCGTTTTCAACATTCTCAAAAACTGATATTTTCTACAATTTGGTAAGCAGAGCGTGTCTTGCGACTGGCTAAAACAATCCCCGCAACAAATGAAATGAAAATCCACTTGCTGCGGAGAGGGTATTAGTTGTCATCTTGAAGAGCGTCGTACCCAGATTCTCCAGTGCGCACCTTCACAACGTTTTCAACAGGATAGACGAAAATTTTTCCGTCCCCTATGTGTCCTGTGTACAAGGCTTTCTTTGCCGCCTCAATAACTTCGTTGACAGGAACTTTTGCCACAACAATTTCCACCTTGATTTTTGGAAGGAGATTTATATCCATTTTAACACCACGATAGAATTCGCTTGCGCCCTTTTGCATTCCACATCCCATCACATTTATAACAGTCATTCCTGTAACGCCGATTGAATTCATTGCATCCTTTAATGCATTAAATTTATTTTGTCGCGTAATAATAACAATTTTATGACACAACGCATCCGTTTTCGGTGCACTTGTAACAGGAACACTCACAACGGGGACAGCCTCGTCAAGTTCAACTCCTGCATCCTTTGCCTCGTTCAACTCTTCAACCGTGTAAGGCATGCTAAACCCTGCATAGCCAGACTCAAGTCCGTGTTCAAGACGATCAAGACCTACAATCTCCTCTTCAGGCGTAACACGAAGACCAAATGTTTTCTTGATGACAAAAAACGTAATTGCAACCACAATCGCAGTCCAAGCGATCGTCGAGAACATTCCAACGCACTGAATACCCAGCTGCTTACATCCGCCACCATAGAACAGTCCTGCACCTGCAATTTGATTCGCGCCGAATGCAACGCCATCTCCAATCCCTCGTGCAAACGCAGGGGCAGAAGGTGTTGCAAAAAGTCCGACTGCAAGCGTTCCCCACATTCCATTTAAACAGTGAACGGCAACTGCACCAACTGGGTCATCAATATGAAGCTTGTTGTCTAAAAGCCACACCCCAAACACAACAAGGAGCCCCGCAACGATTCCAATTATCGCAGCCCCCAAGCAATCCGTCACATCACAAGACGCAGTAATCGCAACCAACCCCGCAAGGGAAGCGTTCAAGCACATTGAAACATCGGGCTTTCCGTATTTAATCCAGGTAAAAACCATACAAGTTACCGTTGCAATGGCAGGAGCAACAGTTGTCGTAAGAAAAATTGCTCCCATCTCCGAAACAGATGTAGCAGCCGCGCCGTTAAAGCCATACCAACCGAACCACAAGATAAAAACGCCAAGCGCACCAAGAGGAATATTATGTCCTGGAAATGCGTGTACTTTCGTAACCTTGCCATTCTGGTCACGCTCAAATTTTCCAATTCGCGGACCTAACAGTGCCGCCCCGATAAGTGCTGAAATTCCACCCACCATGTGTATGCAGTTTGAGCCGGCAAAATCGTGAAATCCCATGCTTGCAAGCCATCCTCCGCCCCATGTCCAGTGCGCTTCAATTGGATATATAACAGCAGAAATGATGCCTGAATAAACGCAATATGAAATGAATTTTGTGCGTTCTGCCATAGCTCCAGAAACAATAGTCGCTGTTGTGGCGCAAAAAACAAGATTGAACACAAAATTAGAGAAGTCAAAATCCCCATAACTTGTGAACATTTGCCAATTCGGTTTTCCAATCAAACCAAAAAACGCATTTTCTCCAAGCAAAAGCCCAAAGCCAATCAAAAAAAACATCACTGTGCCAATGCAAAAATCCATCAGGTTTTTCATAATGATGTTGCCTGTGTTTTTCGCGCGGGTAAAACCCGTTTCAACCATCGCGAAACCCGCCTGCATCCAAAAAACAAGCGCTGCGCCTATGAGAAACCAAACGCCCCACAAGTCGCCAGAAACGCCTTCAATAGCCGCCATCACCTCTTCCATACGAATCCTCCATAAAAATTATAGGTAATGAAATATATAGTAAAATCTATCCATAGTGGATGAATTTACGGAAAAATAAAAAAGGCGCGTTCAAATCCCAGAAGGTTTAAGCCCTCTAGAAATTTAAAACACGCCTTTGTGCTTGCGCAAAATATGCGCCCTGCTTTTCACTCGTTACAATACACACTAAAAGAAGTTATGAAAACACCTTTTACGTTTATTAGATTCTAAACAACAAATCCTCGTAGCATGGATACGGCTTGAATCCTTCGCCCAAGATCGGCTCAATTTCATCAGCAATCGCACGTGCATCCGCCATTGCAGTCATAACCTTATCCGCATACCCTTTTGCCCGTTCCATAATGTCGCTCGTTCCCTTTACTGACGCATGAATTTTTTCCAATTCTTTTGCCTTTTCCAAAAGAGCATTAGAAAGTTCGTCAAGTTTTGAAAGAAGAATCGTTTCAGAACTTATTTTTGCATTCGGAACAACCGTTTTTAAGTTGATTGCTGTTTGACTAAGTGCATTAATGTAGTTAAATGTCGCTGGAAGAATGTCCTTATAAATCATTTCAAGCATCGTCTGCACTTCGATATTCAAAACCTGACAATACTTTTCAAGTTTAATATCATAATGACTCTGCATTTCAACTTCTGTATAAACGCCCATTTCCGTATACAGTTTTATGTTCTTTTGATCAAGATAATGCGCCATCGCTTCAGGAGTGTTCTTGAGATTCAAAAGGCCGCGCTTCTCCGCTTCTCCAATCCAAGATGAATCATATCCATTTCCATTGAACACAATTCGCCAGTGCGCCGTCACCTCACGTTTTATCAACTCCGCAAGAGCCTTGTCAAAATCCTTTGCGCCCTCAAGCTCATCGGCGAATTGCTTGAGCGTGTAGGCAACAATTGCATCAAGCGCGGTGTTCGGACCTGCAATAGAAAGGCTTGACCCCACGGAACGGAACTCAAACTTGTTTCCTGTAAATGCAAATGGACTTGTTCTGTTTCTATCTGTGGAGTCCTTTGGAATTGAAGGAAGCATGTCCACACCAATTGTCATTTTTCCAGCCGCACCCTTTGTCATTGGTTTTCCGTCCTTTATCGACTCAAGAACAGCATACAGTTCATCGCCAAGATAAACGGAAATAATTGCAGGCGGCGCTTCGTTCGCTCCCAAACGATGATCGTTTCCCGCAGATGCAACGGAAATGCGAAGCAAATCCTGATATTCATCAACAGCCTTGATAATAGCCGTCAGGAACAACAAAAACTGTGCATTATCGGCAGGATTTTTCCCAGGTTCAAGCAGGTTTTCACCAGTGTTTGTACTCATTGACCAGTTGTTGTGCTTTCCACTTCCATTTAAACCTGCAAATGGTTTTTCATGAAGGAGACAAACAAGTCCATGGCGACGCGCAACTTTCTTCATAACTTCCATAGTAAGTTGGTTTTGATCAACAGCAAGGTTTGTCGTGCTAAAAATGGGAGCCATTTCGTGTTGCGCTGGAGCAACTTCATTGTGTTCAGTTTTTGCAAGAATCCCATATTTCCAAAGCGTTTCGTTCAAATCTTCCATATATTTCACAATGCGTGGCTTGAGGGCGGCAAAATACTGGTCGTCCATTTCCTGCCCTTTTGAAGGCTTTGCTCCAAAAAGCGTTCGTCCTGCCATGCGAAGGTCTTTTCGTTCAAAATAGAGTTTTTCATCAACAATAAAATACTCCTGTTCAGATCCGACAGTTGTTGCAACCCGTGAAACCTCCTTGCCAAACAGTTTCAAGATTCGTTTTGCCTGCTCGTCAAGAACTTCCATTGACCGCAACAGAGGCGTTTTTTTGTCAAGAGCCTCTCCTGTGTATGAACAGAAGGCAGTTGGAATGCAAAGCGTATGCTCCTTGATAAACGGATACGAAGTGGGATCCCAAACAGTATATCCGCGCGCTTCAAATGTGGCACGAGTTCCTCCAGACGGAAATGAAGATGCGTCAGGTTCGCCCTTCACGAGCTCTTTGCCGCTAAAAGTCATAATTACGCTTCCATCTTCCTGTGCATTTATAAAACTGTCGTGCTTTTCCGCAGTAACACCCGTGAGCGGTTGAAACCAGTGTGCGTAGTGAGTTGCGCCGTTTTCAATAGCCCATTCTTTCATCGCATGCGCCACAACATTGGCTACATCAAGTTCAAGTGGAGTGCCATCATTAAAAGTCTTTTTTAAAGCCTTATACGTTTCTTTTGGCAGACGATCCTGCATCACCTTTTGATTAAAAACCATACTTCCAAACACTTCTGGTACATTTGTCATATTAACACCTCGATACCTTAAAAAATAAAAGGCGATGTGAACTAACTGTCCACATCGCCCTTGATGTTTACGAAATACACTCTAACAACTTCACAAAAAAAGGTCAAGAGGATTTAGAATGTATTTTTAAAATTTTACCAATGGAGCATAATCAAGTCTTAGTTTTAGATCAAAATTGTAATTTTACAGTTCTATATATGGGCGGCTTGCAGGTCCATATCAATTTTTTCGGGTTTCATACATAAGCAACGCTTGTTTATGAAACTCGGAAGTACGGCTTTGCCATGCGATCTTTTCGAGGTTGCGTTATCGTTCCATTCCTACGAAACTGGCTCTGCCACTCTCTATAATCCTTGCCGCATTAAAACGTATCATTTAATTTACCACTTAAAAAAAATTCATAACAAAACTAGAGAATTATTCTTTAAAACAGTATATAATGATAAAACATAAAAGAGACACACAAACGGTGCGCCTCCATTCAACTTACACTTTTGCTTGTACAAATGTGTTATATCTTATTTAGGAGAAAATATGAAAAAATTTTTATTGGGTTCTCTACTTTTTAGTCTATCACTGTTGGCATTTGCAAAAAAAGCCCCGCAACAAGTGCCTTCTATTCAAGAGGAATTTGTTGTGAACAATGAAAACAAAAAGCTTGGCTATCAATTGATTGACGGTGGAAATCAAATCGTGTTTATCTTTGACGCTTCAGCACACAAAATTGCAAAACCAAAAAAAGTATTCGTTGAAGGTTCTTTTAACGGCTGGTCAAAAGGCAAAAACAGCGCGTGGAAACTTGAAAAAGACAAGAAGTATTGGACATTAACATGTGATGTTGATGAAATAAAAGTTCCTGGAAATTCGGGATTTCCAGAGTTTAAGTTTTATGTAGTTGCAGAAATTGAGTATATTGAAAGGATAATCGAGGCTGAATCTGTGCGCACTCGTGATGAAGTAATCGAAACAAAGCCTATTTCAAAATTCCCGGGCTTTCAAATGTCTGGCAACAGCTTGATTTTATTCCCTGGAGACGACCCGAATATCGTTGTGGAAAACGCAAAAATCGCCTCAACCCAAAAGAAATTAAAGGACTTTAATCTTAAAAATCCAGACGACCAATCAAAGCTCTCAAACGTTCGCCTTGTGCCAGGAACAAAGAATTTTTATCGCGGCTATCATCCATACAAAGCATCAAGACAAAATGACACAGAAAAGGCGAGACTCGAAATGGTCGGAACACTCCTTGAGCGTTATGGAGTGAAATCATTGATAACGCTCTCTGGAAAGGAAGAACCTTCCAAAAAGGAAAAAATTCCTCTTTATATACAATCCATAGATTACATGGGAAATCATCTTTTCGTTGACACCTCTTATAATACAGTGTACTACAATTCAACCAGCAGTGAATACGGCACTATAATCGCCGACATCATAAGATTCATAAACTCACATCCAGGTCCATATTATGTTCACTGTAGACTCGGAACGGACAGAACCGGTGCAATTTCCGCAGTTATAGCATCCTTATGCGGAGCATCGTGGCAAGACATTTGCGCCGACTACCAAAAGTCAAATGAAATGGGTATTGACGAATTTAGAGATTACAGGCTGCTTCAATATTCCTTTGAAAAAATGCTGGGTCGTCCAATGAGCGAAGTTGAAAACCTGCAAAAAGAACTCTCCGCCTACCTCACAAACCGCGGCTTTGTCACTCAAAATGAAATTGATGAACTCGTAAAAAATTTGACGGAAGATTCATAGGTTTTTCAGTTTTCAAAGAAAACTTGCATTAAAATCAGTAACGAGAGTTTTTGTTTGCCAGCCTTGCAAGCAAGCAAAAACTCGATAGCAATTCCATAGAAATTGCGTACTTTACACAAAACTAACCGAGCGAATTGTCATTGCATTTTCAAAACTCGTCATTAAAATAATGAACCTTTACTTTTATAAAAATGCAATCTATAATGATTTTATAGGAGATCTTTTATGCAGTTAAAAAACCTCTGTTATGGTATTGTGGGGCTTGGAATTATGGGGGGATCGTTTGCAAAGTCCATAAGAGAAAATATTTTATGTCAGTCAGGAGCGCAAGGCAAAATTTTTGGATGCAATAGAAGCACGGCTTGTCTTGAAACTGCTAAAGCAGAAGGAGTGATTGATGAAGCGTTCACGTCTGATAAAGTTTCTGAAATGCTCCCTCGTTGCGACATAGTTTTTATCTGCCTGTATCCACACGCAACAATAGATTTTTTAAAGAATCACAAAGCCGAATTTAAAAGCGGCGCAATTATTTCTGATATAAGCGGAGTGAAAGGGATTTTTGAAACCGCTCTTCCTGAAATCGTACGCAATGACGTTGATTTTATCATTGGACATCCAATGGCTGGAGGCGAAAAAGAGGGCTATGCAGCATCTAACGCAAAATTCTTTGTAAATCACAACTACATTTTAATTCCGAGAGAACAAAATCGGCAGGAAAACCTTGAAACAATGCGTCTGCTCATCGCTGCAATAGGATTTTCTAGAATAACTGAAACAACTTGTGATATACATGACTATAAAATCGGCTTCACTTCTCAATTATGCCATGTGATTGCAAGTGCGCTTGTTGAAAGTGCAGAAGACGAAGGAATTACCGCATTTGGCGGTGGAAGTTTTGAGGACTTGACGAGAATTGCAATGATAAACGCCCCTCTTTGGTCGGAACTTTTTATTTCTAATAAGGAAAAATTGGTTAGCCATATTGAACGATTTGAAAAGTGTATGGAGGATTTCAAGAAAAAAATCAAAAGTGGAGACTCTGAAGGCTTGAATGCAATGCTTGCAAATGTTCGTGAAAAACGAATAAAAATGGGGAGTATAAGGACCTGCCGCTAGCCGTATATTGTGTTCTGTAGCGATTGCTTAAACGGACCGCACATACGGCTGTGTCATTAGTGCTGGATGTGTTAGGAATTGCGTAGGGAGTTGTTGAAAAAAAATAAGAGGTGTATATGCAATATAGAAATGATGCATTTGGTTCTGAAATTTCAATTTTGGGTTATGGGTGTATGCGCTTTCCAAAGAAAAATGGCGCAATTGATATGACTGAAACCGAAAAACAAATTCTCAAGGCGATTGAAAACGGCATAAATTATTTTGACACTGCATATATCTATCCAGGGAGTGAAGTTGCATTGGGAAAAATCCTTGCAAAAAATTCCTGCCGTAATAAAGTAAAGATTGCAACAAAACTGCCTCAATATCTAATAAAATCTGCAAAATCAATTGAAAAATATTTCTCCGAACAGTGTTCGCGTCTACAAACTGACTACATTGACTATTATCTTATGCACATGCTAACCGATGAAGCGTCATGGGAAAAACTGTGTGCGCTTGGAATTAAGGAGTGGATTGCAGAAAAAAAATCGACTGGCAAAATAAAAAATGTGGGGTTTTCATTTCACGGCAACACAGAAACTTTTTTAAAAATTCTTGATGCATATAATTGGGATTTTTGCCAAATTCAATACAATTATATTGACGAAAATTCGCAAGCAGGTCGAAAAGGACTTGAGGCTGCCGCTCAAAAAGGAATTCCAGTGATTATAATGGAGCCATTGCGCGGAGGACGACTTGTAAATATGCTTCCTGACAACGCAAAAAAAATGATTTCTGATCATGAATCAAAGCGAAGTGCAGCAGAATGGGCGTTGCGATGGCTTTGGAATCAAAAGGATGTCACCTGCGTTCTTTCTGGAATGAATTCCATCAAAATGATTGACGAAAATTCAAAAATTGCAAGCGAAGTTCAAATCGATGAATTTTCGCAAAAAGACTTTGAATTCATAAAAAAAATCAAAACGGAAATTGCAAAGATAACAAAAGTTCCCTGCACGGCCTGCGGATATTGTCAACCCTGTCCCATTGGCGTAAATATTCCAATCGCTTTTCATTGCTACAATGAAATTTTTATCGGTGGAAAAAAACGTGCTGTTCGAGAATATATGCAAAATACAATCTTTAAAAGAAATCCAGGGAATGCTTCTATGTGCATAAAATGCGGGAAATGCGAAAAACACTGCCCTCAACATATAGAAATCCGCAAGGAACTGGAAAACGCCGCGTCCGCCCTTGAAACGCCTTTTTACAAATTGGCAAAATTTGCAATTGGGAAGTTCAAAGTGTGGTAGGGCGAATGCCAATATTCCTCGTTCAAAAATATTGGTTTTGCATTCGCCTCCACTTTTGCTACCTCGCAATGCTCGGCTTTACGCAAAACTGGCTAGTGCTTTGTGAAATTTGCTGAATGCCTTAATTCCTTGTACACAAGAACTACTTTTGCTTTTGCCTCCTCTTTTGCCACCTCGCAACGCTCAAGGCTTTACGCAAAACTGGCTAGTGCTTTGTGAAATTTGCTGAATGCCTNNATTCCTNGTNCANAANNANNGGTTTTGCNTTCGCCNCCACTTTTNCTACNTCGCAANGCTCGGNTTTACGCAAAACTGGCTAGTGCTTTGTGAAATTTGCTGAATGCCTTAATTCCTTGTACACAAGAACTNNTTTTGCATTCGCCTNCNCTTTTGCTACCTCGCAACGCTCGGNTTTACGCAAAACTGGCTAGTGCTTTGTGAAATTTGCTGAATGCCTNAATTCCTCGTTCAAAAATATTGGTTTTGCNTTCGCCTCCTCTTTTGCTANCTCGCAANGCTCGGCTTTACGCAAAACTGGCTAGTGAATTGTCATTGCAGGNAAAGGGCAATTAAGCATTTTTATNTTTTGTGCGATGGCTTAAAAANTANGTTATAAAAAACATTGCAAGGGCTGCAATAATCATAATAAAGCAAAGCACTTGACCCGTTGANAAATTCAAGAGGGATGTGTTTGTGTAAATTGGCGCACCTGAATCNTTTGCAATTCTATAGCCTATATCGGCATCGGGTTCACGGAAATATTCAATAAAAAAGCGCACAATGCCNTATCCNCCCATATACATTGCNCCAAGCATACCGTCCCATTTTTTCTTTCGGAGCAAAAAAATCACCANCCACAGAAANAGTCCTTCAAAAAAGGCTTCATATAGTTGACTCGGATGACGAGGAAGATTTATCAAAGTAGCAGACGATGAAAGATCCATTCCCGCCTTTTCAGCAAATGCTCTGACCCACGAAAGCGAAAGCGAAAATTTTTCGGCATACGGAAAAACCATTCCCCACGGAACAGTCGTTATNCGCCCGTACAGTTCTCCATTCATAAAATTNCCAATTCTACCAAACGTGTAGCCNAGGGGAATTGCTGTTACCATCGCATCAATCCATTTCAGCATAGGCTTTTTATGTCTAGCGCACCAAAAAATCATGCCCAAAAGCCCGCCAATAAATCCTCCGTGGTAGGACATTCCCGCAAGACCAGTAAAATGCCCACTTGAGTCAAACGGCCAAAAAATCANCCATGGTTTTGAACGATACAGTCCGCTTGTGTCATAGACTAACGCCGAAAAAACACGCGCTCCAATCAAGAGAAAAAGGATTCCTGTAGCAATAAAACTAAAAATATCATCTTCCGTTGCCTTGTATCCAGNGNAATCAAGCATTCCCTCTTTTGTGATTTTCTTTAGAACTAAAAANGCCGTGCCAAAGGCAAAAATATACATCAACCCATACCAACGCAAAAGTCCCAGCACAGGAATTCCTGGAAAAATTTCNGGATGAATCCAAGACGGATAATTTATAAAAAGTAGAAACATATCCTTTTATCTTACTCTCCTTTAAAAATTCAATTATACAATTTCAATTTTNCGCCTGGTGTCTTATATACCTCAATTCAGTTTTAACAGCAATGTGTCAAAATTGAAGTTTTACAGTTTTATATTATATAGGCGNCTCGTTAATNTATTCCTACGGAACTGGCATTCGCCCCANCTCTACAATCCTTGCCNCAATAAAACTTGTCACTCAACCTCATAATCAAAGTNAAAATGCAGTCACGTTAAATCTTAAATCCTTCTTTAACGGCTTTTACCAACTTTGACTTTAAAAGCAGGTTCTCTTTTTTTANCTGCGACAATTCATAGGATTGTGTTTTTATCATTTCAATGAGTTCGCCATTTGAAAGCTGNCCGCTTCCCACCAAATCTTCAATTCCTGAAAGCTTTAAAGCATAATCCTCTTTTGCCTCATCTTCCGCCTGCATAAAAGACCCTGCTGAATCAATTTCATTCACAAAATCTGCATCGAATGNACGCGGTTTTGCGTCAATAATCTTTTCCGCAATTCTATAGATCGCCTGTGAAATCACCGAATTCGGCTTGTATATAATCACAGGAAGTCTTGAAGACAACGCCTTGTCCTGAAGTTGATCTCGAAAAATCAAACCCAAATATTCAAGGTCTATTCCAAGATACTGANTGCACGAATTTCGTATGCGATTTGCGCGATCTGATTCGCTTGGATCGGCTATCATATTCAGTACAAGACGCGGTGAAAACTGTGAAAGCCTTTTTTTGAAAAGCTCTGCGTTTTGAGGGTCAACTTGAGACAAATTTTCAATAATACGAGGAATATAAAGACTCTTCATTTTATCAGAGTTTTTTTTCATAGAATCAAGGAAATTTCTGCCAGGAGTTCCACTCTTGAATGTAGTGTACATAAGGCGAAAAGCACAATTCTTGATAAAAAGATAGCCGTCCAATGTGGCNGTAACAGTCGGAGANGTCACGAGAATTCCCTGCGGNGACTGCAAAAACATATCAAGGATAATTTGGTGAGTTCCCGCCCCTAAATCCAATATAAGAAAATCAGCATCGATNCTATGAAAATTTCTCACAAGCTTTTGTTTTTGAGTCGCCTTTAAAGAAGTGAGACCAGGTATTTGACTATCACCTGCAATAAAACTCACATTTTCGTATTCTGTTGGCTCAATAATGCTTTGAAAAGAAGATTTTTCAGTTAGATAAGTGCCAATGCTTTTGTCCTTGACATTTTGCCCGATTGCAAGNTGCAAATTCGATGCGCCCAAATCAAGGTCGGCAAGAACAACTTTTTTACCGGCTTGCCCCAGTGCGATTGCAAGATTTGCGGAAAGAAGGCTTTTTCCCACACCGCCTTTACCGCTGGCTATTGGAATTATTTGCATAGTGTTATTATAGCACAAGTCAAAAGGATAAAAAAGGGGGCATATAAAAAATAACGTNCAAAATAAAAAGTNCAATCCNGAGTTTTACACTTTTATATTATGAGGGCGGCTTGTTGCTCCGTTACACTGCGCAACAACCAGGCTTTTCGGGGTTGCGCTATCGCTCCATTCCTTCGGAACTGGCTCCGCCAGCCCCTACAATCCTTGCCGCATTAAAACGTGACAGTTAATCTAAAACAAATCCCCCGCTTGANAACAAGCGGGGGAGGGACATTTAGTCGCTTAAAAGCAAACTCAAAATCTAAATCCGCACCTAAAATTGCATTGCGGATCTAAAACAGCAACTACAAACTAGCGTGGCATGTTCGGGCAATAACATCGTCCTGCTGCTCTTTTGTNAGGTTGATAAANCGCACAGCATAACCAGAAACGCGCACCGTGAAGTTTGCATATTCAGGTTTTTCAGGATGCGCCTGACAATCCTTTAATTTTTCAACTCCAAAGACATTGACATTCAAGTGNTGTGCACCCTTNTCAAAGTAACCGTCCATTACGCTCACCAAGTTTCCAATGCGCTCGCTCTCTTCGTGTCCCAACGCCGCNGGATTGATTGTCTGCGTATTTGAAATGCCGTCAAGAGCATACTCATAAGGAACTTTTGCAACAGAGTTCAAACTCTTTACCAAGCCCTTTGTTTCCGCTCCGTAAGACGGATTTGCTCCAGGTGAGAACGGTTCATGAGCCTTTCTGCCGTCTGGGAGCGCACCAGTTGCCTTTCCGTACACAACATTTGATGTAATTGTAAGAATTGAAGTTGAATGCTCTGCGTTTCGATATGTTGGATGNTTTCTAATTTTTGCCATAAAGTCCTTCAAAAGCCACTTNGCAATATCATCAGCGCGATCATCATCCTGACCATAGCGNGGGAAGTCNCCTTCAATCTCAAAGTCCTGTGCAAGACCGTGATCATCGCGAATAACCTTTACTTTTGCATACTTTATTGCAGAAAGAGAGTCAACAACATGGCTAAACCCTGCAATTCCAGTCGCAAATGTTCGGCGAACATCCGTATCNATCAACGCCATTTCTGCCGCTTCATAATAATACTTGTCGTGCATATAATGAATAGCGTTCAAGCAGTTCACATAAAGACCTGCAAGCCACTCAAGCATAATATCATAATTATGCATAACCTTGTCATAGTCCANATATTCTGAAGTGTCAACAGGAATCTCAGGTCCAACTTGAGTGTATGGCGTNAGACCTGCGCTTTCGTCCTTTCCACCATTGATAGCGTACAAAAGAGCCTTTGCAAGATTTGCACGNGCACCAAAGAACTGCATTTCCTTTCCCGTTTCAGTTGCAGAAACACAACAGCAGATTGAATAGTCGTCTCCCCAAATCGGACGCATAATGTCATCATTTTCATATTGAATGGAAGATGTGTCTATTGAAATTTTCGCAGCATAGCGTCGGAAGCCTTCAGGCAATCGCTTTGAATACAAAACCGTGATGTTCGGCTCTGGGCTTGGNCCCATATTTTCAAGTGTGTGAAGAACGCGGAAGTCATTTTTTGTGACCATATTTCGTCCGTCAATTCCAAGACCAGCAACTTCAAGCGTAGCCCAAATCGGGTCTCCAGAGAAAAGCTGGTTGTACGATTCAATTCTNGCAAAGCGAACCATTCGGAACTTCATAACAATGTGATCAACAAGTTCCTGCGCCTCTTCTTCTGTCAAAACGCCGTTTTTAATATCNCNCTCAATATAAATGTCAAGGAACGTTGAAATTCGTCCGACTGACATGGCTGCACCATTCTGTGTTTTTATTGCAGCAAGATAGCCAAAGTAAAGCCACTGGAATGCCTCGTGAGCGTTTGTGGCAGGATTTGAAATGTCATATCCATAAAGAGCCGCCATAGCCTTAATTCCCTTAAGAGCCTTGATCTGCTCCGAAATTTCTTCGCGCTGTCGAATAACTTCTTCAGTCATTGCGCCGCTGCCACAGTTGTCCAAATCCTTTTTCTTTGATTCAATAAGGAAATCAATTCCATAAAGTGCAACACGTCGATAGTCACCAACAATTCTTCCGCGGGCATACGTATCAGGAAGTCCAGTCAAAATGTGTGCGCTTCGTGCCTTNCGAATCTCTGGAGTGTACACATCAAAAACACCGTCATTATGTGTCTTGTGATATTCTGTGAAAATCTTGTGCAAGTCTGCNCTTGGNGTGTAGCCATACATTTCGCAAGACTGCTCTGCCATACGAATTCCACCATACGGCATAAATGCTCTTTTCAACGGCTTGTCTGTTTGAAGACCAACGACTTTTTCCAAATCCTTTCCTTCTGGACAGATATATGCCGCACCATAAGTAGTAAGACCCGTAACTTTTTCTGTTTCCAATTCAAGGACTCCAGAACGAGTTACCTTAATTTCTTTGACCTCTCCAGTTTTCTTGTCCTTTTTCTTTTCGACGACTTCGACAGTCTTGTTGTGTTCAGCTTTCTGCAATTTTTGAAGTTCATCAAAAAGTTTTTTTGTGGCATCTGTTGGTCCTGCCAAAAAAGATTCATCTCCTTCGTAAGGAGTATAATTTAACTGCACAAATTCACGAACATTAACTTCGTCCTGCCAAAGACGACCAGTTTTAAAGCCAGTCCATTCTTTTCTTAGTTCCATACTTTTTACCTCGTAAACTAAAGATTTTTTNATTCAAGTATACAATTAAATCGAGCGATTGCTCTCATATCTATATATTACTTCAAAAGCATTTTAATGACAATAAAAAAAATAACATAGTTTGTCAAAATTTGAGATTTGCATTTTATATACTGTGGGCGATGTGTTGCTNCATTACACAATCACAACCCTCTAGTCAGTTTTTCGGCGAAAGTCAAATTTAGTTTCNGCAAGAACCACTGCAAAAAANATGAGGGCGCAACCAAACGCCATTTTTACAGAAACGTGTTCGTGTAAGAAAATCACACTGAAAATTATCCCAAAAACTGATTCAAATGACATAAACAGAGAGGCAAGAGAGCCTGGAAGATATTTTAAACCGATATTCTGCAACGCAAANGCAATCATTGTGCTAAAAATCCCCAAATATAAAAGAGAAATTATTACACGCTCATTTTTCAATGCATAAAGAGGAAATGCNCCGTCAAAAAGGAGAGCGGCAATACATGCAAAAAACGCTGAAAAAATAAATTGCAAAACAGTGAGAAAAATGGGGTCTGCACCATCTTTGTTGCATTTTTCAGTTCCAATAATATGGAGAGCAAAAAAAAGTCCGCAAATCAATGTGAGTACATCTCCACGATTCACGCCCTTGTCNCCGTTACCAAGACTTAAAAGCCCGATTCCCATAAGCGACATCGCCGCCGCAACAAACACATACCAACCAGGNCNTTTTTTGTAAAGCGGCCAACTAATCAAAGGAACAAGCAGAACATAAATTGTTGTGAGAAATGCGTTTTTTCCCGCAGTCGTATATTTGCAACCGATAGTTTGCGTAGCGTATGCACAAAACAGAAAAAAACCAGTTACCGCCCCTTCAACAAGTTTTTTTTTCGTAAGCGTTCTATATTTTTTGAAAAAAAACACNGTCATCAAAACAGCAGCAAGCGTAAATCTCAGCGCAACCATCCAAATTGCGCCAATAGAATTAAGAGAGTCCTTGACGACTACAAATCCAAAGCCCCAAAGAATTGTTGTAAAAATAATTCCAATGCTCGCAAAAAATGAAGCAAATTTTTTCGTCATAATGTAAAAAGTGTATCGATTTTTCAAGAAAATCACAACTATACGCACACTATGAATACAGCCCTTTCAGCAATTGCGAACACTCCAAACAGTCCAAGCAGGCANAATAGTTCAGAATAAGGGCGTTTCCTGCACAAGGCTTGCACCTTGCGCAGGTCGGGCATTACGCAGGCGGAAGGTACATTGTTTTTTCCAGTTTTTATTCCTCGACATCCAGTCGCAGGGCTTTGCCATAATCCGCTAGCCAGTTTCAGTTCAAACAAACCTACTGCTAATAAAACTTCACGTCGGTAGTATAATCCACGAGTTTTGCAATGCAAAACTCGGTAAGCAGGGCAAAGCCCTGCGACAAACTGGAGGCGAATGCAAAATCAGTACTCNGCAAACAAGAGATTCAAGCATTCGCCCAATCCCTAACGCTCCAAGTGGCGCAAAGAAACGGTAAGCAAGGTAATACCCNGCTCACCGTTTTTTTTGCAATTACCGAAATACGCTAATTATTTTTTCAAAATCACAAAACTGTGAGCAGGAACGGTAGAGATAGCTGTCTCGTTGTTAGCGATGAAGACGCTTCCATCAGTTTCGCTGATTGTAACGCGCTTCCCNTTNCGACCGAAAGAAACTTCATAATCGCTTACGGCGAGACCAATCTGCCCTTCAATATTTATGGTTGTAAAAATATAGTCACTGTCAGTCGCATTGAAAATCACTTCGTATTCATCAGAGCCAGATTTTGCATTATACAGCGTGACACCCTTTGAGAGCGACCTTGCCGTCGAGTCAGTTCCGTTTGTAAATGCAGGTGATGATTTTCTGAGCGCAATCAGTCCCTTGTAAGTATTGTATACATCGCTGTATTTTTCTTTGAAAGAAAAGTCTATTGCATTCACTGCATCAATATTCGACCAGAACACACCACCCTTCTTGTCGGCAGCATAACTGTCTGGGTCACCTTTTTTTGTCCGTAGGAATTCCTGCCCGCCATTGATGAACGGAGTTCCCTGCGCGAGTAACAAATATGCNGCCGCGAGCTTGTCCNNCTTTTTGATTAAGTTAATTTGTTTNTCCGAGACTGAACTAGGCCATTTTGTTGCAATAGCTCCNTTCTTATCGGCGGCTTGAACATCAGAAAGCGTTTCCTCTAAAGAATATACAAGTTTATCATAAAGCGTAAAATTATCATGACATTCAATGTAATGAAGTGCAAGACCAGACATATTTGTTTTATTTCTATCACTCTTTCCAGTCAAGCCATTTATAATTCCGCTGTCAGAATTAGCCGTCTGAACTTGTCCTACATTAAATCCGCCATATTCGCCACCTTTGATCGCATCGCGGAAATTATCGTCGAACGCGCCCACTCCGTTTCCTCCAGTTGCGTCAGATGCAGCGACCGCACCCTCACAACTGTCATCTGGGTGTCCCTCTGCTGTCCACGGCTNTCCNTACACCATCACGTTCTTGTCGATTTCAGAAAGTTCCTTGTAGATTTCCTGCATCGTTTTGCTTTCGTGTATGCCCATTAGGTCAAAGCGGAATCCATTGATATGGTAGTCATTCATCCAATGNTTCAAGCTGTCTATGACATATTTTTTCACCATCTCATGGTTTGTTGCTGTTTCGTTTCCACAACCTGAACCGTTTGAATAATTTCCCTGTGAATCCATNCTGTAAAAATACTTAGGTACTGTCATATCATAGATAGAACCGTTTCCAGTTCCTGCTGTGTGGTTGTAAACAACATCCATAATTACAGCAATTCCTGTTTTGTGGAATGCAGCGACCATCTCTCTCATTTGGTCAACCGCGTCAGAACCGTCACGCATATCCTGCACATAACGGCTTTCTGGCGTATTGTAATTGTACGGATTGTAGCCCCAGTTGTAGGCATTGTNATTTTCTAGAAAGTCAACTTTGTCTCCATTCAGCNCTCCTTTCGTTGTTACGGCGTACTCGAACATCGGAAGAATCTGCACATGCGTTACGCCAAGATCCTTGAGGTGCTTTGCAAACTCACCGTTTCCGTTTTCGAGCGCAGCTGTAATTTCCTTGAATGTTCCNGGCGTATCCTCCTNCACAGACGAACGGAACGCCTGAGACCAATCCGTTATGTGCATTTCATAGATTACTGCGTCATTGTACAATTTCTGTTCCACACCTGAATTGCCAAACGGATTTTTATATGACGGCTCATAGGCATTTGTGCCAATTTTTTCAATTGCAGATGCAGTTGAATCTTTTGAAGCAACTTTAGCCCAAATGTCACAGACATCATATTGAACGCCGTTATTCATAAAGGAGTATTTATAATATTTATTTGAGCCGACTATTGCACTCACATTTTCAGTCTTCCATGTTCCGTCATTATTGCGTATCATAGGAATTTCTGTGGCAACTTCATAATCTCTACCAGAAGTTTTCTTTGCGTCAGCAAAAAGGAGGACTTTTGCAGTAGATGCGAACGGCGCCCATGTCTTGAACACGCCGTCATTGTAACCCAACGTAGCAATATCGACATCAGCAAACCATTCATCAACAAGAGAAGAATCAAAATTTGCAATCCGTTCATCAGTTCCAATCGCATCTTTATACTGAACATAAACAGTTCCTACTTCCTTGAGACTTTCTGTGACGTTGATAACATTTGAATCAATAGATTCAATGTCAATTTCTGTTGTTTTATCTGACTGCAAGACTTTCACATTATCTGTTGAAAGGGTAATCCCTGAAATTGTTGCTGTAATTTTATGCTCTCCTGTAATAATCGCACTTGCAAGACCAGCAGGTTCTTTTGTACAAGCACTGTCAATATAAATCTTACCAGAACCATCTTTCAGGAAAATCTCTGTGTATTTTGCAGGAAACAAATAGATAATATCTGCATCTCCGCTTAATTTTGTCGTTCCCTTTCTTACGATGAATCCTACCTGCTGGGAAGCGTCAAGAAGTTTTACGTCAAAGCAGACAAAATCTCCGTTTTCCTTCTTGTTAGATTTATAGCCACCTGTTGCATCATCCCAACTCTTACATTCCGCAGTTGCAGAAGGGTCAAAATCATTCCAAATCCAAAGATTATCAGCAGTTTTAGAAAGCGTATTTATACGAAGATAGCCTTGTTCCACNGGTGGAATTGTATTATTTGTAGCATAACCAGTCTCTGCACTTCTAGATTTTCTTGCGCCAATTTCGTCCATNCTGTTTGCACAAGAAAAGAGTGTAATACCGACAAGCAGAACAGAAAATATCATTATAATTTTTTTCATAAATCGTTTCCCTCCAGAAATCTGAACTANAGCTGAATGTCAGCAAGAATAAACAGCGGAGAAACAAATTCNGTCTCAATACTCGTGACGTTTCTTCCGACCGCTTCCACTTCAGTTCTTTCCGTTATATATGCAAGATAGAACATTCTGTTTGCTGAAGAATAAAAAAGCGGAAAAGCATCTNCCGTAATCCAACCGTCATCGTTCGTATACTGAACCGTGAACGCATTGCCACCGACAGGAGTTATCTTTACATTACTTTCTGCGTCAAACGCAAATTTAATATTTGACGCGCTCCATTCGGCGCAGAGAACTGGTTTTTCGGCGGAACAGTTCATTTCCTCCGCGGCAATAACGGAGACCGTGCTTCCGTCCTTTTGTGCCTCGAACATATATGACGACATGTCGCCAGCACTGAATTTTCCTGTGGCGNAATTATATAAGAATGACGCAGGAACGGTAACTTCTGNACCATTTCTATTTTTATAAGAATTAACTTTCTCGTTGTTTTTATACAGAGCATACGTTCCACCAGTCTCGCTGGTAAAAGTCAGGTACTCATACCACGTATTACCTCCTTCATCGAGCGATACAACCTTGTTCTTCAAAATCTTTCCGCCAGAGTATGTCGGTATGTTCACTGAATTTGCCGGTGGAGNATCATCATCNCNGTCTGACGAACATCCCAAGAACAAAACCACTGCACCCATTGCAAGGGCAAGTAGCATCCTCAAGTTTTTTTTCATAAAAATCTCCTGTAAAAACGAATCAAAAACATTTGTTTCCAATTTGTCCTTTTTATAATTATGTACGTACACCGAAGCCTGTTGTTTTCAACTTGTCAAACTTGGTTGACTTTGAANAAAAAATCATTCACCTTTTAAAAAGTTGTTTTTACTTAAAATTNAACTATTCAATAGTTGTTTTTTAAACATCTTTGACATATACTTTATTTAGAATTATTTACAGGAGAAAAAATGAATTTTATTCAGCGAAAACTGGACTTAAAAGATGCACTTGCAAAAAAATCAGTGATTTTATTTGGACCGCGCCAATCCGGTAAATCTTTTCTTGTGAAAAACATGGACGACTCTATTTTCGCGCTAAAAATAAACTTGCTCGATGGAAAAACAAAATTTCACGCTCTGCAAAATCCAGGGTATTTAAAGGAAATTGTGGAGTTAAAGAATCTTTCCGACTGCGTTATTTTTATCGACGAAATTCAAATGTGCGCCCAAATGCTTGATGAAATTCACCTTTTGATTGAAGAGCGAAACATTCGATTTCTAATGACTGGCTCAAGCGCAAGGAAGCTGCGTCAAAGGGGAACGAACCTTTTAGGGGGCAGGGCGTGGACAAAATTTCTATTCCCCTTGACATATTCAGAAGTCGGAGGCGATGCACATTACAACCTGCCTCATATTTTTAAGCACGGACTGTTGCCCCCGATGTTTTTATCAAGTGAACTTGACATTGAGGAAAATCTATCCGCCTATGTTGGAACATACCTCACCGAGGAAATCGCTGCGGAAGCAACAAGCAGAAGCCTGTCGAATTTTTCACGGTTTTTAAAGATTGCCGCTCTAACCAATGGTCAAATTGTCAATTTTACAAACATTGCAAGCGACTCCCAAGTTCCCGTGCAAACGGTAAGGCAGTGGTATCAAATTTTAATTGACACACTGCTTGGCTTTTTTATTGAGCCGTATCAAGGAATCAAAAAACGAAAATCCATAAACGCAAGCAAATTTTATTTTTTTGACATTGCAATCGCTAGAACTTTAAAGGAAATTGGCGCTCCGTCTGAATCAAATACTGAATTTGGCGAATTTTTTGAGCAATTGGTTTGCATGGAATTAAGGGCGTGGATTGGCTACACTCGACCAAGAAGCAAGCTAACGTATTGGCGAACATATTCGGGGCTGGAGGTGGATTTTTGTGTCGATGACGAACTTGCGATTGAAGTGAAATCAACAGAAAATGTTCAAGAAAAGCACCTGAAGGGCTTGAAAACGTTGCAGGAAGAGGGCATCTTTAAACGCTATATTGTCATTTGTCAGGAGACAATTTCTAGAAAGCAGGATTCTATAGAAATCTGGAACTGGAAGGATTTTTTTTCCTCTCTTTGGAATTCTAAATAAAGTATATGTCAAAGAACTCAAAAAACAGACCTTGCCCCAAAATTGCGGAGCAAAGTAATCATAAAAAGGGGCGGGCTAAAGTTAATCAACCCGCCCCCTCAAATTTTCAGCAAACTATATTGCCATCTCTCGCCGTTATGTTTTTCTTTGCTAGACTTTGCGCCTAGTCTTTAGTCCTTTGCAGTAAGTTTATACTTCAGAGTTTGGTCTCCATTAGGATTGTACTCCAGTATGTATGTAACAACATAACTCTTGCCTCCCTCAACTGCGAAAGCACCTCGTCCGTTTTCTCCAGAGCCAGGATCATTTGCTTCAAGCCCTTTTGTTAGGGTATATTCTTCACCAAGCGATAACTTTTCGTTGCTTGCTGATTCATATCTTGGATCCCAATTGCCGCTATGTACAGAAAGGTCTATAACATCTGCACCGTCTGGAATTTTAAACTCGGCGGTCCAAGTATATTTCCCCTCTGAAACCACACCTTTTCCAAGAGTATTTTCCGCAGGTGAGGCAGTGCCAACCCAGTCCGCCGGCTTGTTATCATTCCACTTTCTACACCAGCCTGATACGGTAAGCCCCTTCAAAAACTGATTTTGGAAGACAACTGCATCGTTTGTTGGTTCAATTCTTGCCCAAACCTTGCTGCTACTAGAATCCGCTTTGACAACAATATAGAAGTTGCTCATATTAGCAGGGAAGTCACTTCCTAAATCTACTTTTGAATTGCCGCCTTCATCCTTTACAAACTGTGCATACGCATTATTGCCTGTCAGATATTTTACTGTTATTTCTCTGTAGTAAACTCCTCCATTTGTAAGTAAGAATTCCCCTGCTCTGGCTTTGTCAAATGGACCGTAGAAGATTTCTCTAACTTCTTTTGCTTTGTCATTGGCATTTGAAACAACGGTTTTTTCTGAAGTTGCAAAAACATTGAAGCTCCACCAATCATTTGTAATTCCACCTTTTATGTAGTAGTCATCTTCAATGATCTTTGCAAATGTCCTCGTGTCTTCCGCTCCAGCCTCTGTTACTTTCACCGCTACATAAACCTTTCCATCTTCGGTAGTGATTTTAATATCGAACTTTGCATTTGGTGCCAAGCCTGTTATATGGGCATTGGTACCGCTACCACTGTCCTCTGTAAATTCTATAGCCGTCCCATACTCGTTTCCAGCTTCATTCTTGCATTCAATTGTTGCATTGCGGTACATATACGTAGACTCTTCAAGATCTTCGAAGATTCCGCATTCAAAATCTGTGCCGCCCTTTTCATTCACTAAACCCTTGATTTCAAGTTTGCCATCTTTGAAATCATTGCAAGAATAAGTAGTAGTCCATCCATTGAATGATCCCTTGAACACACAGCCTTGTATTTTTGCACTAAGATCCAGTTCTTTAGCTTCTGCCAAGCAGATTTTAAATTTACCAAGATCATCATTGTAAAGTTTATTAAGAAGGCTGTCACGTTTATCAATCGAGAGTTTTTCATATTTAGAAAGACGCTCAGGTTCAAGAAAAATCGTGTACTTTGTACCTGCTTTTAGACCGTCCGCCGTTATATACTCTACTTCCTTGAGAGCAGATTTTTCCTCTTTGGGAGCAGTATATGCAAAGCCATTTTCTTTATCTAACACGAGTGTTGTTTTATAGGTTAATGTCTTAGCCTCGCCTGGTTCGTAATTCGTTCCAGGTTTTATGCTCACTTTGCCACCCCACGCCATTGTGTCCTCTGATTTGTCACGAAGCACCTTAAATTCAACGCTTGTACCTTGAGCCATAAATGTGTAAGCCCCATCTGTCAAGTCAACCGCATAATCGCCATCATGATTGTCAGTGTAGTTCCATTGACCTATGAGAACGGCATCCTTAAAGATTCCGTCTGTAACCGTGTACAAGGACTTATCATCTTTAACTTCTTCTATGTCGTCTACTTTTACTTCATATTTAATCGTTCCGTTGAATCCTTGATAAGTTTCATCCGCCACAATTTCTATAGAGTACTTATGCTCCTTGACTATTGAAACCATGTTGGCTTTTTTCCAGCCGTCAGGTGCATAACTATTGTCAGCAACTGTATCGCCGTCCGCATTAAGAAGGTTTCCATGTGCATCATACAATTTTTCATCAACCTGCTCGAGTTTATTATTGTTAACATAATAGGTAGTGTTCAAAGCAGAGCAATAGAAATAGTAGTAAAGTGTCTTCGTCTCTGCGGCAATGAATTCATAGGTGTAGGTTGTTCCGCCTCTCGTCATTGGGATCTTGACAGCATCCTTTCCACCGGCATCCGTTGACACAATAATTTGCATGTCAGGGGCGGCAACTGAAAGACCCTCGATCCTTATCTTTCCGCTAAGAGTCGCTATGTCAACCTGCATGCGGATTGTATATTCCTGCCCTTCAACCAAGTCATATACCTCGATGTTTCCAGGTCCTGCACCGCCAACGCCATCAGCCTCGCGATTCAAAAGTGGTGTATATTCCTCATCTCCAACCTTGAGGACTACAGTTTCATCTTTTGGAGCGCCCCAGTCTCTCGACCAATCGCTTCCTCCGTCAACCATTGTCTTGAACTCAATGCTCGCACTAGTGTTATGCCAGCCGCCCAAGTTCTTTGAGTAGATGAATTTATATATCTGCTCCGTGTCGCTGACCTTTGTCATCGGCACTCTGGCAGAGGTTACGCCCTCTATATATAAAGGAGCAACCTCATTCTCATGCAAATCGCCGGAACAAGCCGCAAAGCCAAGCAAAATGGCAATGGCGGCGACTGCACCAGTTATCAATTTTTTCATATTCTATTTCCTCCGAGGATTATATGTCCCATCTCATGCCGACGCGGATAGCCGCACGCCCCTCGTACCAGTCGACGGGGTCGATCTTTCCAACGCCCTCCTTCGCCCACGAGCCGTTGATGTTAGAGCGGTCCATGTTCAAGTTGTCCTGTCCGCTTCCGAAGTGCGCATAAGGGTCCATGTTGTAGCAGAACTGTGCGTAGACCGTTGGCTTCTTGAGGAAAACCATCTTCTTTGAAATTCCTACTGCAAACGAGAAGATGCTGTACTCGTCCTGGTTGTACTTGTAGTTGGGGTCAACGTAATCCTGCTGATAGGCAGTTCCAGCCGCGTTCTCCGTCTTCAGTCCGAATGCAAGGCTCGCCGTGATGTCATACGGGAACTTAACCTGCCCGACAAGGGTGTTGAACAGGCGGTACTTGTTGCTCCAGTCAAAGCCGTAGTAGATGTCCACGCCCTTCACAACGTCGCTGTCCGGCTTCATGTTGAACGAAAGACCCGCCTTCTTGAAGCGCGCAATTGAGTTTGTTGATGAGTAGAGCTCCGCCCCGTCATTCGCATTGTATCGCTCATGCTCTGCGTGGAACTTGTTCGAGCCGTCCGCGTACTGAATGTCCTCCGAGTATGAGTAGAGGTTCAAGTTCAAGTCGCCGTACACGCCAAGCGAAATTGCGTCTGTGATAGCGTAGGTGACAGCAGGCGTGATCGTCAGCTCGGTACCGCCGTCAATGTCAAACAGAGGGGCGTTCTCTTCCGTGAAGCGTCTTGCCTCATACCATGACGGAAGCTCCTGCATGTACGTGTCATACGCCGCATCCCCGCGCTTCAAGTTCTTGAGCGCAAACTCCGCCTCAACGCCGAGGTTGATTCCAAGCGCGCCGTCAAGGAGTCTCAAGCCCGCGTCAAGGTTCACCGCATGGCTGTTCAAAACGCCAAGGTTTGAAGAGAGGTCGAACGTTCCATCATCATGGTTCTCTCGAAGATAGAGCATTGAAGCCTGCATTCCGCGCATTCGGTAGCCCACGTTCACATTGAATATGTCTCCTTTCAGACCAACTTTAACAGCAGCGGCAAGCTTCTCTCCGCTCATGTCCGTTGTTCTGTACCAAACGTCCGTTGAATACCCTGACCAGTCAAGCACGCTGCCCGCGCTCGCATCTCCGTCCCCATTAGATGTCTTGAGGTCGTTCGTGTCTTTCTGGTGTGTTGCAAGCAATCCCTGCAGCGCCCAGTTCAACTTGAGGTCGCCGAGCTCAATGTCGTCCATTCTCGCGCCGAGGATAAAGTCTCGCTCAACCGAATCATAGAAGAGGTAGTCGCTGTCATACGCGCCGTTCGACTGAAGGTCGATCGTGAGGTTGTATGCATCCGGAATCTGAACGTCGATCCACTCGATGTCGCCGTACTTCAGACCCTTTCGGTCGCCGGTTTTGTTCGGCGCAAATCCAACGTCAAGCTTGATTCCTGCAAGCTCCTCCAGCATCGCAGCCGGCTTGTCGCCCAAGCTGAACACGTTGAAGCCGCCGACGTGCTTGTAGCCGGCGTCCCAGTTTCCGTCTATTGTCGTCCAAATGATTGGAGCGCGAACGTCCATCTTCGCATAGTTGAATCCAGTGTAGTACTTGACCCACGGCGTGTTGAAGCCGAACTTCAAGTGTCCGAGGAACGGGTTAGAACCCGGACCGTCCTTTGAGTCGAGGGCGTTGTCCTTTGCGCGTGCAAAATACGCAACGGGGCCGCCGAACAGCCCGCCGAAGAACTGCTTGAAACCCTCCTCCCAGGTAACGGTTTCGTTGCCATAGTCATCTTTTCTATATAAATAGTTCAGATTTCCAGCGGTGTTCCCGTCGTAGTCCTCCATTTCAATCTCCGCCAGCGCGATTTCAATATATACTGGGCAGTTCGGCAGGAAGTTTCCAGCGAACTTGTTGTAGCTCTTGAGGCCGACGGTCGCACTGTCAAGGTCGAAGCCCGACTTTGTCTTGTCGAGCCGGTTTCGCGTGAGGTAGTTGCCCTGCGCCCCGATCATGCTCCAGCTGATGAAGTTGATCTTTGCGGCGGCGGTCGAAGCGTCCCCGCCGATCATGTCGGCGATGGTGACCTGACCGTTCTTGCCGCCGAAGCCGTCGTCCACGAACTCGGGCGCCTTAAGGTCGGTCGTCCAGTTCCCGTC